>JBBIIG010000007.1:14394-67663 GCA_037446635.1 bacterium
TATGACTTTGTTTTGTACATCGTCTCCGCGGCGGTCATCGCCGAAAATCCGCAACACTTCGGGTTTGAATTTAAAAATCTCTTGGAAGAAATTAGTTAACCACGAATTCCACAAAGGTAGGCCGCATTAACCTGACCCCAAAGGCACACAGGTCACCTGTTAATTCCTGAAACTTAGAGAATTCGTGGTTCCTGGTTCCAAATTCAAAAAAGGAGACTGAATCTCATGAATGTGGACGCCATTCGCGAGTTGGAAAAACAGGGCATCAAAAACGTCAATCGCATTTTCTGGAATCTTTCCACCCCCGCGCTTTATGAAGAAGCCATAAAACGCCGCGAGGGATTGTTGGCGCACTTGGGGCCATTCCTCGTTCGCACCGGGCATCACACCGGGCGTTCGCCCAACGACAAATTTATTGTCAAAGAGAAGAGCAGCGACCAGCACATCTGGTGGGGAAAAATCAACCGTCCATTTGAGGAAAACAATTTCAATAAGCTGCACAATCGTATGCTGGCCTATTTGCAGGGGCGAGATATTTTTGTGCAGGACTGCTACGCCGGCGCCGATCCCAATTATCGCATCTCGGTGCGGGTGATCACCGAAACCGCCTGGCACAACATCTTCGTGCGCAATTTGTTCATTCAAGTGCCCCGCGAGGAATTGGACAAATTCGAGCCGGATTTCACCATTATCAACGCGCCGCGTTTTCACGCGGTGCCGGAATTGGACGGCACCAACTCCGAGGTGTTCATCATCGTGAATTTCGGGAAGAAATTGGTCTTAATCGGCGGCACCAGTTATGCCGGCGAAATCAAGAAATCCGTGTTCACGATTTTGAATTATCTGTTGCCGCTCGATCCCAATAATAAGGGCACGAAAGTGCTGTCGATGCACTGCTCCGCCAACGTTGGCAAAAGCGGGGACGTGGCGTTGTTCTTCGGACTGTCCGGCACCGGCAAAACCACGCTCTCCGCCGATCCCAATCGCGGCCTGATCGGCGATGACGAGCACGGTTGGAGCGACAAAGGAATTTTCAACTTCGAGGGCGGCTGCTACGCCAAAGTGATTCGGCTGTCTAAAGAGGCCGAGCCGGAAATTTACGAAACGACGCGCCGCTTCGGCACCATTCTCGAGAACGTTGCCATCGACACCCAGTCGCGGCTGCTCAACCTCGACGACGCCTCACTGACGGAAAACACGCGCGCGGCGTACCCGCTTTCGCACATCAACAATGCGGTCATTCCCAGCGTAGCCGGACATCCCAAAAATATTATTATGCTCACCGCGGATGCCTTCGGCGTGCTGCCGCCCATCGCCAAGCTCACGCAGGAGCAGGCCATGTATCACTTTCTCTCCGGCTACACCGCGAAAGTCGCCGGCACCGAAAAGGGCTTGGGCAAAGAACCGCAGGCGACGTTCAGCACCTGTTTTGGCGCGCCCTTCATGGCGCTGCACCCGACGGTTTACGCGCAGCTGCTCGGCGAGAAAATGGCGCAGCACAAAGTCGATTGCTGGCTGGTGAACACCGGCTGGAGCGGCGGGCCCTTTGGCGTCGGCAGCCGCATGAAAATTGCTTACACCCGCGCCATGATTACCGCCGCGCTCGATGGCTCGCTGGCCAACGTATCCACTGAAGAAGATCCGATTTTTGGGCTGCACATTCCGGTGTCCTGTCCCAACGTGCCAAACGAAGTTTTGAAACCGCGCAATACGTGGCCGGACAAATCCGCGTACGATGATCAGGCCCAAAAGCTCTCCGCGATGTTCAAGAAAAATTTCGAGCAGTTTGCGGATCAGGTGACGGAGGCGGTGAAGAAGGCGGGTCCGAAGTAATTACCTAACACAACATTCATGTTGTGTTACTCTGAGCATCAAGCTTCATCTTGACACTCAAAGCAAGTCGAAAGCGAAAGTTGAAATTCAGAATTTATGCTATATTGATGTGAACGTTTGTAGATTGGAGAACTATAATGGATTCTAAAACACTGTTGAAAGCAGCGCTGCAATTGCGGCCATCAGAAAGGCTACAACTTATGGAGTGGCTGGCTCAAAGCCTTGATAAGCCCGACGAAAAAATTGATGCGACCTGGGCGGAGGAGTCAGAAAAAAGATACGAGGCATTAAAAACCGGCAGGGTTAAAACCATTCCTTTAGATGAAATAATCAAAAAATACAAGTAAGCAAATGGATGTTGAATTCATAGAGCCGGCTTCCATTGAGTTGGATGACGCAATTCAATATTACAATTTGCAGTCTGACGGACTTGGCGATACGTTTTTGAGGAAGTTTTGAAAACTGGTCGATCTCATAATACTTTTCCCGAAAGCTTGGGCGCAAAATACCAAGCATACTCGGAAGGCGATTCTGGAAAAGTTTCCCTATAACTTGATTTACACAATCTACAAAAATAAAATCTTCATTCTTGCTGTGGCTCATCAGCACAGAGAGCCAGAGTACTGGATTGATAGACTCTTTGAGTGATTCGCTATTTAGAAAATGAAGATCAACGACGATGCCGCAGTGGATGCGCTCTACATTGAGCTCCGCGCGTTAAAGAAAGGGCAGGCGGAAACGCGCCCATTGAGCGATGATGTGATAGCGAACTACGGACCCGATGGCAAATTAGCGGGTCTGGAAGTTTTGGATGTAAGTGTTGTCTTGGGACGGACTTTAGAGAAAGTGATTATTGAGGTTTCACCGATTTAAGAAAAAAGCAGCGGCTTAGAAATTTTGCGGTTCAGTTTAAATTACTACTTACAAGACTATTTGTAAAATTGTTAGATACGCCGGTAACGCACACTATGTGTTCCCTACATGGAACCTTTGTAAATTGGATTTTTAAACGTCGTGTACTTCATGGTTGAATACGTGCTTTTGTGATTTTTACAATAGTCTTGTTAATGTCAGCCCACCGTCTGCTAAAATAATCTTCCCCTTCGCGAGCGCCCGCCCATTCCCAGCACGCCCAAAAGTCCGCGCGTCAATTCCCGCGCCACGGTGCGCCCAACCTGCCGGGTAATGGGCGAGTCGATGACCGTCTCGAACGTGCTTTTCTGTTTGCGTCCAGTAGTACGCGGACTCGGCATTCGTTCCCACTCACGCCGCAACTGTTCCTGTTTTTCGGCTTGCTGAAATTCCGCGATTTTCGCGTTCAGCATCTCGTAGGCGCTCTCGCGGTCGATGGCCTGATTGTATTTCTTTACCAGCGCTGAGCGACTGACCACCTCATCAATTTCCTGCGGGGTCAAAATATCCATGCGCGAGCGCGGCGCGCACAACAATGTGGCGGCTAGCGGAGTCGGCACGCCTTTTTCGTTGAGCACGGTGATTGCCGCTTCGCCGATTCCCAGTGAAGTGAGCAGCGTCTCGGTTTCATAAAATTCCGAGATAGGATAATTCTCGGCGATGAGCTTGATCATTTTGCGATCCTTCGCGGTGAATGCCCGCAGCGCGTGCTGCACTTTCATGCCCAACTGACTCAACACCGCGTCCGGAACATCGGTGGGATTTTGGGTGCAGAAGAAAATGCCCACGCCTTTCGAGCGGATTAATTTGATGATGGTTTCGATTTGATCGAGCAATGCCTTCGAGGCTTCTTCAAAAATCAAATGCGCTTCATCGATGAAGATGACGAGTTTGGGTTGATCGAGATCCCCTTCTTCCGGAAAAGTTGAATAAATCTCCGCCAGCAAACTCAACATAAAAGTGGAAAACAGTTTTGGGCGATCTTGTATGTCAGTTAGGCGAAGAATGGAAATCACGCCGCGCCCCTGCTCGTCAATTCGCAGCAGGTCTTCCACCTCGAAGGATTTTTCGCCGAAAAATAGTTCCGCGCCCTGCTGCTCCAATTCGATGACTTTGCGCAAAATCGTGCCGACGGAGGTTGGCGAAATGCTGCCGTACTGTTCGGTGATTTTCGCCTTGCCTTCGTTGGAAATGAAATTGAGTGTTTTCTTGAAATCTTTGAGATCCAAAAGCGGCAGTTGCTCGTCGTCGCAGTATTTGAACACCAGCGCGACGACGCCGGCTTGCGTGTCGTTCAGTCCGAGAATCTTTGAAAAGAGCACCGGGCCAAATTCCGAAACTGTGGCGCGCAGCCGCACCCCTTTTTCCGCGGAGAGGGAAAGCAGCTCCACCGGAAATGCCTGCGGCTGAAATGGAATGCCGATTTTCTGATGGCGATCCTCTATTTTTGCATTCGAAGCCCCGGCTTTGGCGATGCCGCTGAGATCGCCTTTGATATCCATCATCAAAACCGGGACGCTTTTTTCAGAAAGTCCCTCGGCGATCATTTGCAAAGTTTTGGTTTTGCCAGTGCCCGTGGCGCCGGCGATGAGCCCGTGCCGGTTGAGCGTTTTCAGCGGAACTCGCACCAGCGTGTTGGGCAGACATTCGCTGTCCAACATGGCGGCGCCGAGCGCCAGCGATTCGCCTTCGAATTGGTATCCCGCAGAGATGGTTTCCTGGAATTTTTGCTTGCTCATGGTATCCTCATCATTTTGTCAAGCTGAAGCTTGACACTCCTTTCTTGTCAAACTAACGTTTGATACTCCGTTCTTGACAAAGAAAAGGGGCGATCCCGAGATCGCCCCAGACAACCAACGGCGTCACTGAAACCCAGACTACACGCCTTTCATCGCGGTGCCGAGAGCCAGCAAAGCAAACCCCACGGTGACCAGCCAGAAGGCGTTGGCTGAAACAAAATTGATGGCGACAAAATTTCCGAGGATGCCGAGAACGCCGACGATTACCGCCACCAGCCATACTGCTTGTTTAGGGGCACTGAGTTTCATGTTCCCTCCTTCCGTTAGGTTAGTTGACTTTATGATAATAATTTCTCGACCAAAGTCAAGCAAAATGTCTGGTTATCTTGAGCGAGAAATTTTTGGATTTAAATTTTCACCCACACATACTCTCGGTCAGTCGTGTGTGTGATCGTTAGATGCAACCGCCAGAGATTTGATACGGGGTTTGTTTGATAGTTTGTGGAAAAGCTTTGAACCACGAATTACACGTATTGCACGAATTGTTTATTTGTGCGCGCCTCAGAAAATTCTTATTTTACAATAGCCAATTGAGGCAATTAGATGCGAGTCTTCAAGGACGTCGATAGTCGAGACGTTCGATTGCTGTTGAACGATATGAGCACTTGATAGAGAAACCACCAATGACGCCGTTATGGAGAAAGTCGATGACAAGGGTAACGTCATCGGGTTCTCGATACTAAAAATGAGTGCGTTGCGTGGACAAAAACCGCTGGCGGTAACATTGGCAAGCAAAGCTGCGTGAATTAAACCTTGAACAGATCCAACACAGTCTGTGACTGTGTTTTGAAATTGCCGGCGGCGGGTTGCACCGCAAATACACCGTCAGAGACGGTGTAGGATCGGTTAGTGGCGCAGCAACGAGGGCAGCCGCCAGCGCACGAAGCCCTTCTGTGCGCGGGTTGCTGTCATTCCCTGCCTGCAGCAGGCAGGCGAGCGAGCGAAGCGAGTCGAGGAATCTGACGGAGAGTTGTATCTGTGAGTGCGCACAGGATTCAATTGGCATATCACGATCGGTGCACCGCCAGATTTCTCATCCCGTAAAAAGCACGTGATTCGAAATGACAAATACGTGTGACTGTGTTTTGAAATTGCCGGACGCGGGTTTGTTCCTCCCCCATTTTGTTTTTTAAATGGGGGAGGTTAGGTGGGGGTCCGACCCCCTCTCGGCCTCCCCCAAATTCTAAAAAGCATAATTTGGGGGAGGAGAATTTGGTACGCCAACGCTGGCAGCAACGAGGGCAGCCGCCAGCGCACGAAGCCGCTCCGCGCGGTGCAGTTCATACGGAGTGTCATTCCGAGCGAGCGAAGCGAGTCGAGGAATCTGACGGAGAGTTGGAGCTGCAAATGCGCACAGGATTCAATGCGCATACCATGATCTGTGCGCCGCCAGATTTCTCTCCCGAAGTGGCGGGATTGAAATTACAAATACGGGTGACTGTGTTTTGAAATTGCCGGCGGCCAGTGGCATGCAAATACACCGTCAGAGACGGTGTAGGATCGCTTAGTGGACGATGGCAGCAACGAGGGCATGCGCCAGCGTACGAAGCCGTTCTGCGCGGTGTAGTTTTTATACGGAGGCTTTGCCGGGGCCGCTCGATACGGGTTTTGTTTGATGAGTTTGTGGAAAGGCTATAACTACGAATTACAGGAATTGAAAACGAATTAATAAACTGAAGTTGATTGTACCCATCTGACAGTTTGCGAAACATTTCTCCGATGCCATCGGGTCAATTAAAATTCTCATTACCTCTGCAAAAACTCAAATTTGAACTTGATATAGAGGAATTACTCATCGAAGAAGAGAAATCTCTCGATATGCAAAAGGGTTCTGACACACCATACGACAACAGCAAACAAATTACTGATCTACTCCAAAAGATTATCTCGTTAAAAGGTAAATTTGACCAACGGGCTGAGAGAGTTGGACCGAATGGCGAACCTGACGCACTAGCTTCTGTGAAGAATGAGTTGGAAGCCACTATCAACTCCGCAAGGTTGGAGGTAAAAAAACGAGACATATTCTACAAAATATATATGAGCCTTAATCAATCCCTTCCTGTCAGAAAAAAAGTAGCTAAACACATATTCGATTTTGTTTGGAGCTTGTCAAATCAAATTAGCATCTCTGCTGTAATCTTGTTTGGATCTCAGGTGACTGGCACGGCTCATAAATGGAGCGATATTGATCTCGCAATTATTTCACCAGAATTTGAGAACAGATCTAGGTTCTATAGAAAGGCTTTTCTTACAAGAGTCGCTATATCCACGAACGCAACTAAGATACAGGCTGTAGGCTATTCCCTTTCGGAATGGTCTTCAAACAGATTAGACGGATTTGCCATGATAGTAAAAAAGACTGGGATCAGTATCTTGAGCTTCCCGGGAAACTAAAACTATGTGAGGTAATCATGCCTACAAGAATTGATAGTTTTATTGAGCGCGTGTTATTTCTGGAAAACTATTCCGCACCGCTTCGTGCAGTCACCATTGATGGTCGTGAAACATCAAATGAAAATTTTCAAAGGAATCTATCTCGGATATTTTTACTGCCCACAAGACAAATTATGGAACACCGACATTGGGTGGGATTAGGAAGAAGAATTTCAAAGTCGATCTCTGACGAAGGCTTTCTTTCATGGCTATCCGAAGAACGCCTAATATCTGGTGACCGAGAATCACAAAAATTGGCACGAGAAAGAATTGATGCTCATAGACAGGAACTCCTCAGGAAACTTTCGAACTATTTCGATGATGACGCTCAATTTGCTCATGATGCAATTCGCAACGTTGTTTTTCTTGCTTCTGACGGGTCTTTAATCTACGATCCATACGACATCGACGAAAATAAAATATCAATTTCTCCATTAATTCGACAATTTGTATTTAACAAGTTAGTCAGTAGTGATAAAGACAACATATCACAAGACGAATATTCTTTTTGGTTAAAAACAACTAACCTGTTGCTTCAACCGGTGTCCCAAAACTTTAAAGATGATTTCCAACATCTTTTCGATTATGAGGTTCGTTTTGGTCTTTCTCCAGCAACAGAGTCTCGAACACTTAGCAATCTGCTGTCACATGCAAATAAGATCGCTTTATTCCCTCTCATTCAAGGTGTGGGTGAGGTAGGAAATGCCATCGCATCTCATCAATGGGGTGTAGCTATAGAAGCCGCAGCAACAACTGGAGCTACTGTCATCATAATCATATCAGCCATAGCCATTCTTGATAAATTGTCGCGATGGTCAAGATCAAAAGAAGAAGATCAGGAACAAGTGTAAGTCTATCGAACAAGGTCAGTTTTTATTGTCATTTTATTGAATGAGATATGCAGACAGAATCACTATTACCTTTTCTTTCTTTAATCGTGGCAGCGCTTGCTGTCTTCTTTGGCCCGATTCTTTCATGGTATGTCGCTAAACGCCAGACTGCAGTAGCCCTGAGGAATGCGGAACTACAATCCTCCACCTCGTTGCGTATAGCGAATAAGCAAATAATTGCTCCGATGAGGCAGGCTTGGATTAATAACTTGCGTGACCTGCTATCTGAACTACTGGGCAAATGTGAACATTATTGGGCTGCGGGATTCGAAGAGAGGCAAGACGACGAGTATCGCGGTATTACCGAACTCAAAAACAGATTGGTTCTCTTTATCAACCCAGAAGAGGATGATCATAGAAAATTATTAGAACATGTGAAGATGATGGTAGAAGTATTAGAGGGTGGCAGTGGTCTCGAAGGTGATAAGAAATTCTGGGACAATTACCGAGTTACTTTGCAATTATCGCAATCCGTTTTAAAGAAAGAGTGGAATCGAGTAAAAGAAGAAATATGAACCAGAATCGCAAAAAAAATCATTCGTGTCATTTCGTGAAATTCATGGTTCATCTTTTTTGAAACTCACGGTCCAACCCCCGAATGAATAAATCCCCCAAAAAAGTCATCATCCTCGGCAGCTCGGCGCTGAAGATTGGCGAGGCGGGCGAGTTCGATTACTCCGGCAGTCAGGCCATCAAAGCGCTGAAAGAGGCGGGCGTGAAAACCGTGCTGGTGAATCCCAACATCGCCACCATTCAAACCTCCGAGCATCTCGCGGATGAAGTCTATTTCCTGCCGGTCAACGCCTACTTTGTGGAACGGGTGATCGAGAAAGAACGCCCCGACGGCATCTTCCTTTCCTTCGGCGGACAGACCGCCCTCAACTGCGGCCTCGAGCTGGCGGAAAAAGGCGTCTTCGAAAAATACGGCGTGCGCGTGCTGGGCAGTCCCATTCAAGCCATTAAAGACACCGAAGACCGCGGCATCTTCGTGGAGCGCCTGCGGGAAATCGACGTGCTGACGCCCCGCAGCGTGGCGGTGAATTCCACCGAAGAGGCCGTGCGCATCGCGGCGCAAATCGGCTACCCGGTGATGATTCGCATCGCGTATGCCCTCGGCGGATTGGGCTCGGGACTGTGCGTCAACGAGGCGGCGCTGCGCGAGCTGGCGAACAAAGCCTTTTCGCACACCAATCAAATTTTGGTGGAAGAATACTTGGAAGGGTGGAAGGAAGTGGAGTACGAGGTGGTGCGCGATATTTACGACAACTGCATCACCGTGTGCAACATGGAGAATTTCGATCCGCTGGGCATTCACACCGGCGAGAGCATCGTGGTGGCGCCCAGCCAGACCCTCAACAACAGCGAGTACCACCGGCTGCGCGAGATCGCCATTCGCGTGGTGCGGCACATCGGCATTGTCGGCGAGTGCAACATTCAATATGCGCTCAATCCGCAGACTGGCGACTACCGCGTCATCGAAGTGAACGCGCGGCTGTCGCGCAGCTCGGCGCTGGCCTCGAAGGCGACGGGCTACCCGCTGGCGTTCATCGCCGCGAAATTAGCGCTGGGCTTCGGCCTCACCGATTTGAAAAATTCCATCACCCAAAGCACGATGGCGTGCTTCGAGCCGGCGCTCGATTACGTGGTGGTGAAAATCCCGCGCTGGGATTTAAAAAAATTCCGCCGCGTTTCCACTCGCCTCGGCTCGGGGATGAAATCGGTGGGCGAAGTGATGGCCATTGGCCGCTCGTTCGAAGAGGCGCTGCAAAAAGCGCTGCGCATGTTGGACATCGGCGTGATTGGACTCATCGGCAACGAGCAGCTGAAGTTTGATGACGTGCGCGAGGAGCTGCGGCATCCGACGGACGAGCGCGTGTTTGCGATTGCGCAGGCGATTGCGTCGGGCATGACGGTGGAGGAAGTTCAGAAGCTCACCAACATCGACAAATGGTTTCTGTTCAAAATCAAAAATATTTTGGAAGTGGAGAAGTCGCTGGGCCAGTACGCCAACGGAATTTGTCCGCGCGGGATTTTGGTGGAAGCGAAAAAGGCCGGCTTTTCAGATTTTCAAATCGCGAAAGTTTTGCGGACGACGGAAGACGACGTGCGGGCGATGCGCAAAAATTACGGACTGCATCCGTGCGTCAAACAGATCGACACGCTGGCGGCGGAGTACCCGGCGCAGACCAATTATTTGTATCTCACTTATCACGGCGAAGCGGATGACGTTGAATACGAGCAGACGAGTTCGGTGATTGTTTTGGGATCGGGCGTGTATCGCATCGGCAGCTCGGTGGAGTTCGATTGGTGCTGCGTCAACGCGGTGATGACGCTGCGCAAGCTGGGCTACCCGACGGTGCTGATCAACTACAATCCCGAAACCGTCAGCACCGATTACGACGAATGCGACCGGCTCTATTTTGACGAGCTGAGCTTCGAGACCATTTACGAGATTTATCAAAAAGAAAATCCCGCGGGGATGATCATCGCCATGGGGGGGCAGATTGCCAACAATCTCGCGCTGCGATTTCACGAGGCGGGATTGAATGTGATCGGCACGTCGCCGGCGGATATCGATCGCGCGGAGAATCGCCACAAATTTTCGTCGCTGTTAGATGAGCTGCAGATCGATCAGCCGGAGTGGGAAGAGCTGGTTGCCCTCGAGGAAGCCAAAGCATTTGCAGAGAAAGTGAAATACCCGGTGTTAGTGCGGCCGTCGTACGTGCTCAGCGGCGCGGCCATGGGCGTGGCCTCCACTGACGCGGAACTGACGCGCTTTTTGGAACGGGCGGCGATCATCTCGCGCGAGCATCCGGTGGTGATCAGCAAATTTTTGGAAAATGCGAAGGAGATCGAATTCGATGGCGTGGCCAAAGACGGGGAGGTGATCATCGACGCGATTTCCGAGCACGTGGAGAACGCCGGCGTGCACTCTGGCGATGCCACACTGGTGCTGCCGCCGCAGCGCACGTACATCGAGACCATTCGGCAGATTCGCAGCAGTGCGCGTAAGATTGCCAAAGCATTGCAAATAACGGGGCCGTTCAACATTCAGTTTATCGCCAAAAACAACGCGGTGAAAGTAATAGAATGCAATTTGCGCGCGTCGCGGAGCTTCCCGTTTGTGTCGAAGGTGTACAAAACCAATTTCATCGACATTGCGACGCGGGCAATGATGGGCGAGAAAGTTGAACGCAGCGACAAGTCATTTATGGAATTGGAATATGTCGGCGTGAAAGCGCCGCAATTTTCGTTCACGCGACTCGATGGCGCCGATCCGACGCTGGGAGTAGAGATGGCGTCCACGGGCGAAGTCGGCTGCCTCGGCGATGATTTCGACGAAGCGTTTTTGAAAGCGCTGATTTCAGTGGGCTACAAACTGCCGATTCGCTCAATTCTAATTTCCACCGGACCGCTGGAGGATAAAGCGGATTTCATTTCCAGCGCCCGCATTTTGCAGGATTTGGGGATAAAGATTTACGCCACCCGCGGCACCGCGCATTTTATGAAACAGTACGGCATCGAGACCGAGATTCTCAACTGGCCGTTGGAGAAGAAAAGTCCAAACGTGGTTGAGTTTGTCAGCGGACGAAAAATCGATTTGGTGATTAATATTCCCAAAAACTATCAAGAAGAGGAATTAACGAACGATTATATAATTCGGAGGAAAGCGGTCGATTTTGGCGTGCCGCTGATTACGAATTTGCAGTTGGCGCGGCGGTTTGTGGAGGCGATTAGCAACCGCAGTGCCGAGAATTTGAGTATTCGGAGTTGGAGAGAGTACGTGGATAATGGATGATCGATGATCGATGATTGATGATTGAGAGACGTTCCTCCCCCATTTTTGCTTTTTAAAATGGGGGAGGTCAGGAGGGGGTATGCACAAGCGCACAACACCAAATATTTTCAGACGTGCTAAAGAGTTGCATCGTAACATGACACCAGCCGAAGCAAGACTCTGGGCGCGGTTACGGTCGCACCGTATGAAGGGTGTTCATTTTCGAAACCAGCATGCAATTGGTAAGTATGTTGTTGATTTTTGTGCACCACGCAGGAAAATCGTTATTGAGTTGGACGGCGGTCAGCATCTGGAACAAGACGAATACGATGCTGAGCGCACGTTGTTTTTGGAATCCAAAGGCTATCGTGTTTTGCGTTTTTGGAATAACGACGTGATGAACAATATCGATGGTGTTTTGGGTACTATAGAGCAGGCCTTGGGTGCTGACGATAGATGACCCCCTCCTGGCCTCCCCCAAATTTTAAAGAGCGAAAATTTGGGGGAGGAGACGGCTCCGAACTGAAATTTGACATGAAATGAAAAATACCTCAACCCAAAAAACAGATTCAAATCTCACCGGCGCGGCTTCCACCCCGCCGGGCATCAAAAAATATTTGCCGCGAAATACATTCACTTTGAAAATCAAGCCGGCACCTGCGCTGATAATTTTGATGGCCGCCGGGTTCGCGCTGCGGTTATTTTTTCTGCGTTACCGATTTGCCGTGGCGTATGATGAAGTCAACTACGCCAAGTTAGGCGTGAGCGGATATTTGAACGGGCTGGCGGATATTCTGCACACGTACTGGTCGCCGCTGCTGCCGGCATTCATCACGTTCTTCTGTAACTTTTTTAGCGATTACGAATTAGCGGGACGAATGGTGTCGGTTTTGGCGGGCATGCTGTTGGTGGTTCCGGTTTACTTTCTGGGAAAGACTGTTTACGATCAAACCGTCGGCATCGTCGCGGCGGCGTTCGTGGCGATTTTCCCGCCGCTGGCGTTTCAGTCGACGCTGATTTTGACCGAAGCCCTGAGCATGTTGTTCGGCGGGCTGGCAGTGCTGTTCGGTTTGTTGATGCTGAAGCGCTACTCGATTGGCTTTGCTTGGCTCGCCGGCCTGTCTGCTGGTTTGGCGTATCTCAGTCACCCGCAGGGATTGGGATTCATAATTTTGTTGGCCGCGTGGATTCCATTTGCCGCGATCACCAAGTTGTTTCTCATTCGTCCCTTGCGAATGGGCTACATGCTGATGGTTCTACTAATCGGATTTCTCGGCGTTGCTTCTCCCTATTTGATTTATTTGAAGAACACCACCGGCACGTGGACGTTCAGCGCGAAGGGCGCGGCGAATCAGCAGATGTCCACGCCGCTGAAAGGGGAGGGCAGTTCGTTTCGCGATCTCGATCCGACGAACACCAGCGTGCCCATCGATCAGGTTTTTC
This sequence comes from bacterium, assembly GCA_037446635.1. Taxonomy (GTDB): domain Bacteria; phylum Zhuqueibacterota; class Zhuqueibacteria; order Oceanimicrobiales; family Oceanimicrobiaceae; genus DASWHH01. The sequence goes on from JBBIIG010000007.1 coordinate 27,483, forward strand.
ATCAGGGCACTTTTTTGCAGGCCACCGACGGCGGAAAAAAGCCGGTGCGTTCGGTGCAATTGGCAACGTTCGTCGTTAAGTACATCAAAAATGTTGCGGACATGCTGCAAACCGCGATTCCTTCCACCTTGACAACTATTCCAATGTTGCTGTTTGCGATCGGATTACTGGGAACAACCTGGCAGCCGCAGCAGGGCAAAATGGTGCTGTATCTTTTAAGCTTCGTCGTGTTTTTCTGGCTGGTTTTGATTCCAAGTTTTCATATTCATTTGCGTTACCTCACTCCGCTGTGGCCTATTTGCGCTCTGTGGATTGCCAAAGGCGCGGAGACGATTTACGGCTGGCTCAGCAAGTACCAGCCGCTTTTGAAATTCTCGGCACTGCGAAATCTTCATCCCAATTTACTGGCCATGGTGTTTTTGTTGGTTGCCTTCTTCGGTCTGTCTTTTCTGCCGGAATTTGGCCGGGTGATTTCCCGCAAAGCCGATTCGTCGGATTATTACGCCGATGCCGTCGAACAGAAGAAAGCCGGACGGTGGCTGAAGGAACACGCCAAAGAAACGCCGGTCATCATGAGCCGCAACCACGTGGTGGATTTCTACGCCGGCAACTACGACATCACTCAGTCCGTCACCATTCCCACCAACAGTTTTGCGCGCGTGCTGGCCTACGCAAAACATCGCGGCGTCAAGTATTTAGTACTCAACGAGCGCTACCTGCGAGATTATCCGCAACTTGCGTTTTTGTTGGAGAATACCGATAAAGCAGGCGAGTATCAATTAAATTTGATTTATCAAGACACCGATTTAGCCGGTTTGAAAACCGTGATCTACGAATTGCAATGAATGGTTGAGGAGCTGATAGTTGCAAACCCGCATTGAAAAATACGTGATGGCGGCGGTGCTGTTTACCCTGCCGTTTGGGACCGGATTCGCGTACACACCCATTTTGAAAGTGGATTTGGTATTGATGTGCGATGGATTCCTGGCGCTGCTTTACGTTCTGTGGTTGTACCGCACAAACTTGCTCACCAGCGTTCGCTTGCGCGCCGGCGCGCTGTTCAAACCCGCGATGCTCATTTTGTTGTGGTCGCTGCTCTCATTGACTTCGGCGATTGCCATGACGGCGACCGGATTCGGGATCTTCTTCACCGTCAAGGCCTACCTGCTTTATTTTTACCTCGTCAACAACATCAAAACCAAATCGCAGCTGCTCTTTGCGGTGAACGCGTTGGTCTCTTCATTACTGTTTCAGGGAATTGTTGGCATGGGACAATTCATAACCGGCGGGGATTTGGGTTTGGGTTTTCTTGGCAGCCAGTACAAAGCAGGCAGGGAACTGTCCCGAATGCGAGGAACCCTGGGATATCCCAATCAGTTTGGCGCGTTTCTGATTTTGCTTTTGCCGCTCGCCATCAGTTTGGCTGTTTTTGTGAGACGCTCAGCGTATAAGTGGCTGCTGATTGTGATCTCGGCACTGGGTTTGGGGACGTTGTTTCTGACCTTTTCGCGGTCGTCATGGTTTGGGTTCCTGATTGCGACTGCGTTCTTTCTGTTTCTGCTATTCCGCCGGGGTTTGTTAAAGCCAAAATTTATTGGGGGGTTCGCCGCCTTAGCTGTGGCCGTGACGTTGATTGCGATTTTAAATTGGGACAAAATTCTCTTGCGCTTCGAGACCGGCTCCGAGGCGAAGTGGCGCATCCTGATGATCGAAATCGCGTTTCCGATCATCGCCGATTATCCCGTGTTTGGCGTTGGGCTCAACAATTATCAGTGGCATTCATTCGATGACTTTCGATTCTGGCATCCGGTGCACAATGAGTTTCTGCGAATGACAGCCGAGTTGGGGATTCCCGGCGGCCTCTTTTTCATTTGGATGTTCGGGTGTGTCTTGCGCGAGTGCTATCGCAATATTCGCATTAAAGACGCCACCATTAATGCGGTGGCCATTGGCATCTATTGCGGCATCATCGCGTTCATGGTTGCCATCAATTTCGGACCGGAGTACCAACACTATCGCATTCAAATGACGTTTTGGGCGTTGTGCGGATTGGCATTTTCATTTCAACAAATCCGCGCTCTGGAGTTGAAAGCGAAAAATCAGACACCAATGCGCCCCGGGGTGCCACATCACCCCAGCGGGGTGTCGCCGGTAAATGGCCGGGTGGCACAAACTCCATCTTTAGCTTCCCCGGGAAATGGAATAGCAGCTAACCATTCGCGCGTGGGCCGCTCATGAAGATTTTGATGATTGACAAATATTATTTTGTCAAAGGCGGCGCCGAGCGCTACATGTTCGAGTTGTCCAAAGTGCTGGAGGCCTATGGCCACGACGTCATCCCCTTTTCGATGAAGCATCCGCTCAATTTTCCAACGCCGTATTCAGAGTACTTTGTCGAGAATATCGAATACAACGGGGTTTCAACGCTCTCGAAAGTAACCACAGCTGTCAAGGCCACGGCGCGGATGATTTATTACATCGAAGCGCGCAAGCGGCTGGAACGTTTGATTGAAGATCACTCGCCCGATTTGGCTCATTTGCACATGATTGATCACCAGCTCTCGCCTTCGATTTTGCATTCCCTCAAAAAGTTTGGAATACCGGTAATTCAAACCGTGCACCAATATAAACTGGTATGTCCCAATTACAAACTCTACAATCCGCGTACCGGCGCAATTTGCGAAAAATGTCTGTCGGGAAATTTGTGGCATCCGGTAATCGAGCGCTGTCACAAAGATTCGGTGACCGCCAGCTTTATGATTGCATTAGAAAGTACATTGCACCGTATGATTCACATTTATGAAAACCATGTCGATATTTTTCATGTGCCGAGCCATTTCATGGGCAAGAAGTATTGCGAAGCCGGCGTGGCGCCGGGGAAAATCCGGCATCTGTTTTATGCGATCGAATTGCAGAAATTTGCGCCCAGTTTTGCGACCGGCGATTATCTTTTGTACTTTGGCCGGCTGTCCCAAGAAAAAGGAATTCTGACGCTGCTGAAAGCCGCAAAAAATTATCCCACGGCGCCTTTGTATATTGTGGGCGATGGGCCGCAGGAAACTGAGTTGAAAGAATATGTCCGGCAAAATCATCTCACGCAAGTCAAATTCTGGGGCGTCAAAACTGGGGCGGAGTTGGAGGCGCTGGTGAGAAATTCTCGAGCCGTGATTGTTCCGTCGGAGTGGTTCGACAATTCGCCGCTGGTGATTTATGAATCGTTCGCTTACGGCCGACCCGTCATTGGCGCGCAGATGGGCGGCATTACGGAACTGATAGATGACGGCGACACCGGCTACCTGTTCGAGGCCGGCAATGTTGAACAATTGGTTGCGAAGATGCGCCGTCTGTGGGAGGAACCACAGCGCGCCCTGCAATTCGGAAAAAACGCCCGCGCCAAAGCCGAACGTGAATTTGATCCCACTGTCCACTACAATCGAATCTACGACTGGTACTGCGAGTTGACTCGTCACCAACCTGTGCTGGCTAACTAATCTTTAATGAGTTCAAGAACCTTAATTTCCAACTCGGCGTTGATTCTCACCGCTGAGATATTCGAGCGCGTTATGCGCCTCGTGCTGGTGATTTTTTCGGCGCGATTGCTCGGCGACGAAGCTTACGGCAAGTTTACGTTTGCTTTGGCGTTCACCAGCTTGTTTCTGATCCTCGCAGACGGCGGCATCCACCAATTGATCGTGCGGGAGTTGGCGCGCTTACCCGAAAAGGGTAAAGAGTACGTTGCCAACGGATTGTTCATCAAACTTTTCGCGTCGGCTTTTACTATTGGGTTGATTTACGTTTGCGCCATTTTTACCGGCAAACCCTCCGATGTTTTGACTTCGGTGGTGATCGTTGGCATCGCGCAAGTGCTGGGCACGTTTGCGGATTTTTTCAATTCGGTTTTTCGCGCCTTCCAAAAAATGGCCTACGAGGTTTACTCGACGCTGATATTCGGAACGCTGGTGGCCGGAATCGGCATCGCCATTCTTTTCGCCGGGCATGATTTCATCGTGCTATCTTACGTTTATCTTTTTGCTCACATCGCGCGGGTGCTCTACTGCTACTTTGTCGTTCACTTCAAGTTTGTAAGAGTTACATTGCGGGTCAACCTCTCAACTCTCAAGTTTTTGCTTCGCGAAGGATTCCCATTCGGGCTGTTGTACTTTTTTTCACTCATGTATACCTATGTCGATTCCACGCTGTTGTCGTTTATGAAAGGCGATCAAGCGGTTGGCTGGTATAACGCCGCCTATCGTCTCGTCTTCGCGATGCTGTTCATTCCGGTCGCAACCATGAAAGCGGTGTTCCCGGCGTTGTCGATTTATTTCAAGCAATCGCCGGAAGCCTTCAAAGCGCTTTTCGAGCGCAGTTTCAAAGTGATGTTTTTGATTGGATTTTCACTGGCGTCGGTAATTTTCGTTTTGGCCGATAAAATCGTGCTGACGATTTTCGGTGTCGAATATGCCCCGGCCGCTGGTGCGCTGAAGATTCTCGTCTGGTCAACGGCGATCATTTTTATCGGCACCGTGCAAACGCACACCACCCGCGCATCCGATCGCCAACGCTTCACGGCAAAGGTGGTGACCACCAGCGCGGTCGTCAACTTGTTGCTCAATTTTTGGCTGATTCCGAAATACAGCCTCTATGGCGCGGCTATTGCAACGCTGGGGGCGGAATTATTTACGTTTTTGTTTCACAGCGGGTACCTGGCCAGGAATCTGGTTGCGCCGCCGTTTTTCAAACTGGTTCCCAAAATTGCGCTGATTAATTTGGTGACGGCAGCATATATTTATATAATTTATGACTTTAATCTGCTCATCACCGTCCCTTCGGCTCTGCTGATTAATTTCATAATGCTGCTGATCACGCGCTATTTTTCAAAGGAAGAGCTGCAGTTTATCCGCGGCTTGTTCAAATCGCGCCAGAAAATTGCCATAACCTAAATGTAATTGCTTAACACAATGCACTAAATTGAAACAGTTGGTAAGAATATTTTATGTGTGGAATCGCTGGAATTGTCAACTTTGATGGCCGCCCGGCATCCGAAGAGATGCTGCGCCGGATGACGGATATTCTCAGCCACCGCGGTCCGGACGATGACGGTTTTTATTTTGATGGCAGCATCGGGCTCGGGCATCGCCGCCTGAGCATCATCGATCTCTCGGAAAAGGGCCATCAGCCCATGACCAATGAGGACGGCAGCGTTTGGATTACCTTCAACGGCGAGATTTACAATTATAAAAACATCAACCAGGTTTTGCTTCCCAAGGGCCATGCCTTCCGCAGCAACTGCGACACCGAAACCATCATTCATGCTTACGAGGAATTTGGCAGCGAGTGCGTCCACCAATTGCGCGGCATGTTTTCGTTCGCGCTTTGGGATAAGAAGCGAAAGAAACTTTTTGCTGCCGTCGATCGCCTGCGCATCAAGCCGCTCTACTACGCCACGGTCGGCAGCACCTTCCTGTTTGCATCCGAGTTGAAATCACTGCTGGCCTCCGGTTTGGTGAAACCGACTTTGAACTACGAAGCCATTCACCATTACCTCTCGCTGCAAGCCGTGCCGGTGCCGATGACGATCTACGAGGATGTTTACACGTTGCCGGGCGGACACTGTCTCGAAATCACAGACGGCCGCGTCAATGTTTCTCGCTATTGGGACATCCCGCAGCGCGAGCAGGATCCGGGATACGACGAGGATTATTATAAAAAACGTTTGCGCGAACTCTTGTTCGAGGCCGTGGAATTACGGCTGATGAGCGATGTGCCGCTGGGCGCGTTTCTGAGCGGCGGCATCGATTCCACCACCATTGTCGCCATTATGAGCCAGCTCATCAAAGAACCCGTGCGGACGTTCTCCATCGGATATGACGTGGGCGGATCTGATTACGACGACACCTATTACGCCAAACTAGTCTCTAAACAATTTCGCACGCAACATAAAGTGCGACACGTTGCCGCGGGCGACGTGCTGACCCATCTGCCCGATTTTCTCTATTATCTCGATCAGCCTTCGAGTGATGCCATCAACAGCTACTTCGTTTCGAAGCTTGCGGCCGAGGATGTGACCGTGGTGTTGTGCGGCCAGGGCGGCGACGAGCTTTTTGCCGGCTATTCATCGTTTCGACTATTGCAAAAATTTATGGAACGCGACGCGCAATGGCAGCGGCTGCCCGCGCCGTTGCGAAACTCGCTCGCCGTTTCAGTGCAGAAGTTACCGAACGGGCTGCGCGGCATTTCCCCGGTTCAAAAAATGAATCGCTTCCTTGACGAGTATGGATCGTTTCTCAAAAAATACGCCCGCATCCGCATGGAATTGTACGAGTCCGAGAAACGCAGCCTCTATTCCGAAACTTTCTCTGCGCAGCTCAACGGCGCCGACACCAACAAAATTTATGAGCGCTACTATCGCAATCTTCCCAACGGAGTTGATGCGCTGAACAAAGTTTCTTACCTCGATCTCAAAACCCACCTGGGCGATATCTTGATGCGCGACGTCGATGTGATGAGCATGGCGTTTTCGCTCGAAACCCGCGTGCCGCTCATCGATCACAAGTTGGTGGAATTTGCCAGTGGCATTCCGGCCTCTCTAAAATTGAAGAATGGCAAGACCAAACATATCTTCATCGAGAGCATTCGCGACCTGCTGCCAGCGGAAGTTGTCTCGCGCAAGAAACTGGGCTTCAACTTTCCATTTGCAATTTGGCTGCGCAAGGATTTGTATCCCCTGGTGGATTTTGTGTTGTCGCGCGAACATGTCGAAGCGCGTGGCTTCTTCCGCTACCCGGAAGTTGAAAAACTGAAGCGAATTTTCCTGCGCAGCAACATCACCTATCGCCGCGTGTGGGGATTAGTGCTGCTCGAATTGTGGCTGCGCGGCGTTCACGAAAACGATCGCCAGTTCATTGAAAAAGTTCAGAACATTACAAAATCGCATCATCGAATGACAACATAGGGTACACCATGGATATCGAACACGTTCTCGAAAACGGCAATTGTCATCAATGTGGATTCTGCGTCGGAGTTTGTCCCACCAACGCCATAACTTTGGAGCAGCATCCGCAAAAGGGACTGTTCCCGGTGTTTCATCGCCATGCCTGCACGGACTGCGATCTCTGTTACCTGGTCTGTCCCGGCGAGGAATTTGACTGGAATGCTTTGCAGAAAGACGTCTTCGGGACGGTGCCGTGCGATAAAGACTTGGGCTATGTGCGCGAGTTTTTGAGCGGCTATGCGCGCGCTACTGAAGTGCGGCGGCGCGGCGCCTCCGGCGGAATTGTGTCTGCGATTTTGATCGCGCTGCTGGAGCAGAAAAAAATCGACGGCGCGGTGGTGGTGAAAATGGACGAAGAAAAGCCGCTGCAACCAAAAGTTTATATCGCCAAAACCCGCGATGAAGTTTTGGCCGCGCAGCAGTCGAAATATTTGCCGGTGCCGACCGGCGAGATCATCAAGGAGATCATGAAACAGGATGGCCGCTACGCGCTGGTGGGGCTGCCGTGTCATTTACACGGCGTGCGATTGGCGCAGCAGAAAATGCCGCGGCTGAAAAAACGCATCGTGCTGCAGATTGGCTTGATTTGCGGCTTTCATCCCTCGTTCACCAACACGGTCTATCTCACGCGCCGCGCCGGGGTTAAAGATTTTGATCAAATCAAAGAAATCCGTTATCGCGACGACACCTGGCCGGGCGGGTTCAACGTCATCAAAAAAGATGGCAGCAATAACATGATTCATCCGGTGCAGGATTTCTTCTGGGCACATGCGGTATTCGAGCGCGTGCGCTGCGCCACCTGCACCGACGCCATGTCCGAGTTTGGCGATATTATCTGCGGCGATGAATGGCGCGGCGACGGCCTCGAACGACCGGATTACAAAGAAGGATGGTCCTACATTCTCACCCGCACGGAGGTTGGATCGCAGGTGGTCGCCGAGCTCGCGCGTGACGGCGTGCTTTACGTTGAACCTGTGCATCGCAACATCGTCAAGTTGGGGATGCTGCCGACCATCAATCTCAAAAAGAAGATTGCTTATGCCTACATTCGCATCCGAAAGTTTTTGGGGCTCGCGGTGCCGAACTACCACAGCCTGGAGCCTCACACTCCGATTAAATTCAAACACTACCTCGGCGCTGGCATCATCATGGTGGTCTCTCGACTTTTTGAGAACAGACTGATTAACACTCTGTTTCTGCACGTGCCCACCAAAATTATGAAGCAGTATCTGCGGGTGCTGTACAAGTGCATGTGCGATAAAGAAGAGTTGGCAAATCTCAAAGATCCCAACTTCTGCGAAGTGCCGACACTGGAGGCGGTCATCCGCGATAATAAAAAGACTTTGCACTTGCAGCCGGAAAGAGTCAGTTGATATCCTGAAGGCAATCGACTATTCGGTGTGCGTTTTCGGCAAACGGAGGAAATGCAGATTCTGCGTTTCTCCAAGGTATTTGCTCAAATCATTAGTGAGGATTGAATAGAAATCAGGTCGGCTGATTTTTTTGGACGATGAGTTTTTATTTAGACATTGCTGCCGGACTATGGTCATGGTTAGCGGATTTACAAATAAAGCAAAGGGCGATTTCCACAAAACTTGTCGATGGCGAGTTTTGTTATGAATTGGAACATCCGCTGCAAGGGAAAGTTGTAGTTCGCCAAAAAATTGAAAACAATGATATCATCTCTGCACACGGAATTGCGCTGCGACGGAGCGAGCGCGATTCCGCTTGGATCGAAGTCTTCGACGCCGGCGGCATCTTCGATCCCATCGACGGCCGCGTGCAAGGCGAGCATTATAGCACTACGCATTTTGCGTTGCTGAGCGCGATTTTATTTTCCGAAACCAGGGATGAAAAATATCTCACTGCCGCCAAACAGGCGATCGAATTTCATCTCCGCACTTCACCCACGGAATACGCCCCTATCTCCGCGTGGATGTATCACTGGGATTTTCAGAATTACGCGTTTATACTAAGCTATCGCTTGGTGAAAGATTATCTCCCCGCTAATGAGCGCGCGGCATGGGAACGCGGCATTTTGGCCATGAAAACGAATCATAAAAATAAACTCACCAATTGGGCAGCGATGCGGGCGTGGGCTTTTGCAGAGCGCGCGCAGTTATTTGGCCGCCGAATCGATAATTTGCGGAGGCGCCGGAATCTGCGCGATGTTAAAAAGGCACGCCACCGCGATGGCTGTTTCGATGATGACTGCAATCGCAGCCGGCCGCTGCAGTATCATCTTTTCACGATCGCGATTTTGCATCGCCTGTGGCTGCTTAACAAAAATGCGACGCTCAAGCAGTGGATTGAATCCGGCGTCGACTATTTTCTGCCATTCATCGATCCCGAAGGCGATTTCAATTACCTCGGCCGCGGGCAGGAACAAATTTTCGGTTCCGCTGCCGCCATTTATGTTTTGGAAGCGGCTTACCAAATGAATGGCAACGTTGAGATGCTGCGGCTGGCGCGGCTCGTCGCGCAGCATCTTTTGCAGTTCAGACGCGGGAATTACTTTCCGCTGGTTTTAAATGATCGCCCGGATGATGAGCGCGGCGGCTGGTACGATTATCATCACCTCACCGTTTACAATGCTTTCCTCGGCGCATGGCTGGGGCTTGCCCATTTGCTGAAAAACCCGCAGGTTGATGAAGCGCCAAAACCTCGGCGCTATTTCAATTTTTCGGAGCCCACGCGGGTGGCCGCCGTTTCCAAGGAAAACTATTTCGCAGCGTTTTATGGCGGGCTGCCGGAGTACCTCACCGAGGCCGGCGTGACGCCCTATCATCTTTGGTGGCGGGATTTTGGCGTGGTGTTTTCCTGTCCGGGCGCGCCCTCTCCCGAAAGATTCAGCCGGTTCAGTCCCAAAGGCGGCGAGCAGAATTTTTTTTCGCCCATTGCTACAAACGGCACAGGGTGGATTATCCCGGCGGGCAAAACCTCCGACCGATTTTTGTTGAAGGACGATCAAATTGACATCGAATATGACTGCGGTGGGTTCGCAATCCATCGCCGCGTCTCATTTGGTGACAACTCACTGCACTTCAGCGATGCGATTCGTTTTACCGCAGCACGCAAATTTGATGAATTTCGGCTTTTCAATTTTCCAATTTTAGCCGATAAAATTAACATCACGATTCTCGATCATCACCACGCGTTATTAGAACAAAACAATTGCTCACTGCTGCTGGAATTGGAGGGCGGGGAGGGCGTTTTCGAGTTGCTCGACGCCTTCTCCGGCGCGCGCGGCAGGTTGCGCCCGTTGGTCAAACGCCAATTGCATTTTGAAGCGCGCCGCGGGCAAAAGCTCGACGTGAAGTTTAATTTTCGAATGGTTTAACGCGCATGGCGCGGCAGCAATTGAAAATTGTCTATTTGAATTATTTGTACGATCCGCATGACAGTTCCGTCGGCGCGGCCGTGCACGTGCGCGAGTTTGTGCGCGCCGCTGAAGAAACAGGCGCGCAGGTGAAATCGTTCGACATGAACAAGTTTACTTTGAATGGCGGCGCGCAGCCTTCGCCAACGCGCTCGTGGCTGAAGAAAAAGTTGTCGCGTTATCTCAACGAACCCAACGCCCTGCTATCGAACATCGGTTACTTTTTTCGCGAATTGAAAATCGTTGCGCGCGAAAATCCGGACGCTTTGTTGGTGCGTTACAATCTGCTCAACGTGTCGGCCGCGCTGATCGCCAGGCTGAAACGCATCCCGATGATACTCGAAGTGAACGCGCCGATGGCGCTGGAGAATCGAAAATTCAATCGCCGCGTGTGGCATTTGCCGTGGATACCGGAATGGATTGAGCGCATTAATTTGCGGCTGGCTGAACGGGTGATCACGGTTTCAAAAATTCTGAAGGATCATTTTGTGCAAGCTGGAGTGAACCCCCGCAAAATTCACGTGGTGCCGAACGGGGTCAACGTCGAGGCCTTCCATCCGCATGTTGATGGCCGCGTTTTGCGCCAGCAATTGGGATTTGAAGATGCAGTAGTCATTGGTTTTGTCGGTTCGTTCCACTACTGGCATGGCGTCGAGCAGCTCGAGGATTTTGTCAAACACTTGGCGCAGAAATATCAATCCGTGCGGTTTCTATTCGTCGGCAGCGGCCCGCTGAAAGATGAATGCGAAGCGGCCATGAAGCAGAACGGACTGCAAGCGCGCGTGCATTTTGCCGGCTATGTGCCATACGAGCAGGTGCCGCAGTACCTGGCGGCGATGGACATCGCGCTGGCGCCGTATCCGCAAATGGATTTGTTCTATTTTTCGCCGCTGAAATTGTTTGAATACATGGCGGCTGGCAAAGCCGTGGTGGCGAGTCGCGTGGGGCAAATTGCTGAGTTGGTGGAAGATGGCGAAAACGGCTTATTGTTTGCGCCGGGAAATTTTGAAGAGTTGCTAGCGAAAACTTCGCAACTCGTTGAAGAAAGTGATTTGCGAGCTCGCCTGGCGCGAAACGCGCGCGCCACGATTTTAAAACAATACACCTGGCAAAAGAACGCCGAGCAGATTTTGAACATCATCAACAGCAGTTTGAACGGTAAACATTAACAGAACGGGTCAAAGTATGTTAGAGAAAAATTTGGAAACGTATTGGTCGCAGTTTACTTCACTTCTCAAAAAAGAAGACCAGAATGGTTATCCGGAATTTTTTTATTACTACTGCCGGCACATTCTCGACAAAAACGTTTTTGAAAAACACGTGCTGAACATCAAATACATGTTTGGTTTGACCAAGCGTCCCGTTCGCGATGCGGTGATTTTGGACGTCGGCTGCGGCTTTGGTATCGACAGCCTGATCATGGCTGGCTTGGGCGCGCGCGAAGTCTGCGGCATCGATGTGAATCCCTCGTGGGTGGAGAGCATCGAAAAATATATGCGTGAGTTGAATTGGAACTTGCCCATCAAAGTGAAGGTCGCAGACGCCGCCAAACTGCCTTATCCCGACAACACGTTTGATTTCTTAATTTCGGTAGAGGCGATTTCACATTATCGCAACGTCGAAGGTTTCTTCAGTGAAGCCCATCGCGTGCTTAAGCCGGGAGGGATGCTGATCGTATCCGACGCCAACAACGGCGCCAACCCGTTCATCCGCCGCAGAACCGATGACATTTGGCAGCGCTTCGAGTTCGGTCCGCCCACTGCTTCCTTTCATGGGCATCGCATTCAAAAATCGTTTCGCGACATGCGGCGCGAGATCATTGTGAAGGACTTTCCGCACCTGAAGGAAGCAGAGGTAGAAAAGTTGGTGGACAACACGTTCGCCATGGGCAGCGAGGAAGTCAAAAAAGCGGCGGCGCGTTATCTCAAAGATGGCGTGCTTCCCACGCGCCGGTTCCAACGCGGCGTGCCGGCATTCAACCCGGTGATGAACGATTACATTGAGCGAGTTTTCGATCCGATCGAGTTGGCGCAGCAGATGCGCGCCATCGGTTTCAAAGTGAAGGTACACGCGCATTTCGGCGGCGCCGGCAGAAAAGATTTCATTGGTTTGACGAATTCTTTTCTGCGGTTGTTTTCGCCTATCACCATTTACGCCGCGCGCGTTTACAAAATCGTTGCTGCCAAGTCGTAACCAGTTTTAACAAGGAGTGACATGATGGAACATATCAAACTTCGATTTACCTCGAGCGCATTTGCCTGCGCGAACGTTGTTTTAATGACGGCTGCTCTTATCAGTTTTTCGCCGCCGCAGCTTTGCGCCCAGGGCGGGCATCCGTATCCGCGCATCGGCACGTTTCATTTCGGCCCAGGCGCGCCGGCGGAGTGGTACGCTAAATTTGATCTCGTCATTTTTCGCAAAGAGAATTCAAACTTTGTGCAAAAGATCAAGAGCTTGAATCCAAAAGTGATGATCTTTCCCACGCGCGATTGGAATCGCGGCGCGCAAATTGACCCGATGCCAGAAGAATGGATTCCTGTGAATTCCAGAGGACAGAAGATCAACATCTACAGCTCGACCTCATGGTACACGATCGACTTTTCCGACTACTGCCCGCGCTCGTCGCGCTACGGCAACAAACGCTTCAACGAATATTTGCCGGAGTATCTCCTTAACACGCACGATCTTTCGGTACTCGACGGCATCGCCACCGACGGACTGTGGATTACGCCGCGCGAGGCCAACGGCGACATCGATCTCGATCGCAATGGCCGCAACGATTTTGAAGAACACGGTGAGGCCTGGGTCAACCAAGTTTGGGGAGATGGCGTCGCCAAAGTGTTCACGGCCCTGCGCGCCGGTATGCCGAACAACAAAATGCTGATCATCAACTCTGGCGGTTTTCACGATTGGCATTGGGAGGAAAGCAACGGCCTGATTTTGGAAAATTTCAATCGCATGATCGACTTCGATTGGTTCAGCCGCATGTACGATAATTTTATGCGCGATGCGCGCGCGCCGCACGCATTGATGGTCGATGCCATCGCCTTTGATAAAAATGATTTTACCACCATGCGCTTCATGCTTGGCCTTACGCTCTATGGCGATGGTTATCTTGGGTTCACCGAAGATAATTTGCACAACTACCATTTTTTCTATGATGAGTTTGAGGTACAGCTTGGCTTCCCTCGCGGCGCAATGGAACAGTTGAAATCCACCGGATCAAAGAAGCGCGGGGTGTGGGCGCGATTTTTCGACAACGGCGCGGTCATCGTCAACTTGGATGACAAGTCCAATTCCGTTTCGGATGCCGAGCTGCGCAGCCTCTCCGGTTATGCTGGACCGTATTACCGATTTCTCGGCGGACAAAATCCGGCGTTTAATAACGGTGCCCGTTTTGATCAAATTACATTAGCCGGCGAAGTCAACCGTAACGGCTACGTCGGCGATGCGATCTTACTTGTCAAAACTCCGGCCACGATCGTCACCGACATTTTTATCGACAGCGACAACGAAGGCACTTCGCCAACTTGCGAGCCAGCCAAATTTGTTGGCGCCTGGCAGCAAGTCAACAATTCCAACGAAGACGCGTGGAGTTTGAATTACAAAGATTGGAAAGACATTTGGGCGATGGCGGTTTCGGCGCCCGGCAAAGGCGAGAATACAGCGACCTTCACGCCCAACATCACCGTCGCGGGTTCTTATGAAGTGTTCGAATGGCACGGCACGCCGGACGGCCAGTCGGCCTCCAATGTGCCGCATATCATCAAAGTGAATAACACTGAGAAAACTGTCATCGTCGATCAGACGCGGCGGCGGGCGCAGTGGAACAGCCTCGGAGTTTACAATTTTCCCAAAGGCAAAAGCAGCCAGGTGATCATCACCAACAACGCCAATGGCGCGGTCGTGGCCGATGCCATCCGTTTTCAGTACCGCAGCGGCGGCGCGCCGATCTCGGATACAACTCCGCCCAATGCACCCTCCGGCGTGAAGGCCGCGGCGAATTAATCTGCCAACACTTCGGCGATGATGAAAAGACTGCTACTCGGGATTATCATTTTAGGACTTGCCTTTGTTGGAATTGTTTTCTTTGTCCCCAACAGCAAGTATCATATTAAAAAGTTCATCAAAAGCAATTCCGTGCTTTATGATGCCGCGCGCAAAGCGGCGGAGTGGAAGCACGCGCTGGTCACAAAATTTGCGAAATCAGAATCAGCGGGCGGAACAGCGCTGCCGGATTTCTCGCGCACGAGTTGGCAGTTCAGTTTCGATTGCGCGCAGCCGGTTTCGCCGGTGCGCAACTTCTGGGGCAATTTAGGATTCGAATCGTTCAAAGGCGGAATTCTCAATCGCGACACGCGAATTTTGTTCGATTACATGCGCGACACCAACCAGCGCGTCACCAGTGGTGATTTTCAAAACCAGGCGTTTCGTTACATTCGCGCGCACAATTTGTTCAGCAATGGCGAACCACCATGGGGCGAGGGCTGCGACATCTATCAAGTCGATGCCAGCGGCCGCGTGACGTACAACTGGCAAACCCTTGATGATGTGTTTGATCGCATTCTGCAAAGCGGCTTCAAACCGATTGTCGAATTCGGGTTCATGCCAGACGCCCTGGCTTCGATTCCAGAACGCCGGCAGAAATGGGGCAAAGCCAATATTTCGCCGCCCAAAGATTACGACCGCTGGCACGAGTTGGTGTTTGAAACCGTCAAACATTTTCGCGAACGCTACGGCGATGCGGAAGTCGCAACCTGGTATTTCGAAGTTTGGAATGAACCAGATTTGGGCTGGGTCTTTTGGATCGAAGATCCCGATCCCAAGCGCAAGCCGTTTGGCGACATCCGCGAGTATCATAAGCTCTACGATTACGCCGCGGCAGCGGCAAAGTCCGCGTTCCCAGAAATCCGCGTCGGCGGCCCGGCCAGCGCCGGCGGCGACGTTGAGTTGCTGCTGGAACATGTGACTCTGGGCGAAAAATATTACACCAACTCCGTGCCCATCAGCATCGATTTTGTTTCCACGCACACCTATGGCAAAGTCGGCACGTCTTGGAATAGCGGAGTGAAAAAAGGCATTTTGAATTCCGTCAAATGGAAGGTGGATCGCGCGCTGTATCACGATCACGAAAAGGTGCGCAAAACGATGCGCGAACTTCCGCTGCTGCTCACGGAAGTTGGCCCTGCGGGCGACAACTTCCCGTTTTTCAACACCCGTTACGTGGCCGCGTGGATGGTGAAAGTGGTGGATGGTTTGCTTGCCATGTCTCGCGACGCGGGCGAAGTCTACTTGCCGCAGGAGATCGTTTATTGGTCCGGTTCGCAGGTAGTGCGCCAGTTTCAGGCGGGCAAAGGCATTGCGGTATCACTGAAATGCGAGGGCGACAATGTGGTGCTGAAGCGGCCGCTGTACAATGCATTCGAAGCGCTGGCATATTTGAGAGGCCATTACATTGAGATGATCGAAGGTGCCCAGTTCGGTGACGCCGTGCGCGCGCTAGCCGCCGCGGATGCCAATCGTGTCGCCGTTATTTTTTATCATTTAAATGAAAACGATCGCGACAACACCTCGAGTGGAAGTGTCAACATCAAACTGGCGCTGCGGAACCTTCCGTTCCAGAAATTTCAGGTGCAGTGGTACGCAATCGATGAAGCGCATTCCAATTCATACAGCCTTTGGCAGAGCATGGGCTCGCCTAACAAAGTGCGTCGCGAACAATTTCAGGCGCTTAACAGCCGCGACGACCTCGAGTTGATGGTTGCCCCCTGGCGCGAAGAGACGGCCGACAGCGCATTTGAAAAAGAATTTGATCTTCAGCATAACAGCGTCGCCCTTTTTGTTTTGACCAGAATCTGAAATCATAACCAGCACATTCTTCTTTGGGAGGAAGCATGCAACAGGGACTTTCTTTCGGGGAGCGGATTAAATCTGCGCTTCCAGTTTCAGGATTAATTTCGGCTTTAGTTGGCATCGTGGATAGCTTCTCGGTCATTCGCGCCACCGCATTGTTTTTTCCATCGGCGCTGGACAAGTTTTTTTATGTGATTTTCGCGATGGGCGTTTATATGATGATCGGCGTGGCGGTGGCCGTGATACTGGCAATCGTGCCGTTGACATTTTTTGCCTCGAAAAAAGATATCGCGCCGACCAGACTTTCGGCCTTCTATTTCAGCCTGTTGATTGGATTGGGCGCCGGCTTTGTAACCATTGTTGAATCCGTGACTTTTTTCTATCTTTATCTCAATCCGATTAGAGATCTATTGAAAATCGCTGGTGTCTTGATCGCAACGTACGGACTGATTCGCGTGCTGACACTCGCCTTCAGCAGAATTGATGCGCTTTGCAACGGCGTTCATGCAATCGTGAACTTCTTGGTTCGAAAACCGGTGCTCATCGG
This sequence comes from bacterium, assembly GCA_037446635.1. Classification (GTDB taxonomy): domain Bacteria; phylum Zhuqueibacterota; class Zhuqueibacteria; order Oceanimicrobiales; family Oceanimicrobiaceae; genus DASWHH01. The sequence continues at coordinate 44,253 of JBBIIG010000007.1, forward strand.
CTTCGCAATTCTTTTCGCCATTTCATGCTTTCCGGTTTTCAATATTTGGCCACAAACCCAGATGGCCGCACAGGAGCGTCCCAACGTCATTTTAATTTCATTTGATACCTTGGCCGCACGCCACATGAGTGCGTATGGCTATCCGAAGCAAACCACGCCCAACCTCGATCAATTAGCTGAAGCGGGGGTGCTGTTTCAAAACCACTATTCGGTCTCGCGAACCACGCTGACTTCGCACATGTCGATTCTAACGTCAACCTATCCGGGCGTGCACAAAGTCGTAGATTCCTACACCAGCGTCTTGGATGATCGCTTTATCACCCTTGCCGAGGTTTTAAAAGAAGCCGGCTATGAAAATGCCGCGTTCGTGGATGGCACCCGCGAGCTCAACATCGGCGCGGCGCACGGTTTCGACAAAGGCTTCGATTTCTACGGTCACTCCGAGGAACGGCTTACCAAGTTCGAGCGGTTGTACGTGCTCAAGCGCTTCCTCAATTTTATTGAGACTCTTTTGCACAGCCACGGCATCCCCGACATGCACAGCGAAAAAATTTTTAGCGCGGCAGCGAATTGGCTCGGGCAGCGCCGCGGCGCTCGCCCATTTTTTCTCTTTCTACACACGTATGATATCCACTCAGATTTCGGCACCACCTTACCATACGTCTCGCCGGCTGATTTCCACAAGCATGTTTACCATGAATACCAAGGAGATTTCACCGGCTGCGGCGAAAGTGGCAAATGCGCCACTGACTATTTGGTGGAAATCAACGTCAAGCTGAGAAAGGGCAAAGCGCAGGCAGCGAAGTTGCTCTCGGACGAAGACGTCAAATACATTGCATCGCTGTACGACGCTGGCATCGAATATACCGATTACCAATTTGGCCAGTTCATGGCGAAGTTGAAAAAATTAGGCTTGTTGGAAAACACACTGATTGTCGCCACTTCCGATCACGGCGAAGAATTTTTTCAGCACGGACAAATGAAACACACGCAATATTATGATGAAATTTTGCACGTGCCGCTGATCATGTATTTCCCCAAAAAGCTGCCATCCGGTGCACGGGTTGCGAAGCTCACGCGCTCAATTGATATTTTGCCGACGATTCTCGATCTGGTTGAAGTTGATAAAACCGCGCCGCAATTTCAGGGGAACTCGCTCTTGGCGTTTGTAAGCGGCGAAACCAACGGCGCGGAAGTCAGCCTCTTCGGCGGCGAAGATCGCCCCGTGGATATCGATACCAAATTTTTGCGAACGGCTTCGCACAAGATCATTCTCAATGGCGCCGATCGCCGGGATTATGAATTCAATCTCGACAAACCGTTTGAGTTGTATGATCTCACGCTCGATCCAGGTGAGCAGCAAAATCGCGCGTTGTCGGATACTGCCCGGTTTAGACAGATGTTCGTGCAAATTGAGCAGTGGACGAAGGCCTGTGCTGAACTGCGGCAGAAACTGATACCAACAGAAAACGAGAAAAAGTTGACGTTAGATGAAAAGACCAAAGAGACCTTGCGGTCGTTAGGTTATATAAAGTAAACTTGATGAGGTTTGAAACGAGCGATGAATGAAAGAAAGACGTTAGTGAATGCGATCAAGTTGAGTTTGTATTGGGGATTGCTTTTCGGATCGCTGATTGGGTTGGCGTTGGCGGTTTACGACGTGTACGTTTCCAACCACTTTTTCCAAAAGGGGTTGACGCTGATTGTGTTCGAGGTGTTTTTCGAGAAGCTGATGCGGTCGGTCGCCAGTGCCGTGGCCATACTGTTGCTGCTCTTGCCGGCGATTGATTTCGCCAGCCGCGCCTTGTCTGAAATTAAGGACACCCGGCTCGCCAGATTTGCAGCGATCCTTGGCGGCATGCTGCTGGTTGGTGGCGGCTACTCTCTCAACAAATCGACCTGGTACCCGCCGCTACTGTCGCCCGCCGGCCTGTTGAGCAACGGTTTCTTTGCATTGGCCTGCCTGGGTTTGACGATCGCGCTTTACAAAATTTTCCTGAAACTGAATTTGAAATTGCCGACGCCGTTTCCGGGCGCCCTGGGTAAGTTATACAACAAATGGGCGTGGGGTGGATTGCTCGTCATATTTGTGGCATTCAACGCTTACGCATATTGGCGAATCAACTCGCAGCAGCCGCAGGGACCGAATCTTGTCATCATCACCATTGACACGTTGCGCGCCGATCGCCTCGGCTGCTACGGCTACGAACGCAACACCAGTCCAACCATCGATCGGCTGGCGCGCGAGGGCACGCTGTTCAAACACGCCTACGCCCAACGCGGCTTGACCTGGCCTTCGCTGACTTCGATGATGACGTCGCTTTATCCAAAAACCCACGGCGTTTTGAACAATCAGGTGCCGCTGGACGGCGAATTTATTACGCTAGCTGAAATTTTAAAAAACGGCGGTTATAAAACCGGCGCGTTTTTGGCGAATTTTTACCACTCGCCCAACCGCGGTTTCGATACCAAAAAAGGCGGCGAAATCGGCGACCTCGATAAAGCCGTCACGAGTTACGCGCTGGAGTGGCTCGATTCCATCAACCCCCAAAATGATAAATTTTTTATGTGGGTGCATTATAAAAATCCCCACGATCCCTATGAGCCGCCGAAGCCCTTCACGACCTTTTTTGATTCCACTTACACCGGCTCGTTCAACGGCAGCCGGCCAGTGCTGGATTCTATCTACGTCAACCAAATCGATCTGAGCGAGCGCGATTTGTTTCATCTCAACGCGCTCTACGACGCCGAGATCCGATCTTCGGACAGCTACATCGAAAAAGTTTTGGCGAAGCTCGAAAAAATGGGCGTGCTGGAAAACACGCTCATCGTTTTCGCCTCCGATCACGGCGAAGAGATGTACGATCACAATTACTACTTTTTCCACAGTTGCTCGATGTACGAGGGCGTGCTGCACATTCCGCTCATCATGAAATTTCCCGGCGTCATCCCGGCCGGCAAAATCGTTGACAATCAAATCGAAAGCATCGATATTGTGCCCACGGTTTTGCAGTTAATGAAGCTTCCGCTACGAGAGGAGTTTGAGGGCCGCAGCATTATTGGTTTACTGTTTGAAGATTCCAGCGATCTCTGGCATCCGGCGTTTGGCGAGCGCGCCAGCGCCATTTATTCGATTCGCACTCCGCAGTGGAAATACATCTATAATCCCGACAACTACCACACCTACTGCTCACGCAGCGACGACGATCAAGGGGAAGGTTACATCATCGAGGCGGAGGAGCTCTATGACGTGCAAAAGGATCCGCACGAGAAGCACAACATCGTGTCGCAGCATCGCGAGGTGGCGCTGGAGCTGCGCGCCCAAATTCTCGAATGGCTCAACACCAACAAGCGCGTTCACAAAGAATACGAACTCACCAAAGAAGCCGAGGAACGGCTGCGCGCGCTGGGGTATATAAAATGAAACTCCGCGTTTCCCTCTCTATCTCGTTCCCACGCTCTGCGTGGGAACGCCACGGTTAGCGAAACTTCGTTTCGCCAGGGCAAGGCAGAGCTTTGCGTTACAATGCGTGTCCGTAGGGGCGTATTGCGATACGCCCCTACGGACGAATGATCCTGTTCAGATGAAAAACGAGAGAGATGAATGAAACAGATGAAACAAAATTCCATTTTCACAGGCGCGCTCACCGGGTTGGCTGGCGGACTCGTGCTTTTTTTCAGCGAGTTGATATTAACCTGGGTCCACGCCGAAATCGATGTTCGAACCTATGGGTTTTATTTCTTACTTTACGTCGCCTCCGGTTTGGCGGGCGGTGCCGTGTTTTCATTTTTGTTGAAGGTGTTAACGGCGCGCATCAATTGGCTTGCAAAATTTTTAGAAAGTCCGAGCTTTTTTCTGTCGGCTTTTTTGTTTATCGTTTTTTGGGGATACACCTTCTATTACTTAAATCAGGTTATTACTCCGGGGGTGGGTGTTTTTCAACCCTTTAGCATCGTCATTAATCTCATAATGCTTGCTTGCGCGAGCGGCATTTTCTTTTTGGCACTACGCTTTCCAGTTTCCCAAAACGCCGCGCTATCTTTTTTGGGAATGTCGGCGCTGCCGTTATCAGCGCTGGTGGCGGTGAATGTGCGCTTTTTTATTTGGCAGCCGCTGTACACGCAAACTGAGGTCGCGATTCGTGCGACCTTTGCGTTTGGCGCCGTGAGCATCATTGGCGCGGGAATCGGCTTGTTGATTTCACGACTTGTTGAAAAGAAGCCGACGCTATTCCCGCTCATCAACTCCATTTTAGGGCTGTGCACGTTGATAGCAGTTGTTTTCTCGGGACGGCCGTCGGCGGCAAGTTTTCAAATCCATGAGCCGACGTTGTTGCGTCAGCACGAATTGCCGAACGCGAAGAACATCATTTGGATTGTGATGGACACCGCGCGCCGCGATCAATTTTCGATTTACGGCGGTGAGCCTGCCCGCCGTGACGGATCCGCTTCGCAGACGCAGGCAGGCGAGCTCGCGCGCACGCCCAATATCGACCAATTTGCCCAGGACGCGCTGGTGATGAATCGTGCCATCTCCGCCGCGCCGTGGACCATCCCGTCGCACGCCTCGATGTTCACTGGCATGTTTCCTTCGAAGCACGGCGCCGATCGCAACGTCCCCGGCGGCCGCTTCACCAATCCGCTCTCGCCGGATAATTTGACCATCGCGGAAATTCTGCAAAGCTACGGCTACGATACTGCCTGCATCGCCGCCAACGTCGCCGGCTTGTCGCGCGATTTTGGCTTCGATCAGGGCTTCAATTATTATTTTGATACCCGGCCGTTGGCGTTTCATCTGTTTTGGGGACAGGTGTTGACGATGCTGCCGGAATCTTTTCGCGCCAATCAATTGCGGGTGAATGAAATTCCCATTTCATCGGAGATCAACGGCGTGGTGTATGATTGGTTGGATCGCCGGCCAAAAAATCAGCCCTTCTTTCTGTTCATCAACTACATGGAACCGCACGATGGCGTTGAGTACATCCCCGAGCCGTTCTATTCCATGTACGGATTCAAAAAATCGGAATACGACAAAGTCTTCGAAGGCTTCGATCAATCGAAGATTGTGCATTTTGAAGCCGAGGTGACGCCAGCGCAGCAAGCGATGTTCGTGAAACTGCTGGCGCGCCGCATCTACTTTCTCGATCATCACATCGGAAAACTGCTGGCACGACTCAAAGCTGATGGCTTGTATGACGATTCGTTCATCATCATTACCTCTGATCACGGCGAGCTGAACGGCGAGCACTACTCATTTGGCCACAACACCGATTTGTACAACGAGCTGATCTGGGTGCCGCTGCTGGTGAAATATCCGGGCGCCGCTAAAACCGGCTTCAGCAATCGCACGGTGCAGACCCTCGATATCATGCCGGAGCTGCTCAAGCATTTGAACATTCCAATTCCGGAAGAAGTGCAAGGCCAGCCTTTCGCGGAAGTGAATCATCAAATTATTTCCGAGTTGTTTGAGCAGAAGAAGGCGCAGGCGCTGTTGTTTCCCGAACGCTACTATCGCGATCTGCGCGCCATTTACAGCACCGTCGATGGTGATTCGCTGAAATACATCTGGTCTTCCAACGGAAAAGATGAAGTGTATGACATGGCAGCCGATATATATGAGCGGAACAATATTGTGCATCTCAAGCCGGAGGCCGTCAAAAAATTGGAGCAGGAATTGAATGAGTGGTTGAAAAGTTTCCGGCCCATTGGCACGGACAACGAGGGCAAAATGAAATACAGTAAAGAAGTGGAAGAGCGGCTGCGATCGCTGGGATATTTGAAGTGAGCATAATAAAATGTCATTCCGAACGGAGCGCAGCGGAGTGAGGAATCTGGCGGAGAATCGTCGCAGCGAATGCACTATGATCGAGCGTGAATGACGAATAGTGCGCCACCAGATTCCTCAGCCGACAGAAATCGTCGGCTTCGGAATGACACGTTTTCTGTAAACATTGTAGGTTAAAAGCACATGAAAAACACTATCATCAAAATTTTTGGGGGAATGGTTTGGATCGGGTTGTTCATCTACGCCATGCGCTACATTGGCATGCAGTGGGAATATGAGGGACTCGTCAGCCGCGGGCTGATTGTTGGAATCTCGGTGCGCAACGCCACCCATATTTTATACTCCATCGCCACGCTGGCAGCCAGCGCTTTCATCGCCACGACCATCCTGGCGTTTTTCATTCTGTTATTTCGAAAACAGCGCAGCAGCGCGCAGAATGCTGGCTTGGTGTTTTCGCTGTTATCTATCGCTATTATTGGCGGCGCGTTTTATTGGAACCAACGTACCATCGCCATGAGCAAATTGCCGGTGATTTACCGCTACTATGACAGCACCGGCCGCCTGCTGGAGCCGGAGAAGCATCTCAAAAATTTGCGCAAAGTCAACGTCATTTTTATTTCGATCGACACCTTGAATCCGATGCATCTCGGCGCGTATGGCTATGAACGCAACACCTCGCCCACCATCGATAGTCTCGCGCGCGCCGGCGTATTTTTTCAACATGCCTTCAGCCATTCGCCGAAAACCTCGCCTTCGCACATGAGCATGTTTACCTCGCTCTATCCCTCGGTTCATAAGATCAGCAATTGGGATAAAAATCAGGGCGGTTACTCACTCGATCATCGCATCATCACGCTGCCGGAAATTCTCAAACATGCCGGCTATCGCACCGTGGCCGTGACTGGCGGTGGCAACGTGCAGAGCTTCATCGGCTTTGGCGATGGTTTCGATGAATACGATAACGACGAAAAAGTCTGGAGCCGCGCCCTCGAGTGGCTGGATCAAAATTACCACTCGGCGCAGCAAGGCGACTCGACGTTTTTTATGTTCCTGCACACGTTCAAAGTACATTCGCCGTATTTGCCGCCGCCGCCGTACAACACTATGTTTGGCGAGCCATACCATGGCAAGATGGTGGACTCGGAGCAAGGGCTGCATGAAATTTTCAGAAAGAATTACAAACCGGACGATCCGTTTCCCGGTTCGCACGATCTCTTTTGGTCGGTCGTGGATAAAAACGATCCGCGTGACGTTCAGCGCTTGATCGCTCAGTACGACGGCTGCATACGGTTTGTGAATGATAAAATGATCGGCGCGCTGCTCTCTCGCCTCAAAAAATATGATCTCACCAAAAACACCCTCATTGTTTTCACCTCCGATCACGGCGAGGAATTTTTGCAGCACGGCGATTTTCTTCACAAAGAGCTTTACGACGAGCACATCCGCGTGCCGCTGATCTTCAAATTTCCGGATGGCGACACCTGGAACCAGCGCGTGGTGAGCCAGCAGGTGGCGATGATCGATTTGATGCCGACGATTTTGGAATATCTCGGATTGCCGATTCCCGAAATGGTACAGGGCACCAGCCTGTTCTCCATTTTGGAAGGCAAAGAATTGAACCTGCCGGTGATGAGCGAGTGCATTGCGCTTGGCGACGTGCCGGATTACAAAAAGTCCATCCGCACCTTAGACTGGAAATATATTTTTTGGCCTACGAAAAAAGTCGAGGAACTTTACAACCTGCCCACGGACCCCGGCGAGCAAGTCAACGTTTTCAAAGAGCAGCCGGCCGTGGCGGCAGACTTCAATCGGCAGATTATGGAGTGGATGAACGACAACTCCCAGCGCGGGCAGTCCATCCGGACGATCACCAAAGAATTTGACCAGGCCACGATCGAAAAGCTGAAATCGTTGGGATACATTCGCTAATCGGATTTGATTGAAATGCTTCTTTTTTCATGAATCCATCTGGGTTTCGGGAGCCGGGGGGATGAGAGGATCGATTTAATTCAATAAGCTCGGGGATTTTTTCGGTTGCGGTAAGCCAAATTCGTTCAGCCAGAATTTCACCGTACTTATGCGCCAGAATATTGCGCTGACCAATTATTGCATTCCATGGAATCTCCGCGTGGGCTTGTTTAAAATCTTCGGAAATATGCTTTGCCGCCTCACCGATAACCAAAATCTGCCTCTCGATGGCATATCGCATCATTTTGTTAGAGACGAATTGGACATACTCAATACCTTTGATGGAACTCACTGATTTCGCCAGCGGCCACGCGCATATCCCAAAGCAAAGCGCTGTTACGTTCTTCCGGAGTCATAAATGATTTCCTGGTTATTAAGAATATGAAAACGGCGGAAGGGATTTCGCAAAGACGCTTTTTCTACAAGGTCAACCTTGTGTCCGAAAATAGCCATCAATTCTTCTCGTATGGCGATAAGATCAAAAGAGTTATAACGTGCACCCGGCGCAAACGTCACAAGCACATCAATGTCGCTTTCCGGGCGAAAATCACTCCGCAACACAGATCCGAATAAGGAGAGTTCGGTTATATTTCGCCGGCGGCAGAAATCCGCAATTTTGTTGCGCGGAATTTTAATGTTACGATTATTCATGGCGATAGTCAAAAAGGCGTGTGCAAATTTACTGGTTCTATAGATTATTATCAAGCTTAACTTAATGGATTTGTCAACTGACAAAAAAGTAGCTCTTGGCTTAAAATTGGGTTTGATCCTCGGCGTCAGCGCCGGCGTTAGCAGCCTCGTCTGGTTTCTACTTTCTGAAAATTACCAACTCCTAGAAACTCGCTACACGCTTCTCAATCTAGCCGCGAACAGCGTCAACACCTTTACGTTTTGGGCGCTGGCAGCGGCGATGATTTTCACGATCATTTGGATTTTTTATCCTCGCCTCGAGGGAATGTGTTTGGCCGGCTTAATTGCTGGCCTCCTTTTTTTACCCATTGTTTTTTACATCAACAAAAATTATCTGCCGGGGTTGCGCGAAGTCAAAAGCCTTGTCGGCAATGGCATGTTGGCGGTGACGGCGTTGGCGTTTGCGTTTCTGATTTTCAGGTGGGTGCGCAACGCGCATTTTTTTCATCTGCTCGCCCGCACCGCGATTTTTGTTGCCGCCGTGGTCGTTTTGGCGGCCAGCAACCTTGCTTTCCAATTGCAACCGATTCATCAGCGGTTGCAATCCGCGTCAGCCGACCCCCAAAAACTGATGGCGCTTTTTGATTTAAAAAAGATTGCCTCCGCTCAAACAAACGGCGAAGAAGCGGTTACTTCGGAATCCTTCAAAAATTATTTTACAAAAAAATTTGCGGCGCGGCAGCCCGAGCTGCGAAAGCGCATCGCGCAATTAGACAGCGCGAAGATCATCAGCCACGCGGATTCCATTCTTGCGCGGCGGTTTACGTTTGTCGGCGTCAGCAAAACCTTGCCGGAAAAAATCCAGTGGCGAAACAATCCCACTAAAGATTTTGTGTGGCTGTTCAATCTCAATCGCCAGGAATGGCTGTGGGATTTGGCCGCGGCTTATTTTTTAACGGGGAATGAAAAGTACGCCCGCGACTTCGAGTTAATTTTATCCGACTGGTTTCCGCAAAATCCAATGATGAAATGGAAGAACGAATCCGACCCGGTGTGGCGGCTCATCGATAGCAGTCTCCGTCTCACCGCCAGTTGGCTCGATGCGCTGACGGTGTTTTTTCCAAGCGACGCCATCAGCGCTGATCTCAAATGGAAGATGTTAGCCTCGATTCACGACCACGCGCAATTTCTCATGCACTTCCGCTCGCCGGGCCGCAATCACCTCATGCAGGAGACGTTTGGGTTGATGGCAGCGGCCGCGGTGCTGCCGGAATTCAAAATGTCAGAAAAGTGGCTTGGAATTGCGAAGCTGCGGTTGGATCGCGTGTTGACCGAAGAAATTTATCCCGACGGCGGCTACAATGAGCTTTCGACTTTTTATCACCGTTTCGTGATCCGCATCGTGCAGCAGATCGCCGATTTCGCGGAAGAAAATGGGGTGAAGCTGACCGACCTGTTTTACGAGCGGCTTGAGGAGATGTACGAGTTTTTGATGTATCTTTCGTGGCCCGACGGCACCATGCCAGCGATGAACGACGGCTTCCACGCCAAAAATATGCGCGTGCTTTACGACGCGCCGGCCAAAACTTTTGCTCGCCCCGACTTCAAATTTTTCGCAACCGCTGGCAAAGAGGGGACTGAGCCGCCCGCGAAGTCGATTGAGTTTCCGTACTCCGGAATTTATGTGATGCGCAGCGATTGGTCGAGCGACGCGCGCTACCTGATCGTCGATGCCGGGCTGTTCGGCTCTTCTCACGGCCACGAAGACAAATTGAGCTTCGAGCTGTTTGCGTTCGGCAAGCCGTTCATCATCGAGAGCGGAACCTACACCTACGTTTACAATCGCTGGCACCAGTATTTTGAAAGCTCATTTGCACACAACACCATCGTCGTTGACCAACGCAGCCAGTTGCGCCACGCGGATGAAAAGAACTGGGTGAGTTCGCCGCCGCAAAAGCAGCCCAATGTTTGGATTTCTAATCAGAATTTCGATTACCTCGAATCGCGCTACGATGAGGGCTACGGCAATCGCAAAGAGGATGTTCTCAGAGGCATCACTCACACGCGGCGCATTTTGTTTGTGAAACCAGACTACTGGATTTTATGGGATATCGTCGATGGCGCGGGCAGCCATTCCGCCGAGCAGCTTTTTCATTTTGCCGCGGAAACTGAAGTTGAATTTTTCGATCAGAAAAATATCCGAGTGAATTATGCAGCTGGACCGGCGTTGTTGATTTCCAACTTGGCCGGCGAGTTGGCTTTCACAAAAATGATTGGAGAGGAGAAACCCATTCAGGGTTGGATTTCTCCGGAGTACGGCAGCAAAACGGCGGCGCCGGTAGTTGGCATCGAAAGCAGCGGAGAGATGCCGCGGGTATTTGTCAGCATTTTGTATCCGGCTGAAAATGCGGCCGCGCTCGACCAACTCAAAATCGAGTTGCTGCCCGTCGAGAGCGACGGTGAGTTTTTGAATATTTCAAAAGCCGCGGCCGTCAAAATTCAATCTAAAAATTCTGTTGATCACATTCTGCTCGCACCAGTGGTTGTGGGGGAAAAGCAATTCCGCAGTAACAAAACCACCTCCCAACTTTTTCTTCACCGCCAGCTCGCCAATGGCGCGCAAGTCAAAGACGAAATTTCCGTGATGCCGTCATCGAATTAAAACAGTGTTTCAAGTTGCGTCAAAAACTCATTATTGGATTGCTTGTTCACCAGCAATATTGAAGCTTTTGAATGTCGACTAAGTTTATTTAAAATAGATGATTAATCCAATTTCAGAAAACTGGCTGGTATAATGTTTGCCTCAAAGTAGCGACTGATTTACAAAGGCGTGCGCCCCCAGCTATGCGGGCGGCTAAAACGGGATTCGGAGTCGAATTCGGAAATTCTCACGGAGTGCAGATGAGTCGAAAAAATTGGGTTTGGTTAAGTCTGTTCGTCACCCTTCTTTTCATGAGTGATACCCAGCCGGTGTTAGCCTATATTGGCCCGGGCGCGGGCTTCGCATTTCTCACTTCATTTTTGATGTTGTTCGCCAGTTTTTTTATGGCGTTTTTTACGCTACTTACTCTGCCCATCCGCATGATCTTTCGCTTTTTCCGGCAACGCAAAGCATTGGCGAAAGCGAAAGCCAACCGCGTGGTAATTCTGGGTCTGGACGGGCTTGAACCGACCATAACCGAGCGGCTCCTCAAAGAAGGGAAGCTGCCCAACCTGGCGAAACTGCAAGAACAGGGATCGTATTCGGAATTGCAAACTACCTATCCCGCGTTGTCACCGGTGGCGTGGTCGACTTTTGCTACCGGGGTGGGACCCGGCGGTCACAACATTTTCGATTTTCTTTCTCGTGATAAGCACTCCTATCTTCCGGATCTGTCTTCTTCGAAGGTCGGAACCACCAGTCGAAAGCTGAATATCGGGAGCTTCCAAATTCCGCTTGGCAAACCGGTCGTTCGCTTTCTGCGGCGGAGCAAAAGTTTTTGGAAGATCTTAGGCGACCACGGCATCTTCAGTCACGTGCTGCGCGTGCCGATCACCTTCCCGCCGGAGAAATTCAACGGCGCGCTGCTCTCCGCGATGTGCGCCCCGGATTTGTGGGGAACGCAGGGCACGTTTTCTCTTTTCACAACGGAAGAAAAATCCCACAAGTTCAAAGAAGGCGGAGAGGTGATGCGGGTGCAGATGGTGGGAAAGCGAGTGGAGGGGTACATCAAAGGCCCGGAGAATACTATCAAAAAGAATCCAGAGCCGATGCGTCTGCCGTTTGTGGTGAATGTGCTCAGCGAAGATGAGGCGGAGCTGATTATCGAAAAGAAAAAGTATTCGCTGAAAAAGAACACCTACACTGAGTGGATCGAGCTGAAATTCAAAGCCGGGCTGGGCATCAAAGTGCAGGGCATCGCGCGGTTTTATTTGCTGGAGACGCAGCCGAACTTTCGCCTTTACATGACGCCCATCAACATCGATCCGGAAAATCCCGCGCTGCCGATTTCGTTTCCCTATTTTTACTCGGTCTATCTTTCGAAGCTGTTTGGCAAATTCGCCACGTTGGGATTGGCGGAGGATACGTGGTCGCTCAACGAGCGCGTGCTCAACGAAGACGCCTTTTTAGAGCAAGCTTATTTGATTCACGAGGAGCGCGAGAAGCAGTTTTTCCACGCGCTGGACAAAACGAAAAAAGGCGTGTGCGGCGTTGTGATTGACGCCACCGATCGCATTCAGCACATGTTTTTCCGCACGCTTGAGGCGGATCATCCCGCCAACCGTGACAAAGAAACCGAGAAGTACAAAAACGTCATCGAAGATCTTTATGTTCGAATGGACGATCTCGTTGGCCGCACGATGGCAAAAATTGGCAAGAACGATGTGTTCATCGTGCTCTCGGATCACGGCTTCAAATCGTTCCGCCGCGGCATTAACTTGAACGCGTGGCTGAAAGTCAATGGTTATCTTAAATTGAAAGAGGGCGTCACGGAAAGCGGCGAGTTTTTCAAAGGTGTTGATTGGGAACACACCAAAGCCTACGCCTTCGGGCTCGCCGGCATTTATCTCAACGTAAAAGGGCGGGAAAAGCACGGCGTGGTGGAGCCGGGCGAAGAATACAATCGCTTGAAGCAGCAGCTCATCGAAGAGCTATCGGGTTTGATCGATCCGCAGACCGGCGAAGTAGCCATCACGGAGATGTTCGACAATCGGGAAATTTACCAGGGCCCGTACGCCGACAGCGGCCCGGATTTGATCAGCGGCTACAATATCGGCTACCGCATTTCGTGGAACGGCGCCACCGGCGTGGTCAACGACGAGATTTTTGAGGACAACACCAAATCGTGGAGCGGCGACCACTGCATGGATCCGCGGCTCTTGCCGGGCGTGATTTTCAGCAACCGCAAAATCACTGCCGCCAAACCGGGATTGGTTGATCTCGCGCCCACGGTGCTCGATCTGTTCGGCGTCAACGCGCCCGCGTACATGGAAGGCAAAAGCATTTTTAACGAAGTGGAAGCCGCGCCGCAAAAACAAGTCAAATTGAAAAAACAAGAAGAGGTGGTTGCGATTAATGGTTAGATTTTCAAAAAGCTTGGTGATTGCTTTGCTATTATCGATCGCCTGCATGGTTGTGCTGATTGCCAACTCCGGCTGCAGCAAAGGCCGGGCAAAGACCGTCAATCAAAAAGTGATCGTCGTTGGTTTTGATGGCCTCGATCCGGATCTTGTCAAACAATACATGGCGCAGGGCCGAATGCCCAACTTCGCAAAGCTGGCGGAACAGGGAGATTTTCGTTCCCTCGGCACCAGCGTGCCGCCGCAGAGTCCGGTGGCGTGGTCGAATTTCATTACCGGCATGAATCCCGGCGGCCATGGTATTTACGATTTCATCCATCGTGATCCGGAACACATGGTGCCGGTATCGTCCACCTCTAAAACCGAGGGCTCGAGCAAATCAATTCGCTTCGGCAAATGGGTGCTGCCGCTCGCCGGCGGCAAGATTCACAATCTCCGCGAGGGCGACGCCTTTTGGGTGATGTTAGAAAAGAGCGGCGTCCCGACGACAATTTTCAGAGTGCCGGCCAATTTTCCGCCCGTAGAATATGAGGGCAAATCGTTGAGCGGAATGGGGACACCGGATATTCTCGGATCGTTCGGGACGTTTTCGTTTTACACGGATGATCCGCCGCCCAATCGCGATGACATCTCCGGCGGCGTGGTGTATCCGGTCGAGGTCAAAGACCACGCTTTTGAAGCGAAATTAGTTGGTCCCAAAAACGCTTTTTTGAAAGATCAACCCGACGCGGTGATTCCATTCAAAGTCTGGCTCGATCCCGAATATCCCACCGCCAAAATTGAAGTGCAGGGCAAACAATTTTTGCTGAAGGAAAAAGAGTGGAGCGATTGGCTGCGCTTGGATTTTGCGATGATTCCCTATGTGACCGGCGTCAAAGGCATCTGCCGGTTTTATCTCAAACAAGTACGGCCAAACATCAAGCTGTACGTTTCGCCGATCAATATCGATCCTTCCGAGCCAGCGATGCCGATTTCCACGCCCGAGGACTGGTCGCAGCAATTGCATCACGACTGCGGCGATTTTTACACCAAAGGCATGCCGGAGGAAACCAAGGCGCTGTCCTGGGGCGTGTTCGATTATGATGATTATCGTACCCAGAGCAACCACGTTATGGGCGAGAGCATTCGCCTGTTCGATTACCTGTTCGATAAATTTACAGATGGTTTTCTGTTCTTCTATTTTGGTACCACGGATCTCAACGCGCACATGTTTTACAGCATGATCGATCCGCAGCACCCGAGCTACGACGCGGAGAAGGCCAAAGAGTTCGGCGATGAACTGCCGTCGCTTTATCAAACTGTCGATGGCGTTGTTGGCAAGATTATGAACCGCCTGGACGACAAAACCACCTTGCTGGTGATTTCCGATCATGGTTTTGCGCCGTTTCGGCGCGCGTTTCATTTGAATACCTGGTTGAAGAACGAGGGTTACATTACGCTGATCGATGAGTCGAAACAAACGGAGAGTGAATATTTTGCGAACGTGGATTGGGCGCGAACGCGCGCGTATGGCTTGGGCTTCAACGGCTTGTACTTGAATCTGCGCGGCCGCGAAGCCAATGGTAGCGTCTCGAAGCGCGAACGCGAGGCCTTGCTCACCGAACTCACTGAAAAGCTGCTGGCGCTGCGCGACCCCCAAAACGGTGAGCGCATCGTCCATCGCGTGGACCGCGCCGAAAAGGTTTACTCCGGCAGGAACATTGACTCTGCGCCGGATTTAATTGTGGGGTATGCGCGCGGTTACCGCGCTTCCTGGGAGACGACCATCGGGAATTTTCCGCTGGAAATCATTGAAGACAACCGCGACCCGTGGAGCGGCGACCATCTCATGGCGGCCGACCTGGTCCCCGGAGTCATAGTGACGAACAAGAAAATTAAAGCCGAGAATCCCATGCTATATGATATCGCGCCGACGATTTTGAGTCTGTACGGCGTGGAGAAGAACGACGAAATGGTTGGTCATTCGATTTTCTGAATAGGAGTGTCAAGCTTTAGCTTGACGAGCGGGATGCTCAAATATGCAATTTTCAAGTTGCCGAAATGTAAATGCAAAAAAGGAGACGTAGATGTTAGGCCCTAAAATCAAATTGGAAAAAGATCTCTATGATCGCGTGAAAAAATATTCTGAAATCGCCGGCTATTCTTCCATCGATGAGTTTGTCACACACGTTTTGGAGAAAGAATTGTCGAACGTCGATGACTCCGCCTCCGAAGAAGAAATCAAAAAGCGGCTGCAGGGGTTGGGGTATTTGTCATAGTCGGCAGTAGGCGGTACGCAGTAGGCAATTGACAATTAACAATTGATCGTTCACAATTCACAATGAGCTAGTCGAAAAAAATGTTTGACATCATAAACAGTATTTTCAGCGGGATTTTTAACGCTCTCTTTTTCCCCTTCAAAAATCTCAACCCGCTTTGGGGGATGCTAGCGATTTCCTTGCTGGCAAGCATTGTCATCCTGCTGATCTTGAAAGCCACATCGGATCAAGCGGGCATCAAACGGGCGAAAAATTTGATGAAGGGCCATTTTCTGGCGTTTCGCCTTTACCGTGATGACATCGGCCTGATGCTGGATACATTCAAAAACATGCTCTTCAGCAATCTGTTGTATTTGCGAAAGTCGTTCAAGCCGATTCTGTTTTTTATCCTTCCGGTGGTGGTGATTATCATTCAACTCGGGGCGCGTTACGAGTACCGGCCATTTCGGATCGGGGAACCGATCATCGTCACCTTGCAGGCAGACGATCTCGCCGAGAAAGTTGATTTGAGTCAGGTTGAGCTGCAATTGCCGGAGGGTTTGACCGCCGATATGCTGCCGGTGCGCATCAAGCAGCTTCGTGAAATCAACTGGCGTTTGCTGGCTGAGAAGCCGGGCGTGTATGAGATCGTTTTTAAATTCGGTGAGAATAGCGTCAAAAAACGCATCGAGGTGGAGCAGCCGCTGGTTGCCGTTTCTCCAGCCGTGGAACAGCCGTCGTTCAAGGCCTTGATTAATCCCGCTGAGCGTAGTCTGCCGACGTCCAGCTTTGCCGCGGCGATTTCCATTCTTTATCCCCGCCGCGATTTTGACGTGTTTGGATTCAACCTGCATTGGTTGGTTGCGTTTTTTGTGGTCAGCCTGATATTGGCCCTGGCTTTAAAAAGGGTGTTTGATGTGGAATTTTAGCGAACTTATGTTCTGCACATGCGAAGAACTTGTGTACTATATTTCTGACAAATTTGAAATAGGAGAGCGATGAGTTACAGGCTGCTGTCGTTCAAATCAGGCCGGGAACATGATTTAGATCAGTGGAATAATCGCAGTCTTGCAGGGGAATTGAGAAGCTTTGAAGGGAGGACGTTAGTTCGAATTTTCGAACAACATCTGAATGGGAGCAAGCTAAGGATCCTTGAGGGCGGGTGCGGCTTCGGCGCTTGGTGTGAATGGTTCCAACGCAAGGGTTATGAGATTGTTGGCATTGAATATGATCGCGAGATAGTGTCGCGCGCCCGGCAATTCAAACCGGATGTGGCGGTGGAGTTTGGCGATATCACTAATCTCAATTATCCCGACAATTCTTTTGACGCTTACATTTCATTGGGCGTGATCGAGCATTTTGAGCATGGCCCAGAAAAGGCGCTGCGGGAAGCCCATCGCGTTTTAAAACCGGGCGGCCTGGCTTTCGTGACTACGCCGGTGGTGACGCCGTTGCGGCGAGTCGTTGCCCATCCGGTGCGCAGCCTCTATTTTTTGATTCGGCGGCTGAAGGGCAAGCCAAATTATTTTTGGGAATACCGCTTCACCCGCCGCGAGTTGCGCAGCTTTTTGGAGCAAACGGGTTTTGAAATCATTCACGAAGATATTGATGATTACGAGCCCAGCGAAAAAAATCGGCACATCGGACTTTGGGCGGATTGGTTTCCGCTGCGCAAGCGCGATGGAGAAATTTGGGAACTCAACGTCGTCGGCAAAGTTTTGCTGCGGATTCTGCGCCTATTCCCCGCAACGTGGTTTTGCTCGGGTCTGCATCTGGTGGCCAGAGCCAGAAAAGAGGGTCTCAAGGAAATAAAGAAATAGGTAATGAAGAAATTAGGGCCTATGGCCGAACCTACTTATTTCCCGAGCTCTTTAATTTTCCTAAATTTCCTCTTATATTGTTACATCATTTGATCAAACTCCAATAGGAAAACAGCCGAAAGGAATACCATGGATTTAATTGCACCACACGGGGGTAAGCTGATTGATCGGGAATTGCGGGGCGATGCCCGCGCCGCGGCGCTTGAAAGAGCGCGGTCCCTCAAACAGCTTAAAATCAACTCCACCACCATCTCCGATCTCGAGCTTATCGCCACGGGCGTGTTCAGCCCGCTCACCGGCTTTTTGAAGCGCGCGGATTATCAGAGCGTGGTGGAAACGATGCACTTGAAAAATGGGTTGGTTTGGTCCATCCCCATCACACTGGCCGTGACCTCCGACTTCGCTGAGAAAGTCAAGCTTGGCGAGGAAATCGTTTTGACGATGGAAAGTGGCCTGCCGTTGGCGTTGATGACGGTGGAAGAGAAATATCCCTACGACAAAACCCGCGAAGCGCAGATGGTTTACAAAACCACCGAAACCGCGCACCCCGGCGTAGCTCGGCTAATGAATCAGGGCGATGTGCTTTTGGGCGGCGACATTCAACTGCTCAATCGCGTTCCCAACCAGCCGTTTGCCGAATTCCGCTTCGATCCCGCGCAGACTCGCCGCATGTTTGCGGAACGCGGCTGGAAGCGGGTAGTGGGATTTCAGACGCGCAATCCCATTCATCGCGCCCACGAGTATATTCAGAAATGCGCCCTCGAAATTGTGGACGGCCTGTTTTTGAATCCACTGGTGGGCGAAACCAAAAGCGATGATATCCCCGCGGACACCCGCATGTTGAGTTACCAGCGCTTGCTCGCCGATTATTATCCGATGAACCGCACCCTTTTGTGTGTATTCCCGGCAGCGATGCGCTATGCCGGCCCGCGCGAGGCGATCTTTCACGCGGTATGCCGCAAAAATTACGGCTGCACCCATTTCATCGTTGGCCGCGACCACGCCGGCGTCGGCAACTACTACGGAACCTTCGATGCGCAAAAGATTTTCGATGATTTTTCCCCCGAAGAAATCGGCATCACACCGCTGTTTTTCGATCACACTTTTTATTGCAAAAAGTGCGGGGGCGTTGTGTCGAGTAAAACCTGCCCGCATGAACGCAGCCACCACCTGATACTGAGCGGCACGCAGGTGCGCGAAATGCTAACGAAAGGCGAACTGCCGCCGCCGGAATTCACCCGCGCGGAAGTGGCGGACATTTTAATTGATGGCTATCGCCGGCAAACGGCTTAGCTAAGCGATAAACAATTCATTTTCTAAGGAGACACCAATCAATGTATTCAACTCGTGAAAAGGCCTGCACGATCTGGTTCACCGGCTTACCATCCTCCGGAAAATCGACTTTAGCTGAAATGCTCGAAAAGGAACTGCGCAAGCGCGGTCGCTACGTGGAAATTTTGGACGGCGACGTCGTGCGCACCCACCTGAGCAAGGGGCTGGGCTTTAGCCGTGAAGATCGCGACACCAACATTCGCCGCATCGGCTTCGTTTGCCATCTACTCACCCGCAATGACGTGTTTGCGATTTCCGCTGCTATCTCGCCCTATCGCAACATCCGCGACGAAAACCGCGCCATGATTGGCGATTTTGTCGAGGTGTATGTGCGCTGCCCGTTGGAAGAGTGCATCCGGCGCGATGTCAAGGGGCTCTACAAAAAAGCGCTTGCCGGAGAAATTACCGACTTCACCGGAATTTCCGATCCCTACGAAGAACCGCTGAATCCCGAGGTGATTGTGGATACCATGACGGAAGAACCAGCGGAAAGCCTTCAAAAAATCCTCTCAAGATTGATTGAGTTGGGATACCTGGCGGAAGAAAAAAGTCAGAAGGCAGCGGCTTAATTTCCATTTACATTTTTCGCATCATAAAAAGTGATGATGACTAAATTGAGGTTATTGATCACAATGGTTTACTGGATTAATGGAGTATTGGATCGGTGCGGTTGCTTTTCATTAATTCATCACTCCATCACTCCAGTAATCCGCGTGCGAAATTGACTTACTCAAAAATCCGTGAATAGCCCAAAATCATAAACATGCCCAACAGAAAGACCATTAACGTTCTGCAACTGATTGAAGGGCTGAGTTTCGGCGGCGCGGAAACCAAGCTGCTGGAGCTCATCTCACAAATGGATCGCAATCGCTTCAACACGGTGGTTTGTAGTCTTGGCATGGGCGACCGCATAAAAAACAAATTTGACGATCTCAACGTCAAGTTTGTCAATCTCAAACGGCGTGGGCGTATCGATCCCAAGATTATCTGGGAGGTGGCCAAACTCATCCGCAATGAAAAGATCGACGTGGTGATGACCACGCTGTTTTATGCCGACGTGGTGGGCGCGCTGGCCCGCGCCATCAGTCCCGCCAAAGCGGTGTTTTCCTGGGAAACCATTTCCGCGCCGGAGTGGCTGCTGCGGCATCGACTGCTGACGTATCGTTTCGCCATGCACTTTTGCGACAAAGTGGTTTCGGTGTCGAACGCCACCGCAGATTGGCTGGTGAAAAAACGCGGCCTCCCGCCCAACAAAGTGATGGTGATTCCCTACGGAGTAGATTTGAAGCTTTATCAGGTGGGAAGGAATCCCGAGCTGAAAGCTAAGTTGGGAATTCCAGTGGAATCGCCGGTGGTGGGAGTCGTCGCGCGTTTGCATCCCCAAAAAGGACATTGTTATTTGATCGAAGCGGCGCGCGCGATTGTCGCAGCGCATCCCGCCGTTCGATTTGTGTTTGTTGGTGATGGCGAATTGCGGCCGCAATTGCAAAGGCAAGTTCGCGATCATGGCCTCGCGCAGCATTTTCATTTTCTGGGTTTTCGCGAAGACGTTAAAGATCTGCTCCAGACGTTCGATATTTTTGTATTGCCGTCGCTCTATGAAGGGCTTCCCAATGTGGTGTTGGAAGCGATGGCCACCGGGCTGCCGGTGGTGGCGACAGCCGTGGATGGCACCACCGAGCTCATCGTTGACAGTGAAACTGGGTTTCTCGTACCCCCAAGAAACGCGCAAGCTCTGGCCGATAAAATTTCGATTTTGCTGGGCGACGCCAACCCTCGTCAAGCTTTTGGACAAAAGGGGCGGCAGCGGGTTGAGCAGCACTACTCATTGGAAAAACAGGTGGCAGGTTTCCAGGATTTGTATGAGAGCTATTGCGGCGAAGTGAATCATTTATGACATCAAAAAAGAAGGTTGCGGTTATCATTCCGGCGCTGAACGAAGCGCGCTCCATCGCCAGAGTCGTCGCCAACATCAAGAGTCTTCACGCGGATTTCGAGGTGGTGGTCATCAATGACGGCTCCACCGACGACACTGCGGAGTTAGCCGAACAAGCCGGCGCTACGGTGCTGTCTCACACCGTGAACCTTGGCTATGGCGCCGCGCTGCAGACCGGGTATCGCTACGCTCTGCTCAATGGCTACGACTATACGGTGCAAATCGACGGCGACGGCCAACACGACCCCAAGTTTATTGACAAGCTGCTGGAGTCGTTGAACAACGGCAGCGATGTTGCCATTGGCTCGCGCTTTCTGGGGAACTTGGCCCACTACGACAACCCTACGCTGCGCAAGCTCGGCATGATGTTCTTTCGCTTTCTGATTTATCTTTTCATCAAGCAAAAGGTAACCGACCCCACCTCCGGTTTTCAGGCTTTGAACAGAGAGGTGCTCAATTTTTACGTCAACAGCAAACAGTTTCCGGCAGATTTTCCGGATGCCGATATCATCATCCTTTTGCATTTTGCCGGCTTTCATATTACTGAAGTTCCGGTGGTGATGTACAAAAGCGAAACCGGCAAATCCATGCACAGCGGTTTCAAGCCGCTGTATTACATCGTCAAAATGTTGTTATCGATTTATGCCGTACTTTTTGGAAATCAAAAATTGGTGAAATCCAAACATGCCGCTTAAAGGCCGTATCATTATCATCCTTTTCAGTCTGGCGCTTTTTGTGTTTGTTTTAAATTTAATCAGAAAGCGGCAATTGAAGATTGAGCACTCCATCCTCTGGCTGCTAGTCAGCGCCACAATTTTGCTGGCGTCCATCTGGCAGGACTTTGCGGATAACGTGGCTTATTTCGTGGGCATCGATTACCCGCCGGCGCTATTTTTATCCATCGCCATTTTCTTTTCCCTGGGAATTTTGATGCACTTCTCCATCGAGCTCTCCAAATTAAAAGACCACAACAAGACTCTCACGCAAGAGCTCGCCATACACAAGAACCTCGTAAAAAAGCTCGAAAGAAAACTCAAATCACTTGATGAAAGTCATACAGCTAACTAAAGATATCGAGGCGAGTTGGGATGACTTCGTTGAAGCGCATCCCCGCGCCACGATGTATCATTTAGTCGGGTGGAAAACTGTCTTTGAAACCGTCTTCCGCTACCGGCCATTTTACCTGCTTGCCGTTCATGACGGCGGCAAAATCGAGGGGATTTTGCCGATGTTTCAAATGACCGATATTTTCGGGCGCAAATATCTGGTCTCCAATCCCTTCTCGAATTTTGCCGGCGTTTGCGCCAACACCCCCGAAGCCGAAAACGCTCTGGTTGACCACGCTATGAAAATTGCCGGGGAAATGGGCGTTCAGTACGTGGAGTTCCGGCAATTGCAATCCCGTTTAAATCACGACCTTCCCAGCAAAGACTCTTTTGTCACTTTGATGCTCAAGCTTCCTGCCAGCTCCGACGCGGTGATGAAATCGCTGTCGTCGCGCAACCGCAACAAAATCCGCAAAGCGGAGAAGAGCCAGTTCGAAATTGATTTTGGCATGAAATATTTGGAGGAGTTTTACGGCATCTACGCCAAAAACCTGCGGCATCTCGGGACGCCGGTTTTTCCGCTGGCCATGTTTAAGGCAGTTGCTCAAGTTTTTGCCAGCCGCGTCGAATTGCTGGTTTTGAAGTTGCAGGGCCGGCCGGTGTCGGGCATGTTTTTGTTCAAATTCAAGAAAATGATTTCAGAACCCTGGGTGGCTTCGCTGCGGGAATACAACAAGATTTACGTCAACAATTTTTTGTACTGGCAAGCCATCGATTATGCCTGCCGGCACGGCTTTGAATTTTTTGATTTTGGCCGCTCCACCATCGACGCCGGCACCTACGTTTTCAAGGCGCAGTGGGGGGCCGAACCGAAGCCGCTTTGTTATCAATATTATCTGAACAAGGCGCGGACTGTCCCAATTGTGGATGCCGTTAACAACAAGTATCAAATCGCCATCGACATTTGGAAGCGCTTGCCCCTGGCGTTCACCAATTTTGTTGGACCCAAGTTGGTACGGTATTTGCCGGAATTATGAAAAAAAAATTCTTAACTCATGCTGAATTTGTTGACATTCGATATCGAGGACTGGTACCATCCCAACCTGGCGGTTATCGAGTCTTTAGGAAAAACTAAGATCGAAGACCGCGTCGTCGAGCCTACCCTTCGTATTCTCAATATGTTAGATCGCACCAATAATCGGGCGACTTTTTTCGTTTTGGGAGAGGTGGCCGCCAAATTCCCTCAATTGGTGGCGGAGATGGTGACGCGCGGACATGAGGTCGCCTCCCATGGCTATGCCCACAATTTGGTTTATGATTATACAAGATACCAATTTGAAACAGATATTGGCCGGGCGGTGGAGGTGCTCGAAAGCGCCGCGAATCAAAAGGTTATCGGATACCGCGCGCCCTCCTGGTCGTTGAGCGGCCGCCAGACTCCCTGGGCCTGGGAGGTGCTTCACAACCATGGCTTCGAATACGATTCCAGTTTGTATCCCTATAAAACATTTTTGTTCGGCGACAACCAGGCGCCGCGATTCGAATACGAAATCCCAGTTAATGGTGGCCAGAAGCTGCGCGAGATTCCGCCCTCGG
>JBBIIG010000007.1:67673-114818 GCA_037446635.1 bacterium
TTTTTGGAAAGCGGGTGCCGTTTTCCGGCGGCTTTTTCATGCGAGTCGCGCCGCTGTTGTACATCCAGCGCTGCATTGCCCAATACAACGAATTGGGCCAACCCGCCGTTATCTATTTACACCCCTGGGAGATCGATGTTGATCAGCCGCGGCTGCCGGTCAACCTCAAAAACAAATTCATCCTTTACGCCAATTTGAAGCGGACGGAGAACAAACTCGAGCAGCTGCTTCAGCGCTATCGCTTTGTCGCCATTCGCGATTTTTTGGCGCTCGAAAAAACGGGTTCGAAAGCCACAGCCGCGAAGGTTGGGGTGTCATGATGGCCGGCAGGGGAGATGGTGGATCATGCGATTCTTCAATTTAAAAAATATTCTGCCGCGCGACCGATTTGACCGGTGGGCTGGGTTGCTCTGCCTGATCTACTTTCTCGGGCTGCTCACCGCGAGTTCATTTCATGAAATGGGCGGCTACGCGGTGGAAACCGATTTTTACGGCGCGTTTGCCCCCGGCGCCGAGGCGCTGCTGCAGGGACGGGTGGAATTGGATCCCGGCTACGGCCCGGGGTATGAAATTGTGCTGATTGCTTTTTACTGGATCACCGGCGATATGTTTGCGGCTGGTAAAATCATCTCCATTTTATCCGCAGTTTGGATGTGCTGGATCGTGTATAAATTGATCAAAAAAGTTTTTGACAGCCGTCTGGCGTTTTTCACCATCTTGCCGCTGGCGTTTGTGATTTTGCCGTGGGCGGTGGTGGCCAGCACGGACGTTTTCTTCGCCGGCTTGGCGGCGGCCAGTTTATATCTGTTAATCAAAGATCAAAAGATCGAGTTCAAACATTTGATGGGGAGCGGCCTGCTGACCGGATTCATTTACATCACTCGTCCCAACGGCGCCGCGCTGTTCCCGGCGGTGGCGGTGATCCTGCTGCTGATCAATCCCGATCATCTGCCGCTGGCTAAGCGGGTAAAATCGTTCGCGATTTTTTTTGGCTTTGCCGCCCTGATCATGATTCCATGGCTGGCCACGAACCAACTCGTCAACGAAAATGCTTTTCACAGCGACAGCCACTTGATCATCGCCAGCCATTTTTACAGCCGGCCGGGCGTCACCAACGCCGAGGATATGGCGAAGATGTCCGGGCAGTTCAGCTCGCTCGCCGACGTCGTCTTCTACGATTTCAAGCACTTTGTTTTGCACTACTTTGGCAACCTCTACCGCCACTTCCGCGATGTGCTGCTGCACTCAATCACTCTGCCGGCGGGACTGTTTGTGCTGCCGGGTTGGCTGCTGCTTTTTCGCCGGCTCAACAAATGGCAGATGGCGTTCATCAGTTTTCCGCTGTTCGGATTTTTGCTGTTGTGTTTAGTGCACTATGAGCCGAGATATTATTTGTTTATCATTGCCTTTTTTGTGTTCGGCACGGCCTATTTCTTTTTTGGCGAGCCAAACCCCTCCCCCAAATTCCGTTCTTTGGAATTTGGGGAAGGCTGGCAGGGGGTCGAGTGGTATCGCTTTCTCAATTTCGGAGTTTACGCCGCGGCAATAGTGATGCTGGGATTTGCCTCTGTCAAAGAATTGAAAGCAGTCGTAACTACCGAGCCGCTCGAACTGCAGCTTGCCGCGCAAACTTTGAAGCAGCACGTTCAAAAGGGAGAAATCATCATCGCGCGCAAGCCGCACCTGGGATATTTGAGCGGTTTGAAGACGATCTATTTTCCGGAGGCGCAGACGGTCGATGAGTTGATCGCGTTCGCAAAAGCACGGAATGCAAAGTATCTTTTATATGGCGAGATTGAATCGGCGCGGCGGCCGCAGTTGCAGAGTCTGCTCGCCGGCGCGAATTCGCATCACGAGCTGGAAGAAATTTACCGAAGCGCCCAGCCGCCGATGGTGGTGTATCGTATTGATTAAAGTAAGTGTCATTTCGAGCGCAGCGAGAAATCTGAACAGGAATAAATTTTAGAATTTGATGGGAGTACAAAAATGGTAAAGGGAGTTACTGGACGTGTTTCAAACATCAGGAGAAGAAAACCAATGAACCGGTTTATCAACTTACAAAGAGGCGTCAGCATTGGAATCGCGGTTCTTGCTTTTTTCGTGCTGACCGCATTTGCCAGCGCCCAGATTAAAATTATGCCGCTGGGCGACTCGATCACTCGCGGAGTCATGAATTTGAACCCCACGGACAACGACAGCGGCTATCGCGTTGACCTCGATCGCCTGCTGGACAATGCTGGAGTGAATTTTGATTTCGTGGGACGTTTGAACAACCCCATCAGCGGCGCAACCTTTGATGCCAACCACGAAGGCCACAACGGTCAGCGCGCCGATCAGTTGCTCGCACAAATGAACACCATCTTGAACACCAATGTCCCCGATATTGTGCTTTTGCACATCGGCACCAACGATGTTTCCAACGGCGACGCCAACAGCAGCACGATTCTCGAAATCAGCCAAATTGTCGATGCCATCAAAAATAAGAACGCCAATACCAAGATCATTCTTGCCAGCCTGGTACCGCGCGTGGATGATCCATCTAAAGACGATAACACCACTGCTCTAAATGCATTGATTGAAGACTTGGTGCAGAGCAAGCGCGGCGCTGGCGTCAAAATCTGGTACGCTGGCATGAACGAAATTTTTAAAGCCAACGCCAATTTTGCAACCGAATATTTCACCGCCCCAGACGGTGTACACCCCAATGACGCCGGTTACGGCGTGATGGCCCAGGTGTGGTTGGACTTGATTTTGATCGCCCAGGGCGGAACGGACCCGGCCATCACGGATAATTTTGAGCGCAGCAACCTCGGCATTATTTGGCATTCGGATGCGGAAAACGTTCTTCAAAACGGCGATTTGGTTAATACCGCTACCAGCGGAACGGGCCGCTGGAATTATATGTCCACCTATCGCAATCAAAAAAACCCCAATCGCGTGTCCATAAAATGGAGTTCGAGCGCAGATGCGAATGGTATTGCTAACGGCGGCTTAGCCCTGCTGTTAAATGATCCGACACGAACCGCCGACGGATATATGGCCTATATCACGCCCGCTGATAACATGCTGCGGCTCTGGACGATTAAGGATGGCAACACCGATCAGGATACGAACCTCGAAAAAGTCAGCACCGCCCCCGCGCCACAACCAGGCGATGTTTTCCGAATGGATGTGACCGTTGGCGCAACGTTACAGTTTGACTACTATGTCAACGATGTTTTGGGGGGGACGATTACTGTCAACCCGGCTCAGCCGCCACAAGGGGTCACTCTTCCAAGCCTGGGCTCCAATCTCTACTCCGGCGTGATTTTGAACCACAGCCAGGCCAACGACATCGAAGAATTCTCCATTGTGAAATTCAGCGACACCACGCCGCCGGCGGCCATCACCAATCTCGCTACCGGCAACGTCACCGCCACCTCCGTTGGGCTAACCTGGACCGCTGTCGGCGATGACGGCCTCGATGGCCAGGCCGCCAGCTATGATTTGCGCTACTCGACTTCAAACATCACCGCGCAGAATTTTGCCTCGGCCACGCAAGTGACCGGCGTGCCGGCGCCCGGCGTTTCCGGCGCGGCGCAGTCGTTCACGGTGGGCGGGCTGCTTTCTGGCACCACCTACTTTTTCGCCATCAAAGCGAAAGACGAAGCGGGAAATTCTGGCGCTATTTCCAATGTGGTGAGCGCCAGCACCTCCCAGGGCAACGTGGTGGTTGATAATTTCGATCGCACCACCCTTGGTGAAAACTGGACGGCCGATGCCGGCTACCAGATTGTTGATAATGAGCTGAGCAACACCTCCACTTCAGAGAGCTGGGATGAATTGGCTATTTACAACGCCCGTAAAAATCCCGCGGAAGTTTCGTTTCAATGGGCGCCCGATGCCGGCGCGACTGGCATTGACCAGGCGGGATTTGCCATCGTGGTGGGCTCCGCCAGCCCGAATTCCAGCGGCTACGCCATTTCACGGCGCAATCCCAACCAGCAGCTTCGCTTGTGGAATGTCGTCAATGGCGCGCTCTTGGGCACGCCCATTCACATTTTTGGCGATCAGGCCGGTGAGGTGCTCAATCTCACTCCGCCTGCCGCCGGCGACGTCGTCCGCATTGTCATCTCCATTGACCCGGACGGCAACCATTTTGACTTCTATAAAAATGATGTCTTCGATGCTCGAGTTACGGATCCAAATAAAACCTATGATCTGACGCAGGATTACTGGGCCGGCGTGGCGCTGCGCGCAAATAACCCGGGCCCGGTCGTCATTAATAATGACATTGATAATTTCCAGCTCCTTTTGCAAGCCGGCGCGCCGTCGCAATTGGTTAAAGTTTCCGGCGATTTGCAGAGCGCTCCCGCCGGGCAGCCGCTTGCAGAGCCATTTGTGGTGAGGCTGACCGATGACAGCGGCAACCCCATTGGCGGCGCCAACGTGAATTTCGTGGTGACCGCCGGCGGCGGCACCCTCGACGTCCCCCCGCCTTCAGAGAATATTGTGATCGAGGCCGAGGTGGGCAGCCTCACGGCGCCGATGGTGGTGAGCAATGACGCCCTGGCCTCCAATGGAAAATTCATTCAGGTTCCGGAAGGGCAGGGAAACGGGACCGGTAAGGCCACTTATTCTTTCAACGTGGAGGTGGCCGGCGAGTACATCATGTGGGGCCGCGCCATCACCCCAGATGTTAACGGCGACGTCTTCAATATTAAAATGGATAACGGCCAGGAATATTTGTGGGACGTGGGGCAGCGCGCCTTCTTTGGCCAACCGTGGTTTTGGGATGCGGTTTCCCACCGCGGCACCGGCAGCGCCACCAATCCGCAGATTAACCCGGTGAAATTTAATTTGACGGCCGGTGTTCATACCCTGACCATTCGCGAGGGCAAAGACGGCGCGAAGCTCGATCAATTTTTGTTGACGCGCGACGTCAACTTCGTGCCCACCAACATTCAGGAGGCGGGCGGCACCTTCACCGACGCCGCCGGCGAAGCCCGTGCCACGTTGACGTTAGGCCCCCAAATCGGTACCAACACCGTGGAAGCGCGATTTGGCGCTGTTGCACCGGTTGTGTTCACCGCCAACGGCACCTCTGGCCCACCGACGACCATCACCAAGATTTCGGGCGACAATCAGAATAATCTGGTTCCCCCCGGCGGTACGCTGCCGGCGCCGTTTGTGGTGGAGCTGCGCGACGCCAACGGCAATTTGAATTTGAATTATCCGGTTAATTTTACGGTGATCTCCGGCAACGGCACCATGTCCAGCCCCAACCCGGTGAATACCGATCCGGTTACGGGTCGCGCGCAAAATACCCTCACCCTGGCGACGGATACCGGGATCAACCAAGTGAAGATTACCGCCACGGGTTATACCGGCCCGGATGTCATTTTTACTGCCACTCCGACGCCCGGCAACCCGGACTCGCTGAAGTTGGTGGCTGGCAACAATCAAACTGGCACGGCCGGCTTGCCGCTGGCGCAGCCATTTCAGGTCAAAGTTTTTGACGCGCTGAAAACACCCATTGCCAATCACAGCGTTACGTTTACCGTGACGGGCGGCGGCGGCATGTTTGGCCTCAGCAATCAGACCACGGTTCAAACCGATGCCCAGGGCGTGGCTTCCGCAACCTTGACTTTGGGGCCAACGCCGGGCGCGGCCAACACGGCTCAGGCCACCGCCACCTTTCAGGGGACGCCGCTGAAAGGCTCGCCGGTGAATTTCACCGCCACCGCCCTAACGCCGCAAACCCTGCAAGCCGTTTCGGCGTTGACGCACACCGGCACCGCCAATTTACCATTGGCCGATTCTATTAAAGTGCGCGTGCGGGATACGCAAAATAATCCGTTGCCCAACTACCCCGTAAACTTCACGGTTATTTTAGGCGGCGGGAAGGTGAACGGCAGCGATAACATCAACGTCAATACCGATTTGAACGGCATCGCCAAAGTGCAGTGGCGGTTGGGTTCCATCGCCGGCACGAATAATAATAAGATTCGCGCCAGCGCCACGTTCAACAGCCAGCCGCTCACCGGCTCGCCCATCGAATTTACCGCCTCCGCCAGTCCTGCGCCGGCTACGACTTTGATTAAAGTCTCCGGCGACGAGCAAAGCGGCCTGATTCAAAATCCGCTGGCGCAGCCGTTTGTGGTGAAAGTAACCGATGGCGCCAACGCCATTGCCAACTGGCCGGTGGAATTTGAAGTAACCGGCGGCGGCGGCAATTTTAACGGCCAGACTTCTATAACGGTTAGCACCAACAGCAGCGGCGAGGCCTCTGCAACCTTGACTTTGGGAAGCACCGCCGGCACGCCGCAGAATCCATTCAACAACACGGTGCAAGTTAGCTCGGAGAACAACGGCCAGCAGTTGCAGGGGTCGCCGCTTACGTTCCGCGCTTCGGCCATTGCGACCGGCGCTAAGTTCATCGATTTGGTTGCCGGCGGCAATCAAACCGGTCAAGCGGGGCTGCCGTTGGCGCAGAAGGTTCAAGTGAAAGTGACCGACAACACGCACAGCAATCCCATCAACAATCATCCGGTTACGTTTAGAATTACGGCGGGCGGCGGCACCATCAACGGCACGGCCGCCAGCGACACCCTTAAGCAAATCAACACCAACAGCAGCGGCGTGGCCGAAGCGACCTGGTATCTCGGCGGCGTGTTGGGCGCGAATAACCAGAAGCTGCGGGTTACTGCCAACGACGGCATTAACCAGTTAACCGGCTCGCCGATTGAGGTTTTGGCTACCGCCACCACCGGCCCCGTCGATCCCGACGCGTCGCTGGTGGAGTCGAATGTGGCCAGCGTGCTCGCCGATGGCCAGGCGTTCGCCACCATCACGGTGACGCTCACCGACAAATTTGGGAATCCTCGTTCCGGCAAAGCGGTGATCATCAGCGCCAGCGGCAGCAACAATTTCATCACCCAGCCGACTGACTTGACCGATGCGCAGGGGAAAGCGGTGGGGCGTGTGGCTTCGACCTCCGCTGGCACCAAGAACATCACGGCGCGCAACGTCACCGACGCTATGGATCTCAACACTTCGGCAAGCGTGGTGTTTCTGCCGCAGGCGCCGCGCACCATCGTTTTGGATAGCGGCAACAACCAGACTGCCAATATCGGCACAGCGGTAGAAAATCCCATCGCCGTGAAGGTGGTGGATGTCAACAATAATCCCGTTAGCGGGGTGGCCGTTGAATTTGAAGTGATGAGCGGCGGCGGGTTTATCATTAACGAATCCGCTTCACAAACCAGCCTGGGTAAGGTTACGGTGGCCGCAGCCACCAACGAGGACGGCATTGCCAGCGCCACCTGGGTGCTGGGCCCGAACCCCGGCGCCAATTCGGCGCGCGCCACGGCTTCGTTTAACGGCAGCCCGCTCACAGGTTCTCCGGTGAATTTCACCGCTACCGGCGTGAACGCCACCGCTACCCGCATGGAGTTGTTCGGCGGCTTCCCGCAGACCGGCGGCGAAGCGGGTCGTCCGCTGCCCATTCCGCTGCAGGTGAAGGTTACCGATGTTAATGGTAAAGCGGTGGCAGGGACGCTGGTCGCCTTCAATGTAGTTGAAGGCGGCGGCACGCTGGCCAACGAAAACCCGGTGTCCGATTTCCGCGGCATCGCCCAGACCGTTTTCACCCTCGGGCCGGTGGTGGGTACCAACCGGGTGACGGCGCGCAACAATGCACTCAGCGGTTCGCCCATCAACTTCGAGTTCCAAAGCGTGGTGGGGCCGCCGTCGATTTTGAGTATTCTCTCCGGAGACGACGGCAGCGGCGCGGCCGGCTCGACCTATTCTATCTCGGTGAAGATCACCGACCTGTTCGGCAACCCCACTCAGGGTGTACACGTCGGTTTTCAAGTGATTCAGGGTGGGGCGACGATTCAGAGCTCGCCCAATACCACGACCGACGCCTCCGGGATTGCCGGCGCGCAGT
The DNA here is from genome assembly GCA_037446635.1 of bacterium. Classification (GTDB taxonomy): domain Bacteria; phylum Zhuqueibacterota; class Zhuqueibacteria; order Oceanimicrobiales; family Oceanimicrobiaceae; genus DASWHH01. Next base: position 75,604 of record JBBIIG010000007.1, read on the forward strand.
TATTGCTGCCCACCACCACGGGCGACGTGGTGGTGAAAGCCACCTCCAATGCGCTTCCCGGATTTTTCAAGCTGTTTGATATCAAAGTCGTGGCCGGCGCGGCGACGAGTCTGGCATTGGAAGCGGGCAACAATCAGGAAGGCACCATCGGCCGGGAATTGGTGTTCCCACTCAAAGTTAAAGTGACGGACGTCCACGGCAATGGCGTGCCCGGATTCTCCGTGCCCTGGGTGGTAACCATCGGCAACGGTAGTTTAGCCAATTCCACGACGGTTACCGACGCGAACGGCGTCGCTTCCAATAAGCTCACGTTGGGCCAGCAGGCCGGCACCAACGAGGCGCGCGCGGTTACCGCACTCAACCCCTCGCAGATTGTTTTCACGGCGACCGGCGTCACCAATCGCTTCCCGCTGTTTACAGGCCTGAGCGATAAAACGGTTACCGAGGGCAATCTCTTAACCTTCCAGGTTTTGGCGGAGGACGCCGATAACGATCCGATTACTTACTCCGCCTCTGGCTTGCCAACGGGCGCCTCTTTCAACGCCAACACCCGCACCTTTAATTGGACGCCTGGCATCCAGCAGTCCGGCGAATACTTTGTAACGTTTACCGCGCAGGACGACAAAGGCGGCCTGGATGTGGAGACCATCAAAATTACCGTCGTCAACAGCAACCATCCGCCGGTGATCACCGCTTTCTCGCCGACCACGCTGCAATTCAATGTGCTCAAAGGCACGCCGGTAGTGTTCGCGGTGACGGTGACGGACGAAGACAACGATCCCCTGAGCTACCGTTGGGAAATTTTCACCGATGTTAATCAAAGCGGCACGCTGGTTTCTACTTCGGCGCAATTCACCTTCAACAGCGAGCAATTTGCCGAAGGCACCTACACCATCCGCGTGGAGGTTTTCGATGGGCAAGATAAAGTCGCCAACGTCTGGTCCACCGACGTGCTCACTTCGGTGGAGTTGGCCAGCTTTACCGCGCAGCTTGCGGGTTTTGACGGCGTGAAAATTAGCTGGTCCACCAGCCGCGAAATCGACAACCTCGGCTTCAACGTGCTGCGCAGCGCCTCGGAGAAAGGCGAGTACGTGCAGATCAACGAGGAGCTGATCGCCCGCAGCGACCGCGGCGACTACCAGTTCCTCGATCGCGATGTGGAAGTCGGACAGATGTATTTCTATCTTCTCGAAGACGTGGACATTCGCGGCTTGAAAACTCAGCACGGCCCGATTTCGATTCTGGTAACCGCGCCGGAAACCTTTGAGCTCAGCCAGAACTATCCTAACCCCTTCAACCCGGAAACGAAGATTCGCTTCCAGTTGCCTAACGCCGGCAGGGTAGCGCTCAAAGTCTTCGATGTTCTGGGCCGCGAAGTGCGGACGTTGGTGGACGAGCGCAAAGAGGCCGGCTTCCACGTGGTAACCTGGGATTCGCGGGACAATTTCGGCCGCCAGGTCAGCTCCGGCGTTTACTACTACCAGATCATCACCGACGGATTCCGAGAAACCCGGCGCATGTTGCTCCTCAAATAACCGCTGGCAATATCCGCTGCCAAATTCATTTGGACGAATTATGAAGAGAGCCTGTTTCCCACTGGTTGGGAGCAGGCTCTTTTGGTTTTAAAAATTTTTAAGCTACAAATAACGCACAATTGCGAAAATGGCTGTATATATTCAGTTGTATTACCGTGGGCTCTTCACACAGTGGATGGAAAGCGGGCTGGAAGGATTCAACAATACGGTCAGTTTTAGTTTACTGGTGGTCGCAGCCGAAACCGCCAGGGGGATAAATGAAACCGACGTGCCGATCGATACTGCTCACCTTGTTTATCGCTCTTGCGGCTAATGGCGTCGTGGCGCAAACGCCGAGTCATCCGCATCTGTTTTTTGATCGCGCCGGCATGGATTTGCTGCAGCAGCAGGTTTTGACCAATTCGCGACTTTTCAAAATCTGGGAAAAATTCAAAGCGGCGCGGGTGGACAGCTCCATCAACATTCGAGTGTGGGAGGGAGGAATTACCAACCTCAATCACGGCCGCAACTACGGCGACGCGCTCGGCGATCTCACCATCGCTTACATCGTTACCCGCGATGAATTGTACGCCGAAAAGGCAGTTAAAATGATGACCGACCTGGCGCAATTTTCAAGCTGGGGGCATCACTTGGTGAATGCGCACATCAGCTTGGGCGTGGCGTTCGCTTGGGACGTGTTTTACGATCGCCTCAGCGAGGATCAGAAAAGTATTATTCTCAACGGCGTCCTGGCAAAGGCCGACAATCATAACCCTAACGACACCTACTCCAACGTCAACTGGACGCCCGCGGCCGGCGAGGGCCTGATCGGCTTAGCTTTTGCGGGAGATGGCGACGCGTCGTTCAATGATTTTGCCGCCAGCCTCCTCAACTTCGCCAAGCGAAATTTCAAAGAAAAAGATCGCAGCGTGCTGTGGTCGCACGGCAGCGATGGCTTTCCCCACGAGGGTCTGGGCTACTGGCGCAAGTACGCCCACGTTGGGTTGTTTTTAAAAGCGCTGCGCTTCAATGAGCCGGAAAACGATTGGTTTCATCTCGGTAAAGAGTACCCCGGCTGCGAGTTCTTGAAAAATATGGCTTATCCCCGCATTTACGCCGATGTTCAGCATCCCGATCTGTCCACGCTCACCTGGTCGGACAGCCGCCAAGTGCGGACGCGCGCCAACGAAGGGCCCTACGGTAACCTCGCGACGCTGACGCTCACGGCCTCGGAGTATAAAGACGGTTACGTGATGGATTTTATCGACTACCTCATCAACGAAACCGGCGTCCGGTTCAACGGCGAGGATTGGGCGACCTTTCTGTTTTATGACGATACCGATATTCCGCACGCCTCTTATCGCGACCTGCCCCTCAGCCGTTATTGGCCGGATATGGAAGCCGCCATTTTCCGCAGCGGTTGGGGCAAAAACGATTTGGTGTTTTACATGCGCTGCGGCTCCCCCGGCGGTCACGGCCGGCGTTTAAAGAACCTCACCCCCGGCGGCCACGATCACCCCGACGCCAATGGCTTCGTGCTGTTTTACAACAACGATTATTTGGCGGCCGAAGACGGCTCCTATCCCAACGACGGCCCGGAGGGCGGCTCCGGCAACAAAATCACCTACGGCCATAATACTTATTTAATTGACGGTATCGGTCAAAAGGGCGATCTGTCAACCGACGTCGCCACCACTACCGCCAACCTCGATTTTTTGGACGCCGACCACGTGGGCTACCTCCTCGGTGACGCCAGCGACGCCTACGAAGGCATCAGCAAATTTCATCGCTCTGTGATTTACAAAAAGCACAAATACCTGATCGTCCTCGATGAATTGGAGGACGATCAGCCGCATAAATATGAATTTTTGCTGGGCGCCGACAGCCGACATCACATCTCCTTCGACGGCTACAATCATTTCACCATCATTCCCGAAAGCGGCAACGGCATCCTGCCCTTGGTGCTGGTGGAGCCGCGCAATTTGAGTTACGCCATCAATGCGGAGCGGCCGTACAGCATCAAAGGCGGGTTCACCGACATGCTGCGTGTTTGGCCTCAGCGCGATTCCACCCGCGCCGCGTTTTTCGCCCTGTTGTATCCGCTCAAAACCACCGATCTCGGCCGCCACCGCGAGGCGTTCTACGACGGCAGCCGCAGCGGCATCGTGGTGGACCACGACGAATATTATCTCTATAACCCGCAGCGCGAGCTTTATACGTTCAAAAACCTCCAAACCGATGCTAGTTTGTGCTACTTCGAAAACAGCGCCGCCAATTTCGAGTATCTCGCTGCCGGCGCCCGGGAATTTTTAATCGATGGCGCCATCGGCTTCCGCTCCGATGAACCGCTGGTGGCGGCGTTTAGTCCGCGCAGAGGGAAAATTCGTCTCGGAAAAAATTTAGGGACGAAAAATCAAGCCACGATCACTTTATTTCAACCCGGTATCGCCGGCGTCTTAATTGACGGCGAACTGAAGACGCCGGAGAGCAGCGGTCCCGGTTGGGTGACGTTTACCCTGAGGCCGAAGCAGTATCGCATCGGCCCCAGCAACGCCGAACAAGTGGTTACCGACAATTATGATGTGACGATCTTGACGGAAGATTTTGTGCGCGTGGTTCGCCCCCACGGCGGTGAGCGTTGGCCAGCGGGCAGCACGCAGGTGATCAACTGGGTTTTCGCGGGCAGCTTTAGCAGCGTGAACATCGATTATTCCACGGACGCCGGCCAAAGCTGGAAAAATATCGCTGCCGGCGCGCCCAACACTGGCGCCTTTCAGTGGCTTGTCGCCGCCGACGCCTCCCCGCGCGCTTTGATTCGCGTCGCCAATTCCGAAACCGGCGTTCCCAATGATGTGAGCGATACGCCCTTTGTGATTTACAGCCCCACGCCGCCGGTGATTCATTCGTTTCAGCCGAACTCCGGGCCGATTGGCACCGCAGTTACCGTCACGGGGCGGCATTTTGTCGGTGCTCATGCCGTGTTGTTCGGCAGAACTCTGGCCGCGAATTTTATCGTACACTCCGATTCCGTGATCACCGCCGCCGTGCCGGCGAACGTCGAGAGCGGTCCGGTCGCCGTGGCCAAAGGAGAAGAAACCGCAACCAGCACGGAAATATTTACTGTGATGCTGCCGCCCATGATTTCCTCGTTTTCACCGGAAAGAGGATTAGCGGGGTCGGTGGTTACGATCGCCGGCGGCCGGTTTATTGGCGTCACCCGCGTGATGTTTAATGCAGCGCCGGCGGAGCGGTTTGAGGTCCTTTCTGAAAGTGAGATTCGAGCGGTGGTGCCCGCGGCGGCCGCCAGCGGCAAAATTAAAGTAGTCGCTGAATCCGGTACGTCGGAGAGCGCGCAGGATTTCGTGGTGGTGCCGCCGACGCTGTCTTTCATTCCAATCGATGACAGCTATGTCATGTCCTCCGACCCGTCGGAGGTGCGCGGCTTAACCAATCAACTGCGGGTGCGTTCCCACCCCAGCAACGTCGTTTTTAGCTTTTTGAAATTTCAGGTTAGCGGATTGGCGGGGGTGGTGCAAAGCGCGAAGCTGCTTTTGCGGGTGAATTTGGCGAGCCGCAGCGGCGGCAGCATTTATTCCGTCTCCAATTTTTATCGCGATGGCAGTTCAGCGTGGGAAGAAGAAGCGTTGAATTGGGAAAACGCGCCGGCCATCGACGGCAGTCCGCTGAGCGCGGTGGATTCCGTTGCACTCGAAGAGGTTGTGGAGTTCGATGTCTCGGCGGCAATTGCCGGCGACGGCGTCTATAGTTTTGGAATAAAAAGCAGTCTCGTGGATTTGGTGCGCTACGATTCCAAAGAATCGGCGTTTCCGCCGCGGCTGGTGATCGACTTGACGGCGCATCCGCCAACCCAAGCGGCGATTTCTTTGACCAGCCCGTCCAAGACGCCGTCTCCTACGCTTGATTCGCCGCTGCCGCAGGAAATTTTTTTGAAGCCGAATTATCCCAATCCGTTCAACAACGAAACCGTCATCGAATATGGCTTGCCGGTTGCTGGTCGGGTGAAATTGGTGGTTTACAATTTGATTGGACAAGTGGTGCGAACGCTGGTGGACGATCACCAGCCCGCGGGGTTCAAAAGGGCGCAATGGGACGGGCGCGACAATCAGGGGTGGCAAGTCAGCTCCGGAATTTATTTTATTCGTCTGGAGGCCGGCTCACAGAAATTGATACGAAAGGTTCTGCTGCAGAAGTAGTTTCCGGTTTCCGTCTCCTTTCTTGTTTGTCTAACTAATTGATTTTTGCGCGATTGATCTGACTCTGGCTCAGATTGCTGTCCTGCCCATTTTATTCACGAAGGACGCGAAGATCACGAAGTTTTTTGAAAAACCGCGCGCCGGCTCTGGTTGCAAAAATGTTTGCAAAAAAGTTTTGGAATTTACTTGAAATGGCTATATACTGGGGTACGTCGATAAAAAAGCGAGTAGGTAGCGCTCAAGGACATTTTCTAACAACCCGGTCTCCCGACGTCTTTGACGTCGGTTTTGAGAGAGAGGAGTGCTCGTATGGCGCGGTTAGGTTTTGTTATCTGGGTGTTTTGTTATGTTAGCGCTGGCCCGCTGCTGGCGCAAAATGAATCTCATCCCCACCTCTATTTTGACAGCACCGGCATGGAAGCCCTGCGCAACCGGATTGAGACCCACCCCCTCGTCAACAAAATGTGGCTGAAGTTCAAGCGCGATCGCGTGGACTACGCCATGCAGCTTACGATTCCGGAAGGCCCACTTGAAGGCGTTGGCGCCCGCGAATACGGCGACGCCCTCGCCGATTTGACCATCGCCTACATCGCGACGCAGGACAACCGCTACGTCGCCAAAGCCAAAGAATTAATTTTTGATATTATCGAAAAGCCGAGCTGGGGGGAGCAGTTGGTGGTGGCGCACATAAGCATTGGTCTGGCCTTTTGCTGGGACGTGATGTACGATCAATTTTCCAGCGACGAGCGCAAGGCGATCCGCGACAATGCCCGCGTCCGCGCTGGCAATCACGCCAACCCCAATCCGCTTTCCAATCATAATTGGACGCCCTCCGCCGGCGAGGGGTTGATTGGCCTGGCGTTCGGATTCAATGATTTGGTTAATGAAGCCCGGCAGAATTTTAAGGAAGGCGATCGCAGCGTTCTCTGGGCGCACGGCGAAGACGGCTTCAGTCCGCAGGGGCTGGGCTATTGGCGCAAATATAATCACCTGGCGTTGTTTTTACACGCCCTGCGGTTCAATAAAGGGCTGGATTGGTTTCACCTCGACCAGGAATTTCCCGGCAGCGCTTTTTTGGGCAACAGCGCCTACCCCCGCATTTACGGCGACGTGCAGCACCGCGATTTTTCCTGCCTCACCTGGAACGACAGCAAGCAGGTTGGCGCCGAACCCCAGGGGCCGTACGGCTGTATGGGCATGTTGGCGCTGGCCGCCTCGGAATACCACGACGGCGCGGCCCTCGATTTTTTCAGCACGTTGATTAACGAGAACCGCTACCGTTTTGAAAACGAGGATTCCGCCGCTTTCATTTTGTTTGATGACAGCGGGGTGACGCCGCGCTCCTACCGCGACCTGCCGTTGAGCGGCTACTGGCCCAACATGGAGGGCGCGGTGTTTCGCAGCGGCTGGGACAAAAACGCCCTGATCTTTTACATGCGCTGCGGCTCCCCCGGCGGCCACGCCCGCCGAATAAAAGGCCTGCCGCCGGATCAGCACAGCCACCCCGATGCCAACGGCTTCGTCCTTTTTTATAACAACGATTATTTGGCCGCGGAAGACGGCTCCTCGCCGCAGTCGGGTCCCGATTTCGATCGCCAGATTACCTACGGCCACAACACCATCCTAATTGATGGCGCCGGACAGAGGGGTGATCGCGGCTCTCGCCTTGGCGCCACCAACGCCAACCTGGATTTTGTTGACGCCCATCACGTGGGCTTTTTGTTAGGCGACGCCAGCGACGCCTATCCCAATCTCGATCGTTTTTATCGCTACGTCATTTACAAAAAGCACAAGTATGTGATCATCGTCGATGAATTGAAAGACGACAGCAATCACAAATATGAGTTTTTGTTGGGAACGGATCATCATCACACCATCAGTTCGGCTTCGGACAACCGTTTCAACATTCGAGCGCTGAGCGGCAACGCCAAGCTGCCGGTGGTTTTTGTGGAGCCGCGCAGTCTCAGCAGCTCCATCAATAAAGATCGCCCGTACATTTTTTCACACGACTTCGTGGACATGCTGCGGGTGTGGCCAAGCCAAAACAACCGCACCGCCACGTTTTTTGCGCTGCTTTATCCCCGCGCCAACAATGAATCCGATCCAGATTTTACCAAAATTTATGAAGAAGACCGCAGCGGCGTCGTGGTGGACGGCGACGAGTTGTATCTTTATAATGACAGCGGCGCTGCCTATACTCGCGGCAATTTGCAAACGGATTCCAGGCTGGTTTATGTCAAAGATAATCCCTCGGCGTTTGAGTATTTGGCGGCCGGCGCCACGCGTTTTCTTTACAACGGCGAGAAAGGCTTTGAATCGAATAAGCGATTGGTGGCCGCCTTCGCCGGCACCTCTGGAAAAGTTCGCCTCGGTAAAAATTTAGGCGAGTCCGGCGAAGCCACGATCACTTTGTATTATCCCGGCATCACCGGCGTGCGCGTGGATGGCCAGCCGGCGTGGTTGCTGCAAAACAGTTTGGGACAGGCCACATTTAGTTTGAGTCCCAAGCAATATCAAACCGGCCCCAGCGGCTTCGAGCAAACGGTCACCGACAATTATGATATCGAAATTTTGATGGACGGAACCGCGCCGCCGTTTGTGACTGTGGTCAGCCCCAACGGCGGCGAAAGCTGGGTCGTCGGCAGCGCCCAGACGATTCGCTGGAATTCCGACGGCTCGTTCCCCAACGTTAAAATTGAGTACTCAGCCGACAACGGCGGAAGCTGGCAGACGGTCGCCGCCAGCACGGCCAACGATGGTGGATTGGATTGGACGATTCCCAACAGCGCCTCCACCAGCACGCTGGTGCGCATTTCCGACGCCGCCGACGGCGATCCCAGCGACGTCAGCGATGGCGTGTTTTCAATTCTCTCGACTCCCACTGCGATTCCGATTATTACTTCATTCGCGCCGATCAGCGGGCCGGTGGGATCGGCGGTGACGATTAGCGGGGATAATTTTAACGACGCCACTTCAGTAACATTCAATAGCGTGGCGGCTGAGTTTACGATTTCTTCAAACACTCAGATCGTGGCGGCCGTTCCAAGCGGCGCCGCGACCGGCAAGATCAGCGTGGCGAACGCGGCCGGCGTTGCTGTCAGCGCCAGTGATTTTTTTGTGACGAGCACCGCCGGCGAGGTGGTTGTCTTTTTACCGCAAGGGGATACCTTCGTGCGCTCCTCCCGACCGAGCGAAAAAAACGGCGCCGTAAAAGACCTGCGGGTTTGGAAAACCGTTTCCGCTGATTACATCGCTTATTTTAAATTTGTAGTCGCCGGCGTGGGCGCAATTCAAAGCGCGAAATTGCGGTTGTTTGTGAGCGACGGCAGCAATCAGGGCGGCAGCGTTCATCTGGCCTCTAACTTTTATCAGGGAACCAGCACGCCGTGGGAAGAAGCCGGCATGAATTGGAACAACGCGCCGGTCATCACCAGCCCGGCGCTGAGCTCGCTGGGAACGGTGACCAGCGGCAGTTCCGTCGAGTTTGATGTGACCGCCGCCATCGCCGGCGACGGCGAGTACAGCTTTGCCGTACGCACGGCTACCGCCGATCAGGTGAAATACGCATCGAAAGAAAACGACAACCCGCCGCTGCTGATTCTTACCGTCGGTTCGGAGACCCCGCCCGGCAGCGCCGCCGCTTTGGCCGATGATTTTGGCGAACGAACGATTTCCAATTCGCCGGTACCAGAAGCGCTGAGGCTGCTGCCCAATTATCCCAATCCGTTCAATGCCGAAACCACCATCAAATTTAGCGTGCCGGAAGCGGCGAGGGCGCAGGTGAGCATTTACAATTTGCGCGGACAACCAGTGCGGGAGTTGGTGAACGGTTTCCTGCCGGCAGGATTTTTTGTTGTGCGCTGGGACGGCCGCGACGATGGCGGCGCAGCAGTGAGCTCGGGCATCTATTTCATTGTGCTGCGAGTTGGTAATCAGCAGCTCACGCGGGAAGTGACGTTGCAGAAGTGACGGATAAACGATGCGCTGAATTGTGGACGCCCGCTTAAAGCATTCGGGAATGACATTTCAAACAATGAGGCTCAAGGGCTTCGCATGCCGCCTCTCAACTCGGCGAAATGAGTGATTTGGAGTGCGTCAACCATGTTGACGCTGCATTGACGCAGTCAATTTTTTGTCATAAAACCTCCGTCCCGCAACCCAATGTTGACTTCTCAGCCGCGCGCGCCAGCAGGTTCCGTAGCTTGGCGTTTTTACTTTTTCTCGACGAGCTTAAGAGTCTTGCTAAACATGATTGTTCCGGGTTTTTTGTCCACCGCAGATTGGGCACAGACACTCATTTTTATTTTTCTTCATGGGGTTCGCGGGTTCTCAAAACGTCCAAAGAGGGATTAACATTGTCAATGCAATTTGCTAACGCACAATCTTCCCACCCGCCTTTTGCCAGTCCAAAAACCCGCCTTCCAATTGCACCGCATCAAAACCGTGACGCTGCAGCAGGCCGCAGGCGTAGGCGGAGCGGCTGCCGCTGTGACAATAAACATAGTGGCGTTTGCCTTTCGCGAGGCTCGCGAGATTGGGAAGCAGTCGAGTGTGCGGAACGTTGAGTGCGCCGTTCAGATGCCCGGCCTCGAACTCGTCGGCGCGGCGGACGTCCAGCAGAACTGCGCTGCCGTCTAATTGTTCGTCCCGCAAATCGGTGATGTTCATGGAAAGATTGGTCGCCAGCTTTCCGCCGGCCTGTGCGTACTCCTGCTGCACCTGCGGGGTAACATAGCCCACCACATCGTCCAATCCAATGCGAATAAGATCGGTAACCGCTTCCCGAACGCATTCTTCTTCAACGACTAAATAAATGGGCCGGCCGGGTTCCACGTACGAACCGGCAACCGTGGGGAAAGCGGTGTTGAGGGGAGCGTAAAGCGCGCCGGGCAGATGGCCGGCGCGGTAGTGCGGCCAGCGGCGGGTGTCCAGCCAAAAGACATCTTTTTTTAAGGCGTTTTTCAAATCATCCACCGAAAGTGGTTTCGGTTCGGGGAGCTGGCCTAAAATGGCGGGGCCGTCGCGGTTCTCTTTTTTCATGCGGGCGAAATAGTAGGGCGGCTCGGTCTGTCCGTACAGAATCGATTGCACAAACTGGGTTTCGCTGCCGGCATCGCAAATGGCGGGGTTGAACCTTTTCTCGTAGCCCACGGTGGATTGCGGCACCGCGCCCAGCGCTTTGCCGCAGGCGCTGCCGGCGCCGTGAGCCGGCCACACCTGCAAATAGTCCGGCAATTCTTTAAAGCGCTGAATGGAGCGAAAGAGGAGCTGTGCCGAAGCCTCTTTGGTGCCGGTCACACCCGCGGCAGTTTCGAGCAGATCGGGGCGGCCGACGTCGCCGACGAACACGAAATCGCCGCTGGCGATGCCCATAGGCTCGCTGGCGCCGCCGCCCAAATCGGTGACAAGAAAACAGATGTGCTCGGGGGTGTGCCCCGGCGTGTGAATGACTTTAAATTGAATGTTGCCGACTTTAAAGGTATCGCCGTCTTGCAGGAGTTGGTGGCTGTAACTGCCGCCGCCTGCCTGCCCGCCTGTGCGGACAGGCGCAGGCAGGCCGGATTTTTTATCGAGCCAGCGGTACTGCCAATCCGGGCCGCCCTCGGCGGAAAGGTAAAGCCGCGCATCGGTACGCTCCGCCAACTCGCGGGCGCCGGAGAGGAAGTCGGCGTGGATGTGAGTTTCCGCGATGGCGGTGATGCGGAGTCCGTTGCGTTTGGCTTCGTCCAAATAGCGATCGACATCCCGTTCGGGATCGATGACGATGGCTTCGCCGGTGCGTTGACATCCAATCAAGTAAGCTGCCTGCGCGAGTTTGTGGTCGTAAAGCATCCGGAACAGCATGGCTTCCTCCTGAAGAAGTATGCGTTTGAAATTGTACGGAGTGATTTTTTTGAAGCTGAGTATTGAAGTTTGTTTGCTGGTGGAAAGATACAATCTTGAGGAGGAAGAAGCAAGAAATTATTTAGGAGTTAGTCTGCTTGCGCAGACTTGTGCTTTGAGCCAGAAACTTTAGTTTCTGGCGAATCTGATAATTTCTGAAAATCCGTGTTATAGTGCGCAACTTCCTTGGAAGTGAAGAATCTCAAATTCCGTGTATAAATCAGAAGATTCGTCATCGCTGCGCTCCTCAGTATGACATCAAAATTCGCCTTTTTGGGCAGCAGCCCCTAAGTTCGGTTACGTTTATTCGTATCTCAGCGCTACCACCGGATTCGAAAGCGCGGCGCGGATGGTCTGGTAGCTCACCGTGAACAGCGCGATGATCAGCGCCAAAATTCCGGCCGCCAAAAAAATCCACGCCTGGATGTTGACGCGGTAAGCGAAGTTTTGCAGCCAGCTGCTCATGAGGTAGTAAGCTACCGGCCAAGCAACGATGTTCGCGATGAGAACCCATTTGGTGAATTCTTTCGAGAGCAGCAAAACCACGTTGGCGAGTGAAGCCCCCAAAACTTTGCGAATGCCAATTTCTTTGGTGCGCTGCTCGGTGGTGAAGGACGCCAGGCCCAGCAGTCCCAGACACGCGATAAAGATCGCTAACCCAGAAAAAATCGTGAGAATTTTACCCGTGCGCTGTTCCGCCTCGTAGAGCCGGCCAAATTCCTGATCGAAGAAAACGTATTCGAACGCCTGATTGCCGGCAAATTTGTGCCAGGTTTTTTCGATGGTGGACAACGTGCTGGGAATGTCCTCGGCGGCAACACGCACCGAGACGTATCTTCCACGGTTATCGCGATTGAACAACCTGATCGTCAACGGCCGAATTTTTTGATGCAGCGACTCGAAATGAAAATCCTTGGCGACGCCAACGATGGTGTAACTCTGGGAGGTCGCCGGTCCGGCGCCGGTTTGTACCAATGTCTTGCCGACGGGGTCGCTGACTCCCAGCGCGTTGGCGGCGGTTTCGTTGATCACCACCGCTGAGGAATCGGTTGACCACTCGCGAGAGAAGAAGCGCCCCGCTGTCATTTCAATTTGATAAGCGGTGGCGAAGTCGTAATCGCTTCGCAAATTCCAAAAGAGATGGCTTTCTTCGCCGCCGGCGTCTGCCATTTTAAACGCGCTGTTGCCGAAGTTCTGGCCGGGCAGGGTATTGGTGTTGCTCACGGCTAAGATGCTTGCGTTTTGACGAAGCTCGTCCATGAAGGGCGTGATGCGCTCGAACAAGTCGTCGGTTTTTTCAACCACAACGATCTGCTCTTTATTAAACCCCAATTTTTTATTTTGAATGAAGTGCAATTGGTCGCGCACGATGAAGGTTCCAATAAACAGAATAATTGAAATCGCAAATTGGAAAATCACCAGCCCGCTGCGCAGGAGGGGAGAGCGCTGCTGTCCCACTTTGGTTGCGGCGCCTTTCAAAACGGCAACGGGTTTGAACGAGGCTAAGAAAAATGCCGGATAACTGCCGGCCAACAGCCCCACCAGTATTGCCAATGCGATCAACGCGAGCAGGGTGGTGGGGTTTTTGAAATAATGAATATCGAGGCTTTTGCCGGCCAACTCGTTGAAGGCGGGCAGCAAAAATTCCACCAGCAGCAGCGCAAAAATGATGGCGAGAAAAGCGGTGAAAATGCTTTCGGCGAGAAATTGCCGGATGAGTTGGGCGCGTTCCGATCCTAAAGTTTTGCGGATGCCCACCTCTTTGGCGCGGCTGGCGGAGCGCGCGGTGGCCAAATTCATGAAGTTAATGCACGCGATGAGCAAAATGGCGAAGGCGATAATTGAGAAAATGTAAACGTAAGCGGCGCTGCCATTGGCTTCGATCTCAGCGTCGAGATCGGAGTGTAAATGGATGTCGGTCAGCGGCTGCAGGAAGTAACCGTAAACGTTGCCAGCGTCCCGCAAGGTTTCGAATGATACGCCCAGGGCATGTTGAATTTCCGGCCCAACATATTTTTTTACCAACTCTGGAAACTTGCTCACTACTTTTTCCGGTTCTCCGCCTTCCCGCAGCACGATGTAGGTGTAAAAATTATTGCTGAGCCAGACCTGATTCAACGTTTGGGGATAACTGGTGAGCGACGCTAAAAAATCAAAATGGAGATGAGAATTGTGGGGGAGATCTTCCACCACGCCGGTTACCAGATAATCGCGACGGTTATCCGAATTGATGAGCTTGCCCAGCGGATCTTCATCGCCAAAATATTTTTGAACCATCGAGCGGGTGAGCACCACCGTGTTGGGCTGCGTCAGCGCCGTTTTGGGGTTGCCCTTGATAAACGGTACGGTGAACACATCGAAAAAAGTGGAGTCAGCCCAGTAGAATTTTTCTTCGCTAAAAACTTTGTCTTTATAACGAATCACGGGGAAGCCGTAGCTGCGGAAGCGCGCGGCGGTTTCCACTTCCGGAAATTCTCGCACCAGCGTCTCGCCGATGGGCGCGCACGAGACGGCGGCGTGGAACTCATTGGCGTTAAGCACGCCGCGAATGCCGATGCGGTAGATGCGGTCGGCTTTTTCGTGATAGCGATCGTAGCTCAGTTCGTCTGCGACGTAGAGCAAAATTAAAATGCAGCACGCAATGCCAATCGCCAGTCCGGCGATATTGATAAACGAGTAACCTTTTTGTCGAATCAGGTTTCTCAAAGCTACTTTCAGATAGTTGCTGATCATTTTGCACTCCCTCTCAATGCTCTTAAGGTGGGATAAATTGCCTTTTGTTACGGAAGATGAGGGAGTGGGTTTCTTAAGATTTCTTTCTCGAGAGCGGTCGTGAGCGAGAAAATAGTTGATCATGTTGTGGCGAAGCCCGAAATTGCGGCTCTCAATCAAAGGAATTAAAAACATGAAAAGGGAATCGGCTTGGCCTCAGAGGTAGCCGGGGCCATCGCGATAAAAATTTAGATCTTGCCGCAGAGGGACGTTCGTTTTGGCGCGCCGGCAGAATATAAACATCGCGCAGTCCAATCTGTTGTTGCCAGTTTGATCTTTCCGGCACCTGCGTTCGCGGCTAATTCTGCTGACCGCTTCGGGTTGATGTTCGCCACCGTGTTGACTCTGGGGGTGGTGCCGGTTTTGTACTCGCTGTTTTTCCGGGTGAAGTTCAGGGATTTTGTTTATTGATGATCAGATTTTTTGCGTTCTAAGAATTTTCGAAAAATGGTGGGCATAGACTATCTTTTATTAATCGGCTCGGCGCTGATTCTTCTCAGCATCGGCATTGCTAAATTTTCCGACAATCTTGGCGTGCCGATTTTACTATTGTTCCTCGGCGTCGGCATGTTGGCCGGCTCCGAAGGCCCCGGCGGCATTTATTTTGACGACGCCGGTCTGGCGCGTTCCATTGGAATTATCGCGCTGGTTTTTATTCTGTTTGCCGGCGGTATGGATACCGATTGGACAGCGGTGCGACCGGTGCTTTGGCCGGCTGTGAGTTTGGCGACTCTCAGCGTTCTTCTAACGGCTTTGGCCGTCGGCGTTGTAACGCACTTCTTCCTCGGAATTTCGTTGTTGAACGGATTGCTGCTCGGCGCAGTCATATCTTCAACCGACGCCGCTGCGGTGTTTTCGGTTTTAAGAGCGCGCAGCGTCAGCCTGCGCGGCAATTTGAAGCCGCTGCTGGAAATGGAATCCGGCAGCAACGATCCCATGGCGGTTTTTCTAACGGTTGGCCTGATTCAACTGCTGGTTTCACCACAGTCGTCGTTTTATGACATTGTCTTTTTATTCGTCACGCAGATGGGCATCGGCGCCGTCTTCGGGTTGGGCATGGGTAAGATGCTGGCGGTTTTGTTGAATCGTGTGAAGTTTGTTTATGAAGGCTTTTATCCGGTGTTTGCGATGGCGTCGGTAGCGTTTATCTACGGCGCGACGGCACTGATTGGCGGCAGCGGTTTCCTCGCTGTTTATATCGCCGGCTTGGTGGCCGGCAACAGCGATTTTGTGCACAAGAAAAGTCTGTCGCGTTTCTTCGACAGCCTCGCCTGGTTGAGCCAGATCGTTATGTTCGTGACGCTCGGGCTGCTGGTTTTTCCTTCGCGCATTGTTCCGATTATCGCCGTGGGTTTGTTGATTTCCGCGTTTCTGATGTTTGTCGCGCGGCCAGTCAGCGTTTTCATTTCGTTGGCATGGGCTCGGTTAAATTGGCGGGAGAAAACGCTCATCTCCTGGGTTGGATTGCGCGGGGCGGTGCCAATCATCCTGGCGACGTTTCCGCTGCTTGCCGGTTTGCCTAACTCCGAGTTGTTTTTCAATCTGGTTTTTTTTATCGTTCTCACCTCTGCGCTTCTGCAGGGTTGGTCGATTCCGGCGGTGGCGCGGCTCCTCAAAGTTGACGCGCCTTTAAAGCATAAGCGGAATTACCCCTTTGAGTTTGCGCCAGCCGAGGGAATGGATACGCAATTGAAAGAATTCACCATTCCTTCCCGCTCGGCCATCGTTGGTAAATCTATTGTGGAGATTGGGATGCCGCGGGACAGCCTGATTGTTCTCATCAACCGGGAAGAACAATTCATCGTTCCCAGCGGCGGCACCGTGTTGAACGAGGGCGATGTTGTGCTGGCGCTCGTCAATCAACGCAACCTGCCGGAGGTGCAGGCGATCTTTTCAAGGGCGGCGAGTTCTTCGTAATTATTTGTCGCAGTATCCGCAAACGCCAACCCCGCGTGTATTTGGAGGTTGCGGCCAGCAGATTCGAGCGCGAGCTCAATCTTTTAAATTGGAAATCAATCCTGAGGAGGCGTTATGGGAAAGAAAAGTAAGGATAAAAATAAGAAAAAAAAGGCCAAACCTGACGACCCGGCTTATCTTGCGGCCGGCGACGACCCCAAAGATGGCCAGCCGGAAGTCAAAAAGCTCAAGAAAAAGTTTTATGAAAAGGAATTGGCAAGGCTGCAAACCGAGCTGGTCAAACTGCAGGAATGGATCAAAAATAATGGTTTGAAGGTGGTGGTGATTTTCGAAGGGCGCGATGCGGCCGGCAAAGGCGGCGTCATCAAGCGCATTTTGCACCGGCTGAACCCGCGCTTTTGCCGGGTGGTGGCGCTGGGCGTTCCCACGGAAAAGGAAAAAACCCAGTGGTATTTTCAGCGCTATGTGCCGCACCTGCCGGCGGCCGGTGAAATGGTGCTGTTCGACCGCAGTTGGTACAACCGCGCCGGCGTGGAGCGGGTGATGGGCTTTTGCACGGAGGACGAGGTGCGGGAGTTTTTTCGAACCTGTCCGGAATTTGAACGGATGCTGGTGCGCTCCGGAATCATTTTGATCAAATATTGGTTTTCGGTGAGCGACGAGGAACAGGAGAAGCGATTTCAGGAGCGGCTTGATAATCCCGCCAAGCGCTGGAAACTAAGTCCGATGGACATGCAGGCGCGGACGAAATGGGTGGAGTACTCCAAAGCCAAAGACGAGATGTTTGCACATACCGATATCAAGCAGGCGCCGTGGTACGTGGTGAATGCCGACAACCAGAAACGCGCGCGCTTGAATTGCATCCACCATTTACTGAGCATGATCCCGTATAAGGATTTAACCCCGGAGCCCATCGAGCTGCCGGCGCGCCAAAAAGACGAGGGCTACGTGCGCCCGCCCATGAGCGATCAAAACTTCGTGCCCGAGGTGTATTGACTTCGAGTAGGGGCAATTCATGAATTGCCCCTACGGGTGAATGAATCAGATCAGCAGGAGGTAAATAGTGATAACAATCAAAGAAGCCATCTTTGGAAGTTCGCGAATTGAATCTTTATCAGCCAACGTGGCTCTGCTCATCTTGCGAGTGTTCACGGGCTTGTCGCTCGCCTTTGCCCACGGCATTCACAAGCTGCCTCCATCCGAGCGCTTTATCGAGGGCGTGGCCAACATGGGGTTTCCGACGCCGGCGTTGTTTGGGTGGGCGGCCGGCATCTCGGAATTTTTCGGCGGCATTTTTCTGGCTTTGGGTTTGCTGACGCGGCCGTCGGCTTTTTTTATTTTTATTACCATGATGGTCGCGGCGTTTGTGCGCCACGCGCCGGACCCCTTCAGCGTTAAAGAAAAGGCGCTGCTGTTTGCCATCGTCGCGCTGGCGTTGGTGTTGATTGGCGCCGGCAAATATAGCCTCGACGCCGTGCTAGGAAAGCGTCTTTAGTTCTCAGCTCTGAAATTGAACGGACAAGCGCCGCAAAGCGTGATTTGGGGCTTTCAGTATCCTCGGTATTTAAGTTCTATTTTTTTCAAAATAAAATTGAACAGAACATGCGCTTGAATTTTAGAGAAGCGAATCCTCCTTACATCCCCCCTTGAGAGGCAGAAAACCAGGACAGGATAAGCAAGGAAAGGGGAATACGTGTTGGGAGGTTCACAATAAATCAACTTTGAGTTTACAACAATTTAAAGAACCTCGAGTCCAAGGAGGAAATATGCGCTCTCAAATCGTCTCCCGAGTTTCTGCGCTGTTATTTGCGGTATTATGGTTTTCAGGATTGCCTTTCACCGCAGTCTGGGGGCAGACTGTTTTCATCAATGAAATTCATTACGACAACACCGGCACCGACGCCGGCGAAGCCATTGAAATCGCCGGCCCAGCAGGCATGGATTTGACCGGGTGGAGCATCGTTCTCTATAATGGCGCAACTGGACTGACCTACGACACCGATGCCTTGAGCGGGACCATCCCGGATCTCTGCAACGGCTTTGGTGTGGTGGTGCTGACCTATCCCGTCAACGGCATTCAGAACGGTTCACCGGATGCCATCGCGTTGGTGGATGCCTCGAACACCGTCATCCAATTTTTGAGCTACGAAGGGACGTTTACCGCTTTGAATGGTCCAGCCAATGGCATGACCAGTGTGGATATCGGCGTTTCGGAAGTCGGCACAGAGCCACTGGGGCAGTCACTCCAGCTCACTGGTACCGGGTGCTCTTACGGAGATTTCACCTGGAATTCCCCGGCGGCCGCCAGCTTTGGCTCTTGCAACAGCGGCCAGACCTTTACGACCAACATCACATTTTCACAAGCCAGTTACCAATATAATGAAGATGGGGCGGCGGTCGGCGCGGTTGTTACCGTCAATCGCAACGGCGACCTCAGCGGAACCGCCAGCGTCGATGTGCAATTCACCGATGGCTCGGCGACCGGCGGCGCAGCGCTGGGGCCGGGCGTCGATTACGTCAGCACCACTCAGACCATCAACTTTATCGCCAATCAAGCCAGCCAGACCGTCACGATTTCAATCAACGACGACTCAGACCTGGAGGGTGACGAAACCTTTGTGGCGACGTTAACCAATGTGATCGGCGCCTGTATCGGCGCGAACGATATGGCTACGATTACGATTTTTGACAACGAAGCCCCTCCCTCCGTGGCGTTTACGCAGGCGAGTTACCAGTATAATGAAGATGGCGTAGCCGTTGGCGCGACGGTCGCTGTCACGCGCACCGGCGAAGTCAGCGGAACCTCCAGCATTGATGTGCAATTCAGCGATGGTACGGCCACCGGCGGCGCGGCATTGGGGGCCGGCATCGATTACATCAACACCACGCAGACCATCAATTTCATCGCCAACCAAACTCTTGCCGCGGTCAGCATTTCAATTAACGACGATGCAGATTTTGAGGGCAACGAAACGTTCACGGTAACCCTCGCCAATCCGGTGAGTGCGGTGATTGGTTCGCCCGGCACGGCAACCGTCACCATTTTAAATAATGATGAGCCGCCCACGCCGGTTGTGATCAACGAGTTGGATTCCGATACCCCGGGCACGGACGCGCTCGAGTTTGTGGAGTTGTATGACGGCGGCGCCGGCAACACGCCGCTGGATGGCTTGGTGCTGGTTTTCTTCAACGGCTCTACCGATCTTTCTTATGCGGCATTTGATCTCGACGGTTTCAGTACCGACGCCGACGGCTTTTTCCTCATCGGTAACAGCGGCGTCACACCAACGCCAAGTATAATCTTCGGCGGCAACACTCTTCAAAATGGCGAAGATGCTGTGGCGTTGTACCTGGCGAACGCTTCCGATTTTCCTACCGGCACGCCGGTAACCACTTCGCTGCTGGTGGATGCCATTGTGTATGACACCAACGACCCGGACGATCCGGGACTGCTGGTGTTATTGAATCCCGGCCAGCCGCAAGTCAATGAGAACGGCGGCGGCGATGGCCCCAATCACTCCAACGCCCGCGTTCCCGATGGCGGGATTCGGCGCAACACCGACACCTATGTGCAGCAAGCCCCAACTCCCGGCGTCAGCAATGTCCCGCCGATTGTGGTCGCCGAGATTTTCGAGATTCAGGGCGCCGGTTTAACCAGCCCGTTGGCTGGCCAGACGGTAACCTCCAATGATAACATCGTCACGGCGGTTGGCCTCGATGGCTTTTTCATGCAAACGCCGGACGCCCGCGCCGACGCCGATGCCAATACTTCCAACGGCATTTTCGTATTTACGAACTCGGCACCGACGGTGGCCGTGGGCGACAACGTGAGCGTCACTGGCCTCGTGCAGGAATTTTTTAATTTCACGGAATTCAGCAGCAACCCGGCGGTGGTGGTGAATTCCAGCGGCAACCCCCTGCCCGCGGCGGTGCAGTTTGATAGCAGCACGCCTTCGCCCTTTCAGCCGCAATCGGCCGTAGAGCTGGAGCGCTTTGAGGGGATGTTGGTCGAAATCGCCTCCGGATTGGTGAGCGGGCCTAATCAGCGTTTCGGCACCGATCCCCTGGCCGAAGTGCACATCGTCGCTGGCCACCCGCGCGCTTTCCGCGAACCGGGCATCATTTTTCCGGGGCTGCCCGGTTTGCCCGTTTGGGATGGCAACCCGGAGGTGTTTGAACTCGACCCCGACCGGCTCGGCTTACCCAACGCTGCCATTCCCGCCGGCTCGACGTTTCAAGCCACGGGGGTTCTTGGGTTTGAATTCAGCGGATACGAGCTGTGGCCAACCCAGCTCACCTTTGATGCAGCGACAATTCTCCATCCTGTGCGCGCCCGCGAGGATGGCGAATTCATGGTGGCCACTTTCAACATGGAGCGCTTTTTTGATGACGTGGACGATCCCGCTATTGATGATCCGGTACCGACGGCGTCGGAGTACGCCGGCATTTTGAGCAAGTACTCTCAGTACATCCGCGAGGTGCTGCTCGCGCCGGATATTCTCGCAGTGCAGGAGGTGGAAAATCTCAACGCGCTGCAGGATTTGGCCGCGCAAATTCAAAGCGACGACGCGAGCCTCGTTTACAGCGCCTTTCTCGAAGAGGGCAACGACGTTGGCGGCATCGACGTGGGATTTTTAGTACGCAACACCGTGACCGTGAATTCGGTGACCCAATTGCACAAAAGTGAAATCTTCACCTTCGATAATTCGCTACTGCATGATCGCCCGCCGCTGCTCGCAGAAGTCGAAGTGCCCGACGGCCGCGTTTTAACGTTGATGAACCTGCACCAGCGCTCGTTCAGCGGCATCGAGGGCCCGGACTCCACCCGCATTCGGCTCAAACGCCACACGCAAGCGGTTTCTGTCTCCAAGATGGTCGATAGCCTGCAAACTGAAAATCCCAATATCAACCTGATTGTCTTGGGCGATTTCAACTCGTTCCAATTTACCGATGGCTACGTGCACGTACTCGGTCAAATTATGGGAACGCCCGCCAGCGCCAGCGAAGCCCTGATTCCCGGCACCGATGAGGTCGATTCCGATCTGCGCAACGAGGTGTTAGAGCTGCCTACCAATGAGCGCTACTCGTTCGTTTTTGGCGGCAGCGCGCAGGTGCTCGATCACATTTTGACGTCGGAAAAAATACAGGGCAAAGTGACCGGCCGGCAGTATGCACGAGGTAACTCGGACGCACCAGCTTTGTTTAAAACCGATTACAGCACCGTGCTGCGCGCCTCGGACCACGATGCCATGGTTCTTTACCTTGATCTCACCGCCCCGGAAATCGTCGTCAACGCGCCGGTTGAAATTTGGCCGCCCAATCACATCTATCATACCTTCGAGACCACAGATTTTGTGCAATCCGTCAACGATCCCGACTTATCGGTGGCCGACGTGTTCATCACCTCCGTCACCAGCGATGAGGCTGTCAATGCGCCCAATTCTGGCAATACCGCGAACGATATCGTGATCGTGGATTGCCAAACTGTAAAGTTACGCGCCGAGCGCGTGGGAGACGCGAATGGGCGCGTTTACACCATTTACGTCGCTGCCGTTGACGCCAACGGTAACGTGGGTTCAGCTGCTTTTCAGGTTCAGACGCCGATTGATCAATCTGGCAGTCCGGTGATTGACGATGGCCCAGCCTATGAAGTGCAGAGCGGTTGTAGCGCACCCAATGCCCCGATACTTGCGGCCAAGGATTCCGACGCCCAACTACAGGAATCGACGTTCGTGCCGGCCGCATTTGCTTTGGCGCAAAACTACCCGAACCCGTTCAACCCCAGCACCACCATCCATTTTGACGTGCCTCAAACTGGCGACGTGACGCTGTCGATTTACAACTTGCGCGGACAATTGGTGCGCACGCTGGTTTCGGGGGTCGTCGCCGCCGGTCGCCATCAAATTTTGTGGGATGGCGCGGACGAGCGGGGAGTACACGTCGCCAGCGGAATTTATTTATACCGCCTGCAAGCAGACGGCTTTACGGCCATTCGTAAATTAGTTTTGACGAAATGATTTTGTAATAAACGTGGGGCTGTCCAAAAAGTCGATTTTTGTTGAATGTTATGCCCGCATACTTTTGGCGGGCATCCAGGCTCCTGTTAAAACGTGCCACGTGCTTTCAAAAGTGCGTGGCACGTATTTCTTTCTTCTGGCACTGTTGTTGCAAAAATTAAGTCCACCAATCCAATTCTAATCTCGACGGGAGGTTGCCAATTACCATTTTGGTAGTTTTTACTTGGCAAACAGTTACGAAATGGCAAGTCACAACCAAAGGAAAGGAGACCTCGATGCGCACCCTCGTGACTCAAACCGTGTTTTTCCTTGTGGCAATGGCAGGCTTAGCACACGCGCAGATTGTTTTTCCGGTGGCAAGCACCTCGCAAACACCCGACAGCGCCGACGACCCGGCCATTTGGATTCACCCCACCGACGCCGCCAGAAGCGTTATCATCGGCACCGACAAAAGTGCCGGCATCTTTGTTTGGGATTTGAACGGCAGCTTGCTGCAGCACTTGCCGCAGGGGACGAGCTGCAACAATGTGGACGTTCGCTACGCCATCCAATTGGGCGGTGAGCTGGTGGACGTGGTGGCGACCAATCTCCGCAGCGCTGGTAAACTGGCGGTATTTAAAGTTAACCCCAATTACACCAGCGGTGACGTGCTCATTCAAATTGCCGATCGCAACAGCGCGAACAACAACATCCAACGCAACAGCTACGGCCTCGCGCTTTATCGCCGCCCCTCCGATGGCGGATTGTATCTGTTCGAGAAACCCGAGGGCAGCGGCGGCGAAGTGCGCCAATATCTGATTGCCGATGACGGCGCCGGCGGAGTTACGGTGACCGCCGTTCGCGATCTGAACTATAACGGCGATCAGGCGGAAGGGTTTGTCGCCGATGACGAGCTGGGTTTCATCTACATAACGGAAGAGGGCCAGGGGATTCATAAATATCTCGCCGATCCGGATATGAGCAGCGAGCGCATTTTGTTATTTGCCACCGGCGACGGCATCAGCGGCGATCGCGAGGGCCTGGCGCTGTATGCCTGCGACAACGGCGCCGGCTATCTGCTGTTGTCGAGCCAGGGAAATTCAACCATCAAAATTTATGAGCGTCAGGGAAACAATCAGTTTCTCAAAACCGTTGAACCCAGAAATCAAAATGGGGGTGGCGACTTGGGCACTGATGGCTTGGACGTAACCTCGTTTGCCGCGCCGCCGCTTTTTTCACAGGGGTTGGTGGTTGTGCACGACGACCCCGGCCGGCGATTTCACATTTATGACTGGGCCGATTTTGCGCAAAATGATCTCAACATTTGTGTGAACGGCTTGCCAACCGCGGTTGCAGAGAAGGAAATTCTGCCAAGCCAATTCCAATTGGAGCAGAACTACCCCAATCCGTTCAATCCCAAAACCACCATCTCGTACTTCCTGCCCAATACGATGGAAGTGACGTTGGCGATTTATAACTTGCGCGGCGAATTGGTTCGCACGCTGGCCGCCGGCGCAACGACGGCTGGCCGCCACCAGGTGGTTTGGGACGGCGTCGATGAAAAGGGCGTCAGCGTCGCCAGCGGAATTTATATCTATC
This sequence comes from bacterium, assembly GCA_037446635.1. GTDB lineage: Bacteria > Zhuqueibacterota > Zhuqueibacteria > Oceanimicrobiales > Oceanimicrobiaceae > DASWHH01. The sequence goes on from JBBIIG010000007.1 coordinate 99,499, forward strand.
GCTTGCAGGCAGAGGGGTTGGCGGTTAGCCGCAAACTGGTGTTGGCAAAGTGATCTTCGGAAATCTTTTTTTGAATAAATTTGGGAGATGAACATGAAACCAAGAGCATGGATTGCACTCCTCGCTGCGGCGTTGGTTGGCCTCCTCGCCAGCACCGAAGCATTTTCGCAGCGGGTAGTTCGGGGGCCCTATTTACAGATGGGAACTCCCACCAGCGTGGTTGTCCGCTGGCGCACGGATGTTGCCACCGACAGCCGAGTCAACTACGGCGTAACGTTGAATAACCTGAATCTTTCCGTTCAAAGCTCCAATTCTACTACTGAACACGAAATCCGATTAGACGGACTCAGCGCCGATACCAAATATTTTTTTTCGGTCGGTACCAGCTCGCAGGTTTTGGCCGGCGATAATGCCGATCATTTTTTTGTTACCTCGCCGCTGCCGGGAACACCCAAGCCAACTCGCATCTGGATTTTAGGCGACGCCGGTACCAAAAATAGCAACCAGCGCGCCGTTCGCGATACCTACTACAATTTCACCGGTTCGCGCCATACGGACCTTTGGCTGATGTTGGGTGACAACGCCTACGACGACGGCGAAGACTCCGAGTACCAGTTGGCGGTGTTCGAAAACATGTATGAAAACATGCTGACTAAATCGGTCTTGTGGGCAACCCGCGGTAATCACGACCGCGACGTTAGCACCTATTATAGTATTTTCACGTTTCCAACCAACGGCGAGGCCGGCGGACTGGCTTCGGGTACCGAAGCTTATTATTCGTTCGACTACGGCAACATTCATTTCATTTGCCTCGAATCCACCTCCAGTAGTTTGCGTTCAGAAAACAGCCCACAATGGACCTGGCTGGAAGCGGATCTGGCAGCGAACGATCAAGACTGGACGATTGCTTTTTGGCACCATCCACCGTACAGCAAAGGCTCGCACAATTCCGATAGCGAAAGCGAACTCATCCAAATGCGCGAGCGGGCAGTAACCCGACTGGAGGATGCCGGCGTGGATTTGGTGTTTACCGGCCACAGCCATTCTTACGAGCGCTCCTTTTTGCTGGATGGCCATTATGGCAATTCCGGCTCTTTAACCAGCGCCATGATTTTGAACAACGGCAGCGGCCGCGAAGACGGCGACGGCGCCTATAAGAAAGCGACCCTCGGCTCATCGCCGCACGAGGGCGCGGTGTATGTGGTGGCTGGCAGTTCCGGCAAAACCAGCAGCGGTTCTTTGAACCATCCGGCGATGTTCTTCTCTCTCAAGAAATTGGGATCGGTGGTACTGGATATCAACGGCAACCGCGCCGACGCCAAATTCATTGATGATGCCGGAGAGGTGCGCGACTATTTCACCATCATCAAAGGCGCCCCCACTGGCGTGGACGAGCCGCCGGAGGTTTTGCCCGTGCAAATTGTTTTGAGCCAAAACTATCCCAATCCGTTTAATCCCAGCACCACCATCACGTATAGCTTTTCTAGGGCTGGGGAGGTGACATTGGCCATTTACAATATGCGCGGCGAGTGGGTGCGCAATTTGGCTGAAGGCGCCATGCCGGCGGGCCGCTACCAGGCGGTGTGGGACGGCACGGATGCGAATGGCGCACGGGTGGCCAGCGGCGTGTATCTCTGCAAGCTGCAAGTCAACGGAGTAAGCGCCTCGCGCCGGCTCGTACTGGCAAAATAAAATCACATTACGCTGCTCAAATCTGATAGGAAAGTAATGCTGAAGAAAATATTCATTTTGATGTCCTGCTGGTTTTGTGTTCTGCTGTTGTGTACCAACGCCGGTTCGCAATCGCAGGGAATCTGGATCAGCCGCGACGAAATCATGCAATTGCCGACTTCGGGCGCCGCCTGGGAGGCGCTGCTGCGCGTCGCCAAAAGTGACTTTGGCCGGGCTAAGGGCGGCCACGACGACCCGCATGATGTTTACACCCTGGCGCAAGCCCTGGCCGCGGTTCGTCTTAACGATGAAAACCTGCGCGCGAAAGTCGCCGCGAATGTGCTCTCAGCCATCGGCAGCGAGAACAACGGCAACGTGCTTTCGCTGGCGCGCAACCTGATTGGCTATGTCATCGCTGCGGATGTGATCGATCTTAAAAACTTCGATTCCGACAAAGACGCCCAATTCCGCAAATGGCTCGCCGCCGTCCGCCACAAAAAATTGGGCGGAGGCACGCTGATTGCGGTTCAAGAGCGGCGCCCGAACAACTTTGGCGCCCACGCCACGGCGGCGCGCGCGGCCATCGCTATGTATTTGGGGGAAAAAGCCGAACTGGAGCGCACCGCTAAAATTTTCAAAGGCTGGATGGGCGATCGTTCTTCCTACGCCGGCTTTAATTTTGGGAGCCTCGATTGGCAGGCCGATCCCGAGCAGCCGGTGGGCATCAATCCCAAAGGCGCAACCAAATACGGGCACAATATCGACGGCGTGCTGCCGGACGATCAACGCCGCGATGGCAGCTTTCGCTGGCCGCCGCCAAAAGAGAATTACGTTTATGGCGCGCTGCAGGGCGCGTTAGCTGCCGCCAACATTCTTCATCGCGCCGGCTACGATACCTGGAATTGGCAAGATCAAGCCCTTTTGCGCGCGTATAAGTGGCTTTACGAGCAAGCCAACTTCCCGGCGGTGGGCGACGATCTCTGGCAATTGCCTTTGGTCGATTACATTTATGGCACTAATTACTGGGACGGCTCGCCGGTCGGCCACGGCAAAAATATGGGCTGGACCGATTGGACGCACGCCCAACGCGCCAGCGACGGTTCGACTGCGAAACCAAAATGAAACGCACGCACGGTTTTTTGATTGGGATCTGCTTTCTCTTTTGTCTAAACAGCGCTTTTGGGCACGGCCCGTTGGATGAGCAAATTGCCGATGTCACAAAAGAGATTCGCCAAAATCCCAATAATCCCCACCTGTTTCTGAAACGCGGCGAGCTGCATCACTTTCACGAAGATTGGCCGGCGGCGCTGGCGGATTTTGACACCGCCGCCCGGCTCGATCCGAAACTCTCGCTTGTTGATTTATACCGCAGCAAAACCTTGCTCGCTGCCGGGCGGCCGCAAGATGCCAAAGCCGCGCTGGATCGTTTTTTTGTGGATAACCCCAATCACGTCGAAGGGCTCTTGACGCGCGCCCGCACCCTGGTTCGGCTGGGCCAATTTGAAGCAGCGGCCAGCGATTTTACCAAAGTGATCGAATTCGCTGAAACCCCTGCCCCGGAATTTTTTATCGAGCGCGCCCAGGCGCTGCAATCGGCCGGTGAAACGTTTTATCCCGCGGCGCTGTCTGGGCTCGACGAGGGCTTGCGGAAAATCGGACCAGTGGTTACCCTGCTTCTTTTTGCCATCGAATTAGAAGTTAAGCTGGCGCGCTTTGATGCGGCGCTGGCGCGGCTGGAGCAGATTTCTCAACAGTCGCGGCGCCAGGAAAAATGGCTGATGCGAAAGGGCGAGATTCTCGAACAAGCCGGCCGGCTGAGCCAAGCCCGCGAGGCGTACAACCAGGCTTTAGAAGCCATTGCAGAGCTGCCGCCAACTCGCCGCAAGAACAAGGCAGTGCTCGAAATGGAGAATCGCATTCAAGAAGCGTTGCGAAATTTGAATTTGAAATGAATAAGGATGTTCGGAAAATTCAACTGTTGCCGCGGGCGGCAGCGGCGATGCTTTCAAAAAGATTAATCAGATTTTGAACTTCTGTATCCAGTGCAGATTTGGTGTCTTTGGGCACCTCCCCGTAACCGCGCAAGGGTTCGGATTTGCAGTCCTCCAGCATTTCCCACAAACGGGACACACGCACTTGAATCGCCCACACCGGATCGCGTCGCCGCGGGTTAGGAATTTTAAAGCGCGAACGGAATTCTTTCACCTTTTGACGCGCGCCTGCGATCTTCTGCAAAACGGCTTGACTCCGTTCCGCTGGCAGTTGCGCATTGGCGATGATCTGAGTGAAATCGTTTAAGGTCTGTTCCACGATTTGCAAAACAGAGGAGAGCGCCCGCCGATGATTATCGTTTAGTTCAATTTGTTTATTCATGGTCGGGGATGAGAAGGGTTTTCACTTTCCAGAAGCCTTTTTAGTAAGCGACTATTGGCCTGTTTGATGATCGCTTGCCACTCCTCCGCCGGAGCGCCCAGCGCACGCGCCGAGCGCAGCAGCGCCGCCAAAAATTGGATGTCGGGAGTGCGTGTTTGTCCGCGAAGCGGATCGCCTGCCTGCGCAGGCAGGGTATCCGACAATTCCTCGCGGGCGCGCGTCAGCAGCGGCTCTATCGCCGGGCGATATTGCAGTTCACCGAGAATTTCCGCAGCTAAATGTCGTGTCTCTGGAATCGGATGATGCAAGGCGCCGATCAATCTTTCCGGATAACTGCGGTTCGCAGCGGCCGCCAAATCGCATCCGCAAAACGGGCACGTTTTGGCGTCGGCTGAAATGATTTTCCAGCACTCGGGACAAAAATAGGTCATTTATCACTACGCCGATAGTTGGTGATTTCTGTATTGAAAGAAGGTGCGGATTAAGCCACCACCAGCACCGTGCATGTCGCGTGGGTGATGATGTTGGCGGACGTGCTGCCGGGATGCTTTTTGCGAATGGCCGAATGGCCGTGCCGGCCCACCACCAGCAAATCAAACTGGTGATGTTCCGCGTAGCCGACGATCGTGTCCACCTCGTGGCCGGGCAGGACTTTGTCCACCAATGTTACGCCGGCTGCGGCGGCCTGGGCGATAGCTTGCTGCTGCATTTCGTGATAGTGCTTTTGCGCTTCGAGCTGAATTTCTTTCACTTCGCCAACCGTGGCGGCGTATTTTGGCAGTTCTTCAATGACTGAAATAATTTCGAAGTAGGCCTCATACTTTTTGGCGAGGTCGATAGCCGCCTCCAGCGCCCGCTTTGAGACCGGGGAACCATCATAAGCGATCAGAATTTTTTTAAACATGGCCTTCTCCATTAATTTTTGTTTCCATTCACCATCGTTACCGCTTGGTCAATTTCTTTGGTTTCGATGAATTCCATTTTGGGTTGGAACCAGCGCTGGGCGATCACGGTGGGGATGATCGCACTTAGCACGACCGTGGCCACCAGCACCGAAAATTGCGCCTGATTGATATACCCCGCCTGCAATCCAAACACCGATGAAATCGTTCCCATCGTCAGGCCAGTGCTCATCAGCAGGGTGGTGTACATGGCGTCTTTGGGAACGTACTTTTTAGCAAACGGGTAGGTGCCGATGAGTTTGGGAATTTGTTTGACCAGCAGCATCTGCACCAGCAAGCCAAAATTCGCGAGCAGAAGTTTGAGCGAGACGTTCATGCCGCCGTTGATGAAGAAAAACGGCGTGATAAAAGCAAACGCCACCACCCGCAGCCGGCGCTGCAGCAGGCGATTGGCGCTGAACATCTTGCTGAGCACCAGGCCGAAAACAAACGCCGGCAAAATCGCGTGGCTGGCGCCGAGTTTGGCCAACGCCATGAAAATAATGAGAATCAAAAACAGAAATTTGATTTCCGGTTCGATCACGCGGTCGCCGTAGCGCTGGAAAATTTTTGGCGCCAGGCGGGGCGCCGCAGCGATGACCGCTGTTGAAAACACCAGAAAAACCAATGTAAGCCAGGTGAATTCGATAAACAACAAGCTCAACGCAATGGCCGTTCCCATATCAGTGACGAAACACGAGGCCATGATGATCTTGCCGATTTTGGTTTCGGTGAGGCCAGTTTCAACCAGCACCGCATAAACGACAGCCAGCGAAGTGGTAGAAAGCGCGACGCCGGCGACTTTGGCGGCCTCGGGCGTCCAGCCCAAAACATAGTAACAGTAGGCCATCGCTCCAAGAAATGGCGCCAGAAACGAGGCGAGGCCGATGAGAAAGCTTTCTTTGAATTTCTCTTTCATCACCGCCGTATCCACTTCGGCGCCGGCGAGAAAGGTGAGCAAAATGCCGCCGAAGCCGGCGAAGAACGTGATCCACGGCGTCGGCTGCAAACCGAGAAAATTGCCCCCAATGACGCCCAGCGAAATTTCTATGATCGCCACCGAGAGGCCAAATTCTACCGAAACCACGCTCGCCAGCAGAATGAGTACCCATAAAATAACCGAAAGCAACTGTTCGTTCATGCAGAACTCTCCAGATAAAGTTTAGTCAGAGTCGAAGCGGGTCATCAACTCCATCCTTTGGGGTTGCGACCTCCCCAAACTAAAAACTCCTACCCTCGAAATAGGAATCCTATTTCAAAAGTAGGAGTTATCAACCCGTCCGATTAAAATCGGAACAGATGTTAAAGGCGAACTCCATCACCGGTTTTTGGGGCGAAAAGATAGTGAATGAAATGGAAAAAAGCAAGCAACATTCTTTTTATTTTTCATTTCACCTTGTTTGTCTGTATGTAATACTTGAACTTAGAAATGACCATTGTAACTGGTGACACTATGACTAAACAGTTTGTATTAGGCACTATGGCTGCCTTTTTTCTCTTAATTTCCTTCGAAAGAGTCTTTGCGTCTCAAGATTGGATTTGGCAGAATCCCCTTCCCCAGGGAAATAATTTGTATGGTGTATTTTTCGTCAACCCCGATACCGGCTTCGTGGTGGGCGGCGAAGGCGTCATCCTCCGTACCAACGACGGCGGCCAGTCCTGGACGCCGCAAATCAGCGGAACCACCAACTTTCTGCGAGGAATCTATTTTACCGGTACCAACCGCGGGATAGCGATTGGCATTCAAGGGACCATTTTGCGCACTACCAACGGCGGACAAACCTGGACGTCTCAAAATTTGAACACCAATAAATCGGTGCGGGGCGTCTTTTTCAGCGACGCCGTCACGGGCACGGTGGTGGGAGAAGACGGCATCATTTTTCGTACCAACGACGGTGGAACGAACTGGCAACCACAGGAAAGCGGCACCACCAAGTGGCTGCGTTCGGTTTCATTTATCGACCGCGAAAAAGGAGTGGCGGTGGGCGGCGGCGGCGTCATCATTCGCACTTCCAACGGCGGCGCCACTTGGGACAGCCGCCAAAGCGGCACCGACGTGGAGTTGCTGGGTGTCTCATATACAACCGATGACGTGGTGGTGGCGGTCGGCCGAGAGGGTACCATTCTCCGTTCTACCGATGGCGGAAAAAGCTGGAGTCCACAAGAAACCGGCACCACCCGCGCTCTCCGCGATGTGTTTTTCACTCACCCGGATAGCGGCACCGCGGTGGGAAGCGCTGGCTGGATCCTGCGCACCAATGACGGCGGCCAGACCTGGGTTCGGCAAAGAAATGGCATCCGATCGTTGGACGCCGAGCTGCGGGCGGTGCAATTCTTGAATTCTCAGCTCGGCTTTGTTGTTGGTTTTGACGGCACGATCTTGCGCACCGACAACGGCGGCGAGGAATGGGTGAACTTTTTGGAGGGCGTCACCGAAGACCTGAACGCCATTGCCTATTTGGATACCAGTTCCGCCTACGTGGTGGGAGATAACGGCGTCATTCTCAAAACCACCAATCATGGCCGCGAGTGGATTCCACAAGCGAGCGGCACCAGTATGGATCTGAACAGCATCGTTTTCAATGAGTCTGGAACAGGCGTAACGGTGGGAGAGCGGGGCATCATTCTTCTCGCGGTTGATGGCGAGACCTGGAACAATCAGCCCAGCGGGACCACTCGGAATCTCAACCACGTTCTGTTCACCAGCAGTTTCGGGATCGCAGTCGGTGATAGCGGCGCAATTTTGCGAACAACTACCGGCGGTTTGACCTGGAACACGGTCAGCAGCCATACCACCGCCAACCTGCGGCATGTGCATTTTTCCAATAATTTTACCGGAACCATCGTCGGCGATTCGGGGACCATTTTGCGCTCCTTGTCCGGCGGCGGTCAGTGGTCGGCACAACAGAGCGGCACCACGGCTAATTTAAATGGGGTGTATTTTTTTGACGATCGCAGAGGCATAGTAATTGGCAGTGGCGGAATGATTCTCACCACCAGCAACGGCGGCACCACTTGGAGTGTGCTGCCCAGCGGAACGGACTACGATTTGATGCGAGTTTATTTTTATACCGCCAACCGCGGCATTATTGTCGGTAGCCATCCGGTGCAGGAGCAGGGTGGGCTCATTCTGCGGAGCGAGGACGGCGGCGCCACGTGGTCGCCGGAGGCCAGCGGTACTTTCAAAGATCTGTTCGATGTCGCCGTCTGCAGCGACGGCTCGGCGACGGTGGTGGGTGAGAGCGGCGCCATTCTTTTCAAAAAAAATTTTGACACCGTCGTGAGTGTGGATTCCCCACCGCAACCAGCGAATTTCACCCTGTTTCAAAATTACCCCAATCCATTCAACCCCTCCACAATCATTAGCTACCAATTGGATGACTTTGCGCCCGTGCGATTGGTCATTTTCAACGTGTTGGGCCAAAAGGTAAGAACTCTGGTAAACTCCCGCCAGCCCGCAGGCCGCCACCTAGTGGAGTGGAATGGGCAGAACGATGACGGCGTGGTCGTTCCCACCGGCGTGTATTTTTGCCGTTTGGAAGCTGGTTCGGGCCAGCTAAGCAAGATCATCAAATTAGTGTTATTGAAATGACGGCAGAATTCTTGGTCGTCAATGTTCGAGGTCTTTTCAATTTTTGACGCCAGCCGTTCGTTCGCTGCCCTTATCTCATTTTTTTCCTTGCAAAAATTTCAGCTTTTGCTAAACTTTTGATATGTCAAACAAGAAAGCACAACGTGCTCGCAAAGCCGGCCTCTCGCCGGGCACGCTCATTCACATCGGTGAGAAAAAAACCGCGCAGGTGAAAATCACCCTGATGGATTACGATGAAAGCCATTTGGAAGAGAAAGTGATCCAGCGGGTGGAGGAGTGTTTTCCGTTTAATAACACCTCTTCGGCCACCTGGCTGCAAATCAACGGGCTGCACCAGGTTGAGGTGATCAAAACCCTCGGCGAGCGTTTCGGCATTCATCCGCTGGTTTTGGAAGACATCCTCAACACCGAGCAGCGCCCCAAAATGGAGGACTTCGAGCAGTACATTTTTGTGGTGTTGAAGATGGTGGATTTTGTCGAGGGCAAAATTGAAATCACCGCGGATCAGCTCAGCATCGTTTTCGGGTCGAATTTTCTGATCTCGTTTCATGAACGCGAAAACGGCGTGTTCCAGTCGGTGAAGGAACGAATCCGCAGCGGCAAAGGCCGGCTGCGAACTCGCGGCGTCGATTACCTCGCCTTCGCGCTGCTGGACTCGGTGGTGGACCACTATTTTGTGATCCTCGAGACCCTGCAGCAGCGCATTGAGGAATTGGAAGATCGTCTGATCGCCGATTCCGATTCATCTTCGATTCAGGAAATTCACGAGCTGCGGCGCCTGGTAATTTTACTGCGCAAGTCAGTTTGGCCGCTGCGGGAGCTCATCGCCGGGCTGCAAAGATTGGAGACGCCGCTGGTCACCGATTTCACCGACGTTTACTTGCGCGACCTTTACGATCACGTGGTGCAGGTGATCGACACCGTCGAAACCTACCGCGAGCTGCTTTCCAGCATGGTGGAAATCTATCTCACCGGCATCAGCAACCGCATGAACGCGATCATGAAAGTGCTGACGATGATCGCCACCATTTTCATCCCACTGACATTTATCGCTGGCATCTACGGCATGAATTTCGAGTACATGCCGGAGCTGGAGTGGCGCTGGGGTTACCCGGCGGTTGGGTTGGTGATGCTCCTGATTGGCGCGGCGATGCTGGTTTACTTCAAACGCAAAAAATGGCTTTAAGCGGAGGCGCACATGACGTTTGAGGAACTGCTGTCCCTCATCGAGAAAATTTTTGCGTATCAACTGTTCACCATCAAAAGCACGCACGTGACCGTTTCCTCACTGCTGATGTTTTTTCTGGTGATGGTGGGGTTTCTGGTGTTGTCCCGCGTTTTTATTAGAATATTTTTGAGGAAGCTGCTTGCGACCTTCAAGCTCGAACAATCGACCCAATATGCTTTGGGCCGCATCACCCATTACATTATTCTGGTGGTAGGCGCCATCGTCGCCTTTCAGTTCATCGGCATCGATTTGAGCGGGCTGATGGTGGTGTTCGGGTTTCTTTCGGTGGGCATTGGATTTGGCTTGCAGAACCTCACCTCAAATTTTATTTCGGGTTTGATTCTGCTGTTTGAGCAGCCCATCAAAGTTGGCGACCGCGTGACCGTTGGCAACACCGAAGGCGACGTGGAGGAAATCAACATGCGCTCCACCACCGTTCGTTCTCTGAATAACATCGCGATTATCGTTCCCAATTCTGAGTTTATCTCTTCCACGGTGGTGAACTGGTCGCACAGCGATCTGCGCATCCGGCTGGATATCGACGTCGGAGTTTCGTATGACTCGGATCTCGATCTGGTTTTGCGATCGCTGCGCGAGGTGGCGGAGGAAAATTCTGAGGTGTTGAAAGAGCCCAAACCGGAGACCCTGTTCATCGAGTTTGGAGACTCGTCGTGGAATCTTCGTTTGCGGGTTTGGATTAACGATCCGAAACGTCATCAACAGGTGCGCTCGGATATCAACTGCGCTATCGTGCGTAAATTCCGCGCGAATAAAATCGAGATTCCCTTTCCGCAGCGCGATCTGCACATTCGCTCGCCGCTGGTTGTAAATCAAACGTAGGGGCGTATTGCGATACGCCCTACGGGTGTATCTCGATACACCCCATCTCTCGCTCCCACGCTCCAGGTGGGAGCGAACTCGGAGATCCCGCTAAGAATTTTTCTCTGCGAACCTTCGCGTCTTGGCGGCTTTGCGAGAGGACTTTTTGCTTTTTTGCACAGATTTCACTTATAAAAGACTAATGAATATGCGCGCGCTCAAAGAAAAAAAAGATAAGCCGGCCAGTTCCGTGCCCACGGCCACCGTTACCATTCCAGTTAACCCCCGTACAGAGACGGCTGATTTCGATCTCAATCCCATTTTAGACGAATCCTTTTTTCTGGCTTACGGGGTTTTGAAAAATTTTCTGAACCCTTTACACCAGTGCGCCCGCCAAAAAATAACCGGTCTGGTGGAAATAAATTCCAGACTCCATCAACGCCTGAGTGAATTAACTCAGAATGATTTTTCTCCCGCAACCTTTTGTCGTGAATTGGAGGCGGCAACGAAGGAATACCTCCAGTGGCTCGAAGCGGGCCCATTTCTCGATGACGCCGAGTTTGCCCGCGATCTGTTGAATCCGCTGGATCAGGAATTTCAGCAGCTTTGTCAAAAGCTGCCGGCATTTGTGACGATTACCGTTGCTGACGAATTTTGGCAGCCCGCGTCTGGCGATCCGCTCCTGATTCGTTGGTGGAAAAGAGGTGTCGCGCTGCGTTTGAGCTTTCAACGATTTGCTTACAAAATCGCGAACCGCATCCGCGCCCTGCTGCGGCGGCCCGAGCAAACAGCGCCGCCCCGGCAGCGCAACATCGCAGCTCAGCCATTTTTGAAATTTCATCTTGAGTTACCGCTGGCAACATTCCTGCTCGAAGAGCGGCAGCGGAATTTGCGCGGCCTGGCGGAGCAGGTGCATCAAATCCATCAAGGCACCGAAAGCATGATGTTTGACTTGCTGTTTTTGGATGATCTCAAAGAGCTTTATCTTAATCCACCTCCAGAAAAAGTTGCCCCCAAATTGCAAAGCCTCAAAAATCAAATCCAGAACCTGCAAGCTGATTTAGAAAACATAAACGTTTCTGAAAGCGAGAAGCGGCTGCAAGAATTTTTAGATGACGCGCACCGTTCCCTGCGGCTCCATTGGGAAAGGGCCGGAACCGTCGTGCTGCCAAACCAGCGATTTGGCGATCTCAAAGTTGCAAAGGGCTGGCGCAGTCTCGAGCAGGATTTTAATGAAGCACAGAAATCGTGGGCTCAGCATTTCGAGGGCGAAAAGCATGATTGGCAGAAAGACTTGCAGCTTTCGGAGCTGCAATTGCGGGCCACCCAAATCTGTTTCGACACCCTCGGCGCGATGGTGAAAAAAATCCGCCAGCAAATCCTGCCGGAATTTGAGCGGCTGCACAATCTGCTGGCGGCTTCTTTAGAACGATTTCAGAAAATTGAGCAGCCGAGCGATTCGGAGCTCGAGCGCGCCATTCTCGATGAAAATCGCAGCTTGGTGCGCGACCTGCGGCGCGAGCACCTGCCGCACATCAGCGAAATTATTTTGCAGGCGAAGTTGGTGAAGGCGGTGGAAAATTGTGGCTCGCGCATCGGCCACACAATTGAAAGCCTGCCTGATCGGCACCGCATTTTCCGCTCGGTGGATTTGAAAGGCCTGCGGCCCAAATCAAACGTGGTGGAAATTGCTTTGAAGGATTTGGTGTTGAGCGAAACTTACTCGAAATTGGAAAAAGAACACGCGGCGTTTGCGAGCGAGATTCAGCAAAAAGTGGATAAAATTGTCCGAGATATTTCGGAGATCGATCAGATCATCGAAGTTAATTTGGAAGCCGCGTTGGAACTGCTGCAGGAAGAGTCCTCCGAGACGCAGGCGGAGGCGCACAGCGTGGCGCTGCAGGGCGTCCAACGGGCAAAGAATCAGATCATTTCTTTGATTCAACAAATTGAAGAGATCGCCGCGCAAAGTGAAGAGACGCTGTTGAAACTTGCTCTCGACTTTGAAAAGCAAATTAAGGTGCTGGCCGACAACGAAAAAATTCTCGACTTAAAGCTGCGAGTGGCCAGGGCTCGTTCCCGTGAACAAGTTCGCGACTACCGCCGGCAGATTTTAAAGAGCCTGAAGTTGGCGCTGCCCACGCTTCGGGCCGAAGGTTCCGAGCTGTTCAAAAAGATTCGCGACAGCTACTTCCGCATCCGGAAAATCACCGGGCTGGCGCACGCCACGGTTGACGCCGAAGCGAAGCTGATCCAATTTGTCAGCGAAACCCAGCGGCGAATCAATCGGCTGCCTTATGTTTATCAGCGGTTGTTTCGCATCGAGCCGTTGACCGACGAACGCTTTTTTGGCGGACGGGCTGAGGATTTAGAATATCTTAAAAACGCCTTTGCCGCCTGGAGGGCCGGCGAATACGGGGTCACGGCAATCGTGGGAGAAAAAGGCAGCGGCAAAACCACTCTGCTGAATTTTGCCACAAGTGAAATTTACAGTAAACTTCCTTTGCAAAAGATCGAATTGGCCGGGCTCGCCGTCAGTGATGAAAAAAAATTGTTTCTTCTATTAAAGGATGCGTTGCATTTCGACGACGCGGCCAACCTGGATGACCTCGAGAGGCGGCTCATAAATTTGGAGAATCAAAAAATTATTGTGGTTGAGGATCTCCAGAATCTGTTTATTCGCACGGTAGACGGCTTCGACGCGCTGGAGCGGTTTCTGTCTTTGATATCGCGAACGCATCGCAGCGTTTACTGGGTGGCAACTTGCACCCGTTATAGCTGGCGTTATTTAGATCGCGTGCTGAACGTTTCCAAATTTTTTCAGCATGTTATTTCATTGGGCAGTCTCACTCAGGAAGATATCGAAAACATTATTTTGAAACGCCACCGGGTGAGCGGGTACAAGTTGGTGTTTGAACCGCCGCCGGAAGCGAGCCAATCCAAAAAATTCAAAAAGCTTGCTTCCGAAGCGGCGCGCCAAGATTTTTTGCAGGATTTGTACTTCGGACAATTGAATCAACTGGCGGCCGGCAACATCACGATAGCGATGATGTTCTGGCAAAGCGCCATCCAAAAAATCGCGCAGGAGAGCATGCAAATTTCTCTAAAGAATTTTGACGCCTCGTTTCTCCACCAATTGCCGGCCGAAGAATTGTTTACGTTAGCCGCGCTTTTACAGCACGAGATGCTCCGCATCGAAGAGCACGCCACGATTTTTCACCAGGATATTCAACAGAGCACGCTTTTGATGAACCGCATGGCCAATCGCGGCATACTTTATGAAAAATCCAATGGCTGTTTTCAAATCAATTTTCTTTTGTATCGCGCGGTGGTGCAAACGCTGGCTGCAAAAAATATCCTTCATTAAAGCGATTAAACTGAATTGACAGTCATTTAGGAGGAATCTTTTTTGCAGACAGGATGATATCCAATAAAAAGACTCCTCCTGAGTGACAGGAAGATTCTCGACACTCAACTTTTAATTGAATTCCTGGATAGAATATGATCTCCAAATTTCTGTTCGTTTTATTCTCTGCGGCGACATGTTTGAGCGACGCGTTTCTGCTGGCGCAGGCGGTTCAGGACACCACGCAGATCGCCGCAAAAAGTCCGGAGAAGACCACGGAAGCAATTCGGCGATCTATTCAGGAGAGTAAACCCGAGTGGTCGCTGACCTTCGGCAAAGTATTTTGGACGGCCGTAATTTTGACGATCGCCTATTTCGCCATCAAATATCTGACCCGGCTGCTGGAAAATTTGGCGGAGCGCTGGACCAACCTGCGGTTGGGCATCAAGCGGGTGATTCCAATTTTGCGCATCGCCGGCTGGACGTTGGCGATTTACATCATCATCGCGGATATTCTAGCGCCGCCCATCGCCACGCTGCTGGCGGTGACGGCCTCGGCGGGCATTGCTGTCGGCTTCGCTTCCCAGGATATTTTGAAAAATATTTTTGGTGGCATCATGATTTTGTTCGACCGTCCATTTCAAGTGGGAGATAAAATCGAAGTTGGAAGTCACTATGGCGAGGTGGTGAGCATTGGCTTGCGCACCGTGCGCATTGTAACGCCGGACGATTCGCTGGTGTCGATTCCCAACAGCGAGATGGTCAACCAGTCGGTTTCCAACGCCAACTCCGGCGAGACCAACTGTCAGGTGGTGGCGGAGTTTTATTTGCCGGCGCACATCGATATTGTAAAAGCTAAAAAAATCGCCTATCGCGCCGCGCAGGTTTCACGCTACGTTTATTTGAACAAACCCATTTCCGTAGCGTTGCGAAATGAAATTCACGAAGGGCGTTCGCTTCTCAAAATGCGGTTGAAGGCTTATGTACTGGACATCCGCTACGAGTTTCCGTTTGCCACAGAGATGACCGAGACGGTGATCCAGGAATTTTTAAAGAATGATATAGTCAGCGCGGATGAATTGTCCGTCGTCGCCGCAGTTAAGAATTTCAAGAACAATAAGTGATCTCGCCTTTGCTATCCTGTCCGATTATTAACCCATGAAAACGTTGCCGCGAAAAGCAATACGGATGTGCTTTTGCATCCTTTTATTTTCCTGTTCCTGGCTGCCGGCAAAGGAGCGCCCCACCATTGGCTTGGCATTGAGCGGCGGCGGAGTCAAAGGGTTTTCGCAGATTGGCGTGCTAAAAGTCTTTGAGGAAATCGGCCTGCCTATCGATTACATTTCCGGC
>JBBIIG010000008.1:0-1136 GCA_037446635.1 bacterium
TACGCCGCCAGATGCCCTCGTCGTGGCGCGGCCAGCCATCGCCGCCGCCGCCTTCCACGAGGCGGTAGATGGCTAAGCTAGTCAAGCCAATCTGATCCGATTCGTTGTGATCGGTGGCGTTGAAATTAGGCTCGCCGTTGGTGGGACGCCCGTCGCCTTCGCCTTCATCCCGACCGGTGTACTGCAAATCCAGCGGCCCAACGCCGTCACGGCCAACGTCGTTGTTCAGCGGCTCGGTCTCGGGGTCCCAGATGCCGTCGCCGTCCAGGTCTGAAAACCCCACCCAGTCGCCGTCTTCGTCGCCGCTCCAATGCCAACGGCTTTTGATGCCGCTTTCGCGCTCGAGACTGCCGTCTTCATTATAATATCCCACTGGTCCGAAAATCCATTCGCCGGCGTCGCCGTCGCGGCTTTCATCGATGATGCCGTCTTCGTCGTCATCCATGCCGTTGGTCTTGTTGCCGGGGCTTTCGAGAAAAGCGTAGCCCATGTAGCCCACCGGCCCCCAGTTGCCCGGACTGCCGAAGCCGTTGTCGTCGTAGCCGTAGGCCAGGTCAAGTTGGATGTCGTAAAAGGCGTTGTCGTCGGCGGAGTCCCAGGTGCCGCCGGCGCCGATATCGGTGTAAAATCCGAACACAGTTTTGTCGTAGGTGTTATCCGCCAGGTTCACGATATCGTAGTGCCAAAAGATGTTGTCTTCGGCCAGCACGTGCGACCACTGAAAGGCGCGCACCTCCACCCGCAAACCGAGCCCGCCGCGATCGTGGTCAGAGGCCACAGGGAAAAAACTGAAGGGCGGGCGCGTCCACTCTTTATCGCGAGAGTCGTCCATCACAAAAAAAGTTTCGAGGTCGGCGTTGAGAACGCCGCGGCCGAAGTAGCCAAACCAGAAGCCATCCCACTCCGGGGTTAGCATCATCGCCGTAGGCCAGTTCGCGGGCCAACTATCGGGGCTGTTGCTGAGAGCGGGAATCTGCGAGCTGGGATGGCCGTAGCCGGGCAGCGGCTCAAATCCCCAAAGCTCGCCGGTGACGGGATCTTGATCCATCCATTCTCGATAGGCGGTCTCGATGGGATGAATAATATCGCCGTTAGCGGCTTGAACCTCGGCGCCCACCAGCACTGCCACGCCGTCG
>JBBIIG010000008.1:1218-53083 GCA_037446635.1 bacterium
AAGTACATGGTGCGCACCAGGTTGCCATCCATGATGCCCTTTTTCTTAAATTGAGCGTTGCCTTTGGCGTCGTTCAAATAGCGCTGCAGTTGTTCGTTGGAAATCTGCGCCGGCGCTTGGGGCGAAAACAGCAGGCAGACAAACCCGAGGATCGCCATTAACCAGTTTTGTTTTCGAAACATGCTGAACAAACTCCTTCGCTTTTGTTGCCCATGTCATTGCGAGGAAAGCGAAGCAATCTCCGTGTCCGGTGCGCAAATCATGGGATTACTTCGTGGCTTCGCTCCTCATAATGACAACTTTAGCTCCATCAAAACTCAAAACTCATTCCCAAACGCACCTCGCGGGGGGTGGAGTACAACTGGGGATTATTGATGAAATCTTCAAAATCATTGAGGCCGATGATCTCGCCGGCAAAACGCACGTTGAGATCGTAAGTGGCGCGGCCGGTGGTGGGGTACACCCCCAATTCATTTTTGCGATCGAACACGTTATAGACCAAAAGAAACGTGCTGATGCGGGTGCGCAAAACATCGAATTTCTTTTCAACTCGCAAATCCACCGAGTGGGTGGCCGGCTTGCGGCCGTTGTTTTCGAAGCGCACGTCGTTGCTGCGCTGGAAATCGCGAGTGTAAGGCATCCCGGAGCCGTAGTGGCCGATGACGCCGATGGACCAGTCGCGGAGGTTGCCCACCACAATTTCGGCGTTCAGGGTGGAACGTTGATCCCAGTCCAGCGGCACCACCTTCTTTTCGGATTCCACCGGCGGGTCGGTTTGATTGTCTTGAAATACTGCGCGCGGATCCGAAGCGTTGCCCTCGGCGATCTGATAGGTGTAATCGAGCGATGCCCGGAAAAAATTCGAGTAGCGTTTTTCCAGCGACACAATGAAGCCGCGCACGTTGGCGTAATCGCGGTTGATGAAACGGGCGTATTTTTCTTTATCGTAGGTTTCGATGATCTCGGTGCCCAGCAGATTGCGAATGTCGCGGAAATAGCCGGTGATGTCCAGCACCACGTTGGGGAAAATCACCTGCTGCAAGCCCACTTCATACATCACGGTGCGCTCCGGCTCCAGGTCCGGGTTTCCGAGAATGGTAGAAAGGCCACGGCCGCGGGCAATGGCCCAGCTTTGTGAATTTTGATAGAGGTTTTCGAAGCGCGGAATCTGGAAGAAGTGGCCGTAGGAAAAATGAATCGCGCCCTGCTCAGAAATGGGGAACGAGCAGCCCAGCCGCGGACTGACCTGATATTTCACACTGGCGTCCTTTAGGCCCGAGGGAAAATTGGGATTGCCCTCCGGATTCTTCACATCGGCGGGCATGGTTGAGTTGGGATCAAAATAATCGAAGCGGACTCCGGCGTTAAAAATGAACCCCTTGTATTCAAATTTGTCCTGAAGATATGCCGCCAGCTCCCGAGGCCGCTTGGTATAGCGCTGGTTGAAGGCGGTGCCTTCGGCGGCGTAACCGAGCGTGAAGATTTCGTTGCCTTCGTCATCAATCAGGCCCTCGCTCAAATTGCGAATCTCACGCCAGTGGTTAAAAATTTCGTGGGTGCGGAACTCCACCCCAGCGCCGACCCGATGTTCTTTGTTAAATTGATTCTGCATTGACCACTGCGCAATAGTGGTGTGGGTGTAGCGGTCGTAGCGATCGCGCTGAATGCCACCGGAGCGGAAGGTGTAGCCCGAGAGCGGCAAGCCCTGATCGGGATTGACGTGACGAGAGTCGAACGGATCTTCAAAAACAAAGCCCTCGTAGTCGCTACGATTCATCGACAGCTTGAGGGTGTGAAACAAGCTTTGTGACACGCCGTGGGTGAGGATCACGTTGTGCAGCCAGTCGCGGCGGAAATGCGTCTGAATGCCGTCGGGGGTCCAACGGAAGAGATGATCGTAATAGTGATTTTTGTTGTCGTCCCACATGCCAGAGTAGCTGAGCTTGAGACTGCGGGTTGGGTAGTAGGTCAGTTTCGCCTGCAGTGAATATTTGCGGTAATCGTTCATGGGCACGTATTCGCGGTCGCCGCTGGGGGCGAAGGGATTGGAATCGGTGATATTGTAAACTCGGGTACCGAAAATTTGCCCGTCGTCTTTGAAATAGCGGCCGGTCAAAAAGAAGGTCATGCCCTTAAGTAGGGGAAGCGGGCCGCTCACCGTCGCCTGCAGATTTTGAAAGCCGGCGCCGTTCAACTGATCCGCGTGCTCGAAGATATCGTCGTGGCTGGTGATATAATTACCGGCGTACCCGGAAAAACTGCCTTCCAATTTGGACGAGCCGTCTTTGGTGACAATGTTCACAATGCCGGACATGGCCTGGCCGTACTCGGCGTTGAAGGTGCCGCTGATCACCTCCATCTCGCGAATGGAGGTGTTTTCAATTTCCACCGCCACGGCGCCGTTGAAGGCGTCGGTCACCGAAAGGCCATCCACCAAATAGGCCACTTCGCCGCGCCGGCCGCCGCGGAAATGACCGTCCACCACCCCCGCCTGCAGGTTCACCACTTCGGTGAAACTCTCCACCGGAATTGCTTGAATTTCTTCCGAGGAAACCACCACCGAAGTGGAGGTCAAATCTTTCTGCACCAACGGCCGCTCGGCGGTGACCACCACTTCTTCGCCAACCGAGATGGCCTCCTGTTTGAGATTGAAATTCAGCTCCGTCGTCAGGTCGATGCTGACGCGCACTTTCTCCACCGTGAATTTGGAATAGCCCATCATCTGCGCGCTGACGCGGTAAAACCCCGGCGGCACGTTGTTAATGTAATAATATCCTTCCTGGTCAGCGGCGGCGCCCATGAACGTGCCTTCGATCAAAACGTTGGCGCCCGGCAGCGGCTCGCCCGTGCTGGTGTCGCGGACGTAGCCGGCGATTTTGCCGGTGGTGCCCGCCAGCAGAAACGCCGACAGGCTCATGAGAATGATGAGCGTAACAAACAATATCAGCTTATTCACTGGGTAAACCTCCATTCGGAGATGTTTCGCTGTTAATAAAACTCCGGGGTCTCTTCAGACCCCGGAGTTTTTTTTTGTCTCCTCCTCAATCCAATTTACTTCATAATGATCATTTTACGGGTCTGTGCAAACTCGCCCGATTTGATGTTGTAAAAATAAAGTCCGGAAGCCAGACCCTTGGCGTCCAATTTGATGGCGTATTCTCCTGCCGGTTTGAACTCATCCACCAGCGTCCGCACCTTTTGACCCAACACGTTGAAGAGCGCGATGGTCACCTGGCCGGGTTTGGCCAGCGCATACTGGATGGTGGTGGTGGGGTTGAACGGATTGGGATAGTTCTGCGACAGGCGGTAGGTGAAGGGAACGCTGGGTTCGCCTTCTGCCACGCCTACCGGCGTATCGAGGGCGCCTAACCAGGTGAACACCCAGCGCGACGGTGTTTGCCAGGAACGGTCTTCGTTGTAGGGCGAGAAGGTCATAATGCCTTCGCGGGGCGCGCCGTCGGCATCATTGATCGCAAAGTCGAGGGGGATGCGGTAACCTTCCACCGGCGAAAAGACCGCGTCGTTGCCAAACGAGGCAATGTGCGTCCAGCGAATGCGGGTTTCGATAGTGTAGCCGTTGATGAATTTTTCGCCCCAGAAGTAATCCGCGGAATCGGCCGTGAGCACGGTGACCCCAGCCAAATTATCCAGGATCGCTCTTCCTTTGTTGAAACGGAAATGATAGTCCGGCGCCGCGCCGCGATCATAGCCGCGGTGGGGTGCGCCGTGCCAGTTGTACAAACCAATAAACAGGTCTGCGCCGTCGTTGAGCCAGCTTTCCACCGCCACATCAGGAGATGTTACGTCGTCGGTAACGTCAAAAGCGATGTAGAGATAGTCCTGATCCACCGCCAGATAGGCCAGCACTGATAAATCTTCGTCATCCGTAACGGTGGTGTTGGTAACAATGGGCGCGCCTTCCGACGGGAACATGCGGAACGGGGTGATGTTGCTCCACTCGCTAAGATCGCCATCGGCCGCAAAATTGGGCGGCGGTGTAATGGAAATGGTGACGATGCCTTTGGCGGTGTTGGTAACGGCGGCTTGAGTTGCCGTAACTTCCGAAACGTTGCCAACTTTGTCGGTGGCGGTGATGGCGTAGTAGTAGCTCACCTGCTTATCGTTGATGGGCGCCACCAGGCGGTGCTCGGCCACTTGATTATTTTCGAGCACGCCTAACGCCACCACTTCGGCGGTGGAAATGTCGGTGATGGGGGAAGCGCTGTAGTAGATATCATACTTTTCCCCCACTTCGCCCGGCACATCCTGCCAGGTGATGACGTTCACGTACTCGGTGGGCGCCACCAGCAGATTCTGCACGGCTTCCGGTGCGGTTACGTCGGTCTCGCGAAAACCGTAGAGTTCCATGTTGTCGAACAAAATCGTGCCGTTGGTTTCGCTGCCCTGGGTCACCGCCGAAAACTCGATGATGAACGCGCCAATCTTATCAAAATCTAATTTGCCATTTCCGGGCGGACCAGCCCAGCCGGGATTGGAAAAGCCCTCCGCGCTGGGGAAGGTGCCGACGCCCAAATCTTGCAGCGGCAGCAGCAGTTGCTGCCAGCCAGCATCGGCGTCCAGAATTCCGGGGATGGCCGAATACCACACCTCCGGGTTGTCCGGACTATCGCTGAAATCGTGCAGCTCAATGCGCAGCGTGGCTTCGCCGGGGTTATTTTGTTTCACCAGGTTGTTGTACATCAGGCTGATGTGGGTGAAGCCGCTCATATCCGGCAGCAGGGTGTCGTAGTTCACGGTGATGCTGGCATACCCGCCCCAGCTTTCGGTGGCCTGCACGAACCAATCGAGCTGCGCCGCTGTGCCTTCGAAGGCGTCATCTGTGTTGTCGATGATGGCGATGGAGCTGGTGCCCGTGCCGGCAAAGGCGATGTTGGTATCGGAAGCCGCAGTCTCAAACAAGTGAATGACCGGGTTGCGGTGGCCCTTCAGCCGCAGCGCATCCCAGGAGACGACGCCGTTCGCTGTGCCCTCGCCATCAATGACGGCGGAGGGCCACTCGATGCTAAAGCCCTGCACTTTGTCAAGGTCGAGCTTTTGATTGCCGCTGGTGCTGCCGCTCCAACCGGGCAGGGAGAAACCCTGGTTATTGGGCGCCGTGCCCACGGGATTCTCTATTTCTCGCAGAGGGATGAGCAGCTCCTGCCAGCCAGGGACGGTGTTATCGTACACCGCATTGGTTTCGAAATACCAGTCTTCCATCAGGGCGCCGCGGCCATCGGCGGCGTCGTGAATTTTGAAGCGCATGGTCACCTTGCCGGGCTGGCTGGAAGGCTGATGATTGTTGAACATAATGCTGACGTACTCCGCCAGCGAAATGTCCAACAGGTTTTCCGCGTCATCCACCAGAAACTGAATCTGCAAAAATCCGCCCCAAGTTTCGGTGGTGTGCACCTGCCATTCGCATTTCAAAGCCGCATCCCCCTCGAAGGGGTCGGTGGGGTCGTCGGTCAGGCGCATGTAGGCTTTGCCGCCGGCCAGGGTGTCCAATCCCGTTCCAAAGAGAGTAAAATTGGCATCGGTCGCAAAGGTGTCAAAATTATTGAGCACTCGTTGCGCGCTGGCCGGTGCGGCGAACAGCGCCAGACTCAACGCCATCAAAACTAACTTTTTCATGACCTTCCTCCTTACCAATCACAATCGAGGTTCAACGGCCGCCACTCAACCCTGAGGGCGCGCCGTTATTATCCGATGAGCACCTCCCTGGCCCGGCTCGAAACGACTCACAAACCATTCGTTCTTAGTCTGCGCAATCACCTCCTATCTTTGTCACCCCGGAGGTTCTTCTAATGAGTTTGCTAATCGGAAACCCTACCTTATCCGCAGGGGCGGATCCGCTTCGCGCAAAAGATTCCTCTGAATGACATTTCAGACAATTCGTGAATTATTCAAGTTAATTGAAAATTTCCCGGACGACAAACGGCATCGGGTCGCGGTCGATGATTTTTTCCGGAGTCTCTATCATTTTATTCAGCCGCGTGGAATCCACGGCGATTTCATAAACCTGCGCCAAACGATCGTGCTCGGCGATCTTCCATTGCGCCAATTTTAAATCCTGAATGATCTCGGAGACCTGTTCATCACTTAACGGCGCGCCCATTCGATTCGTAATCGTCGTAATCGCTTTGAAATCATCGCTGCGTTTGAATTCCCAAATCTCGTCCTCGGAGATTTCTACACCACGCAGTTGACGCTCCACATAAAACCGCGCCAGCGCCTGATCCTGCTGAATTTGAATTTCCGCCCGCACCTGCGGCGACTTGTGCAGGCCTTTTTTGCGAGCCTCGTTCGCCAAAAAATCATTTCGCACCGCCACGCCGATGGCGTCCTTAAGCTGCTGCGCCATATTGATCCGCGGCCGCATTCCTGCCGGCTGGTTGCGCATTTTTTCCAGAAACTCACCAACTGTGATCTGTCCACCGTCAAAAGTGGCGAGCACCTGCTGGTTCAACTCGGCGGCGTCGGAGGCCACCAGATGCAGCGCCGCGTCGGAAAGGTGGACGGGAATTAGTTCGGGCTGGGTTTCGTGGCGCGCCACCCGGGCGAACAGCTTTTCGAGCGCGAAAAAGACCTCGGGATTCAACGTGAGATTTTTATCAAGCATCAAATCTTTGATGTAGCGGTTGGCGATGGGCGCGGCCTTGCGCTGGTAGATCACTTTCTGCAGTTTACTTTTTTGTTGCGCCAGTTCCATCTCCGAGATGAACTTCTCCACCGTGCCTTCCAGCAGTTGAATGACCATGTAGCCGTCGAGAATTTCGATGGGGCCGGCAACCGCGCCGGGTTTGAGGTTGAACACCACGGCCTCGATTTTCGGATCCAGGTCGCCGAAGCTCATCATGCGGGTGACGCCTTTGCGATCGTTCAACACTTCGGCCACGCGAATGGAATCGAACGGCGTGGTTTGCAACTGCTCCGCGTAGTAGCGGGCGAATTCCGCGACTCGGGTAAAAATGTAATTGAAGCGCACTTTCTTTTTGGAATGGAGGTAGGCCTGCTGGTACTCCTCTTCGCTGATTTCCACTTTATCCGCCACCTCGATTTCATAGAGCGCTTTGTTCAGCTCCTTTTCTTCGATGAACCGCAAGTAGCCTGCAATGGCCGGGTCGCGATGCAGTTCCAGCCGGCAGGCCTCGAGGGCGAACAGCTTCTCGTCGATGAGGTAATCCAATTGGTTGTGATAAGCCTGTCGCCGGGTGAGACCGGCGCCCCACCTGGGCTGCAACTCGTAACTGCGGGCGAGTTGAGAGGCCGTGATGACGCGGTCGCCCACGGCGGCAATAATCTGCTCTTTCGGCAAATCAGACGAGGTGCAGCTCACCCCGGTCAGCGCCGCGCAAATCAGAAATAGAGAGAGAATCGAAAATGCTCGGTTTTCAAAGCGCATGAGAAAAGATTGGATTGGACTCTTGAATTCTATCAACTCTGATGCCAATATTCAGCATCTCGGACAATGCGACCGGCAATTGCTTGATTTGTGAAAAGTTACTCCACTGCGTAAGGAAATCTCAGCTAAACAGAACCAGCTTCTTTTTCTTAATTTTGATATTTTCTTTCTCAAAATCGAAAATGTCATTCAGCCTAAGCTATTCGTAAACCACTCATAAACCGCCAAGAACGCAGAGTTGTTTTTTACTTTGAGTTGAATCGCTAAGCGTTCTCTGCGATGAACTATTCATGTCCGAGCTTAGAAGAATATCATCCACAAAATGAACACGCTTGCGGCCAGCACCGCCGAGAAAATCACATTCGATTTTCGCCATCGTGGGGTGCTTTCTTCCAAATTGAGCGGGGCGTTAGCCGACGCCTCTTTGGCGGTGGCTACCGTCAAGCCGGCAATTTTCTGTTTGATCGGCGGCGCCGTCAAGAAACTGACTACCACCAGCACCCCCGCAGAGAACACAAACAAAAATATCGCGAAGTGCAAAAAGTTAACTTCGGCCAGGGTCTGCAAAAGCGGCGTCTCCACGTGTCCGGCTTTGTGGAGCAATTCCACCACCAGCCGCAGCGCCCCCAAAACCGCTCCGGAAATCAACGCCCAGATAGCACCCTGGCCGTTGACGCGCCCCCAGAACAAACCTAAAATAAACACCGCCGCAATGGGCGGACTGATGTACGCCTGCACGCTTTGCAAATAAATGTAAATCTGCGAGCTAAGATACTTGATGAACGGCACCCATAGAATGCCTAAAATCACCAGCGCGGTGGTGGCCAGCCGGCCCACAAATACCAGCTCGCGTTCCGACGAACGGGGACGAAGCTGCCGGTAAAAATCCATGGTGAAAAGGGTGGAGCTGCTGTTGAAGCAACTGGCCAGCGACGAAATCAGCGCCGCCAAAAGACTGGCCACCACGATGCCTTTGATGCCCACCGGCAGCAGCTTCCCCGAGACCAGCGCCGGGTAAGCAAAATCGGGGCGTTCGGAAAGGGGGCCGTTTCCCATTAACGCCACGGCGATGAGGCCGGGCAGCACCAGAATGAACACCGGCAAAATTTTGAGAAAGCCGGCGAGAATGGTTCCGCTCTGAGCATGGTCGATGTTTTTCGCGCCCAACACCCGCTGCACGATGTATTGATCTGTGCACCAGTACCAGATGCCTAAAATGGGCGCGCCAAACACGATGCCAGTCCAGGGGAAATCCGGATCGGACATGGGCTTGAACATGCTGAAGAAATCGGCGGGGAGTTGCGCGCGCAAGCCGGAAAATCCGCCCACTTCCTTCAGCCCAAACAACGTGAGCGTCGTGGCGCCCAAAATCAGCACCGCGGATTGCAAAACATCCACGTGGACGATGGCGCGCAAACCGCCGGCCACCGTGTAAATTCCCGCCACGATTACCATCACAATCGCCGCGGTGGCGATATCCCAACCTAAAATCTGATTGAGCAGCAAGCCGCCGGCAAACAAGGTCACAGAAATTTTGGTAAGGACGTAGGCAACAATAGAGACGCTGGTCAAGTACATGCGGCTGGATTTACTGTAGCGCCGTTCTAAAAATTCCGGCATGGTGAAGACGCCGGACTTCAAATAAAATGGTACGAAAAACCAGCCCAGCGCCAGAACGATGAGGCAGGCCAGCCACTCGAAATGGCCCACGGCGAGACCGCGGGCGGCACCGGAGCCAGCCAATCCGATAAAATGCTCACTGGAGATGTTCGCCGCAAACAGCGACGCGCCCACGGCGATCCAGCCGGCTTTGCGGCCGGCCAAAAAGTAGTCGGCGCTGCTTTCTTCCCTTCTCGAAAAATAAAACCCCACGCTGAACAAGCCTGCAAAATAAACCAGAATGCACATCACATCGAGAAGCGCCAGATTACCCAACATTTCGTCTCCTGCCTGCAATATAAAAAATGCTTCACAACTCATCTGCCGTTTGAGGAATACCCGGAGTCCGTTACATTCTTTTGAACAAAAACAAATTGCCGACTGAGGCCGCCGATGGCAACCTTAAACTCGCCGCTTTCGGCAACCGGTTTGTTATCGCGGCCAATGAACGTCAGATCGGATTCGTTCAGGGTGAAGGCCACGGTTTTGCTTTCACCGGGCGCCAGTTCAATTTTCTCGAAGCGCTTCAACCGCTTGTTGGCGGGAGTCACCGAGGCCACCAAATCGCTGAGATAAAGCTGGACCACCTCTTTGCCAGCGCGCTGCCCGCTATTCGAAACCGTCACCTGCACCTGCAGCTCTTCGCCGTTGGAAAGGGTATCCTGGTTTAGAACCAAATTCGAGTAGGCAAACGTGGTGTAGCTCAAGCCAAATCCAAACGGAAATTGCGGATGATAATTTTTGTGATAGTCGTCGTTCTCGCTGTTTTTGTGATCGTAAAGCGTGAAGTCATTGACAAAGCGCGGATAGGTGATGGGCAGCTTGCCGCTGGGGTTGACATCGCCCGCGATGATATCGGCAATGGCTAACCCGCCTTCGTGACCGGGCAGGTAAGCCAAAAGGATAGCCTGCGCGTCATCGACGATGCGATTGATGATGCGCGGCCGGCCCTGCGCCAGCACCAGCACCACGGGGGCGCCGGCGGCGTGGATCGCTTCTGCCAGTTTCAATTGCGCTTCATTCAATGTGAGGTCGGTGATGTTGCCGGGGGTTTCGCAGTAGGCCTCTTCGCCAAGACAGACAATCGCCACGTCGGCGTTTTTAGCCGCCGCGGCCGCTTCGGCAACGTTCACTTCCTCGGCGAAGGCAGCGCCTTCCACGTAGGCGACGCTTTCTTTGCCGAACTTTTGCTCCAGCGCCTGCAAAATGGTCAGCCTGTTTTTGGGATAGAGCTTCTCGTCGTTGCCCTGCCAGGTGATAGTCCAGCCGCCGTTGAGCGCCGACAGCCGGTTGGCCGTGGGTCCCGCGACCAGAATCCGCTTGCCCTTTGCGATGGGAAGAAGGCCGTCTGCGTTTTTGAGCAGGGTGATGGATTCCTGTGCTGCCTGCCGGGCGGCCCAACGAAAATCTTCGCTGGCAAACTTTTCTTTCAATTTTTTGTTGGGATACGGCTTTTCGAACAACCCTAATTCAAATTTCACTTTCAGAATCCGGCTCACCGCTTCATCGATGCGGGCAATGGGGACGCTGCCTTCTTTTGCCAGAGCCAGCAAGTGGTCGTAAAAGCTGAAATCCAGCGGCACCATACTCATATCGATGCCGGCCATGACGCTCATTTTTACCGCCTCTTTGTGCGAATTCGCAATCTTTTCACGCGTGTACAAATTCATGATGTCCTGCCAGTCCGAAACCACCAAGCCCTTGAAGCCAAGCTCATAGCGCAGCAACTCGGTGAGGTAGTAGCGGCTGGAATGAACCGGGATGCCGTTGATTTCCGAGGAGTTAATCATCACCGTGTGCACCCCGGCATCGATGGCGGCTTTGAAGCTGGGGACGCACACCTCCCACAACAGCCGCTCGGGAATATACGCCGGTGTGCGATCTTTGCCGGTGTAGGGCAGGCTGTAACCAATATAGTGTTTCATGCAGGCGGCGACTTTATCCGGCCGGCTGATGTCGTTGTCATCCCCCTCCTGGCCTTTCACGTAGGCCACCCCCATGATCGACGCGAGATAGGGGTCTTCGCCGAAAGTCTCGAACAGCCGCGGCCACAGGGGCTGGCGCCCGATATCGAGCACAGGGTTGAAGTTCCAGGGAATACCGGCGGCGCGGGTTTCATAGGCGGTGATCGCGCCGTTCCTTTTCATCAACTCCTCGTTCCAGGTGGCGGCCATGCCCAAGTTTTGGGGAAAAATCGTCGCGTCCTGCACGTAATTGGCGCCATGAATAGAATCGATGCCATATAAAATCGGAATCCCCAGGCGCGATTCCTTGGTGGCTACGTCCTGAATTTGCGAAATAATCTCGTGCCAATTTTCCACCGTGTAAGCCGCGCCCATCACATTTAAAATTGAGCCCACGTGATATTTCAAAATCGCCGCACGCAGCTTTTGCGGGTCCAGTTTGTGATAGCCGCCCACCGGCTGGTTGGGCACGGAGACAACGTCGATAGCGACCTGGGTCATCTGTCCAATCTTTTCCTCCAGCGTCATTTTTGACAGCAACTCCGCGACTTTCTTTTCTAAGACAGGCTCGTCCTTGCTTGCGGCGAACGCCGTTCCGATAAGCAGAAGAAGGCAGAGGCAAAAAACGCAGCTTCTAAATTTCATTGAAGAATTCCTCAGTATCTGATGGGGCTTGGTTTGAGAAGTCCAATAACCTAAAACGCCTCTAATCAAAAACTCTGCCAATAATATAGAAATAGATTTAAGTTTAAGTCTTATTAAATATTTAAAATAGGAAGCTCTTCTAAATGGGTGTCAGAAAGTTATCAAAGTGATAATGATTCTGGTTATCGAATTAATAACCTCACCTCAACAGAAGCGCTTTGCGAACGGCGGTAAATGGGCCCGATTCGATTCGGTAGATATAAAGGCCGCTGGACAGGTCGTCGGCATCAAACGAAACGACATGGCTGCCCGCCTCATGAACCCTATCCACTAACGTCGCGATTTCCTCGCCCCCCACATTAAAAACTTTCAGCGTCACGTGACTCGCACGGGGAAGATAGTAGTGGATGCGCGTGGAAGCATTAAATGGGTTGGGATAATTTTGGGACAACTCAAAATCGTTGGGCAGCGGCTCTTCCTCAATAACTTGCGTAACGAAACTGAATTCAAACCAATTGAGATTGAATCCGCCGGCGCTGGCGTGCACTGTCAACGTTTGCGGGCCGCGTGGTAAATAAACGAACGTGCTCACCGTCTGCCAAACCTGCCAGCCGCCGGTGATCGGCAAATTTAGCGACCCAATGGTTGCGCCATCGCGCTGCAGTTGGATTTGGCCAGCGTGAGTGGCGCTGGCCACACGAAAACTCACCGAGTAGGCGCCGCCGGACTGGACGTTTAAATTGTAGCGCATCCAATCCCCGGCATCGATCCAGCCGACATTGAGCCCGCCGCCGATATCGGAAGTTACCTCTGTCTGAATGCCGCTCATGGCCGCATAGTCCTCCGCCTCAATTCGACCCGGCACGGCTTGAAATGGGGAGGAGGTAACCACGTCGTTATAAACCAATTCCGGCTCAAATGATGCTAACTTGCCACCGTCCTCGGCATAGATGCTTCCTTCGATATAAGCCACCGTCACGACATCGTGTGCTGCAACAGAGGACGCCAGGGTCAGAATCAGGGTGGTTTCGTCTTCGGGCTTAAGCCGAGCATTCACGACGGTATTTTCCAGTCCGGAGACATTAACGATGAACTGCTCCGCTGATGACGACGGGTCCGCCATTCTTTTGTTGAACGTCACTTCCACGGCGCGGCCATCACTTGTGGTAGCGGCTGAATAAAATTCGGGAGGCGATCCCGGCGCAGAGTTAGCAAAAGAGGAGATGCCGTGATTGTAAGGAAAAAGCGGATTGTAATTCAAGTCGCCGTAATTGATGGGGATTTGCTCCATATTTCGTGGCCAGGAATGACTGAGCTTACCCTTGGGCGGGTGGTCACCAAATAACACGTCGGTTACCCCCAGGCCTTCGGTGCCAGGAAGCCAAGCTGCGAAAATGGCATCACAATAGTGCAAAATAGGCGTGAGAATCAACGGGCGGCCAGAGATCACAATCACCACGACTTTTAAACCGGCGTTCTTGAGATTTCGCACGGTTCGAATGTCTTCTTCTGTCAGGGACAAATCCGCGCGGTCGCCGCGGCCCTCCGCATAGGGCGTCTCGCCTATGATTGCAATACCGACATCTGCGCCATCGGCTTGAGTTCCGTCCACGGTAAAGGTTACGTTGGCCCCCTGCGCTGCCTTACGAATGGCCTCCAGGATAGTGGTGCCGATAGTAATGGCTCCGCTGCCGCCTTGCCAGGTGATGGTCCAGCCGCCGCACTGATAGCCGAGGTTATCGGCATGTTTGCCCGCGACGTGGATACGCGTCAAATTTTTCGAGATGGGCAAAACGCCGTCTTTCTTTTTTAACAGAATCAGCGACTCGCGCACACACGCGCGCGCTACCTCACGGTGTTCTGTCGAACCGATCTGGCTGGTGAGGCTGCGGTCCGTGAACGGCCACTCAAACAAACCCAACTTGAATTTGATGCGCAGAATGCGGCGCAGCGCATCATCGATGCGGGACTCGCTGATTTTGCCTTCTTCCACCAACGACTTAAGGGTATGAATAAACTCTGGATAGCGATTGGGCACCATGACCATATCGATGCCGGCGTTGATGGAGGTCTCCACGTCGCTGGAGTAGGAGCCGGGCAACTGGTCGATTCCCGCCCAGTCGGAAACCACGAATCCCTCAAAACCCAATTCCTCCTTTAAAACGGTGGTGAGCAAATAGTGGTGGCCGTGCAGCTTCTGGCCATTCCAACTGCTGAAGGAGGCCATAATCGACCCCACGCCGGCTGCAATGGCCGCGATGTATCCCGGCAGATGAATGGCGCGCAGGGTCGCTTCGTCCACCCGGGTGTCCCCTTGATCGATGCCGTTGGTGGTGCCGCCGTCGCCCACGTAGTGCTTCGCGCACGCCAATATCGTGCTCCCGTCCGCTAAATCCTGACCCTGAAAGCCGCGAACCGATGCTCCAGCCATGTGCTCCGCCAGTTCAGACGTCTCGCCAAAGCCCTCGTAGGTACGGCCCCAACGCTCGTCCCGCGGCACCGCAATGCACGGCCCAAACGTCCAATCGATGCCCGTGCCAGCCACCTCTTTCGCCGTGATGCGCGCCGCGGCTTCCACCAGCGAATCATTGCGGGTGCAGCCCATGCCAATGTTGTGGGGAAAAATCACCGCGCCTTTCACATTGTTGTGGCCATGCACTGCGTCGATGCCGTAAATCAGGGGAATCCTGAGCCGGGTTTGCAAGGCGTAGCTTTGATACCGGTCGTACATATCGGCCCAACTGTCAGGCGTGTTGACGGGCGGACTTGAGCCGCCGCCGCTGAGCAGAGAACCGAGGCCGTATTCCCTGATATCATCTTCGCTTTGCAGGTACTGACGGTCGGCCTGGGTCATCTGTCCGATCTTTTCTTCCAGTGTCATCCGGCTGAGCAAATCCTCCACCCGTGCATCAATAGCGGCGGTGGAGTCGAGATAGATTTGGGAATAAAGCGCCGGGGTGAAAACGAGGGTAGAAACTGAGATGAGGAACCAGCGAATCGCCTCAACGCGTCGTGATTGCTTGATTCTCTTCATAAATCAGCCTGTGCAAGAATATCTTCGCGGGTTCAAAATTGGGGTCGTCGCGTAGTAAACCCAAAAGAACCTGGCGGGCCGCGTCCGGATTCTGAGCGTCGGCATAAAATCCCGCCAAGTAGAAGCCGGCGTTTTGCTTTTCTTTAAAATTGAGATCGGGTTGGCGCAACGCGGCGCTCATGCTGGCGATGGCCCCATCTAACTTCTTTTGCCGCCATTGCGCGAGGGCGATTTGATACTGAATCTTGCCCTTCTCGCGGCTGAACGGCAACGCCAGCCTGAGATAGGCCTCCCGCTGCGGCCAGGCCTGCTCCATCTCATAGGTTTTGGCCACTTGCAAATAGGGATAAGGATCCTCCGGTGCAAACAGAATCACCCCCAGATATTCATTGCGCGCTTTTTCTAATTCGTTTCGTTTGATAAATTCCGCCGCCATTTTGTATTTCGCCTTGGACCAGACGTTTTCCACAAACAAGTACTCGCGGGCAATTTTCGCGGCCAGGGGATCGCCGTGAGGCTGGTAGTCATCAAACGTCAGCGCTTTTTCCGGAAAGGGCCAGCGGTGAATCATCTCAAAAATTTTCAAGAGACCGATATCCCAATCCAGATCGCTGACAAAATACGGTGAGTTCGCGGGTTGAAAATCTGTGGTGGGACCACTCACATAGCCGGTGGCTACGATGTGGTCATAAAATGCCCGCGCCATCAAATAGTAGCCATTGGGATTGGGGTGTAAGTGATCGCACATTAAGTTTGCGCCAATAAGCCCCTGGGGTGAATGGCTTGCAAACCAACGCTGCATGTTAACAAAATCTGCCGGAGATGAATCAGCCGCTTTCGACAATATCGTGTTCACTTCTTCGCTGGCGCGGAAGCGAATGAGGTCACGATCTTTTGCTTCATAATAATGATGCGCCGCCTGTGTACTATCGCCCATCGCATCATAGGCCTTACCTAACCTGAACCACAAAAACGCTGCCGAAGAGTCTATTGCCATCGCCCTACTGTACGCTATTATGCTCTCTTCTCCATTTTTCAGTCGCAAAAGAGAATCGCCTGACGCAATTGCTCGTTCATATTCCTGTCGGGCGGATTTAGGCAGATCCGGCGTAAGGCTGTGAAACGGCGCAAGGTCGCGAACGTTGGAAACCAAATTGCTGATCACCACCGGCGTCTTTTTTTGCGCGCACATTTGCAGAATGATGCGCAAATTATCCTCAAAATTGTGAAGGGTGCGCCTATACGTCTCCGAAGCCAATGCAATTTCCTGATCACGAATGACATCGGCCATGAGGGTGCGGCCTTTTTGCGAGGGCGCGCTTTCGGAAGCAAATCCGGAGAGCACTCGCTTCAACAGTTGCACCAGGTGCAGCTTCTGCAATTTCAGATAAAAGCGAATGTAGCCCCCGTTGGAGCCGACATTCAAGGTGGAGGCGCTGCCATACGCGCCGTAAAACTCGTTGTGGCCGAGATAGATTAAGATAAGATCGGGTGCGTGCTCCAAAATCTCCGGCAGCAAATCGAGCACCGTGAAACTGTTGACCGCAGAAATACCGGCGTTGATGACCTCAAACTTATATTGCGGATAAGTTTGGCGCAGCAAATAAGAAAGCTGCTTGGGAAAGGGCACCTGGCAGTCGAACGGGAAGCCGGCGGTGGTGGATTCGCCGAGGCAAAAAATGCGAAAGGTGTTGGCGGTTTTGTATTTCGAGAACGTTTCGGGAGCAACCGCCGGTACCGAGACCTTTTTGGGGTCAAAATAACGGCGGGCCACCCACTGGTTCAACTGGTAAACCGGCAGAGAATTTTTTTGCGATTCAATGATGAAAGGCTCCGGCCGGAACCACCCAAACAAACGCAGGCCGAATTCAAGAAGAAGAAAAAATCCAATCGGGAGAATCGTCAGGCCGATGGTAAAAATGATTTTTCGCGCGCGAGGATTCATCGCAACAAAATGGCTTTTTTGACCCGCCGGGGCCGGTCGTCCAAAATCAAATTCACAAAATAGAGGCCGCTGCTGAAACGGGACAAATGGAGCGGCAACGAGTAGTCGCCCACCGGCTGAAACGCATCCACCAGCGTATCCACGCGCTGGCCGGCGAGGTTAAACACTTCGAGCCTGACGTGGCCGGCCGCACTCAGGCTGTACGCCACGGTGGCGTTGGGGTTAAATGGGTTGGGGTAAATATCAAGCTGGAAATTCTCAGGGATGACCGGGGCGCGGCCCATTCCGGTTGGCAAAGCTCTGGCAATTTGCAGGCCGTTGAGAATGGTCTGGCCAACCTTGCTTTTGAAATAGAGATTGAGCACGCCATCGCTGACAGCCACCTTCTCGAAAGAGAGTTTGAGCGCGGCGCGTTTGCCAGCATGAGCCACTACATCGACATTTTCCGCCAGTAACTGATGGTCGGCGAATAGGTCAAACACCCTCTGGCCCGGCTGATCGAAGTCGAACTCAGCCAGCAAAAAGGTCAAATTGTACAGGCCCGGTGGAACGCGCACATTATAAAAATTGACGCCCTTCAATTGCGAATCGAACACCGCCTGCTCGCCGGCCTGGGCGCCGGAGACCGATCCGGCCGGAAGAATGGTTGACGTTCCGCCGACGGCGCCGTACTCCAGCCCGGCGTTCCAGGCTTGGTCGCCGCGAAACTCAGCCGCGGACTCCGCGCCAACATTGATTTTTATCGGCAGCGGCACGGCATTAGCAATGAGCCGATTCTGCAGTGGCATGGTGTGCGGTGGGTTGGCACGGTCTTTAATTTTACTGACAATAATCGGATAGGAAACGCTTAAGTCCAGAGAGTCGGTGGCCAATTCCACGGATTTGCTATCCGCCAGCAGCGCCGCCGATTTGACGGTGATGCCGGGGATGATGTAATGGCCAACGGTCTCGGCGCTGGCCTGCTCAATTTCTTCCGAAAAATAGACGTGAACCCGATCTTCGAACGCGTGCGCCCACACTAAGTAGGGCGCGTCCACGTCTTCGTCCACGATGGCGGCGCCGCTGTAGCCAATTTCCTCGGGCGTGGTCAGGCAAAGAATCAGGTAGCCATCCTGAAACACGGCGTTTTCAGGGATGAACTGGGAGTTGTTGCCGTCCCAGGTGTGGGTGCCTTTGTCCCAGCGCAGTTGGTTCCACGAGTCGAAATCGTCCGTCCAGTCGAGCGTGAAGTTGTCGCCGATGCCGGGTGTGTATTCATAACACTTGACCCAGTCGTAGTAAGCATAAAACGGCAGGGTGTCGGCATTGAAGACGCCCACCCAATCTTCGTAAATGGGCTGCCAGATGTTCATCATAATTTTCTGAGCGTAGTGTAGGGTTTGAATGTGGGGCTCGGTCTGGCGATACACCTCGTAGCCGTCCACCTGCCACGCCACGTAATCGGGCGTCCACTCGATGGCGTAAACATGAAAGGCCTGATGGGGATTGAACTTCGCCGTGTGCCGGAAGACGTGATTGACCACGCCGGGGGTGATGGTATTAAACTGCACTTCATTGGTGTAGCGGCCCAAAATTTCGATATCAATTTCATTCCAGTGGGCGTTGGGATTTTCATCGTGATACGTAAAGAACGAACACAACATGCCGCTGCCAAAAGCGGACTTCAGTCGCACTTCAAAGCGGCCGTAAGTGTAGGATTGAATGGTGCGCAGCTCGGCCCCACGATAGGGTTTTTGGGCGGACGACGTTTGTGGCATAGTGATGACGAACATGAGGATAGCGATTCTAATCAGCAACGTGGAAAGAGACATAATTCGTTCCTTGTAAGTTCGGACGGGGCTTAAACATTATAAAAAAACAAGAATAATGCCAGCCGGAGCCGCAGGCTGAATTTAAGAAAAATCAGGGGCAAAGTTATCAAAGTGAGAACATGGGGTTATTAGTTTGATAAGATTTGGACTGCTGAAGCCGCACTTCAGCTGGCGCCCAGCCTATGGCTGCGGTTCGCCGCCACCGCCGCTGGCCGGAACAGCGATGCTTAGTCTCGGCATGATAAACCTCCTTGGTTTAGTCCGCATTATACTTTGAGTTCGCATGCTACCGAGCAAATTTTTTCGTCCCTCTTGTAAACATATATCGTCTTTAACGGCACCCGCAATTCCACCGGCTCAATGTTAAATCGAATGCGGCCCAACAGCACGCCTTCTTCGGTTTCAACGTTCACCCGCCACTCTCCGGGAACGATGTTGGTTTTACGGGTGACGCCGCGGTAGCCGCCCTCGCGGTAGCCGGTAATCACGTAAGCCAGCCGATCGGTGGTCAGCCACTTTTTTTGATGGGGTGAAAATTGTTGCCAGTGGTGAACGATTTTCTTGGTCAATCGCGTGGGCGCAAAAACCGCGGTGAAGCAAACCACGGTGTCGCCCGGGGCGTATCGAAACGGGTCGTCCGAATTTTTGAAAATTTGGTACCAGCGCGGCTGCTCGAATTTTAATTTGAAGAGATCGCTTTCTTTGCTGGCGTGATGATAGACGCCGCCGTACTTCAGCGACAGCGGCACCGGCGGAATCCAATTTTGCCAATAAAAGAAATTCATCAGTACAAACAAACCGGCCACCAGGCTGGCGGCCAAGTGAAATTGTTTTCGAGAAGCGAAGATGTTTTGTTTGCGGAGAATATGAACCACCCCTAACACCAAAAGCACACTCAAGATCCCACCGCCGGTGAAAGTAAAAACGTTCATTCGTTTGACCAGCACCGGCACGAAGAAAATGAAAAACGAAAACGCCGCCAGGAAGTAAAGCGCCAGCAGCAGATAAATATTCTTCAGACGATCTTTGAGAAATTCGTTGGCGACCAGCAGCGCGATCAGCAGCCCCAGGTAAATAGCGGTGTTGCTCAAGGAAGCGCTTTTGAAGTAGAAAATCACGTACGCGCTGAACAGGCTTCCCAAAAAGAATTGCAGCGCGTTGGGGTACCACTCGCGGTATTTCAAAATTTTGGGGTGGCGAATTTTATGGTGCTCGATCAACGCAACGAGAATGATCAGGCCGCCGAGCAGAAAAAGATAAATCAACAGAATGGAGTTGTCGAGGAATTGGTCGATGCGCTTGAGAGTGACGCTGTCCCAGGTGAAGCCGCCAAAAAAGAAAGCGATGGGGTTATATTTTTTGTAGCGCTCATAAAAGCTTTTGATGTTTAAAATCAGCTCGAACATAAAGCCAATTATTTTGCCGAATTCATTTTCAGATCTTCAACTTTGAGGAACGCTTCTTCGCCGCGCTGTTTCTGACCGCTGTTGACGTAGGCCACGCCGAGATTGCGCCAGAGGTTGGGTTGATTGGGTTGCAACTCGAGCGCTTTTTCAAGGTAGGGGATGGACTTTTTGTAATTGTCGATGGCATCGTGTTTGAGTTGGCGGATTTCCGCCGGCGTTAAGGAGTCCGGTCCCAGGGTGGCGTTCTGCAGTTTTTGCCGCAGGTTTTCAGCAATGCTCAAATAGGCGCTGCCGATGTTGGCCGCGGCGTCGAAATCGTTTGCTCGCAGCTCCAGCACGCGCTCGAACAATTGAATGGCGCGGGGATAGTTTTCCGCCCGGTAGTGATGTTCCCCAAACAGGAAGATGAGATCGACGTCGAGGGGGTTGGCGGCGAGGGCCAATTCAAAGGCGCGCGCCGCCGACTCGCGCTGGCCGAGGGCGTCGTACGACAACGCCAGATTGGCCAAGGCATCGCGATGATCCGGCGCGACGGATAATATTTTGTTCAACACCGATACCGCTTCCTGGTACCTTTGCTGCGAATAGTAGATGTTGGCAATGGACGACAGCAAATCAATATTCTGCGGATCGTCTTTTAAGAGCCGCTCGTAAAGGGCGAGGGATTTTTCAGTTCGGTTGGTCAGCAGATAAATAGCTGCTAATTTTTTATAGCCTTCATATTTGCTGGTGTCAATTAGAATCGCGGTGAGCAAATAATTTTCGGCCTCGGTGTACTGCTCTTTATCCAGGGCGATGATGGCGGCGTTGTACTTCTCCACCCAATAGCGTTCGCTCTCGGCCGCGATGGGCACCGCGAATTTGTTGGAAAGTTTAAGCGAGAGATCGAACTCCCGTACCATTTCCTTAAAACGCTCTTTGCGGCCGTAGGCCTGTCCCAATAGGAAATGGGCTTCCGGATTATTGGGGTAGAGTTTGACGGCTTGTTCCAGTTGCTCGATGGCGCGGTTCCAATCATTGTTGCGGAAGTACAGTCGGGCGGAGGTGACTTCCTTGGGCTGGCAGCCGCAGAACAGTCCCGCCGTCAAAATTAAAAGGGCGATCTTAAAAAAGATGCGG
Organism: bacterium; assembly: GCA_037446635.1. Classification (GTDB taxonomy): domain Bacteria; phylum Zhuqueibacterota; class Zhuqueibacteria; order Oceanimicrobiales; family Oceanimicrobiaceae; genus DASWHH01. The sequence goes on from JBBIIG010000008.1 coordinate 22,207, forward strand.
CGAAGGCGTTCCACACGGAGATGCGCGATTGCCATGAACATACTATTCCTTCCCTGTTGCGTGCTTCTTTAGATTTATCTCAAACGGCGGCTCGATGACGCCGTGCTCGGTGATGATGGCGGTGATCAGTTCGTGGGGGGTGATATCGAAAGCCGGGCTGTAAACTTTGGTGTGCGGCGGCGCCGTGCGTTTGCCGAAGCCTTCGGTGACTTCCTCTGGCGCCCGCTCTTCGATGGGGATTTGCGCGCCGCTGCTGATGTTGAAATCAATGGTGGAATAGGGCGCGGCGACGTAAAACGGAACGCCGTGCTTTTCAGCGAGCACAGCTACTCCGTAGGTTCCGATTTTGTTGGCGGTATCGCCATTGGCGGCGATGCGATCGGCGCCGACGAGGACGCAGTCCACTTTTTTCTGCTGCATCACGAACGCCGCGGTGTTGTCAGTGATAAGAGTCACGTCGATGCCCTCGTTCATCAATTCCCAAACATTGAGGCGCGCGCCCTGCAGCAGGGGGCGGGTTTCATCGGCAAACACCGTCACTTTTTTCCCCTGCTCTTTGGCGGCGAATATCACCCCCAGCGCGGTGCCGTAATCGGCGGTGGCCAGCGCGCCAGTGTTGCAGTGCGTCAAAATTCGAAACCCATCTTGGATGAGCTGCGCGCCGTGCTGCGCCAGACGCCGGCAAGTTTGGCGATCTTCTTCCCAAATCGCCAGCGCCTCGTCGAGCAAACGCTTTTTGATCTCCGCCACCGGGCGGTTTCGGTTTTCCTCGGCGGCACGTTTCATGCGCTGGAGCGCCCACGATAAGTTCACCGCCGTGGGACGGGTCGCCGCCAGATAGTCGGCGCTGTCATGCAACAATTTGAAGAAGGCCGTTTTATCTTCGCCATCAAAATTTTGCACGCCCAAAACCACGCCGAAAGCGCCGGCAATGCCAATGGCCGGCGCGCCGCGCACCCGCAGTTTTTTGATCGCTTCCCCCAAAAGCTCAATGTTGTCGATATCGAGATAAACCAGCTCTAGCGGCAATCGCGTCTGATCGATTATCCGCACTTTGGAGTTGAGCCATTGAATGGTGGTTACTGGCATGATGCAGCCTGAATTCTGAACGTTGCAAAATGTTTTGCCATGAAGTACAGCGAACTTCGTGGTTCACGGACGACTATTGTAAGAAATAGCAGGCAAACTTATTGCTGACGCAGCTTCTCGTAAACCTTAAGCTTCTTGTAGTCTTTGCCAATCAAAACCGTGACCATGAGCTGCAGCGATTCGTCCATTTGCGGCGCCACCTGCTTTTTATTGACGCCCAGCGCTTCGGCGACCTTCTGGGCGTTGTCGGTGCCGAGGGAGACGCGATCGATGACGAAGGTTTGATCCAAATCGAAGCCGCCGGCGTAATTGCCAACGTTGACCACGTCAAAGCCGCGCTCGCGAAGATACTGGGTAATCTCGTTGGCCAGCCCCTGCACGCCGCAGGCGTTCAACACCTCGACGGTGATGGGAAGAGTGCTTGCCTGCACAGGCCGGCGCGTCTCGCGCTTTGGCTCCACCGCGCTGTTGATGGAGGCGGCCTTTTCGTTGGGGGCTTTAAAAAACTCCGAAGCGAGGGAAGCGATTAAGAGCACATTGATCAAACCCAGCGCCCAAATGGAAGCGGTCATGAAACGCTCCCGCAAGCCTTTCTTGCGGGAACGCCGCGGCGCGGAGTGAAATCGCGGTTGACCACCTGCCCGCGCAGGCAGGCGGCGCGGCTGGCGAAATTTTCTGCGGCGCTTTACCATCCTCCTCCTTAAAAAAATGACCGAGGTGAGCGATCAACTCGGTCATATTTAAATTTTAACTCGCCCGTGAATCCTATTGCTTATTCGATTCGTCCTGTGGAAGTGGCTCGACGGTGCGATTGTAAAAACGATGATAAGAACTATAGGGATAGTATGGATAATACGAGCGCGGCTGTTGGCTGAATTCCAATTGCAGCTTAAAATTCTCCGAGGGTTTGTACTCCAAGCCCGCGCCGGAGACGAACACGTCGCTGCCCGGTTTGAAATTTTCTTCGCCGAGGTTTCCAAACGGTTGATGAACAAAACCCAATTGCAAAAACATCGAAAGCGGGTTGGAAAATTGATAGCGCATCGTATTGAGATAGAGTCCCTGGTTGTAGGTGTGGCCGCCGCCAGTGACGAATGATAGCGAATAACTCTGGCTCATGGAAAATTTCGCGGGGTCTAAACCCAGCAAGCCCACGAGACCTTGAATTTTAGTAGTGGGTTGGGTGAGCGCTTTGGCCATGTCAACCTGGGCGTCTTGCTTCAACTGCGCGAAAGCAAGCACCGGAAAAAGCAAAAACAAAATCAAAGTAGTGGTTATGCTTTTCATCTTCTCACCTCGACTGCGGTTTAGTTTGAGTCTATGTACTAATTTTATTCAACAAAATCAACAGGTTTTTTAGCAGATAAACCGCAAGGTCGCAAAGACAACACAAAGATCGCGATGAAATTTTTGAGAGTGCAAGAAAGTTTTTCTTTACGTACGTAGCGCGTTGCTTGCGTTCATTGCGGTTAAATCATAAGACGTCTTCGCTGAACGTGAGCACGAGATCGATGCGGCGGTTTTGGGCGCGGCCTTCGTTGGTCTCGTTGCTGGCGATGGGCCGGCTCTCGCCGTAGCCCAACGCGGTGATGCGGCTGTCGTCCAAACCCATGTTGGCCAGCAAATACTGCTTCACCGCCATGGCGCGCTCATAAGAAAGATTTTCGTTGTAGCGATCGTTGCCGACGGCGTCGGTGTGGCCCTCGATGGTGATGGTCGCTTCGGGAAAATTACGAATGGCGCGCTGCACCGAGGTCAGCAGGCTGAAGTACTCAGGTTCGATGGTGGACTTGCCGGAGGGAAAACTCAGCCCGATCAGACGAACGATAATCTCGTTTCCCCGCCGCAGCACGATGGCTTCCCCCGACGTGAACATGTTTTCCAGATTTTTGATTTTTTCTTCCCGCTGTTTTTTCATCTCCAGCCGGTATTGCTTCTCTTGCAGCTCGGCTTGCAGTCCCTGTTCTTTTTCTTTATATTTTTGCAGCTCTGCCCGCAAGCTCTGCAATTCGCGGTTTTTTTCTTCGACTTCCGCCATCAGCTCTTTTTTGTCTTGCACAAGATTTTGTGAAATTTTGTGGATGCGCCTCAGCGGGTTATCCATGCCCTCGTCGAATTGTGGTTTGAAACCCAACTCGCGGGCGATTTGCTCGATCAAAACTTCGCGCTCCAAAACGAAATTCTCCCAATCCTGCGGATTCTTGCGCAGTCGTTTGATTTGGCGGGTGAGAAAAATGGCGTGTTTGGCTTCGAGCTCGGCGCTTTCGGCTTTTTCTTTGGCGCTGGTTTCCGAACGCCGGCTGCTGTTTAAAATCGTCTCCGCTTCGCTTAAAAGTTTCTGAGCGTTGGCGAACGTGATGGGGGTATATTTGTGAGCTTCTTCTTTTTTCGCTTCTTCAATCAAGTTGCGCACCGCGCCGATGATGCTGGTTTTGATGGCCAACAATTCGGCGCTGCGATAGAGCTGATCGATTTCCGGGATGGTGCGCTTGGCGTTTTTGGCGTCGCCTTTTTCCAATTTTTTAGTGGCGGTGATGAATTCGCTTTCGGCGCGCTCGAATTCCTGCGGCGAATATTCCGGGGCGTTGGCGTTCAACGCGTCTTCCCGCGCTTTCAGGGAAGAGACAAAGGTGAGCTTGCCGAGCTTGGCGACCTCGAGGCACTGGTTCAAGCGCTGCTGCACTTCAACTAATTTTCTTTCGATATCTTTTAGCGGCTTGCCGTCGTTGAAATCCTTCATCGCTTCGTTGTATTTGATCGAAGCGGCTTTGAAATTATCCGGCGAGAGCACCGCCGCCTGCTCGGCCTGCGCCTGCACCATCAGTTTATCGGCTTCGCTAAACAGCTTGTGCCGAACTTCGTCCATGTTTTGTGTCAGAGCCGGGGCGCTGGCAATCAGTAAAACAACCGCGCACATCCAGCCGGCTGCCATTAATTTCTTTTCAACGTTCATTTCCGGAAACTCCTGGGTTATTGTTAATAATTGTAAAGCTTTTTGAGCGCGTTGTCAAGCAGAAAATCCGCAGCGAATTACCACTTGCTTCTCATGGCATTTTTTAATATTTTAACGCCCTTAATTTATTTTCGATTCATGGAGGACGGATGATTCAAAGTCGAAAGTTCGTTGTCCTTCTCATTGTTGGGATGACGTTGACAGTTGCTCCTCTTTACGGCCAGTTTCAGTTCGACAAAATTGAAGACCTCCGCGGCTTCTATTTTGAAAAGCCCCTGAAGTTTTATTGGACGCCGCGCTACAATCGCGTGGAGGGCTTGTTCCTGAACTTTGGTGTGAAGCTGCGCCCCCCAACACTGCCGGGCCTGCAATTCTATGGCGACGCCGGCGGCGGATTTTGGAACGAAAATGATAAGCAATTTCGTTTTACCGTGGGCGCGCGTCAGGATTTTTTCGAGATCAAGCGCTTGAGCTTCGGCGCCGAAATCTACAAAAAAATTGCCTCCGCAGACGATTGGGTGGTCAGCGAGCTCGAAAACTCGTTGGCCGCGTTATTTTTTCGCGAGGATTATAAAGACTACTACGGCGCACAAGGATTTAAGCTTTACGCCGATCACCAATTCACCGGCAACCATATTTTGCGCCTGGAAGTGGGGCGCCAAAAATACGACGCCCTCAAACGCAACATCGATTGGAGCGTGTTCAAGGGCGAGTTCGATCCCAACCCCAAACGAGGCGACGCCATCATCGCCGAAGGCCGCGAAACCAGCGTGCGCTTCATCGCGGCGCTGGACTGGCGCGACAACCCGGTGTTTCCCCTCAATGGTTGGTACCTCGAGGGCATCTTCGAAAAAACCTTTGACGACTTCGAGACCGACGGCCTGTTTCTGACTCTCAAACGCTACCAGCAAACCTGGGGCAACCAGCGGCTGCTGCTGCGCGGAATGGTTGGCAGCCGGCGCGGCGATATTGTTTTTTTCCCCAATATAATTGACGACCCGATCCCAACTCCAACATTGTTTATTGAACAATACGCCATTGATCTTGGCGGCATTGGCAGCCTGCGCGGCTTCGACGATAAAGAATTTTCCGGCAACCGCATGGTGATGCTCAACGCCAATTACCTGTTTGGCGGCGATATTTTGCAAAGGATTCCGCTGCAGCGCATCCCGGTGTTGGGCAATTTGTGGACAACGCTGTCGCTGGCGTTGTTCGTCGATACCGGATTCGCCTGGCGCGCCGATGCCAGCGCCGGTTTATTCAGCGGTTTCGATGACGCCGATAATTTAAAAACCGACGTCGGCTTTTCGATTCTCATACTCGAAGGGGTGGCGCGCTTGGACGTGGCCAAACGCACCGACCGCAGCCGCGATGATTTCCGGGTAACCTTCCGTTTGCTGGAAAAATTTTAAGCTATCCAACCCTGACAGGGTTTCTTCTATGCAAAGAAAATTATTTAAACTCGCCGTCAATGATACCACCGCGCTCACCATGATCGAGCTGCGCGACGCTGAGGAGTTGTTCGCCCTCACCGAGGCCAGCCGCGATTATTTGCGCCAGTGGCTGCCGTGGCTGGACTCCGTGCGCGCCGTCGAGGATACCCGAAATTTCATTCAAACCTGTCTCGAGCAGCACGCCCGCAATGACGGCTTGCAATGCTGCATGCGCTATGAAAATCAAATCGCCGGCGTCATCGGGTTTCATTACCTCGATTGGAACAATCGCCTCGCCGAGATGGGGTACTGGCTGGCGCCGCCGTACCAGGGGCGCGGCATCGTCACCCAGTGCTGCCGGGCGCTGGTGGATTTGGCGTTCTCCGAGCTGCAGCTCAACCGCGTGGTGATTCGCGCCGCGGAGAGAAATCTCAAAAGCCGCGCGGTGCCGGAGCGGCTGGGCTTTGTGAAAGAGGGCGTGCAGCGAGAGGCGGAGTGGTTGTACGATCACTACGTAGATCTGGTTATGTATTCCATGCTAAAACGCGATTGGCATTAACCGCAGGTGTGAAATTTGTCCGTGAGATTTATATCATTTCGATTTAGCCCACGCTGGTTACCGCTGCTGTTTGTGCTGGCGGGATTCTCCAGCCTCCGCAGCCAGGATGAAAATTTATTGAATTTGATCGACAGCGCCGGCGTGGGCTCACCCAACCGGCTGATCGCGGTCATCATTCAGGGCAATGAAATTACCAAAGAGGAAATCATTTTGCGGGAGATGAAGCTGCAGCCCGGCGACGAGGTATCCGATGAAGCCATCGAAGCCGACCGCCTGCGCATCCAGAATTTGGGAATTTTCAATCGCGTGGAAATCGATGAAGTTCCCACCAATCGCGGCGTGATTCTCTTGGTCAGCGTCAGCGAGATGTGGTACATCTTTCCCTATCCCATCATTTTTCGCAACGAGCGCGACTGGGGGAAAATCTCCGTGGGCGCCGGGCTGCTGCACAACAACTTCCGCGGCCGCCGCGAAATCATCGACTTTTCTTTTTGGCTGGGATACAACCCCTCGGTGCGACTTACTTACACCAATCCCTGGATTTTCGGCAAGCTGAAATTTTACACCAGCGTTTCCCTTTTTGCCAAAAAAGTCCGCAACCTCAGCGGCGAAGTGCAGGGCCTGCGAATCAATGAAAACCAGGTGGGCTTCAATTGGCGCATCGGTAAACGTTTCGGGCACTTCACCTATTTCGACGTCAACGTCGGTTACCGCCAACTCCGCCTTTCGCCCAGGGATAGCGTGCTGCACACGCTTTCGCCGTCGGGAAAAGACCGGCTGCCCAGCTACGGCTTTTCGTTTACGCACGATTCCCGCGACTTGTGGGAGTACGCTCATCGCGGCAATTTCGTGCAGCTCTGGGTGCAGAAAACCGGCTGGTTCGGAAACCTCATTGATTACGTTCGCTACGGCGCGGACGTGCGCAAGTATATTCCGGTGGGGCCGACCACCCTCGCGTTTCGCGGCGTCACCAATTTGTCAACCGGCAATCTGCCGATTTACGATCAGGTGCAATTCGGTTTCTTCAACCGCATTCGCGGCCATTTCAAAGAGCGCGCCGCCGGCGAAAATTTGCTGATGGGCAGCGCCGAGTTTCGTTTTCCAATTCGAGAGATTACCTATCACGATTGGGGACCATTTCAGTCGATGGGACGCTACGGCAGCAATCTGCGCTTCGGGGTCAGCGCCGGGCTGTTCGTGGACACCGGCGCCGTCTGGGATCAGAACAGCGAGCTGGGGTTCGATCGCTTCATCTCCGGCTGGGGCGGCGGCCTGCATTTCTTTTTGCCCTACCAGATTCTGCTGCGCACCGAGTACGGCTTCGATGAAAACTGGGACGGCCAGTTTATCATCGATTTGTTCGCGTGGTTTTAACACGTGAACCCTTTCGATGGGCTGCCGCACATTTCCATTGCTACTCTGCCGGAGATGTTCGAGCGCACGCTGTCGGTGTTCACGTTTTCGAAAGCGTTCATGTTGGCAGGATTGCGGCTCGGCTACGTGGTTGCTAATCCGGAGGTCATTAAAAATCTCAACAAAGCGATGGTGCATCAACTCTACAGTCCGTCTTCACTAGCGCAGCTTATGATGGTGGAACCGGTGCGCACCCGCAACCAGTGGCTGCCGGCGGTGCGCAAACATTTTCAAGACTTGCGGGACGTGATGGTTCAGAATTTGAAAATCGAATTCTGGAAACCGCAGGCCACCTACTTCACCTTCTTCTCCGTGAAGCAATATTTGAATGGCCGCGACGACTGGCAGCTCATCGAGGACGGTCTCGACGCCGGCGTTGCCGTGGCGCCCGGCGACAGCTTCGGCAAAGATTTCACCGAGTACATCCGGCTCTGTTTCACCGGCGAATCGCCGGCGCGGCTGGTGGCCGGTATCGAACGATTGAACCGAATTTTAAGCGAACCGAGGTAAAAGGAAAATGCAAACCCGTCAACTTGGAAACACCGATCTCCATCTCACCACCATCGGACTTGGCACTTGGGCCATTGGCGGCGACTGGGCCTACGGCTGGGGCCCGCAGGACGACGCGGAATCCATCGCCGCCATTCAGCGCGCGCTGGATTTGGGAATCAACTGGATTGACACCGCGCCGGCCTACGGCCTGGGCCACGCCGAAGAAATCGTGGCGCGCGCGCTCGAAGGACGCCGCGACAAAATCATTATCGCCACCAAGTGCGGGCTGGTGTGGGACGAAGGCAGCAGAAACGTTTACGGCCGGCTCAAAGCCGCCAGTGTGCGTAAGGAAGCCGAAGACAGCCTGCGCCGGCTTAAGGTGGAGGTGATCGATCTCTACCAGATTCACTGGCCCAATCCGAAGAACGACATCGAAGAGGCGTGGGGCGTGATCGCGGATTTGATCAAACAAGGGAAGGTTCGTTACGGCGGCGTTTCCAATTTCAACGTCGCGCAGATCAAGCGCGCGCAGGCCATTCACCCAGTGGCGTCGCTGCAGCCGCCCTACAGCATGATCGAACGCGGCATCGAAAAAGAGATTCTGCCCTATTGCGCCGAACACAAAATCGGCGTGATTGCCTACAGCCCGATGCAAGCGGGAATTCTCACCGACCGATTTTCTCGCGAGCGCGTCGCCCAATTAGCCGACGGCGATTGGCGCAAACGCCACCAACACTTTCGTGAGCCGGAGCTAAGCGCCAACCTGAAGTTGTTGGACGGGCTGCGCGCCATCGCCCAAAGACAGGGCCGAACCACCGCGCAACTGGCCATTGCCTGGGTGCGGCGGCGGCCGGAAGTGACCGCAGCCATTGTGGGCGCGCGGCGGCCCGCACAAATCGAGGAGACCGCGGCCGCCGCGGACTGGTGGCTTTCGCCGGAAGAAATCAATGAAATAGAAGCGCTGCTGGCTGAACGTCAACAAAGGTTGTTGGGTAAAAATGCTGAATGACAACTCACGAGAATCGGCCTGGGGACAGCCCTTGATAAAAATTGTTTTCAATTCAGAGCGGCCATTTGCCGGGATTCATAATGCCGTTTGGATCTAACAGCGCCCGCACCCGCGCCATCAGCTCAAGGAAGCCGGGATCGATTTTATCGCGGTGGCGTTGAATTACCCAGGCGGGAGTTTTGTACGGAAAAAATCCTAACCCCATCACCAAATCACAAAGCGCCTCGTTCAGTTCTTTCACTTGCTGCACTCGCGCCGTATCTCGTTTATCGAAAACCGCCATGAAGCGCAGCACTCCGAAGTGGCCGCCCTGCATGGGCCGGGTGACGACGATGGGCGGAAAGCCGCGCTGTTCCATCAGCCGCATGCCCTGAGTTACTCCCTCTTGCCATTTTGATGTTGGGCCAAACGTGCCAATCCAGGTGAGGCCGCCCAACTTCAACAAAAAATCCAACTCCACCGGAAAATCAGCCAGCTTCGCGAACGCGGGTGAAATTTTGACAATTTGATTGACGTCCAGCGGCGGCTCGAGGCGGGCCCCGCGCCGGCGTTCGTCCGCGATGAGCCGGTCAATGATTTTGGTCTTACCGTCGAACAAATCTTCATATTCGGCGGAAACGTCGATGTATAAAAACTGCTCCGGCTCCTGCGGATCGCGATAAAGCGGATTGAGATTTCCAAACAACATTTTGCCCACCGGCCAGGAGAGCCCGCCGAGGTCGTCGCAGACCTCGGCCCGCACCAGCAGGTTGATTAAATTATACATCTGCGCGCTATCGTAAGCGAACACAAAAAATCGTTGGCGATAGGGGTGATTGGGCCAAAGCTGCACCGCCATTTTGGTCACAATTCCGGTCGTGCCAAAGAAGTTGACGAATAGACCGGTCAGGTCGGGCAGTGGCGACTTGCTGCACCAGTTTTTAGAAACTGCGCCCAGGCCGGTGCGCACCAATTGTCCGGTGGGCAGCACCGCTTCCATACCGTTGATCCAGTGCGCCGTGGTGCCGTGCAGCAGGCTCAAATTGGTGAGGCCGTCCATCAGGCAATTAGCTAAAATGGAGCTTTGGGGAGGAGAGAGCGAATAGGCGAAGCGCAGCCGCGGATGATGGTGGGCGAGATGATTTTTCATATCCGCCCAGGTTGTGCCCGGCTCGATGACCGCGTACATATCGGGCTCGTTGGTTTCGAGGATGCGATTCATCGCGCTGAGGTCCACCACCACGCCGCCCTTTTCCGGGATGGCCAGCCCGCCGATATTGGTGTTGGCCAACCGCGGCGTGACCGGAATTTTATACTCGTTGGCCAACCGCAAAATCGACTGCACTTCCTCCGTCCTGTGCGGCTTCACCACGAGATCGGGAGGATGGCCGGGGATTTCGGTCCAGTCGTCGGCGTAGTGTTGTAAAGCTTGCGGATCAACGATCGCCCGTTCGCCAAAAAGCTCGCTTATTTTTAAAATGCCTTTTCTGTTTATCGTCACGATAACAACTCGGCCTGAAACAGCTTCACTATTTTAAGCAAGACTCGCAGGTCTCCACCGATCTTAATTTTGCTGTTAAAAATATATTTGAGATAGTTGGCGCCCCCCAATGCAATTTCCAACAGGCTGTTCAAATCGCCCTGAATTCTGGCGCTGGCTTTGGGAGCGGGCCCGCAAACAATCTCAATGCGGGTTGCTTGAAAAACCACCGTGGCCGCCATTTGCCCGGCGACGAAAGCAACCGCGCCGCGAAGCTTGCGCGCCATCTGCTGGCCCTGGGGTGTAGAAATGCGGCGCTGCAAGAGATCGCGTAGAAAATATCCCAGCAAATTCGCGCGCGCGGGATCAACAACGACGATTTCCATCATGCCAATTTTCCGCGAGCGAAACGCATAATCAAATATAGATTTCTGCGCGCCTTTGTCAAGCCTGCGCTAAAAACAAAATCGCCGGTGACCGTTTTTCTTCTTGACAAAAAGAGTCTTTTTCTTATATTCACTTCGCCCTACCAAGACGGTATTCACCATAACAACTTGTGGATAAGTTGGCAAACTTAACAATTATAAAGAAAAAAACTTTCTCGTTTTGATCGTCTCGTCAGCCAAGTGTGAAATCGTTGATTTTAATCTTTCGAATTCTCTCCAGAAATTGTTTTTTATAGAGGTTAAGCTGGCTAATGGCGTGTTGAAAAAATGTGGATAACTTGTTTTAGGTTCTAACACGTTCGGGTTTGGAGGTGGTGGAAACATCCAAACCACTTCTTCTTTCTTCAAATTCAAAACATTTAAAAAGTGAGGGTTTGGAAGATGTCTCGCGATCACCACGCAGCGTGGAATGACTGTCTTTCGATAATTCGAGAAAGCATCAATCCCCAAAGTTTTACGACCTGGTTTAAACCGTTCAACCCCTTAAACCTCGACCAACAAAATCTCACATTAGAGGTGCCGAGGCAATTGTTTTATGAATGGTTAGAAGGGCACTACAGTTCGCTTTTGAAAAAAGCGCTGCTGCAGGTGTTGGGGGAGCATGCCGAAGTTACTTATGCCATCGCTGGCAACGGCCACAGCGCGCCGGCGCCGATCTTGGTGGAGAAAAATCGGGAGCCGATGCGCTTCGCGGAAAAGAACGGCTCGGTTTACCCCAAAAATAGCAATTTGAACGAACGCTATCAGTTTGACAATTTCGTGGAAGGATCCAATAATCAATTTGCGCGCGCGGCGGCGTATGCGGTGGCACAGTCTCCAGGAGAAACCACCTTCAACCCGCTGGTGATTTACGGCGGAGTGGGACTCGGCAAAACCCATCTCATTCAAGCCATCGGCAACTACACTTTGATTCAAGGGTTGGCACGGCACGTCATGTATGTCGATAGCGAAAAATTCACCATCGAATTTATTAACTCGATTCAGACCAACAAGACCACCGAATTCAGCGCTATCTACCGCACCGCGGATATCCTGCTGGTGGATGATATCCAATTTTTTATCAACAAAGAGCGCACGCAGGAAGAATTTTTTCATACTTTCAACGCCTTGTACAATGCCGGTAAGCAAATTGTGTTGTCCTCGGACCGCCCGCCGAAAGATTTGCACGGCGTCGAGGAGCGGCTGATTTCGCGTTTTCAATGGGGGTTGGTGGCGGATATCCAGCCGCCGGATCTGGAAACGCGAACCGCAATTCTCCAGCAAAAAGCCGACGAAAATGATATTGTCGTCCCCAACGAAGTTATCGAATTTATCGCCACCAACGTCACCTCCAATATTCGCGAGTTGGAAGGTTCCCTCATCCGGCTGCTGGCCTATTCCTCGCTCAACGGCAAAGATATCACTTTGGAGATTGCAAAAGAAGTGCTCAAAGACCTCAGATTAGGCAAGAAAAAGAAGATTATGATCGAGCAAATTCAGCGGTTAGCGAGCGAGCACTATGGCATCCCCGACGACATGCTGCGCGCCAAAACGCGAAAAAAAGAAATCGCACAGGTTCGGCAAATTGCCATGTATCTCACCAAAGAACTGACCAACTCTTCCCTCAAAACCATTGGCTTGCACTTTGGTGGGCGCGATCACAGCACAGTCATTCACGCCATCCAGTCGGTGGAGGAATGGATCAAGACCGATCCCAAAACCCGCGACGAGGTTTTGCAGTTGCGCAAAAAAATAGAAATATCATCATCCTAAAAATTAATCCACAACCGTTGTGTGGATAACCACATAAATTTGGTTAATCGAATGTTGATAAATCAAACTCTTTTTTGCGGCCTGAGTGAGGCGGAGCTAAAAAAAGTTTGTTCTAACAATCTTCCAACAGTCTGTCAACAATCTTAGAACACTAAGCAGGTAGAGAAAGGCCAGTGCAAAAGATTAGGTTTAACGAAGTCCGCGATCGCAGCTATCAACATATCCACAGGGTCTATATCTATAAAAAATATCTTGAATATTTTTATATAATTTAGTAACTTAATTTCACAAAAATCATAACGAGGCGGTCATGAAATTTTCGGTCAATCAAAAGGATTTTTATCAATCCTTGCAAAAAGTGGTTGGTGTGGTTCCGGTTAAGACCACCATCCCGATTTTGAGCAATATCCTTTTGGAATTAAGCGGCAATGACCTGACGTTAATGGGAACCGATTTGGAGGTTTCCATTTCAACGAAGTTGAGTGTGACCGGAAGCAGCGATGGTTCGGTGGCTGTGCCCGCCAAAATGTTATTCGAAATCGTCCGCGAGCTTCCTGAAATTCCCATCGGTTTCACGGTGGATGAGGATAACAAAATTTCACTGGACACCGAAAAAGGGTTTTACAAATTATCCGGAGAGCCAAAAGAGGATTTCCCAAAAATTCAAATCGAGGAAAGCAAAGGCAGCTTTGTGGTTGATGCGGATGTCTTCAGCGGTATGATCGACAAAACCATCTTTTCAGTATCCACCGACGAGCTGCGGACGACGCTCATGGGTGTGCTTTTGAAAGTTGCCGACAACGAAATGCGCATGGTTGCCACCGATGGTCACCGGCTGGTTAAGATCATTCAGAAAAATTTCAATTCCAAAAATTTTCAAAGCGAAGCTATCGTTCCCACCAAAGCGCTCAATTTGGTTTTGAAAAATTTGCCGGTTCGCCCGCCTGCGCGGGCAGGCCAAAAAACTCAGTCCGGGCAGTCGCCGGCTGGCGGGCAAGAGGCTGGCGAGATCAAAGTGGATGTCAGCGACGATCACATCGTTTTTAGTTTTGACCAAACCACGATTTACAGCAAAAGCATCGAGGGGCAGTTTCCTAATTACGAGCGCGTCATCCCGATAGACAACAACAAACGGCTAACCTTGAACCGCGAACTGCTGATCTCCTCGGTGCGCCGAGTGGCGATTTTTTCTAACTCAATCACTCATCAAATTAGATTTGGCATCTCAAAAAAGCTTGTAAAAATTCAATCCGAGGATATCGAGTTTGGCGGAGAGGCCATGGAAAGTATCGACGCCGACTATGATGGCGAGGATCTTGAAATCGGCTACAACGCTAATTATTTATTGGATATTTTGCGCCACCTCGATAGCTCGGAGGTCATTTTTGAACTCAAGGACCCGGTGAGCGCCGGTATCATTCGCCCAGTAGAACAGCGTGAAAACGAGGATATTCTCATGTTGTTGATGCCGATTCGCTTAAATGAAGATTAGGATATGCACCTTGAAAAGCTTGCGATGGTCAACTTCAGAAATTATGAAAAAGCCGAAGTTCATTTTAAAAGCAAGATCAATCTCATTTTCGGTTTAAACGCCCAAGGCAAAACCAATTTTTTGGAAGCGATCTATTTGTTGTGTTTGGGCCGAAGTTTTAGGCAGGCGAAGAATCAGGATCTTTTGCGCATCGGCAGCTCCTACTTCACCATTGAAGGACGATTGAATTATGATAATGCTCTCGTAAAAGTCGCGGCGCTTCACTACCAACGGGACGGCAAAAAAGAGATCAGCATCGATCGCAAACGCATGCGCGGCTACAGCGATATTTTTGGCGCGTTTCCAGTTGTGATAATTTCACCCGAAGACTACAAAATTACCACCGGTGGGCCCGCCGAACGCAGACGGTTCATCGATATTCTTTTGTCGCAAATCAGCCTCTCCTACCTCACTCATCTGCAGGAGTACCAACGCATTCTCAAACAGCGCAATCGAATTTTACAGGATATGAAAGCCGGCAAGTTGGTGGCTGATTCGACGATCGCGCCGTGGAACGAAAAGATGATCAGCGTTGGCAGCAAGATCGTCGGCGCGCGCTATGATTTTGTTGAAGAGTTCGTCCGCTGGCTGAGGCCGATTTACCGAGAGTACAGCGGCGCCCACGAGGAGATCGGGTTGCGGCTGGAGACGCTGGTTTCCAGAGAAAATTCCGAGCAGAGTTTTGCGGTCGAATTGAACCGGCTCAGCCAACGGGAACGAGCGCTGGGCGTTTCACTGGTGGGGCCGCACCGCGACGATCTCATCATCACCATCAACGGGCGGGAGCTACGGACGTTTGGCTCCCGCGGCGAGCATAAAGCGCTGATGATTGCACTCAAGCTGGCGGAGCTGCAATTTCTAAAAAATAAAAAAGACGAGACGCCGATTTTTTTGCTGGACGACTGTTTCTCCGAGCTGGACGAAGTCCGTGAAAAAAACGTTTTCTTCTCCTTTCAGGGTTTGGGTCAAATGGTGATCACCAGCCCGCGGCAAAAGGATTTTTTCGGCGAGGCTGACGCCGGCGAGGTTTCAAGATTTGTGGTGGAAAATGGAGTCATCCAGGCCCTCTAACTTCAGGTTTGCCTCGCTGGGGGAGGCGCTGCGGAAACTGTTGCGCAAGCTTGAGATCGAGCCGCAAGTGAAACAGCATCTGGCGGCAGCGAGCTGGCCGAAAATAGTTGGCGAGGCCGTGGCAAAAGTTTCGGAGGTAGAGAGAGTTGAAAAGGGTGTTCTATTTATCAAAGTCGAGTCCAGCGCCTGGCGCAACGAGTTGACGTTTATGAGGCGAGAGTTTATTAAAAAAATAAACGACTATTTAGGAGAAGAGTTAATTCGAGATATTCGGTTTAAGTAAAAGAGGTTTCAAAACGTATGGCCAAGTCTAAAAAAGAAAAAAAAGCTAAGCCGAAAATAGCTGCAAAGACAAAAGCAAAAACCGCAAAGCCCAAGAAAGTAACTGCGGTCAAGAAGGCGCCGAAAAAGGCGCTGAAGCAGACGACCAAACCGGTCAAAAAAATCAGAGAGCAGAACGTGAAGACGAAGGAAAAAATAGATAAGAAAGTAACGGTGCAGCAGGAGATCGATTTTACGTTGCTCGAAACCAGCGCCGCGCCGCCGCTCGCGCCGGCCAAGGAGCCGATTTACAACGCCGAGCAAATCCAGGTTCTGAAAGGGTTGGAAGCGGTGCGGCGCCGGCCGGCCATGTATATCGGCGATATCTCGGTGCGCGGACTCCATCACCTGGTTTATGAGGTTGTCGATAACAGCATCGATGAAGTGCTGGCGGGCTATTGCGATAAAATCAACGTCACTCTCAACAAAGACGGCAGCGTCACCGTCGTCGATAACGGCCGTGGCATACCGGTGGACATTCATCCCACGGAGAAGCGGCCGGCGCTCGAAGTCGTGATGACCATTTTGCACGCTGGCGGCAAGTTCGACAAAAAATCCTACAAAGTCTCCGGTGGTTTGCATGGTGTCGGCGTGTCGGTGGTGAATGCGCTCTCCGAGTGGTGCGAAGTTGAGGTGAGCCGCGAGGGGAAAATTTATTATCAAAAGTACGAGCGCGGCGTGCCTGTGGCCGATATGAAAGTCATCGGCAAAAGCAAAACCACCGGCACCAAAACCACCTTTTTACCCGACAAAGAGATTTTCAAAAAGACTGAGATCAGTTTCGATATCGTTTCCGAGCGCATGCGCGAATTGGCGTTTCTCAACGCCGATCTCGAAATTAACGTGTTCGATGAAAAATCCGGCAAGTCCAACAAGTTTAAATACAAAGGCGGACTGGTCGAGTTCATCGAATACCTCGAACAGAGCCGCAATCCGCTTTTCAAGAAACCGATTTTCATCTCCGGGCAGAAAGAAGAGGTGTCGGTCGAGATCGCGCTGCAATACGACGATTCGTACGTCGAAAACATTTTCTCTTATGTGAACGACATCAACACGGTGGAAGGCGGCACGCACCTGGTTGGGTTTAAATCGGCGCTCACCCGCACCCTCAACAACTACGCGCAGAAAAACAATCTTTTGAAAAATGAAGATTTCACTTTGACCGGCGAAGACGTGCGCGAAGGGTTGACCGCGGTGGTGAGCGCGAAAGTGCCGGAGCCGCAATTCGAGGGGCAGACCAAAACCAAGTTAGGCAACAGCGAAGTGAAGGGCATCACCGAGTCGATTTTTGGCGACGGCTTCGCGGCGTTTTTGGAAGAAAACCCCAGCATCGCCAAAAAGATCATCGAGAAATGCGTGACCGCTGCCCGTTCGCGCGAGGCGGCGCGTAAAGCACGCGAGTTGACCCGTCGCAAAAGCGCCCTCGATGGCAACGCCCTGCCCGGCAAGTTAGCCGATTGCTCCATTGAAGATCCAGCACAATGCGAGATTTACCTAGTGGAGGGCGATTCCGCCGGCGGCTCCGCTAAACAGGGCCGCGATCGCCGCTTTCAGGCGATCCTGCCGCTCAAGGGCAAAATTCTCAACGTCGAAAAAGCGCGCCTCGATAAGATTCTTTCCAACGAGGAAATTCGCACAATCGTATCCGCTTTGGGTACCGGCATCGGCGCCGATGAGTTTGATGTCGGCCGCCTGCGCTATAACAAGATCATCATCATGACCGATGCCGACGTGGACGGCTCGCACATTCGCACACTGCTTTTGACTTTCTTCTTTCGCTACATGAAAGGTTTGATCGAACAAGGCCACGTGTACATTGCGCAGCCGCCGCTCTATCGCGTTCAAAAAGGCAAAGAAGAATTCTACGCGTATGATGATGACGAGCGCGATGCCATTCTCGAACGGCTGGGAAAAAACGGTGCCACGGTGCAGCGCTACAAGGGTCTCGGCGAAATGAACCCCGAACAGCTTTGGAAAACCACGATGGATCCCGAGCAGCGCACCAATTTGCAAGTGACTATTGAGGAAGCGATCGAGGCCGATCGCATTTTCTCGATGCTGATGGGCGACAATGTTGAGCTGCGCCGCAAGTTCATTGAAGAGAATGCGCAGTACGTGAAGAACCTCGATGTTTAAGCGTTAGGGGTGTATGGCCATACGCCCCTACGATGCAATCAATAACAGGAGTAAAATTTAGAGTATGGATCTCCAACGCGACCGGGTCATCCCGGTGTTCATTGAATCGGAAATGAAAAATTCCTACATCGATTATTCGATGTCGGTGATTGTAGCGCGCGCCTTGCCAGATGTGCGCGACGGCCTGAAACCGGTGCACCGCCGCGTGCTCTACGGCATGCACGAACTGGGTTTGCGCGCCAATTCGCCATACAAAAAAAGCGCGCGCATCGTTGGCGAAGTGTTGGGAAAATATCATCCGCACGGCGACGCCGCGGTGTATGATTCTATGGTAAGAATGGTGCAGGATTTTTCATTGCGCTATCCGCTGGTCGATGGCCAGGGCAACTTCGGTTCGGTGGACGGCGATTCGCCGGCGGCCATGCGCTACACCGAGGCCCGCATGTCGCGCATCGCCGAAGAGATTCTGCGCGATCTCGAAAAGGACACCGTGGATTTTGTCCCCAACTTCGACGAGTCGCTCACCGAGCCCACGGTGCTTCCTTCTGTGTTGCCCAACTTGCTGGTGAATGGCGCCTCGGGAATTGCTGTGGGCATGGCCACCAACATTCCGCCGCACAATTTGGGCGAGGTGGTGGATGCGCTGGTGGCGCTCATCTCTCGCCCCAACCTCTCTGTGGAATCGTTGATGCAGCACATTAAAGGCCCGGACTTCCCCACTGCGGGCATCATCTACGGCGACACCGGCATCGATGAAGCCTATCGCACCGGCCGCGGCCGCATCGTCATCCGCGCGCGCGCCAACCTCGAAACCGTGAAAGGCGGCCGCGAGAACATCGTCATCACCGAACTGCCGTATCAAGTCAACAAACTGAACCTGATCGAAAAAATCGCCGAGCTGGTGAAGGACAAGAAGATCGAGGGTATTGCCGCAGTCAACGACGAATCCGACCGCGACGGCATGAGAGTCGTCATCGAACTCAAGCGCGACGTGCCGGCGGAAATCGTTTTGAACAACCTCTACAAGCACACGCAGATGCAGGTAACCTTCGGCGTCATCATGTTGGCGTTGGTGAACGGCGCGCCAAAGGTGCTCAACCTCAAAGAGTTGCTGGAGCATTTTCTCGAGTTCCGCCACGAGGTGGTGGTGCGGCGCACCAAGTTCGATCTCGACAAAGCAGAGAAGCGCGCACACATTTTAGAAGGCCTGAAAATCTGCCTCGACAACATCGACGCGATTGTGGAGCTGATCAAAAAGTCGAAAGATCCGGACGCCGCCCGCGAGGGCTTGATGAAGCGCTTCAAGCTCAGCGAAATTCAGGCGCAGGCGATCCTCGACATGCGTTTGCAGCGGCTCACCGGCCTTGAGCGCAAGAAAATCGAGCAGGAATATTTAGAAGTTATTAAACTGATCGAGAAGTTGCGCTCGCTTTTGGAAAGCCGGCCCAAACGCATGCAGCTCATCAAAGAAGAATTACTAGAGTTAAAAGAAAAATACGGCGATGCTCGCCGCACCGAGATCGTTAAAGAAACCGAGGAGTTCACCATCGAGGATATGATCGCCGAGGAGGACATGGTGATCACCATCTCCCACGCCGGCTTCATCAAGCGCTATCCGGTTTCGAGCTACCGTCGGCAGAATCGCGGCGGCCGCGGTTCCACCGGGGCGACAACCAAAGAAGAAGATTTCATCGAGCATCTCTTCATCGCCTCGACGCATCATTATATTTTATTCTTCACCAACAAAGGGCGCTGCCACTGGCTCAAGGTGCACGAGATTCCGCAGGCCGGGCGCGCCACCAAGGGCCGGGCGATTGTCAATATTCTGCAAATCGAAAAAGACGAACGCATTGCCGCGTTCGTCAACGTTAAAGATTTCGATCAGAATCTCTACGTGGTGATGGCTTCGAAACTGGGAGTCATTAAAAAGACTGAATTGTCCGCTTTTAGCAATCCCCGCCGCGGCGGCATCAACGCCATGACCGTCAAGGAGGGTGACGATCTCATCGACGCCCGGCTTACCGACGGCAGCCACGACATTTTGCTCGGCACCTACCACGGCATGGCCATTCGCTTCCATGAGAGCGAAGTGCGCGACATGGGCCGCACCGCGGCCGGCGTGCGCGGCATCACCCTCGGCGAGGACGATTTTGTGATCGGCATGGTGGTCATCAAGCGCGAGGGCACAATTCTCGCCGTCACCGAAAAAGGCTATGGCAAGCGCACTCATATCAAAGAATACCGCGTTAGCCATCGCGGCGGCAAGGGCATTCTCACCGTGAAGGTCACCGAAAAAACGGGTAACATGGTGGCGCTCAAAGAAGTCATCGACGAAGATGACATCATGATTATCACCAGCAACGGTGTGGTCATTCGCCAGAGCGTCGCCAAGCTACGCACCCAGGGCCGTAACACCCAGGGCTTCCGGCTCATCAAACTCGACGACGACGACACGGTTGCCGACGTGGCGCGGGTGGTGAAAGAAGAAGACGACGAGGAATAGCGCAATGTCGCTCAAAGCTCCCGCTTTGAATGAAGACGGTTGAATTAGAATAGCTGTAGTTGCTGTACAATGGGGCTATCGGAGGGGTAGCCCCATTTTTTATCTATTTTCTCAAGCTAATTTACTACAGAGCTGAAGCGCGGCTTCAGCACTCCAAAATTTTGGATTGCGCGAGCCGTGCTCGGGCTCTGGGCAGCGGATGAATCCAGATCAAAACACCGTCTGAGACGGTGTTTGATCATGCAAATTTCGGGGTCGCAAGGCTGAAGCGCGGCTTCAGCACTCCAAAATTTTGGAGTGCGCGAGCCGTGCTCGGGCCTTGTGCAGCAGATGAATCCAGATCAAAACACCGTCTGAGACGGTGTTTGATGATGCAAATTTCGGGGTCGCAAGGCTGAAGCGCGGCTTCAGCACTCCACTCCAAAATTTGAAAATAGGGAGTCGTCTCGCCGATCAAAAAAACACGGGTTCAAAGCGGGTTGAATCCGGAAATAGTCAAGTTAAACCACCTTAAAGGAGGGAAACCCCGTGAAAAATAAATTTCAGCGATTCGCGTTAGCGCTCGTTCTGGCCGCGGCTTTGGTAACACAAGCGCTTGCGCAACCCGCTTCCAAAGCGCCAACGATGCCGACCCTCGCCCAACTCAGCCGCGATTTTCAATTGCTGGCCGATCGCGTCAACCCGGCGATTGTGCAAATTCTCGCCACCGGTTATGCGCCGGGAGACGCGCCGGGCTTGCTCATCAGCAAGCAGCGCAGCAGCGGCTCGGGCGTCATTCTAGATCCCGCGGGCTACATCGTCACCAACGCGCACGTGGTGGAGGGCGCGCGCCGCATTCAAGTGGTGTTGGCGAAACCGGTCTCCGGCCAGGCCGGGCACTCGATCTTGAAGGCGCGGGGAAAAATGGTGGGCGCGCAAATCGTCGGCCTCGATCTCGAGACCGATCTGGCGGTTTTGAAAATCAATGAAACTGGCCTGTCCTTTCTCAAGTTAGGCGACTCGGACAATCTGCGGCAGGGGCAAATCGTCATGGCGTTTGGCAGTCCGCTGGGACTGGAGAATTCGGTCACTCTCGGAGTGGTCAGCGCGCTGGCGCGGCAATTTCGCCCCGAGGATCCGATGGTTTACATTCAAACCGATGCCCCCATCAATCCCGGCAACAGCGGCGGCCCGCTCATCGACATCAACGGCGAGGTGGTGGGCATCAATACTTTCATTTTCACGCAATCCGGCGGCAGCGAAGGAATTGGGTTTGCCGCGCCCAGCAACATCGTCAAAAATGTTTACGAGCAGTTGCGCGCCAGCGGCCGGGTGCGGCGCGGCGAGATTGGTGTGAACGCGCAAACCATCACGCCGATGCTGGCCGCGGGTTTGGGGCTGCCGCAGGTGTATGGCGTAATTTTAGGAGACGTCCGCCCCGACAGTCCGGCGGATAACGCCGGGTTGAGAATCGGCGATATCGTTTTAACTTTGGACGGCAAATCCATGGAGAACGGCCGCCAGTTTGATGTCAATCTCTACCGCCGCGCCGTGGGCGAGACGGCAGCGCTCACGATTCAACGCGGGCAGGACACGCTGAACCTCCGGGTGTCCGTCATCGAGCGCGCCGACGACTCCGATCGCTTTCTGGAAATGGTCACCCCGGAACGAAATTTAGTTCCCCGTCTCGGCATTTTGGGCTTGGAGGTGGATGGCGAGGTGGCGAAGCTGCTGCCGCGGCTGCGCATTCCCTCCGGCGTGGTGGTGGCGGCGCGCGCCTCCAACGCCTATTACTACGAACAGGAGGGCTTTCAGCCCGGCGACGTCATTCACGCCATCAACAACCAGCCGGTTGAAAGCCTTTCGGCGCTGCGGGCGCTTCTCGATGAATTCAGCTTGTACGAGCCGGTGGTCATTCAGGTGGAACGGCGCGGCGAGTTTCGGTTTATCTCATTCGAGCTGGAATGAATTATTCCTTCCCCAATTTCGTTCTTTGGAATTTTGGGGAGGCCAGGAGGAGTCGAACCCCCTCCAAACCTTTTCCATTTTCGCTTTTTTTGAAAAGGGGGAGGAACGTTCCTAAAGGAGTTGGAGCGAAATGAAACAAGCCCTACTGCTACTCGTGTTAATTCAAGTCACTTTTGCGCAGGAAGATTTGGTTTGGGTGAGAGACGACCGCGTCCTCAATCCCAGCGGCGTGCAAATCCGCAGTCTGCCGGAGCCAGGGGACCAGCCAGTACCGTTCGGCAACGCCCGCATCGATCTCGGCGACGTCGATGGCGACGGCCACCTCGATCTCGTGATGCTGGATAACGCCGGCTTGCAATTTTATCGCAACCTCGGCGCTCCGAATTTCGATCAATTTGAGCGGCGGCCGGACTGGGAAATCGGCGTCGATGTGACGGGAATTCAATATAACACCATCCCCACGCTCGCCGATTTGAATTACGATCTGCATCCGGAACTGATCATCCCCGACCCCACCATTCGCGTTTGGAGAAATGTGGGCGCAGGGGGAACCGTCATCTGGTTTCGGGATGACGCACTGTTAGAAGGAATTAGCGGCCGCCAAGTTTTGGCGGTGGTGGATTTGTTTAACGACGCCGTGTTTGACGTGGTCACCCGCTGCCCCGACTCCGGCGACGTTTGTATTTACCGCAACATTGGCTCCCCAGAAAGCTCGTTCTGGGAGCTGCTGCCCACTACGCTGCGCGACGTAATCGATCCCGAGGTTCAATTCATTAGTTTTTTCCAGAGCGTACGCTTCGCGGACATGGACAACGACGGCGATGCGGACTTGTTGGTCACCGAGACCGTCCCCATTGCCTTTGCGCACCTATTTATTTTTGAAAATGCCACCTCCTCTGGCACGCTCTTCTTTCGCGAGTTTAGAAATCCCGTCAGCTTGAACGGATTGGAAGGCATGAACCCCGCGCCCGGCGACCTGGATAAAAGCGGCACGATTGATATGGTGGTGGGCGACAATTCCTTCTTCCTCTCCTTTTATAGAAATGCCGGCACGCCCGCGCAAATGAATTTCGTGGCTCCGGTTCTGTGGGGCGCGCCCAGAGCATTTTTGGAGACCGATCCCGCTATTGGCGATCTCGACCGCGACGGGGATCTCGACTTGATTCTGGCGGGCGCCATAGAGCCAACCGACATCCTGCCGGCATTCAGCCAGATTAATTTTTTTCGGAACGTCGGCGATGCGAAATCATTCCGTTGGCAGCAAAAAGAAGTTATCTTTTATGATCCATTTGAAAATGCTCACTTGCGACCCACGTTCAATTTGAACGATTACAACCAGGATGGCGAGTTGGATTTGGCCGTCGGCGCGCATCTGGTGGATGGAGATCTATTTGAATACACGCTCCGGGGAACCGCGATTACGTTTTTAAAAAAGGTGCCGGGCGGACTGGCGCCGCAGTGGGAAGAAGATCCTTCTGTCTTTGCGCAATTCGTCCACGACTCGATTTATTATGATCCAATTCTGTTCGATTTCAACGGCGACGGGGCGCTGGATTTGTTGATGCAGGTTGCGGGAGAATACACCTTTTACGAAAACATCGGCCCACTTGAAAATCCAAACTGGGAAGCGCGGCCGCCGTGGCTGGACGGACTCGACGAACGGCGGCACCACCGCGCCGCCGCCGGCGACGCCGACAAAGATGGCCTGCCGGATTTGTTGTTTGGTGAATTAGACGGCGGCCTCAATTTCTATCGCAATGTTGGCGCAGCTTCGCTCCCAAAATGGCAACTTACCAATTCAGCGTTTGCTGGAATTCGCGTGGACTCTTCCGCGGCGCCGGCATTCGGCGATCTCGATGGCGACGGCGATTTGGATTTAATCATCGGCGACGCCGAAGGCAAGGTGGTCTTGTATCGCAACGATCTGATTGTGGGGGTCGAGTCGGTAAACACGAATTTTCCAGAGTCTTTCATATTAAAACAAAACTACCCCAATCCGTTTAACCCGGAAACCACCATCGAATACGAGTTGGCACAGCCCGGTTTTGCGCGGCTTACCATTTACAATCTACTAGGTCAGCGGGTGCGCACACTGGTGGACTCGTGGCAGCCGGCGGGCAGACACCGCGTGAGTTGGGATCGCAGCGGAGAGCGAGGAGCGGATAGCGTGGCGTCAGGGGTGTATCTGTATGAATTGAAGATCGGAGAAATGGTGCAGAGAAAGAAAATGGTTTTGCTGCATTGATGTCACTGCGATCAAACACCGTCTCAGACAGTGTTGGATCGGCGGGGGATCTCGTCCCAAAAAACTTCTTTTAAAACTGACCACGAAATTTTATATTACTTCTTCAGTTCAGTAAACCGGTTTAGTTGGAGTGTGATTTTGTTTCGAAAGAACCTCTGCTGCGCTGCGATTGTGATCGCGGTGTTGATCTTCAATACTTCCGCCGGCGCCAAAAAGTGGCCGGTTTACGCCAAACACGGCATGGTGGTCTCCTCCGATCGCCTGGCCTCTGAAGTGGGCGTGGAGATTTTGAAAAGAGGCGGCAATGCCATCGATGCCGCGGTGGCGACCGCGTTCGCGCTGGCGGTGGTGCATCCGGCGGCAGGCAACATCGGCGGCGGGGGATTTATGGTCATTCGCTTCGCGGACGGCGCAACCACTACGATTGACTACCGCGAGAAAGCGCCGAAAGCCGCTCACGAAAAAATGTATCTCGATGAGAGGGGGGAACTCATCCGCGACTCGAATCACAAGGGTTATTTATCGATTGGCGTGCCCGGCACGGTTGCGGGTTTGATTCTGGCTTTGGAAAAATTCGGCACCATGTCATTGAAAGAAGTCCTGCAGCCGGCTATCAAATTGGCGGAAAAAGGCTTCGCGGTTACCTATGCGATGAGCGCGGATTTCAAAGAACTGGCGGAGGAATTTCGCAAGTACCCGGCTGCAGCAAAAATTTTTTTGAAGAATGAAAATGAATTTTACGAGTTCGGCGATATTCTTGTGCAAAAAGATTTAGCTGAAACCCTCAAGCGCATCGCCAAACATGGCCGCGATGGATTTTATGCCGGCAAGACTGCTGAATTAATCGAGCAGGATATGAGAGTGAACGGCGGCTTAATTACAAAAGACGATTTGGCCGCGTATCAAGCCGTCATGCGCCAACCGATCGAGTTCACCTATCGCGGATACACCATCACCACGATGGCGCCGCCCAGCTCCGGCGGCGTAACGCTGGCAATCTTGTTGAATATTTTGGAGGCCTACGATCTCGCCAAATTAGGACACAACTCGGCGGCGTACATTCATTTGCTGACCGAAACCATGAGACGAGCGTATGCCGCGCGGGCGCAGTATTTAGGCGATCCGGATTTCAATCCCGACATGCCGGTAGAGAAATTGATCTCAAAAGAATTTGCGGACGAGCTGCAAGCATCCATTGCTCTCGATTCGGTTGCGCACAGCCACCCGGGCTTTTTTGAATGGGCGCGCGAGTCCGAGGAGACGACGCATTTTTCTGTGGTCGATGCACAGGGCAACGCCGTCTCCAACACCTACACCATCGAAGCGTGGTACGGCTCGAAAATCGTGGCGAATGGCTGCGGATTTTTGTACAACAACGAGATGGGCGATTTCAATCCGTGGCCGGGACACACCGACACCACCGGCCTCATTGGCACGAAGCCAAACCTGGTGCAACCGGAGAAGCGGATGCTGTCTTCGATGGCGCCGACCATCGTTTCAAAAGACGGTAAGTTAGTGATGGTCGTCGGCACTCCGGGTGGCCGCACCATCATCAATACCGTGCTGCAGACGATCGTGAATGTGATCGATTTTGGCATGAACATCTACGAGGCCATCGATGCGCCGCGCTTTCACCACCAGTGGCTGCCGGATGTGATCAAGATCGAAAAATGGGGCGCGAGCGCCGACACCCTGGAGCGCCTGCAGAAGATGGGACACAGAATCGAATGGGTGGAGACGTTGGGGCGGGCGATGGGAATAATGATAGACGCGGAAACAGGTTATTGCATGGGAGCGGGAGACGCGCGGGATCCGAGTCGAGCGGCGGTGGGGTATTGCAAAGAAATGAAAAATGCAGAATGAAAAAAGCAAAATGATTTGCCGGCAAAATAATTCGTGTCTGAGCGAAAACGAGCGACGGGCTGTCACTGCCTGCCGGTGCAGACCGGCGAAGCAGTCTATCGAAGACTTGAAATGGAATTGCGTGTTGACTACTTTGAGGAAGATGATGTCATGGTGGCGCTTTGTCCGGAGTTGCAGGCATCCAGTTACGGCAATTCATTGGAGGAGGCGGAGGGCAGCATCAAAGAAGCGCTGGAACTCTTTTAGGGCTGCGAAAGTTTAGGGACGCTGCAAGAAATTTTGGAGGAAGCGGGTTTGAAATGTCCACTTTCTTAGACCTCGAAAACTGGAATCGCAAACAGCACTTCTACTTTTTCAAAGACTACGACCACCCGTTTTTCAACATCTGCGCGGAGGTGGATGTCACCCGTTTGTTGGCTTATACTAAAGAGCATCAACAATCATTTTTCGTCGCGTTGTTGTTTTTGTCGCTGCGTGCCGCCAACTCGATTCCGGAGTTGCGCTACCGCATTCGCGGCGAACGGGTACTCGTGCACGATGTCATCCACGCCGGCTCCACGGTTTTGAATAGCGACGAAACCTTCAGCTTCTGCTACTTTGATTATGACGGGAACTTCCAAACGTTCAATCGCGAGGCAACTCAAAAATTAGAAAAGTATGCGCAGGGATTCAAAAGCCTCGAGCCCGGCGATAACCGCGATGACCTGATTCACTACTCGGTTATTCCGTGGATTTCGTTCACGAGTTTTGCGCACGCCAGGAAGTACGGGGCCAATGACTCGGTACCCAAAATCGTTTTTGGAAAATATTATGATGAAGCCGGCGCGAAAAAAATGCCGGTGTCCGTGGAAGTTCATCACGCGCTGATGGATGGCATTCATGTGGGGAAGTTTTTTGAGGAGTTTCAAGCGCTTCTACAAAACCCGCAGGAGTTTCTTCGAGACTGACGGGCTAATGAATCGGGAGTTTTCAATTAGAAACTCAGTTCATACCAGCGCCGCATTCAGCAACTTGTATCAAGTCCCCTAATTCGAGCTCAGGATACGCTTGGAGAATTTCATCATTGGTCATAGCGGATGCCATGAGTTTAAGCACGAATGCAACCGTTATCCGCATACCGCGTATGGTTGGTTGACCCAGACAAACCTTCGGGTCAATTTTGATTCGATCAAGTTTCTTTTTCATCTCCAATCCAGAATTCTTCTTGGCAATGATAGTTAAATTCATTTATATTTGCAAGTCCGTTTTAGGAACTGAATGAAATCCGTACTAAACAAGGAATTTTGACATCACTAAGATTCTCTTTGAAGTAGAATCAAAACTCGGGGTGAAAATTCGCACCACCGAATCCCATTGGAAACTTATAACTAAGATCAAGCATCCGGAGATTGACGGTTGGTTGACGAGGTTAAGGTAACACTAAGGGAGCCAATCGAAGTTCGAACCCGTCACGATGATGAAAATGTTTTTCTTTACTACAGAGTTCACCGAAAGTATTATCTTTGTGTTGTTGCCAGACATTTGAACGACCGCGGTTTCATTATTACAAGCTATTTAACCACTAAAATAAAAGAAGGAAAGTTGATATGGAAAAGATAAGCATCACTTATGATAAAGTTGGAAACACTTTGGATATTTGGTTTGGCAAGCCAAGAAAAGCTATTTGTGAAGAAATTGGCGGCGGAGTCATTCTCAAAAAAGACCGCAACGGAAAAATAATTGGCTTCGAGAAACTCAACTACGTAAAACAAGACAAGCAGAAAAACGAAATTGCTGCGATTCCTTTGGAGGTCAACGTTATTTAAACATGTCCGATAAAATCATCATCAAAGGTGCGCGCGAGCACAATCTCAAAAATATCGACGTTGAAATTCCCCGCGATAAATTAGTGGTCATCACCGGACTCTCCGGCTCCGGTAAATCGTCGCTGCCGTTTGATACTTTATACGCCGAGGGCCAGCGCCGCTACGTCGAGTCGCTGTCGGCGTATGCCCGGCAATTCCTCGGCTTGATGGAGAAGCCGGACGTCGATTACATCGAAGGGCTGTCGCCGGCGATTTCCATCGAGCAGCGCAAAGCCAGCCAGAATCCGCGTTCCACCGTTGGCACGGTGACCGAAATTTATGATTACCTGCGATTGCTTTTCGCCCGTATCGGCAAGCCCTATTGCTACAATTGCGGCAAGCCCATCCAGCGGCAAACGGTGCAACAAATTGTGGATAGCGTTCTCGATTTGCCGAAGGGCACGAAAATCCAAGTGATGGCGCCGATCATTCGCGGCCGCAAAGGCGAGTACCGCGAGGTGTTCGAAGAGGCGCGGCGCGACGGTTTCGTGCGCGTGCGCGTCGATGGCGACGTTCACGATTTATCCAATGTGATCAAAATCGAGAAAAACAAAAAGCACAACATCGAAATCATCATCGATCGGCTGGTGGTCGATCCCAAAATCAACTCGCGGCTCACCGATTCGGTGGAGACCGCGCTCAACATTGCGTCCGGGTTGGTGCTCATCGATGTGCTCAACGGCAAGGCCAATGGCCAATCGGAGGAATTGGTTTTCAGCGAGCACTTTGCTTGTGTCGATTGCGGCATCTCCTACGAGGAGTTGGCGCCGCGCATGTTTTCGTTCAACAGCCCCTACGGCGCGTGTCCCACTTGCAACGGACTCGGCACGAAAATGGAAGTCGATCCGGAGTTAGTCGTGCCGGATCCCAATCTCACTATCCGGCAGGGCGCGCTGGTGCCGTGGGGCGAAAGCAAAGACGCGTGGTACTTCAATCAACTGCAGTCCGTCGCCGATCACTATGGCTTCGATCTCGATACGCCGTGGCGTAAGCTTTCGCCGCAGCACAAAAAGATTTTGCTGTACGGCTCGAACGGCGAGGAGATACGCTTCACCTACAAGCGTGAGAACAAAAATGTGCACGCGGAGTTCACCTCGAAATTTGAAGGCGTGGTTACGAATTTGGAGCGCCGCTACATTAAAAGCGATTCCGCCTACATCCGCGATTGGATTGAAGGATTTATGAACACGAGACCATGTCCGGAATGCGGTGGCGCACGCCTGCGGAAGGAATCGCTGGCGGTGCGGGTGGGCGACAAAAATATCAAAGAAGTCACGAGCTTTTCGATTAAAAAGGCGTTCGAGTTTTTTGGCAACATGAATCTCTCGCAGCGGGACGAAACCATCGCGCATCAAATTTTGAAAGAGATTCGCGAACGCCTCGGATTTTTGGTGAACGTCGGACTTGATTATCTCACCCTCGATCGCAACGCCGGCACGCTCTCCGGCGGCGAGGCGCAGCGCATTCGACTCGCGACGCAGGTGGGCTCGCAGCTCGTCGGCGTGCTCTACATTCTCGATGAGCCGTCCATTGGCCTGCATCAGCGGGATAACCAGCGGCTGCTTGATACGCTGATTCGATTGCGCGATCTCGGCAACACCGTGGTGGTGGTCGAGCACGATCATGAAACGATTACGAAGGCGGATTACGTCATTGATCTCGGGCCGGGCGCGGGCATCAACGGCGGAAGTGTGGTAGCCGTCGGCACGCCCGATGAAGTGGCGCAAAATGAAAAGTCGCTGACCGGGCAGTATCTTTCTGGAAAAAAGAATATTCCGCTGCCGAAACAGCGGCGCAAGGGCAACGGCAAATTTCTGACGTTGAAAGGCGCGACCGGCAACAATCTCAAAAAAGTCGATCTTAAAATTCCGCTCGGCGTGTTCACGTGCGTGACCGGTGTTTCCGGATCCGGCAAGAGCTCCCTCATCAACGAGACGCTTTATCGCATTCTTTCCAAAAAATTTTATCACAGCAAAGAAGCGCCGCTGCCGTATGACGACATCCGCGGTCTCGAACACATCGACAAAGTGATCGACATCGACCAATCGCCCATTGGCCGCACGCCGCGTTCCAATCCCGCCACCTATACCGGGCTGTTCACCTACATCCGCGATCTGTTCACGCAGCTGCCGGAGGCGAAGATTCGCGGCTATCAATCCGGGCGCTTCAGCTTCAATGTCAAAGGCGGACGCTGCGAGGCCTGCGAGGGCGATGGCGTCGTCAAAATCGAAATGCACTTTTTGCCGGACGTTTACGTAACCTGCGAAGTATGCAAAGGCAAGCGCTACAATCGCGAGACGCTGGAGATCAAATACAAAGGCAAGTCCATCGCCGACGTGTTAGACATGACGGTGAGCGAGGCGATGAACTTTTTTGAAAACATCCCGCGCATTCATCGCAAGCTGAAAACCTTGTACGACGTCGGACTCGGTTACATTCACCTCGGGCAGCAAGCCACCACGCTCTCCGGTGGCGAGGCGCAGCGGGTCAAGCTTTCCACTGAGTTATCAAAGGTCAGCACCGATCAGACTTTCTACATTCTCGATGAGCCGACCACCGGCCTTCATTTCGAAGACATCAACATGCTGCTGTCGGTGCTGAATCGGTTGGTGGATAAAGGCAACACCGTGGTGGTGATCGAGCACAATCTTGATGTCATTAAAACTGCGGACTACATTATCGATCTCGGTCCCGAAGGCGGCGACAATGGCGGGCGGATTATTGCCACCGGCACACCGGAGGAAGTGGCGCAGAATCCGGGATCCTATACCGGCAAGTTTTTGAGGAAGGAGTTGAGGAAGGCTTGAGGGT
>JBBIIG010000008.1:53183-110530 GCA_037446635.1 bacterium
GCGAAGGCTAAATGGTGCCAGGCACTTCGGAAGTGCCTGGCACGTCTTTGCGGGGCGGCAACGACGGACGGGATTATCGCCACCGGCACACCGGAGGAAGTGGCGCAGAATCCGGGATCCTATACCGGCCAGTTTTTGAGGAAGGAGTTGAGGAAGGCTTGAGGGTGCGAAGGCTAAATGGTGCCAGGCACTTCGGAAGTGCCTGGCACGTCTTTGCGGGGGCGGCAACGACGGCGGGCGGATCATCGCCACCGGCACACCGGAGGAAGTGGCGCAGAATCCGGGATCTTATACCGGTTAGTTTTTGAGGTGCGAAGGCTAAGGGATGCTCAAAAGCGAAATTAAAAATCTCAAAAACCGTTTAGGTAAAATCACCCGTCGCGGCCATGATTCAAAAAACGACGGCCGCAAAAAAACCGCCCTCTGTCTCGCCGGCGGCGGCATCACCGGCTCGATGTATGAAATTGGTTGTCTGAAAGCCCTGGACGAATTTGTCGGGCGGCCGGGTTTCTCCAATCAATTTGATATCTACGTGGGCACCAGCGCCGGTGCGGTGGTGGCGGCGCTCATCGCCAACGGCTACTCGGCGCACGAGTTGTACGACGGCATTTACAATGATTCCGACTCGCCGCTGAACTTCAAACGCAAAGATATTTATAACTTGCGCTGGGGGGAAGTTTTCAAAGCCTTCGCGCCGCTGTTTAAGCGGCTGCCGGATTTGATTCGCTACGGCTGGGCCAATCGCCGCCACGCCACCTTTCTCGATTTGCTGGCCCTGATGCAGGAGTTCATTCCTCCCGGAGTTTTTTCGTTAAAAAATCTCGACCGCTTCATGGCGCGGATGTTTTTCCCGGAGGGCAAAACCAACGATTTCCGGAATTTGGAGAAGGAGCTCTACATCCCCGCCATCGAATTGGACACGGGCCAGCGCTGGGTGTTTGGCGAGGAGCCGAATCGAGATGTGCCCATCTCGAAGGCGGTGGCGGCGTCGGCGGCCATCCCGATTTTTTTCCGTCCTTATCGCATCAAAGATCACGATTTCATCGATGGCTCCACCAGCAAAGTCTCGCATCTCGACATCGCGCTCAACCACGGCGCAAAGCTGATCGTGATCGTCAATCCCACTACGCCCGTAGTGAACGACGGCATTCGTTTGTGCATCCCAACCTTCGATGGACGGTGCGCGCGGCTTTCGGATAAAGGGATGAGTTTTGTGAGCGAGCAGGCGCGCCGCATCGAAACTAAAGCCCGCTTCGAGATTGGCTTCGAGCGCTTCCGTCTGGCGCACCCCGAAGTGGATTACGTGGTCATCGAGCCGCAGGCCTCGGACGGCATCTTGTTTCTGCACGGCGTGATGGATTTCGGCTCGCGCAAAGCCATTTTGAATTACGGCTATGAAACCACCGCCGCCGAGCTCAAGCTGAATTTCAAAAGCTATAAAAATATTTTTAAGAAGCACGGGGTCTTGATTCCGGCTGCAGTCTCTTAACTGCCGAGCAGCGATGAAGACTTCCTCGTTAAGGTGATCAAAGAAGATGGATTAATGGATTGATGGATTAATGGATTAATGGATTACTGCTATTGGCCTTTCATTACTCCAAAGATCCATTACTCCACATTGTAAGAACACCTTAGAGGTTACTCAGCTTAATCTGATGTTCTTATAAATCCGATCTTAAAAGTCCAGGAAGTGGAGGGAGAAATGAAATACCCATTTGCCGTGAAGGTCGTTTTACTGAGTTTATTCATCAGCACTTGCGCCAACCCGGAGAAGATCGAAATGAACCAGGAGTTTGTCCAGTTTTTGATGGAGTACGAAGGCAAGGTCATTCCGCTCAACAAAGAGCATAACCTCGCTTATTTCACCGCCACCATTTCCGGCAAAGACGAGGATTACCAGAAGGCCGCGGAGCTGGAAATTCAACTGAGTAAGATTCACGCTAACAAAGATGACTTCGCCAAACTGAAGCGCTTCAAGGAATCCAATTTGATCACCGACGCCTCGCTGGCGCGGCAGCTCGATGTGCTTTACCGCAGCTACCTCGGCAATCAAATCGATGAAAAGAAGTTGGAAGAGATCATCAACCTCTCGAAAGAAATTGAAAAGCAATTTTCCACCTTTCGCGCCGAGGTCGATGGTATAAAAATGACCGACAACGAGATCGAGGAAACGCTGAAGCGCTCCACCGATTCCCAGCAGTTGCAAAAGGTGTGGACGGCCAGCAAGGAGGTGGGCCGCGCGGTCGCCGCCGATGTTTTGAAATTGGTGCATATGCGCAATGACGCCGCCAAAGATTTGGGCTTCCCGAATTATCACGCCATGCAGTTGCAGTTGAGCGAGCAGGATCCGACGGAGATCGAAAAACTATTTGATGAGTTAGACGATCTCACCCGCGATAGTTTCGCCCGCGTGAAAGTGGAAGTGGATTCATTTCTGGCGGCGCGCTATAAAATTCCAAAAGACGAATTGATGCCGTGGCATTATCAGAATCGCTTTTTCCAGGAAGCGCCCAAAATTTACGAAGTGGATTTCGACCAATTTTATAAAGACAAAGATGTGGTGGCGCTCACCAAAACTTATTTCGCAAGCCTCGGTCTGCCGATCGACGATATCATCGCGCGCAGCGATCTTTATGAAAAGGAGGGCAAGTATCAGCACGCGTACTGCATCGATATCGATCGCGAGGGCGACGTGCGCGTGGTGTGCAACGTCAAGCCCAACTACAATTGGATGAACACCATGCTGCACGAATGCGGCCACGCGGTTTACGACAAATTCTTGGATACCGATCCCCTTCGCGGACATGACCGCGTTATGCCGTGGCTGCTGCGTGAGCCGGCGCACACCCTCACCACTGAGGCCATCGCCATGCTGTTCGGGCGCTTCGCCTCCAATCCTGCCTGGCTGCGCGACGTGGCCGGAATTTCCGAGGCCGAAATGCAGCAAATCGCCGCCAACAGTTTTCGGCCTGGCGGATCCGCTTTGGCGGACAAGACGTTGCGGCTGGAACAATTGGTGTTCAGCCGCTGGGTGCAGGTGATGTACCGTTTCGAGAAAGCGATGTATGAAAATCCCGATCAGGATTTGAACGCGCTGTGGTGGGATTTGGTGGAGAAATATCAACTGTTGAAACGTCCGCCCGACCGTGATGCGCCGGACTGGGCGGCGAAGATTCACGTGGCGTTGTACCCGGCTTACTACCATAATTATTTGATGGGCGAGCTGCTGGCGTCGCAACTGTTTTATTACATCAACGAAAATGTTTTGCAAACCGACGATTTGAAAAACCAGAGCTTCGCTAATCAAAAAGCCGTGGGTCGCTATTTGATTGAAAATATTTTCAAGCCCGGCAATCGCTATTTTTGGAATGAGATGATCGAGAAAGCCACCGGCGAGAAGTTAACGGCAAAATATTTTGCGAAGCAGTTTGTGGGATAGTGCGGTCCCCCGGTAGGGGTAATTCATGAATTACCCCTACGGGGAAACCCGCAATGTCTAATTCGTACTGAAGCTGTTCAAGGTTGTAGTCACGGCGCCGCCGCCCATCATGGCCGGCAGCTTGCCTTCGCTGCGCACCACGATGTGCGGTGCCTTCTTCGTAACGAAGATCGTCGCGCCGCCCGCCTCGCCATCCAACGGTTCCAATTCAATTTTAAAAGCGTCGAATGAGCCAGCCGCGACATCGACTTTTTCAAGCCCGGCGACCTTCAGCGACTGGGGACGGATTTTTTGCGACAGCAGATCGAACGTGCGAATGGTTGTCTCATATCCCGGCGCCAAGGGCAGCGCGCCTAAAGTTACCTCCAGCGCCACGTCATCGCCTAACACCGGCGCCTTCAATTTGATGTCCACGGGCATCTCCTGCGGCCCCATTTTGATGCTGCCGAAAATGGCGTCGGCGCGATAATCGATGGTTACCGCCGACCCGCCCTGTTGCGAACGCCGCTTGAGGGGCAGCAGATTTTTGCCATCGATGTAAAAGGTGTCGGCGGCGGCGCCCATCGGCGATTGGGTGCTGCTCACGATCTGCCAAACCGCGGAGCCATTCAAAAGCGACTTTTTAATTTTCCGCTCCACCGCCATTTCGATATTCTGATCACGAATGGCGATGTTTTGGGTGTATCTCAAAGTCAGCGGCTCCAGCGCGGTGGGCGACAGCGTCGGCAGCGGTGCGGTTTCGGCGCTGGCCGCTTGCTTGACGTCCGGCAGCGTCACGGTTTTGACGTCCACGGTGAGTTTCGCCATCTGTTTTTTAAGATCGTCCGGCATCTCTTTCTGGGCGCGTCCGCCGAGATGCTTCTCAAAAAATCCTTCCATCGCCGCGGCGACCGCCAGCCGATTTTCCGGGCTGCGAAAACCGTGGCCCTCGTCTTCTGCCAGCAAGTATTCCACGGGGTGGCCTTTATCCCGCAGAGCTACCACAATTTGCTCGGACTCCGCTTTTTTCACCCGCGGGTCGTTCGCGCCCTGAATCACCAGCAGCGGCGCTTTGATGTTGTGCGCCGAAAACAGCGGGGATTGCTGCTTGAGCCGTTCCGCATCGGTTTCCGGATTGCCGAGGCGGACGTCAAAAATTTTCTTTATCGGCCCCCAGTAGGGCGGAATGGAATTGAGCAGGGTGATCAAATTCGACGGGCCGACATACGACACGCCGGCGGCGTACAATTCCGGAGTGAACGCGAGACCGGCGAGGGTGGCGTAACCGCCGTAGGAGCCGCCGAAGATCGCCACCCGTTTGGGATCGGCAATGCCTTTGTCAATCAAATATTTCACGCCGTCCGTGATATCGTGCTGCATCGCACCAGTGCCCCACTGATTGTTGCCGGCGTTGAGAAATTTCTTGCCGTAACCAGTGGAGCCTCGGAAGTTCGGCTGCAGCACCGCATAGCCGCGATTGGCCAAAAACTGCGTAAATGAGTTGTAGCCCCAGGTGTCGCGCGCCCAGGGGCCGCCGTGCGGGAGAATCACCACCGGCAGATTTTTCGGATCGGCGCCGCGGGGAATCGTGAGATAAGCCGGGATGATCAAACCGTCGCGCGCTGGGTAACGAATGGCCTGCATGGGCGCCAGGTGCTCGCTTTTAAGCTGCGGCCGGCTGCGATACAAAAGCTCCACCTTGCCGCTCCGACGATCGTAAAGATAGACCGACCCCGGATCCACATCGCGGGAAACGGAGACCAAATGCCAGCGCATATCGCGGGTGGAAGATTGCAAGTTGATTTCGCCCTCGGGCAATTTCTGGCGCAGGATGGCGAGATCCTTTTCCAACTGCTTATCGCGCGGATAAATGCGCACGCGATCGCCAACGTAAAACGTGCCGATCAATTCATCGGTGTCCTCGGAAAAAATCGCGCCGCCGAAATCTACCTGGCCTTCGGGATCGGCTTCCACCAACTCCTCTTCGCCGGTCGCCGGATTAAAAAGAATCAACCGCACCAGGTCAACATTTTCGCCTTTATTGGTGATCATGTAAACGCGCTGGCCGTCTTTGTGGAATTGATAAGGCGCACAGGTCTCTTCGTAGTTGCAGTTGTACACCGGCGTGAATTGGTCGCCGTCGCTGCGGAGAATTTCGGTGCCGCCGTCCGCGGTTTGCCGCAGCGCCAGCCGCAGGTTGCCGTCCAAATCAAACGTGAATGCAGCGATGTTTTCATTATTCTGGAAGATCAGTTCGCGTTTGCCCGTGGCGATATCGAGGCGATAGACGTCGTGCAGCGCCGGGTCGCGATCATTCAAACCAATCAGCATTTCGTTGGGCTTGTTTTTGGGCACGGCATAAATGAAGGCGCGCACGCCTTCGATGGGCGTGAGGTCGCGCGCTGGCGGCACCCCACTTTCGGCTTCGGGCGCGTCCGCGGGGTTAACGGCATAAACGTGAAAGTCCTCGTTGCCGCCTTTGTCCTGCACATACAAAAGATATTTGCTGTCCTGGCTCCAGAAGTACGCCGGCACCGGGCGTTGGTCGGCGGTCACCGGTTTAGCAGCTTCAAATGGCTCGTTGATGAGTTTCACCCAGATGTTGCGTACCCCTTTATAGGGCTTGATGAATGAAATGAATTTGCCGTCGGGGGAAAGCTGGGAGTTGGAAATTTCCGGATCGCCGAAAAACAATTCGCGGTCGATCAGTGGGGGGAGCTTGCTGAGATAGGCCTGTTGGGATCTCTGTGCAAACAGGTGGGCGCTTTGAAACAGCAAACCGCCGGCCAGCAACATGCACAGCCAAAGGTTCGATGGTTTTTTCATAACTGACTGTCCTCCTTTTATTTTGGTCAGAAGCGTTTGGATTATATTAATTCGATGAGTCAAAAGCAAGCGATTTGAAATACGATCATCGCGGCGATGGGGTTCACTTTATTTTTGCGGGTTGTATTCTTCGCTCCACTTTTATATCTTAAAATAAGAAATGCCAGGCACTTTCAAAGTGCCTGGCATTTTGTGCCTGGCATTTGGCTACTAAAATTGGAGGACTTGATGCAACGAATCGTTGAATGTGTGCCCAATTTTTCTGAAGGACGAGATCGCAACCTCATCAAAAAAATCACCGACCAAATCGAAGCCGTGCGCGGCGTGCAATTGTTAGATGTCGATCCCGGCGAAAGCACCAACCGCACGGTGGTCACATTTATTGGCGAGCCGCCAGCGGTGATGGAAGCCGCATTCCGCGCGGTGAAAATTGCCGCGGAGTTGATCGACATGTCGCAGCACAAGGGCGAGCATCCGCGCATGGGCGCCACGGACGTGTTGCCGTTTGTGCCGGTTGCCGGCGTGACGATGGAAGAATGCGTGGAAATGGCGAAGGCCGTCGGCAAGCGCATCGGCGAAGAGTTGGGCATCCCGGTTTTTCTTTACGAATACGCCGCCGCGAAACCCGAGCGCCGCAATCTCGCCGCCATCCGCGCCGGCGAATACGAAGGGCTGGCGCAAAAACTTGCCATGCCGGAGTGGAAACCGGACTTTGGCCCGGCGACTTTTAATCCCAAAAGCGGCGCGACCGCAGTTGGAGCGCGGGAATTTCTTATCGCCTACAACATCAACCTCAACACCACCGACCGGCGTTATGCCACCGACATCGCGTATGAATTGCGAGAACGCGGCCGCTGGAAACGCGTCGGCAATATTTCTCCTTTTTATTATAAAGGCGACGTGGTTTATTTTGAAGCGGGTAAATTCCCCTGCGGCCAGTGCGGCTTCATTGGCAAAGATTTCGAGAAGCTGGCCACGCATTACAAAGAAGATCACGGCGGTGATTTGAGCGCGCGCTACAAATCGCTGGGATTTGATATCAACAACCTCGCCGGACGGCCAGTTTATAAAGACGGCAAATTTACCCACGTAAAGGCCGTCGGCTGGGTCGTGGAAGCGTACAAACGCGCGCAGATTTCCATCAATCTCACCAACTACAAAGTCTCGCCGCCGCACGCGGTGCTGGAAGAAACTCGCCGGTTGGCGGCGGAACGCGGCATTATTATTAGTGGCTCGGAGATTGTGGGCGTCGTGCCGTTCGACACGATGCAGATGGCCGGCAAATTTTATTTGCAGCGCATGAAAAAATCCACCGGCATCCCGGCGCGGGATATTGTGGAGACCGCGGTGCAGTCGATGGGACTACGGGACGTTGCGCCGTTCGACATCGACAAAAAAGTCATTGGCCTGCCGAAGCAAAACGGGCCGCTGGTCAATCTCAAAGTGGTAGATTTTGTGGATGAAGTCTCGCGCGATACACCGGCGCCCGGCGGCGGCTCGATTGCCGCGCTGGCCGGCGCACTGGGCGCGGCCCTGGCGTCGATGGTGGCGAACCTTTCAATTGGCAAGGGCGAATTCGATCCACAATATGAAAAGTTGTGCGAGTTAGCGGAGAAGGGGCAGAAAATCAAAGATGAATTGGTGCACGCGATTGACGCCGACACCGAAGCCTTCAACGCGGTGCTGGCAGCCATGCGTTTGCCGAAGGACACGCCGCCGCAAAAAGAAAAGCGCGCCGAGAAAATGCGCGCGGGCTACAAATCCGCGGCCAAAGTGCCGCTGCGCACCGCTGAGTTGTGCCGCGACGCGCTCAAACTTTGCCTGGATGCCGCTCGCATCGGCAACCACGCGGTGATGAGCGACGCCGGCGTGGGCGCGCTCATGGCCTTTGCCGGCGTGCAGGGCGCGATTTATAACGTGCGCATCAACCTGCCGCAGACCGAAGACGACGCTTTCATAACCGAAATGAACCAGAAAATCGCTGCCCTTTTTGAGGAAGCCAAAACCACCTGCGAGGCGGTGCAAGCGGAGGTGGAGGCGAGTTTGAAGACGGTGCAGATGGAGACAGGTCAGGAAGGGTGAGCGAAAGTGGGGGCATCTCAACTGGAAGGGAATCTATGTGGTTAGAAAGATTAACTATTCTCCAATCTCTCGCAAAGCGGCGCCAACCTCACCGGCATTCTGAACGCGTTTCGCGCTCTCTTTTTGTAACAACCGCTCCACCAAATTAATAAGTTTCGGCGGCGCATCTTTTCGCAGCGAGTGCACCGGTGGTGGATTCTGATTCAGGATGTTGAATAGCACCACCTGCTCGTGTTCTCCTTTGAATGGCCGCTCGCCGGTCAGCATTTCGTACATCACCACGCCCAGCGACCACAGGTCGGTGCGGGCGTCCACTTTTTCTCCGCGCGCCTGCTCCGGGCCCGCCCTGCGAAATTCCCAAAAGCGGAAATTTTTCCAGGCCGAACGCCTCCACCACGGTTTCGAGATCGCTGACCCAGGCCTCCAGAGAAAAGTCATCCACCTGCCAATCGGAAAGGCCGCAGCCCCGTTCATCGCAGCGAATGAGAGTGTGGCTGCGCGCCAACTCCGTCAGCCAGTGGCGCCAGACCGGACTCTGCCAGTCGTATTCGAGATGATTGAGCCAGTTAGCGGCTTTCACCAGCGGCGGCCCATTGCCGATGGTGGCGTACGCGATGCGGACGCCGTCTTGTGCGGTGCAGAAACGAACGGTTTGTTCCATACTGGATTCAAATTTTTTTAACTTTTATAATAGCACCTGTGCGGTTTTATTGCAAGTAAAAACTCATTTTCAGCCAGAGAAACTCCTTGACTTTTATAGATAATTTTTATACGTTGGCGTTTGCTTAAATCAAAGTTTTCAATCCATTTTAGGGCAACTCAAAAATGAAGAGAACATTTCAACCACGTAATCGCAAACGACTCAACAAGCACGGCTTTCGCGCGCGGATGAAAACCAAAGCCGGGCGATTGGTTTTAAAGAGTCGCCGGGCAAAGGGCAGGAAGCGCCTCACGGTCAGCGACAGCACACGGCTATCGTGAAGCGGCTGGGTTTAAATAAAAATCAGATCATTCGACGGGCCGCGGATTTTAACCGACTATTCAAAGAGGGCAAGCGCTATTCATCTACTTTCTTTTCATTATTTGCTGCTGACTCCGAGCGAACGAGATTTGGGGTCGCGGTTTCCAGCAAAGTCGCCAGTGCGGTTAAGCGAAATCGAGCGCGAAGGAAAACCAAAGAGATTCTGCGATTGCATCAAGAGCGATTGCCTAAAAAAAAAGATCTGATCCTGCTGGCCACGCCAACAGTCGTGTTTGAACCGCAGTCGCGGCTTATTAAAGATTTTCAGACTCTTCTCGATAAAGTGATACAAAATAAATGAAGGTGATTGGCGTTTTTTTAATTCGGTTTTACCAGGCGCTTATTTCGCCGATTCTCCCCGATTCTTGTCGCTTCTATCCCACTTGTTCCGAATATGCTTTACAAGCGATCCAAAAGTACGGCTTCTTCAAAGGCGCCTGGTTG
Organism: bacterium; assembly: GCA_037446635.1. Taxonomy (GTDB): domain Bacteria; phylum Zhuqueibacterota; class Zhuqueibacteria; order Oceanimicrobiales; family Oceanimicrobiaceae; genus DASWHH01. The sequence continues at coordinate 62,975 of JBBIIG010000008.1, forward strand.
GGCTTGCGGCGAATATTAAAATGCCATCCCTTCCACCCGGGTGGGGTTGATCCTCTGATCTAAAAAGACAAAAACAGATGGAATTCGATAAAAAAACCATACTCGCCTTTGCATTGATCGGTTTGATTTTGATAATCATGCAAACCGATTTTTACCAAAAGCGTTTTCTCCCGAAGCCAGAAAACAAAGTTCCGCCGGTAACTGAAAGAAGTGAGCCAACCGGAGAACTGGCGGCGACGACTCCACCGCCACAGTCCACCTTCGAACGGGCTCAAATCAGCGGTTTTGAAAATCTGATAGGCGCCGGCGAGCCGGTTACCGTTGAAAATAAATTCTTTCGGGCTGAGTTCTCAACTCAGGGGGCGACGTTGCGTACTTTGGTTTTCAAAGAATTTTTTTTAGTAGATAAAACCACGCCTGTTGAGTTGGTCGGCGAGCCGGAGCACGGCAATCTGGCTGCCCTGCTCCCCACGCGAACCGACACCCTCGACACCGGCTTACTGCTGTTCACCGCCAACAAAAAGAAAATTTCGCTTAGTGAAAGCCACCCAGTGGATTCATTGCAGTTTACCGTTTCCCTCGACAACTATCATCAATTGAGGAAAACCTACTACTTCTATTACGATCGCTACGATTTTAAACTCAATCTTGAAATACAAAATCTGAATTATCTATTTGATGGCTACTCATATTCTTTGGTTTGGCGTTCTGGCTTGAATTCAACCGAACCGGATTTTGAGCAGGATATGAGTAAGTCTTTGGCTTATGCTTATCAAGGCAGCATCGAGAAATTTGATGCCGGCAGCAAGTTCGAGCCCAGTGATTGGGATCATCCCACCGATTGGGTTGCGGTTCGCACCAAATATTTTGCGGTGGCGGTCATCCCAACGGATGCAAAAGGCCAGGGCGTGCGGTTTCATTCAGAAAAAATAAGCGTTGGCAAAAAGTCGCCGTTGAAAAAATATGAGTTTGAGCTACAGATGCCGTTTGGAAATCAAGCGCGGGTGGCCAACAGTTTTACGATCTATGTTGGGCCGTTAAGCTATGATTTACTAAAAGTTTACGGCGCCGATCTCGAGGATATGCTGGATTTGGGCGGAAGCATTTTTCGCCCGTTCGGCAAGTTTATTCTTTGGTGTTTCATTCGCCTCCACGAAGTGATTCCCAACTATGGTTTTGTGATCGTGGTATTTTCGATTCTGATTAAGATCGTTCTCTATCCGCTTACGAAAAAAAGTTTTCAATCCATGAAGGAGATGCAGACCCTGCAGCCGCTGATGCAGGAAATCAACGAGAAATATAATAACGATCCGCAGAAAAAGCAGCAGGAGATCATGAATTTATACAAGGAGCACGGTATCAACCCCTTGGGTGGATGCTTGCCCATGCTCCTGCAATTGCCGCTGCTATATGCGTTGTTTCAGGTGTTCCAGTCCACCATCGAGCTGCGCCAGGCTGAATTTATTTGGTGGATCAAAGATCTCTCTCGCCCAGATACGGTTGCACTTCTGCCCTTTACCCTTCCTCTTTATGGCAACACGCTCAACATCCTGCCGCTTTTTATGGGAGTCACCATGTTCATCCAACAGAAAATGTCGATGAAAGATCCGAAGCAAAAGGCGTTGGTTTACATCATGCCCATTTTCTTTACTTTGTTGTTCAATGGTTTCCCCTCGGGATTGAACTTGTATTATGCATTGTTTAATGTATTGAGCATTGCACAGGAGAAGCTCATTCCGTATCATCCCAAAAAGCCGGAAGAGATGAAGCCCAAAAAGTCTTCTAAAAGACGAATTAAGCATGATTACCGAGGGCGCTATTACAAATGATTTTTTGGCCGTGACCGCAAGTTGGTAAATCCGTAAGCCCTGCATCCCATGTGGGGCTGTTTTTTTAGGTTGTATCCAGTTATGAAAATCCTCGACGATACCATTGCCGCTATCTCCACACCTCTGGGCAGCGGCGGAATTGCTGTCATTCGCATCAGTGGTCCGCATTCCATCGTCGTCGCCGATCAAATTTTTTCAGCAAAAACACGCTTAACGGAAGCGGAGTCGCATCGAGCTTACTTTGGCAAACTCATTGATCCAGATTCTGCCGCTCATGGAAATTATCAGAACTCCGGCTTTTTGGACGAGGTAGTTGTTACGGTTTTTCGCGCGCCGCGCTCTTATACTCGAGAAGATGTGGTTGAGATAAGCTGCCACGGCGGCTATTATCATACTCGGCGAATTTTAGAATTGCTATTGAAACGCGGCTGCCGTTTAGCCGAGCCGGGAGAATTCACCCAGCGCGCATTTTTAAACGGGCGATTGGATTTATCGCAAGCGGAGGCTGTAGGCGACATGATACGGGCAAAAACCGAACTGAGCCTACGAGCCGCACGGTCGCAGTTTCAAGGATTTTTCTCGGAACGGATCCGTGCGCTGCGGCAGCAGTTGCTCGACACGTGCTCGCTGTTAGAATTGGAATTAGATTTTGCCGAGGAAGACGTGCGGTTTGCAGACCGCTCTGAAATTCAAGCGAAATTAGCGAGCACAATATTGCAGGTTGAGGAGTTTCTCGAAAGTTATCGGCGCGGCAAAATCATTCGCGAAGGCGCGAAGCTGGTCATCGTTGGCAAACCCAACGTGGGAAAGTCGAGTTTGCTCAACGCGCTGCTAAAGGAAGATCGCGCTATTGTAACTGAGATTCCAGGCACCACGCGCGACGTTTTGGAAGAGCAGCTTTCGTTGGGGGGTGTTCTTTTTAGGGTGGTGGACACGGCTGGGGTGCGCGACACCGACGACCGCATCGAGCGCGAGGGAGTCAACCGTACTATCAACCAAGTTGTCGAGGCTGATGTGGTTTTATTTCTGTTCGATGGATCCGAAGAATTCAATCACCAGGACTTTGAAGTTATCCAACAAGTTTTGCAAGTGAGGAGCTCGCCGGAATCTCAAAACTTTGTGGCCGCCATAAACAAGATTGATTTGCCGCTTTTGATTGATAAACAGGAAATCACCGGGTGGTTGCCAAATTCACCGTTAGTTGAAATTTCAGCAAAAAATTTGATGGGGCTGGAGCGATTGGAAGCAGCGTTGTTGAGTGTAGCCTTCGGCAAAGAGGGCGTCATTTTAAACGGTGAGCCGGTGGTTACTAATCTTCGACAGAAGGAGGCGTTGGAACGAGCCCTCTCGGCGTTGAAGCTCGCGTTGGAAAATCTCGCGCGCGGTTTGTCCGCAGAGTTTGTAGCGTTGGATTTGCGAAACGCCATGGATTGCCTCGGCGAAATCATCGGAGAGGTTTCAACCGAGGAAATTCTCGGAAACATTTTCTCAAAATTTTGCATTGGCAAGTAAAATGTTTCACGTGAAACAGGTGTAGCCATGAATCTCAAAATCAACCCAGACGATATTTATGATGTCGTAGTCGTTGGCGCCGGCCACGCCGGCACCGAGGCGGCCTTGGCGGCGGCGCGCATGGGCGCCAAAACCATGCTGATGACCATGAATATTTTCACGATTGGCCAGATGTCCTGCAACCCCGCCATTGGTGGGTTGGCAAAAGGCCAACTTGTGAAAGAAATTGACGCCATGGGCGGCCAAATGGGGGTGGCCACCGATGAGGCCGGCATTCAATTTCGTATGCTTAATCGCTCCAAGGGCCCGGCCGTGTGGTCGCCGCGCGCCCAATGCGATCGCCTCCTTTACGCCCAGAAAATCCGCCAGGCCTGTGAGCAGCAGCCGAACCTGGACCTGCGCCAGGGCATGGCCGTTGCGATTGAGATCGAAAATCGCCGCGTTGTGGGCATTCGAACCGAAACCGGCAGCCTCATCAAAGCGCGCGCGGTAATTTTAACCGCTGGCACTTTCCTGAACGGACTCATTCACATTGGCGAAATTCATTATCCAGCGGGACGCGCCGGCGAATTTTCCGCGAAAGGCATCACGGAATGTTTGGTGGAATTGGGCTTCGAATCCGGGCGGTTGAAAACCGGCACACCGCCCCGCCTCGATGGCACGACCATCGACTTTTCTAAAACCGAAATTCAGCCCGGCGATGAACCGCCCACGCCGTTTTCGTTCCGGCACGAAACGATCGAGGTTGAGCAAATGCCGTGTTTTTTGACTTACACCAACAGCCGAACCCACGAAATCCTGCGCAAGGGATTCGACCGCTCCCCCATGTTCACGGGGCGAATCCAGGGGGTGGGACCGCGCTATTGCCCCTCCATCGAAGACAAAATCAACCGCTTCGCCGATAAGGAGCGCCATCAGATTTTTCTGGAGCCGGAGGGCCGCAACACCACTGAATATTACGTCAATGGTTTTTCAACCAGTTTGCCGGAAGAAATTCAGTTGGAAGGAATTCGCTCCATCCCTGGCTTGGAAAACGTAAAAGTCACTCGCCTCGGCTACGCGGTTGAGTATGATTTTTTCCCTCCGACGCAGATTCTCGCCAGTCTGGAAACGAAATTAATTCAGAATCTCTTTTTTGCTGGCCAAATCAACGGCACTACCGGTTACGAGGAGGCGGCCTGCCAGGGCTTCATGGCGGGCGTCAACGCGGTGCTGAAAGTTCGCGGGGAGGAGCCCTTCATTTTAGATCGCTCTGAGGCTTACGTGGGCGTCCTCATCGACGATCTGGTCACCAAAGGCACCATCGAGCCTTATCGCATGTTCACGTCCCGCGCTGAACACCGGCTGATTCTGCGCCAGGACAACGCCGATTTACGCTTGATGGAGTACGGCTATCGCTATGGGCTGATTGCGGCTGAGGACTATCGCAAGATGACCCTCAAACGGTCGCGCATCGAAACGGCGCTGGAAGAGTTGAAAACCTGCCGGGTGAGCGCCGAAGAAATCAATCCGGTTCTTGAAAAAATCGGTTCGACGCCCATCGTTGACAAAGAAACGCTGTACAATTTGTTGAAACGGCCGGAACTGGAAATTTACCATTTGAGAAAACTGAGCCGGGTGGATATTTTAAATCATTGGGGTGATCGCGGCTGGGATGCGGTGCGCGAGCAAGTGGCGATTGCGATTAAGTACGAAGGATTTATTCATCGGCAGAACAAGAGCGCGGAGCGGCTGCGGCAGTTGGAGTCGCGGACGATCCCGCAGAATTTTGATTATTTGAGCATCCGCGCGTTTTCCGCCGAAGCCAGGGAGAAGCTGCACAAAATTCGGCCGCGCAGCATCGGGCAGGCGTCACGGATTTCCGGAGTGTCGCCGGCCGACATCTCCATTTTGTTGGTGCATTTGAACCGGCCAGCCGCCCAGCGTGTTTCACGTGAAACATGAATTCCAAAAATTAGCGATCGCGCTCACCGAGCGGCAAATTCAGCAGTTTGAACTTTACCGGGACGCGATTCTTGCCTGGAACGACCGCGCCAGCTTGATTTCAAAAGGCGATGAGCGCCGTATCCTTGAGCGGCACTTTCTGGAAAGCGCTGCGCTGCTGCATTTAAAACGAGTCGCTGCCGCGGCAGAGGTTCTGGACTTGGGCAGCGGCGCTGGCTTTCCCGGCGTTCCCCTCAAAATCTTGAAACCGGAGTTGTGCTTGACTTTGCTGGATTCCCGGCGCATCAAAGCGCTTTTTTTAGAAAATCTAATTCAAAAGTTGGGCTTAGATCGGGTTTCGGTGGTGTGTGAGCGCGCGGAGAATCTCAAAAACCACCCGGATTTTCAACATAAATTCGATGCGGTTCTCAGCCGCGCGGTCGGTGACCTGTCAAAAGTATATCGCTGGGCGCGCCCGTTTTTGAAACCCGCGGGCGTGTTTGTTGCCATCAAAGGTTCTCAATTGGATGCCGAGCTGCGGCGGTTCCGTTCTGATTTTCCGACCGCAGAAATCGCTCTCGAAAACTTTCCAACCTGCCTCGACGCCACCGCACGCAACCAAAGAATTGTCTGTATCAGCACATGAGCATCACCGAAAAACTCTTTGAAAAAATTCACCGCGCGCCAAAGGTGATGGAGCTGACCGAACGCCTGCAGCGACAGCCGTTCGTGCACGTCAAAGGGGCGGCTGGTGCGCTTAAAGCTCTTCTGCTGGCAGATTTGTTTAGGAGCTTCTCTCGACCGGTCGCTTATTTCGGATATGATTTGGAGACCCTCGAAGCTTTGAAGGAAGAAGTCGAGCTGTTTACGAATCCGCAGTCGGTTTCCTACTTTCCTGCCTTTGGCAGCGCCAGGTCGTCTCATCAATTCGCCGATGTGTTTTCGAAGAGTCAGCGCCTCACCGCGCTGGAGTCGCTCGCTGAAAACAAAAGGCAAATTGTCGTCGCGCATTGCGATAGCTTGCTTGACCGCTTGCCGGCCCCCAACCAATTTTTAAAGCAGAAGATTAAACTTGTCGTGAACGCGACCCTCGAATTTGCGGAATTCATCGAAAAACTAATTGGGCTGGGTTTTATCAGAGAGTCGCGGGTGGAGATGCCGGGGGAGATGAGCGTGCGCGGCGGAATCGTCGATGTTTTTCCGCACCCCGCGGACTACCCTCTGCGAATCGAATTTTGGGAGAACACCATTTCCTCCCTGCGAAAATTCGATCCGCTAACCCAGCGCTCTTTAGAAAAAATCAACGAGGTGGAGATTTATCCCCAGGAGATTGAGGCGCAGGCCGGCGCGAGAACCAGCGCCACGCTGCTGGATTTTCTCGCGAGCGATACCATCGTCGTCCTCGATGAGCCGGATTTAATTCGAAAACAAATCGAAGAGGATTTATTGCGCCGGGCAGATTCAGATTTTGACGATGATTTTATTCATTCGGCTTGGGAAAATATCTCCATAAAGGTCGAGCCGTTTCATCAGGTGCGGCTGGTCTCGTTTGGGCACGGTCTGGTGGAGGTGGTGGATCTCGGCGGCCGCGATCCGGAGTCGTTTAAGGGCAGCTTGAAACTTTTCAAAGAATTCGTCGAGCGTTTTAGTTCAGATAAAATGAGCGGCCACTCCGAGCCGCCGGCGATCTTTTTTCTTTGCGAAACTCGCCACCAGGCGCATCGCTTGGAGGACATTTTCAGCGAAGAAGGCATCTCAGCGCCCAATTTGGCCGTGGCGGCCCTGGGGTTGCACCACGGCTTTGTTTTTCCGGATTCAAATTTAGCCGTTTTCACCGATCACCAATTTTATGGCCGCACCAAACGGCTGCGCTTGCCGCATAAATCCCACCGCGGCTTGACGCCCAAACAGTTCAAGGATTTGAAGATTGGCGATTTCGTGGTGCACGTGGATCACGGCATTGGCGTCTATCGCGGCTTGAAAAAAATTACGGCGGCCGGCCACGAACGGGAATGTTTGCACCTCGAATACCGCGACGGCGACAGTCTGTACGTACGTTTTGAACGGATGGACCGCGTTCATAAATATTCGGCGCGGGACGGCATGCAGCCGCCGCTGAGCAAGTTGGGCGCGCCCGACTGGCAGCGGCTGAAGACGCGCACCAAAAAGCGCATTAAAGATATCGCCAACGAGTTGATTGAATTGTATGCGAAACGCAAAGCCCAGCCCGGCATCGCGCACGCGGCGGATTCTCTCTGGCAGCGGGAGCTCGAAGCCTCGTTTCCCTACGAGGACACGCCGGATCAACTCAAAGCCACGCTGGAAGTGAAACGCGACATGGAGAGCCCCAAGCCGATGGACCGGCTGGTTTGCGGCGACGTGGGCTTTGGCAAAACCGAGATTGCCGTGCGCGCCGCGTTTAAATCCGTGTTGGGCGGCAAGCAGGTGGCGTTGCTGGCTCCGACGACGCTTTTGGCTTACCAGCACCTCAACACCTTTCGCGAGCGCATGGCGCGATTTCCAGTAAAGATCGAAATGCTGTCGCGCTTTCGATCCGCCAGCGAACAGAAAAAAATCGTTCAGCGGCTGAAAAGCGGCGAGGTGGATATCGTTATCGGCACCCACCGACTATTATCGAAGGACGTTTCATTCAAGGATCTCGGATTGCTGATCGTGGATGAAGAACAGCGCTTCGGCGTTCGCCAAAAAGAGCGGCTGAAAAAATACAAAGCCACCGTCGATGTGCTGACCCTCACCGCCACACCCATCCCGCGCACCCTCCATCTTTCGTTGATGGGCGCGCGGGACATCACCAACATCAACACGCCGCCGGCCAACCGCTTGCCGATTCACACCGAAATTATCTCGTTGGACAAGCGCTACATCCGCGAAGTGATTTTGCGAGAGCTCGACCGCGGCGGTCAGGTGTTTTTCGTCCACAACCGGGTGCAAAGCATCGAACGCTACGCCCGCATGATCAGCGATTTGGTACCCGAAGCGCGGGTGGTGGTGGCGCACGGCCAAATGGAGGAGGACGAGTTAGAACAGGTGATGGTGGATTTCATGGAAAAGAAATTTGACATACTGGTTTCGACCATGATCATTGAATCGGGCCTGGATATTCCCAACGTCAACACCATCATCGTCAATCGCGCCGACACCTTCGGGGTGGCGCAGCTCTATCAATTACGGGGACGAGTAGGGCGATCGCATCAGCGCGCTTACGCCTATCTCATCGCGCCGCCCATTGAAACGCTCACCCCGGAAGCCGTCAAGCGCCTGCGAGCTATCCAGGAGTTTGCGCAGTTGGGCTCCGGCAGTCTGCTGGCGCTGCGCGATCTCGAAATCCGCGGCGCTGGCAATTTGTTGGGCGCGGAACAATCCGGTTTCATCGATCATCTCGGCTTCGATCTCTATAACAAAATTTTGGATGAAGCCGTCCGTGAATTAAAAAATGACAAGCCGCCGGAAGACGAATTGGAAACGCAAGTGGAGATCGATGTGGATGCGTTTATTCCGGAAAGTTATATGCCGTCCGCGGCCGACCGCGTCGATATTTATCGTCGTCTGATCGACTGCCAATCGCTCGAGCAGGTTCAGGAATTGCGCGGCGAGATCGAGGACCGTTTTGGCAGGCCGCCAATTCAAATAGATAACCTACTGAATTTATATGTCTTGCGTCTTCTTGGCAAACACCTCGGCTTGAAGACCATACGAATCGAAGACCATCAAATGACGGCGGAGTTGGCGGCGGAACGGGTCAATTTTCAGGGGGAACCATTTAAATTATGGCTCCGTTCAATGGTCGTACATGCCTCAAAACCATTTGAGTTTATTCAAAATGAGACATTGGGCATTCGATTAAAATTCGAGCCGGAACTGAAAAATAGATTATCAGCCGCTGCCGATTTTTTGACCAGCCTATCTCACATTAACTCAGAAGAGATGAAGCCAGTTGATTCCTCAGGAGGCGACATTGAATAAAGCAACTCTTTTTCTCAGATTTTTTTCTCTGCTGATTTTTATCGGCTGCCAACAACCGCAGCCAGAGACCGATATCATCGCCCGGGTTGGAGACGCCAGTCTCTCCATTCGCGAGTTAAGCGAGGAAATACCCCAGCAATTGCAAACCAGCGCCAAGCAAACCGAAATCAAAGAATATGTGATCAGATGGATCAATAAAGAAGTTTTGTATCAGGAGGCGTTGAGTCTTAAACTCGATCAACGGCCCGACTTTCAAAAAGAGCTGGCGCGGCTGAAGCGGGAGTTGATCATCAACGAGCTTTTGGAGCTGGCTATCGACCGCAACCCCATTAAAATTTCCGATGCCGAAATCCAAAACGTTTATGACCAGAGCGATGAAGATTTTTTGCTGAACGACGACGTGGTTCGCTGCTACCACATCCTTTGCAGCACGCGCGAAGAAGCCGAGAGCATCCGCAGCCAATTGGCGCAGGGGGTTGCGTTTGAGGAAGTGGTGGAGGCGATGAATCCCGATTCTCTCCGATTCCAAAATTGGGATTTGGGATATTTCACGAAAGAGCAAATCATTCCAGAAATCTCGAAGGTGGTGTTCAATCTGCCAGTCGGCGCCCATTCTTCTGCCATCAAATCGGATTTTGGATACCACATTTTGAAGGTCATCGATAAACGCAGCAAGGGCCAAAAACGGCACCTCTCCGACGTCAAAGAAGAAATCCGCATGCGGCTCACCGAGTTGAAGCGCCAGGAATATTATGAGCGCTTTCTTTTGCAAACCAAAAGCAAATATCAAATTCACTCCAATTTTCAATTGTTAGACGCCATGACCAGCGATTCATTGGTCAGCGCAAAAAAAGGAGAGTAATCTGGTGACAAAGAAATTTTTCGTTTACGCGCTTGCTGGGCTGCTGAGCGGGACGGCGGCGGCGCAAGAGGTTTTGGATAAAATCATCGCCATCGTCGGCGATAATATCATCCTGCAATCGGAGTTGTATCAATACGCCTACAGCGTCGCCATTCAATTGGGAATCGATCCACAAAAAGAGCAGGAGAAAATGGAACGGCTTCAGGACGAAACGCTGGAGAATCTCATCGTCCAAAAAGTTTTATTGGAAAAAGCGAAACAGGACAGCATCGTCGTCAGCGATCGACAGGTGGACGCCACGTTGGAAGAGCAGATTAATCAGATGGTGCAGCAGCTCGGCTCTGAAGAAAAAGTGGAGAAATATTTTGGAATGACGTTGCGGCAAATCCGGCGTGAGTTTCGCAACGACGTTCAGGAGCGCCTGCTGGTGGAAACCTACCAAAACAAAAAATTTCAGGAGGTGCAAATTTCTCGCCGCGAGGTGGAGGAGTTTTATCACACCCATCGCGACAGCCTCCCCGAAATGAAAGAGTCGCTCAAGCTCAGCCACATTCTGGTGAACGTGGAGCCCAGCGCTGACGCGGTGGAAACGGCGCGCAAAAAAATTGCGGAAATCAAAGCCCGGCTTGAGAAAGGTGAAGATTTTGAAGAATTGGCGCGCCAATTTTCCGAGGATCCCGGCTCGGCCAGCAAAGGCGGCGATTTAGGGCTGATGGAGCGCGGCGATTTGGTGAAAGAATTTGAAGAGGTGGCTTATGCCCTCAACCCCGGCGAAATTTCGGATATCGTCCGCACCCGCTTTGGTTTTCACATCATTCAGCTCAAACGCAAAGTTGGCGACAAAATCAACCCGCGCCACATTTTGGTTCGGCTGGACACCTCGCCGGAAGACGCCAAAGCCACCGTCGCGCGTTTGCAGGAGTTGCGCAGCGAGATTTTGGCGGGAATAATAACCTTCGAGGAAGCCGCACAGAAATATTCCAAGGATGAAGTCACAACCTCCAAAGGCGGCGACCTCGGCTGGTTTCAATTGGATCAATTTCAGATCCCTTCATTTAAAGAGGCCGTGGTCAAGCTGAACCCCGGTGAAATTTCGGAGCCGGTGAACACCCGGTTCGGCTATCACCTGATCCGGCTGGATGAGCGGCGCAAAGCCCGCAAGCTCGATCTCAAAACCGATTGGCAGCAAATTGAGCAATGGGCGCTAAATTTAAAACGGCAAGAAGAGTTTCAAAAATGGGTGGCCGTGGCGAAAAAGGATGTTTATATCGAAATTAAGGAACGCGGATGAGTTTTTTGGGAGAAATCCTGTTTTGGCTGGTGATGATTGCAGGTATAATATCGATACCGTTTAATATCCCGGGGAATTTCATCATCGCCGCCAATGCGTTGATTTATGCCTGGGCCACGGACTTTGTGGTGATGAGCTGGGGTTTCATCGGGGTCTTACTTTTGATTGCTGTGGTGGTAGAGGTCGTGGAATTTTTTCTCGGCGCGCTCACTGCCGGAAAATACGGTTCGTCTAAAATGGGAATGGTCGGCAGCATTGTCGGCGGATTTTTGGGCGCCGTCTGGGGCACACCGATTTTACCGCCGGTTGGAATTCTCCTCGGCGCGTTCGTGGGCGCGTTTATCGGAGCCGCGGTGTTCGAGTTTTTTCGTTCGCAAAATCTCAAGCATTCGTTGCGAGTCGGGCTGGGCGCTTTTTACGGCTCAGTCGCCGGCAAATTAATCAAGATCGTCGCGGCGATCGCGATGGTCGTCATGGTTGGGGTTAAAATTTTTTAAGACGCGATGAAAGCCCGGGTTGCATTTTTTTTACTGGCTATGTTTTGGGTGCAAGCCTCCGCCCAACAAAAAACTCCTGCCAGCGAATTTGTGCTGGCGCGATTGAAGTATCACGGCGGCGGCGACTGGTACAACGATCCCTCCATCATCCCGAATCTGCTCGACTTCATGGCCGACAACACCACCATCGATGTTGGCAAGTCCGAAGCGGTGGTGGAAATCATGGATCAAGATTTGTTCGCCTACCCGGTGATTTTTATGACCGGCCACGGCCGCATTTCTTTTTCAAAAGAGGAGGCCGCTCGCCTGCGTTTGTATTTAACCTCCGGCGGATTTTTGTACGCGGACGACGATTACGGCATGGACAAATCTTTTCGTCAGGAGATGAAAAAAGTGTTCCCGGAATTGGACCTGATCGAAATTCCATTTTCGCATCCCATCTATCACAGCCATTTTGATTTTCCCAACGGCCTGCCTAAAATTCACGAGCACGACGGCGGCGCCCCCAAAGGATACGGTTTATTCTACGAAGGCCGGATGGTGGTTTTTTATTCTTTCAACACGAATATTTCCGATGGCTGGGCCGACCCCAATGTCCACGGCGACCCGCCCGAGGTTCGCCAAAAGGCGTTCGAGATGGGTACGAATATCATGGTGTTTGCGCTAACCAACTGAGGTCGTCATGGGTGTTTACGAAGACGTTTATCAAAGTCTGCTGCATCGTCTCGATGGGCTGCGCCGGCGAATCAAAAAACTGCGCTTGTTAGAAGGTGCGCTGCTTTTTCTCGGCCTGCTCTCCGTGCTCAGTTTAGTGATGCTCGCCGCGGAGGCGATTTTTTATTTAGGAACGCCGGCGCGCGCCATTCTCCTGACGTTGGGACTTCTGCTTGCAACTGCCGCGTTTGTCTGGTTGGTGGCGCGGCCGCTGCTGGCCCGGTTCAAACCCAACTCGCCCGATAACGTGCGGCTGGCGCTGGCGGTTGGCAACCATTTCGGCCACATCAAAGATCGACTCGCCGATGCCATCCAGGTTTTTCAAAAACATCAGGCCAACCCGGAAGGCTACTCGCTGGAATTGGCGGACGCCGCGTTAACCGAAATCGCCGACGAGTTGAAGGATGTTGACTTTCGTGCCGTGGAAAGCACGGAGACCGTCAAAAAATTCTCCAAATATTTTTTGGCCGGCGCGGCCGCGCTCACGCTGACGGCGGCGATATTTCATTCCAATTTTTCCAGCGCCGCGTTTCGGCTGCTGCATCCGCTGACGGATTTTCCCCGCGACGCTGGTTTGACGCTGAGCGTCGCGCCCGGCGATCTGGAAGTCATCAAAGGCGAGACGGTGGTCATTACGGCGCAGGTTTCCGGCGGAGACGGTTCCGGCGCGACGTTGGTGATGAAAGTGGAAGGGGCGAAAGAGGCTCAGCGTTACCAATTACGATCGACTGCGGACAGCGTGTTTGCCTACGAAATCGAAAACATCAAAGAAGATGTAAAATATTTTGTGGAGGCGGGATCGCAGCGCAGCCGCGAATATCTCATTTCTGTGGTGGAACTGCCATTCGTACGCAACCTGCAAATCAGATTAATTTATCCGAAATATTCGAAATTGGGCAGCCTGTTTCTCGATGAAAACGTCGGCGACGTTTCCGCCCTGAAAGGCACCGAGGTGGAATTGAGCGCCAAAACCAATAAAACCGTAAAAGAAGCCAGACTCGTTTTTAAAGATGGCAGCGAAAAACCACTGCGCATCAGCGGACAGGACGTCAGCGGCAAATTCACTTTGCTGCAGCCAGGCAGCTATCACATTCATCTAATTGATAAAGAGAACCGCGCCAGCGCCGATCCCATCGAATACCGGCTGACAGTAGTGGAGGATCAATTTCCATTTGTGCAAATAACCTTTCCGGCGCAGGACGTGGATTTGGGCGAAGACATGCTGCTGCCCCTCACCATCGAGGCCGAGGATGATTTCGGGTTCACCCAAGCGCGAATCGGCTATCAGATTATTCAGGGCGGATTCAACGAGGGCGACCTGCAATTTCAGGAGCTACCGCTGCCGGAGTCATATTCGGACAAATTACTCCTGAATTACACCTGGGAGCTGGCCAACTTGAACATTTTTCCGGAAGACGTGGTGAGCTACTTTGCCGAGGTGTTCGACAACGACGCCGTCTCCGGACCGAAGAGCGCACGCAGCCTGACCTATCGCGCGCGCTTCCCATCGCTGCACGAGATTTATCAGGAAATCGCCCGCGGCCAGGATGAATCGGTTGAGTCTTTGGAAGAAATGTATGAACAGAGCCAGGCGCTGCGCGATGCCCTCAGCCAAATCTCTCAGGAAATGAAGCGCGATCCGGAATTGAATTGGGAGGAAAAGCAAAAAGTCCAGGAGTCGGCGCAGGCCCAGGAACAGATGCAGAAACAATTGGAGGCGGTGCAGGAAAAATTAGACGAGATCATCCAGCGCATGGAACAAAACGAATTGGCCTCCTTTGAGACCCTGGAAAAATACCGCGAGCTGCAAAAACTTATGGAAGAAATTCTCACTCCGGAATTAAAGGAGGCGCTGCGGGAACTGCAGAAATCCATGGAGAATTTCGATCCCCAGCAAATGAAAGAGGCGATGGAAAAGTTCGCGGCTTCTCAGGAAGAATTTTTGAAGAGCATCGAACGCACCATGAACCTCTTGAAGAAATTGCAAATCGAGCAGAAGTTGGACGAAGCGGTGCGGCGCGCGCAGGATTTGCTCCGCCGGCAGGAGGAGCTCAACAAGCAGGCGGCCGAGTCGCCGAATAAACAGAACGCCAGCAAGTACGCCCAGGAGCAGCAGGGCATCCGCAAAGATTCCGGCGATTTGTCCCAGCAATTAGATGACCTCAAAAACCGCATGAATGAGTTCCCGCAAATGCCGGGTGAAAAAATCGAGTCGGCGCAAAATCAGCTCGGCGGCGAGCTGCAGCCGCAGATGCAAAACGCGGTGCGGCAATTTCAAAGCGGGGACATGCAAGGGGGCCAGCAATCCGGGCAGCAAATCTCGCAGGGATTGCAGGAGTTATTTGAAACTCTGCAAACCGCCCAAAGCCAGCTTTCCGATGAACAGAAAAAGCAAATTCAGCAGGCGCTCAATCGTTCCTCGCATGAGCTGTTGAATCTTTCCAAGCAGCAGGAAAGTTTGATGCAATCCACCCAGACTATGGATCGCAACTCGCCCGGCATGACCGACGCCGCCAACAAACAGCAGGATTTGCTGTCGGGATTGTCGCGGGTCACCAATCAACTTTATGAGCTTTCACAAAATACCTTTTTTGTGACGCCGGAAATCGGCAAAGCCCTCGGCAAATCTTTAAGCGGCATGCAGGACGCCCTGGGCGCGTATGAAGAACGCAACAGCGGCTTAACGGTGCGCAATCAGGGGCAGGCGCTTTCGGGCCTCAACGAAGCGATCGTCCAGATTCGTAATTCGCTGCAAAGCATGAGCGGCGCCGCCTCAGGCATTGGCTTTCAGGAGATGATGCAGCGGCTGACTGGCCTCTCAACTCAACAGCAGGGCATCAACCAGCAGACGTCCGAGTTGGGAGAAGGCCAGGGCATGACCATGGAGCAGCAGGCTGCCATGTCGCGATTGGCCGCCGAGCAGGCCGCGGTGCGTAAATCGCTGGAGCAGTTGCTCAAAGAAGCCGGCAACCGTTCGGAGCTGTTGGGGGATTTGGCAAAAGTTGGCGAAGAAATGGAAGAGGTAGTGCAAGATCTCGTGAGCCGCAATGTGAGCCGCAATACCATCAACCAGCAAAAACGAATTCTTTCCCGTCTGCTGGATGCCCAGCGTTCCATGCACAATCGCGACTTCAGCAAAAAGCGCGAAGCCGAAACTGGCAAAGAGTATCAGGCACTGAGTCCGCAAACCCTGCCCACCAATCTCCTTTCGCAAAAAGATGTGTTGAAAAATGAGTTGTTGAAGGCCATGAAAGAGGGCTACTCCAAAGACTTTCGCGAATTAATTCAGAAATATTTTGAAGCGCTGGCGCGGGAAAAACAAATCGAGGATTTGAATAACTGATGATCAAAGCCAAAAACGGAGTGCAATGCTTTAGCATTGCCAGTGCAGCGCTGAAGCGCTACACTCCTCTTATCTTAATCGCTGCCCTTTGCCTTTTTTCGGTTGGCGCCCTCTTCGCGCAAACCGATCCCCAGCAAACCAGCCGGCTGCGTCTGGCGCAGGATTTCGAGCGCAGCGGAAATTACGATGCGGCGCTGCGGGTTTATCAGAACCTCTTTGAACAGGTTCCCAACAACCAGCTTTACTACGAAGGGGTGAAGCGAAATCTTATTCGCCTGAAAAGATATCCTGAGCTCATCGCGATCATCACGGCGCAAGCTCGCGCCACCAACGATCCCAAATATGTTGCCGATCTCGGCAACGTCTATTTCAAAAACGGCGACCCGTTTCGCGCCGCCGAAATCTGGAACACCCTCCTCGAAAAACATGCGCTCAATCCGGCGGTCTATCCCCACGTCGCCAGCGCCATGATCGACAACCAGCTTTACGACGAAGCCATCGACGTTTATAAATTGGCGCGCAAAAATTTAGGCCGCGACGATCTCTACGTTTTCGAACTCGCCAACATTTACATCATTCGGCTAAATTATAAGGAAGCCACTCAGGAATATTTGAAATACCTGGCGACCAATCCCGTGCAATTCAATTACGTCGAAGGGCGCATCGCCAGTTACACCACCGACCCCGACAACGCGCGCGCGGTTGCGGAAATTCTCAAGGCCGAGCTGGCCAGCACCCGCCAGCCGTATCTCGTTCGCAAACTGCTGGCCGACCTCTATTTGCGAATTGAAGATTACGCCAGCTCGCTGCTCGAATTTAAAATTCTTGAAACCATGCCGCCGCCGCTGCCGGAAGTGAAAAAGGAGTACGGCGAAGAGCTGTACTTTTTTGCGGAGAAGGCGCTGCAGGCCAACCAGTATCCATACGCGAAGGAAGCGTTTGATTTGATTTTGGCCAAATACAAAAATTCGCCCTACAAAATCCGCGCGTTGTACGGATTGGCCATGGCGAAGCAAAAGCAAAAGCTTTCGCAGGAGGCGATTCAGAGTTACTTCGATTTGGCTTCGTTGGCGCCGCAGAGTCCGTGGGCGCAGGAGGCGCTGTTTCAAATCGGCGAAATCTATTTTGAAGATTTTTTTGAAGTGGATAAAGCCCTCGAGGCTTACAAATCGCTGCTGCAAAAATATCCGCAGGGCAGCAAAACCATGGACGCCTACCTGCGCATCGGCGATTGTTTTACCGCCAAAGGGAATTTGCGGGAGGCGCAGGCCTGGTACGAAAAGCCGTTGAGTTTGGCCGGCGGCAGTTGGTACCTCCGCGATCAGGCGTTATACAAAAGCGCCTTTGTCGATTTTTTGAATAGTGATTTTGACAAGGCCAACGAGAAGCTCAACCAGATCGTCGCCAATTTGAACGAGAAGCAGATTTCGGATCAAAGTTTTGTGAACGACGCCCTCGAGTTGACGATGTTAATCGAAGAGAGCCAGAAGGACGCGCCGGCCTTGAAAAACTTCGCCGAAGCGCAGAAGCTGAAATTGCAGCGCAAGACCGCGGACGCCATTCAGAAGCTGCAGGAGATTTTGTCGAATTACCCCACCGCCGGCGTCGTTGACGAAACGTTGATCGAGTTGGGGGACCTCGAAGACGGGCGCGGCAATCACGAGCGGGCGCTCGCTTATTTTGAGGATTTGCTGAAGCACAATCCGCAGAGCGTGCACAACGCCCGCGCGCAAAAACGCATTGCAGAAATTTATGAACACGGCATGGGCGATTTGCAAAAAGCTTCCGCCGCGTACGAGCGCATTTTGATCGCGTATCCGAACAGTTTTTACGTGGAAGAAGTGCGGCAGAAACTGCGGGCGCTGCAAGGCCGGCAGTTGAATAATTGAATTAATTCATTTTTATGATGAGAGAGCAAATCGCTCCGTTTCCAAATTCCCAGACGAAAGAATTGGAAATTGAAATTTGAAACGCAAACAATTCAATTCGTGAGTTGGTTCGCGCTGGCTGTTATCTCAAACGACACGGTGGCAATCTTGACGTTTATGAAAATCCGAAAAATAGAAGCAGCCGCCCATTCCACGCCATTCAGAGATCAAAGAAAGCTTGTGTGAATTGATTCGTAAGCAACTTGGAATTGACTAACCCTCTTTGCACATGAAAAAACCTTTTTTAATTTTGCTCTTCGCAATTTCCACGTTGCCTTTCTTTTTGCGCGATACTCTCGCCCAAAAGCTTCTCATCCCCATGGACCTTAAGCAAACCGATCATCTCAAAGCTTACGGCGTGGCCTACTGGTCACTGGAACGCGCCATCAACGTGGAGTGGCTGCTCAACTACCGCGGCGGGTCGTTTATGTTGGACTACTATCCCGCCGTGGAGCGCGAGCTGCGGTTACGCGGCGTGGCGTTTCTCAACTTAAGCGGCGGCGACGCCGCGCAAATTTACGGCGAAATTGAAGCCGGCAACATGGATGTTATTCTTTTGGAGAAGGCGCCGAAGATTGCCGTTTACACTCCGCCCAACAAACAGGTGTGGGACGACGCCGTGACCCTCGCGCTCACTTACGCCGAGATCCCCTACGAAACCCTTTGGGATGAAGAAGTGCTGCGCGGCGATCTCGAAAAATACGATTGGCTTCACCTCCACCACGAAGACTTCACCGGGCAGTACGGCAAGTTCTACGCGAATTTCCGCAACGCGCCGTGGTACATCGAGGAGGTGTTGAAGAACGAGACCCTGGCGAAGTCGCTTGGCTACAACAAAGTATCGGAAGAGAAGAAGGCGGTGGCGCGGATGATTAAAGAATACGTGCTCAAAGGCGGTTTTCTGTTTGCCATGTGTTCCGCCACCGACACCATCGATATCGCGCTGGCCGCCGAGGCCGCGGACATCGTGGCCGCGGTGTTCGACGGCGACCCGCCGGATCCAGACGCCCAGGCGCGCTTGGATTTTTCCAAAACCATGGCCTTTGAGAATTTCACCCTGGAGATGAACCCGCTGGTGTACGAACATTCGGATATCGATTCTCCCCCCAGCCACATGCCGCGGGTGCGCAGCGCCGACGTGGATTACTTTACCCTGTTTGAATTTTCCGCGAAGTACGATCCCGTTCCCACGATGCTCACCCAAAACCACGTTTCCGTGGTGAAGGGATTTATGGGACAGACCACCGGCTACAAAAAAGATCTCATCAAAAAATCGGTGACGATCTTGGCGGAAGTGGAAGGCGAAAATGAAGTGAAATATCTTCACGGCAATTTAGGGCGCGGCACCTTCACCTTTTACGGCGGCCACGATCCCGAAGACTACCAGCATTTCGTTTATGACCCACCGACTCAGCTTTCTCTGCACAAAAACTCGCCGGGCTACCGCCTCATCCTCAACAACATCTTATTTCCCGCGGCCAAAAAACAGAAGCGCAAAACCTGAAATTCGCCGCTTCGCCGTGAGCTAGCTAAAAATTTACCACGAAGCTCACGAAGCCAGGTTGATGTTTTTAAAACTTCTTGTACTTCGTGGTTAAGAATTCAGCGCAGCCCGCTAAGCGAGATTCGGCGCCTTTCAGTGTGCTTCGGGGTTTTGTTCGGGTTCAAAATAATGTGTTGACTTTCTACGTTTTTTTCATTAAATAAAGCTCGATTTTGAAGGCTGATAATATGATCAAAACACGATCCTTCTGGAAATTTTTGTTGGCGCTCTTGATAATTGGCTATTTCATTTTCGGCGGCGAGCACAATGTTTATCAGTTGATGAGTCTGAATTATCGAGCACGGAAACTCAGTGACGAAATTCGAAGACAGGAGGAAACCACCAATCGACTGCGTGCTGAAATTCGGCGGCTCAAGACCGATCGCGGTTATCTGGAGAAAATCGCCCGCGAGCAATTCGGCATGATCAAAAGCGGCGAGAAGGTTTTTGTGGTCCGCCCTAAGGAGCGGTGATCGAGTCAGCGGCTCCCCCGATGAAAGGCAGTCTCGCCAAAAATTTACGCGCTTATTTTTTCACCGGCCTTTTAGTTTTGGTGCCGCTGGGGCTGACTTATTCCATTATCAAGCTGTTATTTTTAGCGATTGATGACATTCTCAGCGACACGGTCTCGAAATTCATCCTTGAACAATTTGGCGTCGAGCTTGGCCAACGACAAATTCCCGGCATCGGGTTCGCAACGCTCCTGATTATCATTTTCGCAACCGGCGTGATCGCAAGGAATTATTTCGGCAAAAAGATTGTGGACTTTGGCGATCAAATTGTCCAAAGAATCCCTTTGATCAATCGCGTTTACAATGCCACCAAGCAAATTAGTCAGGCTTTCTTTTCACCAAAACGAGATGTCATCAAGCGCCCCGTTCTATTCGAATATCCGAGAAAGGGCATGTACACCATCGGCTTTTATACCCAGGATGCGCGCGGCGTATTTTACAACGCGCTGAATCAGGAGCTCGCGACCATTTTTTTGCCCACCACCCCTAATCCCACTACCGGGTTTCTTTTGTTGGTTCCAAAAGCTGATCTCATAGAAATTAACTTAACCATCGAAGAGGCGCTTAAGCTGGTCATTTCTGGGGGAATTATTGTGCCTGCGGACTCAAATGAGCCGGTGGCCACCGATAAGATCAGCAATTCGCCGCCAGCCAATTTGTAATTCTTCGCAACGCGGTTAGACTTCATGCGAGGCTGTGAGCGAGTTTTAGTGATACTTTTTTTAAAAACTATGATAACCGATTTGGCAATTGCCCAGACGCCCCAACCAAATATTCTTGCGCCGCGCGCGGTTCAGCTTATTTTTAACCAGAACTTAAATATTTACGAATGGCTCTACGGCCTGAGTTTTCAAAAGTCGTTTGCAAACGGAATCGACTTCAAAATTAGAGAGGAGTTCCGTTCCACTTTGCAGAGAACTTCTACGGACGATTTGTGGAAAGACAACCAAAGCCTGGTAGTAAATTTGAGCTATCCGCTCGCTAAAGTCAGCAAAGTTAACGCGCGGATGTTTTCTCATATTTTGTCCGACCCCCTGGCGCGTTTTGATAACGATGTCTCCTTTTACGCCGGCGCGCTGGGGGTGAGTTTTCAGCCGCGTTCCAACTTTTATGTTTCGACCAACGTCAGCAGCAAATGGCAATCGCAGCTTGCGCGCGCGGATCAGGGATTCGGCTATGATCTCACGGCGCAGCTTTCCGACGCCGTTTTAGATGACTACTATAACGATTTTTTTTTCAGCGGCGGTCAGGATTTTTTTCCGTTACGAAGAAACGAAGATTTAAAAATCCGCTACGAAATCAAACGCCAATTCTATCAAGCCACCGCCGACACCCTGACGGTATTTTTCGACCGCTTGCGCCGCGACAACTTCGATATCGCGGACGGGAATTATTTCGTCAGAAAATTAACCCAAACCGCGCGCGGGGTTAAAAACCACCTGAGCTATCGCATTGCAGAGGGCGCGACGCTCTTCTTCACAAATTACCTCGCCTCCAACACATTCAGAATCGATAATATATTTGATGGGGATAGCGCCGATGTCAGCAAAGACGACGCCGGCTTCGAGTCGCGGCACTCGGCTCATTTTTTCTGGCATCGTGAAAATTGGTTCAACAGCGTGGGTTGGAACTTTAACCTGCGCACCCGCGACGATCGTCGCGTCAGCTCGGAGCCGCTGGACCCCTTCGGGCGCCACCCCTCGCTGGGCTTTGATACCGATGAGACGTTTGTGAAATTAGAATGGAGTTCGGGGCTGAGAGTAACTTCCCGCGATTCCCTCGGCTGGTTCGCCTCGGCTTCCAAATTCAAATATGACACGTCGGACACCTTGGCGCCGAACAACCACGATCAATTGCGTTGGCAGATGACGCTTTCGCACCAGCATCAATTTAGTCGGGACTTAAAACTGCTCTGGCGCGGCAGCGTGTTTTTAAATCATCTGGTTTATATTTCTGGCCAGTTCAGCAGCGGCAACAACTGGGAACGGGTCGTCCAGCTCACTCCGACGATTTTCTACGAGCCCAGCCCTGTTTTCAAGCTGCAACAAAATTTTACGGTGCGCGCCAAGTATCAAACGTATGATTTTGATGACCCGATTACCAGCACCCGCAACATCGCCAATCGCCAGTTTATCATGGCAAGCATCTGCACCCTGGCCCCAACCGATCAAACAAAGGTTGAGTTTTCGGCATCGCTGGAACTTGCGGAGCAAGGCAAATTTTTTTATAATAATTGGCGCCAGCAACTGGCGCTTTCTTGGCTCAGTCAGGACTTGCTGCTTTTGATAAAAAGGCAATTGGCCAGTGCGCTCCAGCTTTCGATTGGCGGCAGTTTATTTCATCAAGCGCGCTGGAACCACAGGTTCAGCTCGCAGGGAGGGCTGACAAAAACGTTGAGGGACAAACACACCAATGTTGGGCCAATTTTAGAGATGAGGTTCCGACCGAACCCGTCGTTGGAAGTCGCGTTTTACGGTAACATGCAGATAGTTTATTCTTCGCAGCGGCAAACGGAGCGCATCAACCGCTTTGATTTGAACTTGCACTGGCTTTTTTAACGAAAGGAACAACTGTGGGTGGGAAAAAGAGTAAAACATTTGAAATGACCATCCCGAGCAGCCTCGAATACATTGAGTCCGTGGAAAAGCTTGCCGAAAAGGCCGCCAACGCCATGAAGTTTAGCGAGGAGGAAAAGGACAGTTTAGCGATTGCTGTCACTGAGGCGGTGAATAACGCCATCATTCACGGCAACAAGCAAAACAAGAACAAAAAAGTCTTCATCAGCTTTCAATTAGAGGACAAGCGCCTGATGGTTTCGATTGTTGATCAGGGCAAGGGCTTTAATCCCAAAAACTTGAGCGATCCCCTGGCTCCGGAAAATCTTTTGAAAGAGAGCGGCCGCGGAATTTTTATTCTATCGACCTTGATGGACGACGTCAGATTCGAGTTTCGGGGAAATGGTACGGAGGTCGTAATGACAAAAGAAAAGAAATAGACTCTTGTTTAGCGCCGGTCCATTTCGGCGCGGCTCGTTTTAACCCCTGCCTTATTTTTACTCTCATTCAGTTCTCCCCCACCTTGAAGTTGGTTAATATCTGGCATTGAATACGCCTGAGAGCCGCTTCTTTCAATCAGCGAGATGCGCAAAATCTGACCGGGAACGATGAGGTGTTCATTCTGCAAGTCTGAGTTTATAGCAAGTATCACGGGAAATTTTAGCGGATCGCCATAAAATGCGTGCGCGATTTTGGAGAGGGAGTCGCCAGCTTTTACTGTGTAATTTACGAAGTGCGCGTCTGCCGCCGGGATTCGAAGCTTTTGACCGGGATGAATCACGTTGGGATCGGTTAAAACGTCTTGATTGGCGGTAAATATATCCGGGAATTTCATGGGATCGCCATAAAATTGTTTGGCTATCTTGGAAAGCCAGTCGCCCTTGCGAACTGTGTAGTAAACAAAGTCGTCTTTGGGCGGCACGGGTTCGTTTGCAAAGAAAGTAGAATCCGCATTTTCAGGTGGCTCGGCGCCGTCATCTAACACTTCGATTGGAACCGGCGAAGTTTCTTGTAAAGTCCCGCTTTCGGCTTCGTCAAACATTTTTGCTGGCGCCGTTGCTAATTCTGGCAGCCAGTCAATGTTGTCATTGATCACAAACGTCCCGCTTTGGTTAGCATAGAGCTCGAAGGGCGCAACATACTCCATCAACAACGTCGAGGCCAGTAGCTTGCTCTTAGAATCTTGAGGAACATATTGGCCGACGATTAGCGCTTTATAAACGCCATCCTCAAGATCGGTCAGGAAAAAGCGATACGACGCGGTGCTATTCAAGGGAATGAGATGGCTATCGCTGCTCACTCGGCTGCGATGTTTCCCGGAGTCGTCGTAAATATCTGCCCATAAAAAAATATTCAAGGAGTCGCTGGAGGCATTTTGAACTTCCACTTGCAAAATGGAAGTCGAATCCCGGCGAAAAATGCTGACATCGGTCAGCCGCAATTCGCGGCTCAACAAGGAGGTCAGTTGGCCGAAAAATAGTAAAAAGAAAAGTAAGACCGCGCGTTTAAACATTGGAGTTAGCTAAGATATGGTCTACGATTCATTCCATAAAGCAATTTTTGTACCACAGATATGCCCATTTAATTTCAATAACTTAAGCCGTGCGAAATGGCGGACAGGATGACTTAAAATTAGACATTGTATTGGAATCGAACGGGGGTACAAAACAAGATTGCCCGATGCCATCTATTCATCGGCTATCAAAGCGCAATTCTTTAACGGTTGCCTATTTGAGCAGACTATTCGGCAAGGGCAAGAAAAAGAGATTGTTTCGTTTTGTTTTCTAAGGAAGTTACTCGTTCGAGTGATTGCTTCGGCCCAGCCTCCGGCGGGCAGGCAAAAGCGCTTCGCAGTGACAGGACAGGATTACTTTTTGGGCGGCTCCGGCAGGTTGAATTCTAAATCCCTGACCGTACCGGAAATTTTGAAATGAATTAGCGAGGGGACGGTGATCATTTAAATTCTCGTAGTTATCGGTATTCTATCAATTACAACTTCTACTCAGGTAAAAGCTGCAACAAAATCCGACGCACGTTTTCACCAATGATGAGCTTGATTTCTGGCCGCGAAAATCCGGCTTTGAGCAAAGCATCGGTGAGATAAACCATGCCGGCGGCATCAAAAGGCGTGGTCACGGCGCCGTCAAAATCCGAGCCTAATGCCACATGCTCTGGCCCCACCACATTAACCGCGTATCGAATAGTTTTCACAATAGCGTCAATATTCTGACCGCAGGTGGCGCCGTCAAAGTATGCCATACCGATGATCCCGCCGGCCGCCGCGATGGCTTTGAGGTGCTTATCGCTGAGATTGCGGACAGTATTGCAAACGCCGCGAACGCCCGTGTGCGAAACCACTACTGGTCGGGTAGCTATTTCTAACACGTCATCGATAGTTTGCGGGGAGGCGTGGGCGAGATCGACGATCATGCCAAGCTCTTCCATTTTTTGAATGACCAGTCGTCCGAAGTCCGTCAAGCCGCCCTTTTGGATTCCGTGAGCGGAGCCGCCAACCTCGGTGTCAAAAAAGTGGCTGGGAGACATCATGCGAAATCCAGCAGCGAATAGCATATTGAGGTTATCTAACTTGCCCTCTAAGACCTGCGCCCCTTCGATTCCCAAAAATCCAGCGGTGATGCCGGGGGTTTTCTCACGGAGCGCGATGTAAATTTCCAACTCTTTTTTTGAAGTGATGATCGAGAATTTTCCCTGCGAGCGCGCCGCGAATTCAAACAACTTCTCCGCCTGAAACAGCGCCCGTTCTTTGAGGCTGAACCACGTGGCGATTGGCCAGCGCTGGAAAATCGCCAGCGCCGTGATCATGTCCGTTTTGTCGTCGTTGCTTTCAAAATTCAGGCCGAATGGTGTTTTAGAGACGATACTAAATGCTTGCAGCGCCACGTTTCCTTCGATGAGGCGCGGGATATCAACGTGGCCGCGGCGGGCGCGCTGCAAAAGATCGCGATTCCACAGAAGGGCGTCGGCGTGCAGGTCGGCAATCCAAATTGTTTCATGAAGATATCGTGCGGAGTCGGACGGCGCCGACAGTGGAGCACGTGTCAAGCCGTTTGCAGATGTTTCTACTATTGCCGGCAGCGCATAAAATAAAAACGCCAATAAAACGAATAAACCAATTGCAAGACCCAATAGTCCAGTTCTGATTCGAGAAGCCATTTTGTTTTGCCAATTTAAATTTATGAGTAAAATAAGTGTTGGCGTTGCTAAAAGTCAAGAGGTGAGGAATCTCTACGCATCACCTTGCCGTGAAATCTTCATTACTTCCGGAGCACGAGATGAGAAAGACGTCCGTGCTCCCCAAAAGACTGGCCATCAAAATTGCAACCAAACTGAAGCGTTCATATCCACAAAAAAACTCTTGAAAAAACCTTCGTCCCGCAGTAAATTTTGCATCACGAATTTTTAAAATGAGGAAGAAGTATGGCAGCAAAAACCCCAAAACCTGTAATCGAAGAATTCGAATACAAGGCCGAGATGAAGCAATTGCTTCATCTGATCATTCATTCTCTTTACACCCATCCCGAAGTTTTTTTACGCGAGCTGATTTCCAACGCCTCCGATGCGCTCAACAAAATCCGCTTCCGTATGTTGACCGATTCCAACGTCGTCGATAAAGACGCGGATTTGAAAATCACCATTGAGGTCGATTCCAAAGAACACACGTTTTCTATTGAAGACACCGGCATCGGCATGACCAAAGAAGAGCTTATTAATGAAATCGGCACGGTGGCGCATTCCGGTACGCTGGAATTTTTGAAGCAGATGCGCGAGAATGGAAAACAGACTTTGGATGCGAATCTGATTGGGCAGTTCGGCGTGGGATTCTATTCGGTGTTCATGGTCACCGATGAGGTCACTATCGAAACCCGCCCCGCGGATCTGGACTCGAAGGGCTATCGCTGGAAATCCGATGGCGCCGGCAAATTCACCATCAAAGAAATCGATCGCAAGGCGCGCGGCACGAAAATCAGCTTCAAACTCAAAGACGAACACAAAGATTTCGCGGAGGAATATCGCGTCAAAGCCATCATTAAAAAATATTCAAACTTTGTGGATTTCCCGATTTTCGTCGGCAAAGAAAGAATCAACGTGGTGAGCGCGCTCTGGCACAAGCCGAAGGATCAAATCAAAGAAGAGGAGCTGGTCGAATTCTACAAATTCATCTCCAACGATTTCAGCCCGCCGTTGGGACATCTGCACCTGTCCATTGAGGGCTCGGTGAATTTCAAAGCGCTGATTTTTGTGCCGGAAACCGCGCCGCCGTTTTTCATGCGCGAGCATCTCGAGCAATCGCTGCATCTTTACTCCAACAAAATCTTCATTCAATCCGACTGCAAAGAGCTGCTGCCGGAGTATTTGCGCTTTTTGAAGGGCGTGGTGGATACTGAAGACTTGCCGCTGAACGTCTCGCGCGAAGTCACGCAGTCCAGTCCGGTAATGACGAAAATCCGCAACGTGATCACCAACAAAAGTTTAGGATTTCTGGAAGAGTGGGCGAAGAACGAGAAAAATAAGTACGAAAAGTTTTACAAAAACTTTGGGCCGATTTTCAAAACCGGGGTGAACAGCGATTTCGCCAACAAAGAAAAGATCATTAACCTGTTGCGTTTCGAGTCCACGAAGGTAGCGAAGGGCGAGTGGACCTCGCTGCAGGAATACGTCGCGCGGATGAAGCCGGAGCAGAAAGAAATCTATTATCTCTCCGGCGAAAATCGTGATGCCATCGAGCGCAATCCCAATCTCGAGTACTTCAAAAAGAACGATCTCGAGGTGCTGCTGCTCACCGATCCGTTCGATGTGTTTATCGTGCCGTCGCTGCACGAGTACGACAAGAAACCGCTCAAGTCCATCGATCAGGCGGATCTGGAGATCAAACAAGATGCTGCGGCGCAGAAAGACGCGTTAGGCGAGGAGTTATCGAAGCGTTTGATCGAGATTTTCAAGAAAACATTAGGCGATAAAGTGGAAGACGTGATCGCCTCGAAGCGTCTCGTGGATTCTGCGGCAACGCTCGTTGTGGGCAAAGAGGGGATGGACAAGCAGATGGAAAAGATGATGAAGTTGATGAACAAAGATTACGCGGGATCAAAAAAGATTCTCGAAATCAATCTCTCGCATCCGCTGATCAAGAACTTAGGCAAGCGCATTCTCGCCGATGAAAGCGATCCGGTGTTGCGCAACAGCATTCTGCAGTTGTATGAAGGCGCGCTGCTCATCGAAGGGAATTTGGCTTCACCGACGGAGTTCGTGAGCCGGATGACGGAGTTGATGGTAGCGGCGACGCGGTAGCGTGTGGAGCGAAGAGCGGAGAGCGGGATGGGGCAAGAAAAATGACCGCTTCGCTCTTCGCTCCACGCTCTTTTGCCTTACACTCTACGCGCTTTACATTTCCAGCTCAAAACTCTCCCCATATTTCGGAATCACCACCTGCCATCCCAACACCGAGCGGATTTTTTCGGCGAGCGCCGTAGCGGCAGCCGGCTCTCCATGCACCAAAAAGGTTTTCTCCGGCGGTCGGTTGAACCCCATAAGCCACGCGAGAATTTCGTTGTAGTCAGCGTGGCCGGAGTAGCCGGAGATCATCTCCACTTTTGCGCCGACTTCCACTTGCTGCCCATGAATTTTCACCGTGGGCTGGCCGTCGAGGATGGCACGGCCGCGCGTGCCCTCGGCCTGGTAGCCGATGAACAAGATCGTGTTCTTCGGATTGGGCAGCCGTTTCACTAAGTGATGCAGAACGCGGCCGCCGGTGATCATGCCGCTGGAAGAAATGAGAATCGCCCGGCTCTTCACTTCGTCAATGGCTTTGGATTGCTTGCGCTTGCGGGCAAACGTGACGTTGCGCGGTTCGAGAATGTGCTTGCCGTTCAGCTCCAATACCTTTGCTTCCAAATCGTAATCGCTTTTATTGCGCTCGAAGACGTCGGTGGCGTTCAAGGCCATCGGAGAGTCCACGTAAATGGGCAGCGGCGGAATTTTGCCCTGTTCTTCCAATTCGCGGATGTCGAACAACAGCGTTTGGGTTCGGCCCACGGCAAACGCCGGGATGAGCAGCACGCCGCCGCGCTCCACGCTTTGATTGATGACGCGCGCCAGATCCTCTTTGGCGGAGTTTTGCTCGTGCAGCCGATCGCCGTACGTGGATTCCAAAATCAAATAATCGACATTGAAGACCTGCACCGGATCGCGCAGGATGGGCACGCCCGGCCGGCCGAGGTCGCCGCTGAAGAGTACTTTGCGCGACTCGTTGCCGTGGCGAGTTTTAAATTCCACGAACGCGGAGCCGAGGATATGGCCGGCGTCTTTGAATTTCACCCGTAACTGATCGGCGAGGTAAAAATCTTCACCGTAATAAAGCGGTTGGAATTTTGTCATCACGCGCTCGGCATCTTTGACGCGATAGAGCGGCAGCGCCGGGTGGTGTTTGGAGAATCCCTTTTTGTTAGCCCAGCGCGCGTCCTCCATTTGAATGTGGGCGCTGTCTTTGAGCAGAATCTCGGCCAGGTCGCGGGTGGCGGGCGTGCAGTGAATCGGCCCGGAAAAGCCGTCGCGGTGGAGGCGGGGCAGGTAGCCGCTGTGGTCGATGTGGGCGTGGGTCAGGAACACGCGGTCGATGGCCTTAGGCGAAACCGGAAAGCTTTCCCAGTTTTTGAGGCGGTGCTCTTTCTTGCCCTGGAACATGCCGCAGTCGATGAGGAATTTGTGTCCCCAAATCTCGAAAAGAAAACGTGAGCCGGTGACGGTTTCGGTGGCGCCGTAAAAGGTGAGTCTGGCCATTAGCCTCCCGATGGGATTTATGAGGAGTAAAATACTTTGTAGGGTGGGTGAAAGCAAGTAATTTTTTTGCTTGCTTTGCTCTCCCTGCCGTGCTATTTTGAATGGCATCTGAGAAATTGAAACTGAGTTTAAAAAAACGGCCCACTATGTTCAGCTCAATTCTTAAAGGCTATAATCTCCTGCTGCTGTCGATTTTCGTTTCCGGGCTGGCGCTGTTTTTGTTTTTTGTGACGCCAACCGAATTCGAGGATTTTGAAACGGATGAAGTTGAACGAATTTATTTTGCCGACAACATCTCCGCCGCTCATCGCAAAGTCATCGAAGCGTTTAACAACCAGCACCGCGGACGGCTGGAAGTGGTACCCATCGATTTGCCCTTCACCAAATTCAGCACCAACGAGCGCAAGCAACTGCTCATTCGCGCCTTGCGCAGTAAAAATTCCCGCATCGATGTTTTTGCCGTGGATATTTTTTGGATTCCCCGTTTTGCCAAATGGAGCGAGCCGCTCACCCAATATTTTACTCCGCAGGAGCTGAACGGAATAATGAGCTACGCGCTGGAATCGTGTTATCACGACAGCGAGCTGGTGGCGATGCCGCTCTATCTGGATATCGGCGTGATGTATTACCGCCGCGATCTGTTGCAAAACCTTCCTGACTTTGCCGCACTGGAACAGCAGCTCAAGCAATCGATCACTTGGGAAGACTTCATTAAATTACACCAACAAATGCCGACAAACGGCCGGCCGTTTTATCTTTTTCCAAGCGACAACTACGAAGGCTTGATGTGCAGCTTCATCGAAACCTTAGCCGGGCAGCAGCTTGCGGTTTCGAGCGGCGACTTTGCGCTGGACAGCCCGCAGGCGCAGCGGGGGCTCAGCCTGTTGGTGGATCTGGTTCAAAAATACCAGATCACCCCCATAGCGGTCACCGAATTTCGTGAAGTGGATGCCTACCAGTATGCGCTGGAAAACGATGCGCTGTTTTTCCGCGGCTGGCCGGGAAATCTCAAGCCATATTTGACCAGCTTCGAAGAAAAAGTCGAGAACATCGATGTCGCGGCGCTGCCCCATTTCAAAGGCCAAAAACCGGTGGCGGTGTTTGGCGGCTGGAACTTGATGATCGCCAGCACCTCTACTAAAAAAGCCGCAGCGCTGGAATTTTTGAAATTCGTCGCCAGCCCGCAAACGCAAAAACTCATTTATAATGAAATGGGTTACCTGCCAACCAATGATGCCGTTTACCAGGATTCCGCCTTCGTTGCGCACCATCCAGAACTGCGGTTTTACCGCGAATATCTGCAATGCGGATTTCACCGGCCGGCGCGTGAGGAGTACACCAAAATTTCCGATATCGTTTCCTATTATGCCCGCCGCGCCATCCGCCGGGAAATCTCGGTGAACGAGGCGCTGCGCCAGGCCGTCGAGCATATCAATCTCAACAAAGTGTTGGTGTATTAACCATGAAAACGAACAAACAGCGTTTCATCGAAAAAATCAAACAGTACCATTTTGAGCTGCGCCACGTGCTGGTTTTGTTTGTGATTTTTGTGGCGGTACAAGTGCTGGTTTCGTTCGTGCAAAAAATTTCGCTGCAGGAATTCTTGGTGGACACCCAGGACTCCTACCAAAAAGATTCTGCCGAGCGCGTGGCCAATCTCACCACTACCTCCCTCGAGCTGCTGCTGGAAGCTGCGCCGCATGCCCTCGCTCGCGGCGAAGAGGGCCCGAAAAAAATCATCGAAGCTTTCAACATTATTTTGAGCCAGCAGCTTTTGCTGCAGCACGTGGACGAAGTGTGTGTGCTGGTGGCCATTCGCGAGCAGATTTTTGCCATTGACAACGGCCGAGTTTTGTACGAATACTTTTTTGCTAACCCCGACTCGCTGCCGCCGCCCGATCTCCCCCACGATAGCGCCATTCAGCTTTACCGAAATATCAGAACGGCAATGATCGCCTCCGAGCAGGTACGCAGCATTTTAGAAGGCCGCCAGACCTTTCATGTCTTTGTGCCCTTCGTTCCCAAAGGGGAATACGCCGGCGCAGTTTACATCAAAAACACGCCGGACTTCACCTTCATCACCAAAGAGATCATCGCCGGGTTCAACGAATCCAGTTTGATTTTCACCGGTTTGATGCTGTTCGGCCTGCTGGCGATGTTTTACGTTTCCTCCTACACCGTGCGCGAGCGCGACGAAGCCCAGCAGCTTCTCTTCAAAGAACGAGAGAACCAGCTCGAAGAGCGCATTCATTATCAGAAAGAAACGATGTTTGCCAAGCGCATTTACCACACCCATCACAAAGCCGAAAAAGTGATGGGCTTCATCAAAGAGGATTTGATCAAAATTGCGGAAGACAACCTCGAGGAGATCAAATATCGCGTGGCCAAATACGCCAATTTCATTTCGCGGGTGATTTACGACATGAAGTGGTACGAACCGCCGATTCAGGCCATCCGCAATCCTATTTTCAAAACCGATCTCAACGAGGTGATTCAGTTTGTGGTCAACCACATTTGCCTGCGCAGCGCCCGGCGCTCGGAGCTCTACAAATTTGAGCTCGATCTCGATCCCCATTTGCCGCCGGCGCCCATCAACGAATTTGTAGTTTGGGAAATTCTCGAACCGCTGTTTCAGAACAGCATGGATCACAACGCCGACCGCCGCGTGGCCATCACCGTGAAAACGTGTTACGACGCCGGGCGCCGCGAATCGAAAATCATGATTTCCGATAATGGCGCCGGCATTCTGCCGGAATTGTTGCAGACCAACGAGCACGGTGTCAAGCACATTTTTCTCGAAAATATCTCCACCAAAAAATCGGGACAGAATTCCGGCTACGGCTGCTACATCGCGCACGAGATTGCTACCGAGCGCTGCGGCTGGAAATTGGATGTTGAAAATTTAGCGGAAGGCGGCTGCCGCTTCACCATCGTCGTTCCGCATGTACGAATCGACGATTGACAATTTACATTTTGCTGGTTGTCTGACTATGAAGGGTGAATGGTTTAACTTAAGAGGCCTATGATTAACGTCGAGCGCATCAACATCCTTATCATCGAAGACGAAGAATACGACGTGCGGCGCATCCGCAACACCATTCAGCCGTTTGCGGGCCGCATTCAGATCAAAGACGTCGTCTCCGACGGCCAGAGCGCGCTGGAGCTGATTGAGAAAAAACGCGACTACGATGTGGTGATCATGGATTTTCAGATCGTCGGCGGTTTGAAGGGCGAGACGCTCATTCGCAAGATCAAACAATTAGACGAGACCCTGCAGATCATCGTGGTCACCAAGATGACCATGAACCTCACCGATTTTGAATTCGCCAACAAGCTGCTGGAAGCCGGCGCCATGTGGTATTGCACCAAATACCCCGGCGACATCGAAGAATACATTTACCAGCCCACGGATTTTGTGCTCAGCATTTTCAACGCCCACGAAAAACGCAAGCTGCAGCGCGAGCGCTTGAAATCCAATCGCCGGCTGCAAAGAAATATTGATGAGATGCTGAGTGAGAAGCAAATCATCGGCGAGTCGAGCGCGATGCAGAAGCTGCGCGAGCAAATCGCGCAGTGCTCGCAGTCCAACGCCACGGTGCTGATTCTTGGCTCCTCCGGCACCGGCAAAGAGCTGGTGGCGAGTCACATTCATTATAAAAGCGAGCGCCGGCTGGAGAATTTTGTACCGATCAATTGCGGCAGCTTGCCGGATAATTTAATCGAAAGTGAATTGTTCGGCTTTGAGAAAGGCTCATTCACCGGTGCCGACGCCAAAAAGAAAGGGCTGTTCGAGCTGGCGGACAAAGGCACGATTTTTCTCGATGAAGTTTCCGAGCTGCCGCTCTCCGCGCAATCGAAATTGCTGCGCGTGCTGCAGGAGGGGGAGATCGACAAAATCGGCCGCACCGAAAAAGTGAAGGTGGACGTGCGCATCATCGCCGCCACCAACCGCGATCTACTTCAGGAAGTGAAGGAAAACCGCTTTCGGGAGGATTTGTACTATCGGCTGAACGTAGTGTGCCTTTCGGTGCCGCCGCTGCGGCAGCGCCGCGAAGATATTTCGCGGCTGATTTTCTACTACCTCAACCACTACAGCGCCGATATGAATCGCGAGGCGCCTAAAATTTCGGACGAGGCCATGACCGTGCTGGTGAATTACGACTGGCCCGGCAACGTGCGCGAGGTGCAGAACGTGGTGCAGCGCTTTCTGTTTGCCGGCGCGAACTCCATCGACGTCCGGCTGGTGAAAATGGCGCTAGGGATTCCCGGCGAAACCGCGGCGCGGGGCGATGGATTGGCGAACGAGTTTTTCGATAAAAACAAAATTCGCCCCTGGCGGGAAATGGAGCAGATCTTTCAGGAGCGCTATTTTCGTTTCGTGCGCGAGCACACCCGCTCCGACGCCGAAGCCGCCCGCCTGCTGGGGCTCGCCCCGCCCAATTATCTGCGCATGTGCAGGCGGCTAGGGCTGAAGTGATCTATCCTGAATAATTCACGAATAGCGAAGTGATGATGGGGGTTGGGCTGGTCGTAGCCCGAAGGCTCACGGCAATACTCACGGCAAAACCGCCAGTCTTGTAACGTGTCACAACGGCAATGTAAGCCTGAGTAATCGCAATGCAACACCTACCAACGGCAATGCAAGCCGTACCGGTTGTTCAACGGTCTCCCAAAGTTCAAGGACATAGCGCCTACGCATTTCGCTCTCCCGTCACTGAACCTTTTCTCTGCGAAGCGGATCACTCTCCGGCAACACGCGGTTGAGTATTTTCCAAACATTTTCGGCAATAATGCGATGCCCCTCTGCGGTGGGATGAATGCGATCAGCCTGGTTGAGCTCGGGCACGCCGCCGACGCCTTCGAGCAGAAACGGGATGAGCGCGGCGTTGTTCTCTTTGGCCAATTGGGGAAATAGGTCACGAAATGATTTCGTGTAAGCCAGCCCGAGATTGGGCGGCGCTTGCATGCCCGCGATGACAATTTTCGCCTGCGGGTACGCGCGTCTGGTTTTATCGATGATGCCCTGCAGATTTTTGCGGGTGACCTCGATGGCGATGCCGCGCAGGGCGTCGTTGCCGCCGAGCTCTAAAACCAGCACATCGATCTTCCGCTTCAGCAGCCAATCGATGCGGCGCAGTCCGCCAGCCGACGTTTCGCCGCTCAGCCCGGCGTTGATTACTTCAAAATTCCATTTCAGCGAATCGATCTTTTCCTGAATGAGCGCCGGAAACGCCAGCGCTGGATTCAACCCAAAACCGGCGGCGAGGCTGTTGCCCAAAAACAAGATCGTTTTGGGCGCGTCGTCTTTCGCAGAGTGTGTCGATTGCGCCGGCGTTTGCGCGGCAACTGCAAAGAAGAACAACAGAAACAGCAACAGAAATTTTATTCTTAACATGATTTCCCCGTTTGGAACTATCAACTTTCAATAACGTCTAAAGAGTCGTTTGATTTTGCAATCTAACAAACCTATATTACGATTTCAATGAATACGTTACCCTCCGGTGGCTCATAGCCACCGGGGGGATAAAAGAATCGTTAAATTAACTCAATGCAAATGAACTCAATCTTAAGCGTCGCAAATCTAACTAAATCCTACCACAGCGGCTCGACCCTGCTCACGGTTTTGCACGATATCAATTTAAGCATCGCGGCTGGCGCCAGTTGCGCCATCGTCGGCCCGTCCGGCAGCGGCAAAACCACGTTGCTGGGATTGTGCGCCGGTCTCGATCTGCCAACTCACGGCGCGGTGATGTTGAACGGCGTCGAATTGAATCGACTCTCTGAAGATGAACGTGCCGCGGTGCGCAATCAGCACGTTGGATTTGTGTTTCAAAATTTTCAGCTCATACCAACTCTAACGGCGCTGGAAAATGTCATGGTGCCGCTGGAGCTGCGCGGCGAAAACGGCGCGCATCCGCGCGCTAAAGAACTCTTGCATCAAGTGGGATTGGGCGAGCGCCTGCAGCACTACCCGGTGCAGCTTTCCGGCGGCGAACAGCAGCGCGTGGCGCTGGCGCGCGCGTTTGTCAATCGCCCGCGAATCTTGTTTGCCGATGAACCCACCGGCAACCTCGACTCCGAAACCAGCAAACGCATCGAAGACATTCTGTTTCAACTCAACGCAGAACACGGCACCACGCTGGTGATTGCGACTCACAATCTCGAGCTGGCCGCGCGCACCGGCCGCGTCATCAAGTTGAAAGGCGGTGCGGTGGTGTCGGATGAACCGACGAATCATGCGGCGGATGTAAAGGAAATAGGGTATAAGGTATAAGGTATAAGGTATAAGGAAATAAGGACTTCTCTATCCCCCTATTACCCTATACCTTAAATAACCAATTACAAAAGAATCACCCCAATCATCATGGATCTACACAACCTAGGCTGGGACGAACACTTTGAGAAAGTCTTCGCCCCATTCAAAGACAGCGGCCTTGCACCGGCGCGGGTAACCATCGAAAATCGCGAGCGTTATCAAATCGCCGCCGAGATGGGCGAGTGCCCGGCCGAAGTTACCGGCAAATTTATGTTCAGCGCGGACTCATCCGCTGACTTCCCAAAAGTCGGCGATTGGGTGGCGGTGACGTTGTTTGAGTCCGAGCAGAAGGCGATCATTCATGAGTTGCTGCCGCGCAAAACCAAGTTCTCCCGCAAAGTCGCCGGCAAGACTTTTGACGAACAGGTGATCGCTGCCAACCTCGACGTGATTTTCATCGTCCAGAGTTTGGATGAAAACTACAACCTGCGGCGCTTGGAGCGCTACTTGGTGATGGTGCACGAAAACCGCATCGCGCCGGTGGTGGTGCTGAATAAAACGGACCTGTGTCCGGAATTCGAAGAACGCGCGGCCGCTGTCCGCAACCTGATGCCGGATCTCGAAATCGTGTCGGTCAGCGCCAAATCGAATTTTGGCATCGATGCTTTGAAAAGCATCATCAAAAAAGGGATGACGTTTGCGTTCATCGGATCGTCCGGCGTGGGAAAATCGAGCCTCATCAACCGACTGGTTGGCGAAGAGATTTTTAAAACGGCTGAAGTACGGCAGACCGACTCCCGCGGCCGCCACACCACGACCCGCCGGCAATTGATTGTGCTGCCGGACGGCGGCTGTTTGATCGACACGCCCGGCATGCGCGAATTGCAACTGTGGCCCGCCTGCCTGAGGCCCCTGGCGGGCAGGCAGGCCGAGGACGGCATGGACGAAACCTTCGCGGACATCGAGCGGCTTTCCGCAAATTGCCATTTTGCGGATTGCATGCATACGTCGGAAATCAAATGCGCGGTGT
Organism: bacterium; assembly: GCA_037446635.1. Taxonomy (GTDB): domain Bacteria; phylum Zhuqueibacterota; class Zhuqueibacteria; order Oceanimicrobiales; family Oceanimicrobiaceae; genus DASWHH01. Next base: position 99,549 of record JBBIIG010000008.1, read on the forward strand.
TGGCTGCGGTTGCCAGTGGCGAGTTGCCGGAGGGACGCTATCAAAATTATCTGAAAATGCGCAAAGAGCTGGCGCATCTCGAATCAACCATCAGCAAAGAAAGTTTTTTAGAACGGAAGCGCAAAGAAAAAATCTTGCACCGCGAAATCAATCGGATCATGAAAACCAGCAAAAAGAGGTAGGGGCGTATGGCCATACGCCCTACCTTGCGGGAAATTCAATTTCCAAAATTCAGAAGATTGCAAATCACCAACGAAACGTTCCCCGCGTGTCATTCGAGCGCAGCGGAGTCGAGAAATCTGGAAAATAGCATACTGCTTGCTCCGCCAGATTCCTCACCCTGACAAAAAGGTTGGCGTTCGGTATGACATCTACCATAATTCAGCTTATCAATATGAACACTTTTAACACACCCAAAACCAAAAAATCCCCCGGCTGGCTTTTCAAAATGGCCTGGCGCGACAGCCGCACCCATCGCAGACGATTGATGCTGTTCATGACCTGCATTGTTTTGGGAATTGCAGCGCTGGTGGCGATTGGCTCCTTCGGCCGAAATTTGGAGAGAGCCATCGACGAACAGGCCAAGACACTGCTTGGCGCGGATTTGCTGCTCGCCAGCCTGCAGCCATTCACGCCGGAAAGCGAAGCGCTCATCGATTCCCTCGGCGGCGAGCAAGCCCGCGAAACCACTTTTGCTTCGATGGCGCTGTTTCCAAAAACCGGCGACACCCGGCTCGTGCAAGTGCGCGCGATGAAAGGCAATTTTCCCTTTTATGGAAAACTGCTAACCGACCCCGCAAACGCTGCCGCCACTTATAAATCATCCGCGAGCGCACTCGTCGATGAAGCTTTGCTGCTGCAGTTTGACGCCAAACTCGGTGATTCAATCAAGATCGGCGAAAAGAATTTCCCGATCGCCGGCAAAATCAAAAGCATTCCCAGCGAGCCGCCCATCGCCAGCACCTTCAGTCCGCGCGTTTTCATCGCGCTGGATGAGGTTGATGAAACCGGTCTGGTGCAGCGCGGCAGCCTCGTCAACTATCGCGTCTATTTCAAATTCGATGATAATCGCGACATGGTAAAACTCGAGCAGGCCCTCGAGCCGCATCGCAATCGCTATCGCCTGCGCGTCGATACCGTGGCCGAACGCAAAGAGGACGTTGGCGAAGCGCTGGGAAATCTCTATCGCTTCCTCAACCTCGTGGGATTCGTGGCCCTGATTTTGGGCAGCATCGGCGTGACCAGCGCGGTGCACGTTTACACCAAACAGAAGCTCGGCAACGTCGCCATTCTGCGTTGCGTTGGCGCCCGCGCCCGCGATACCTTTCTCATCTACCTGATTCAGATCGCGGTCATGGCGCTGACCGGTTCTCTCATCGGCGCGCTCGTTGGTGTGGGCATTCAAATCTTTCTGCCGCGAGTTTTTGAGGATTTTCTGCCGGTGCAAATTGAAACCGCCGTTTCTTTGCCAGCGATTTTGCAGGGCGTCGGCATTGGACTTTTGCTGGCGCTGCTGTTTGCGCTGCTGTCGTTAATTGCGGTTCGCAAGGTCTCGCCGCTGTTGGCGTTGCGTGCATCATTCGAAGAAAACACTCCTGCGAAGAAAGACAACCTGCGATGGCTCATTTTCGGCGCGTTGATTTTAGCAGTCACCTCGTTTGCGATTCTGCAGACTCAGAATCTCGTGTTCGGATTGAGCTTCACCGGCGCAATGGCGCTGGCGTTTGCGGTGCTTGCCGGCGTGGCCAAGGCCATCACCGTGCTTGCCAAACGATTTTTCCAGTGGCGCCTGTCTGCGCAGGCAGGCTGGCCGTACGTCTGGCGGCAGGGGCTGGCCAATCTTTATCGACCGAACAACCAGACGCTGGTGCTGCTGCTGGCGGTCGGCTTGGGAACGTTTTTGATTACCACTCTCTATTTATCCCACAGTTCTCTTTTGCAAAAAGTGGTGTTTGTGGGCGGCGGCGATCGGCCCAATTTGATTTTGTTCGATGTGCAGCCGGATCAAAAAGAGGCCGTCGCCGAATTGATCCGCGCGCATGAGTTGCCGATTTTGCAGGAAGCGCCGATGGTGACGATGCGTATTCAATCGCTCAAAAGCCGCACCGTGGAAGATATTCTGAATGATTCCACGCGCACGGCCTCGCGCGGACTGTTGAACTGGGAATACCGCACCACCTTCCGCGCGAATCTGTTTGAGTCGGAGGAAATTGTTGCTGGCAAATGGGTGGAGCAAATTGCGGCGGATGCGTCCGTGATTCCCATTTCCTTCGAGGAGGGCGCGGCGCAGCGGCTGGGCGTCGGCGTGGGCGATACCATCGTGTGGAATGTGCAGGGCGTGCCGCTCACCACGGCGGTCGCCAGTTTGCGCAAAGTCGATTGGCAGCGCATTCAAGCCAATTTCATGGTGGTGTTCCCGGAGGGCGTGTTGGAAAGCGCGCCGCAGATTTTTATTTTATCGACACGGGTGGAAACCACGGAGAAATCCGCCGAGCTGCAGCGGGCAGTGGTGCGCGCCTTCCCCAACGTCTCGATGATCGACCTCGCGCTGGTGCTCAGCACCTTCGATGCCTTTTTGAGCAAGATCGCGTTTGTGATCCGCTTCATGGCATTTTTCAGCATTGCCACGGGACTGATTGTGCTGGCCGCGGCGGTCATCACCAGCCGCTACCAGCGCATTCAAGAAAGTGTGCTGCTGCGCACGCTCGGCGCCACGCGCAAGCAGGTGACGCGCATCATGGTGATCGAATACATATTCCTCGGCGGCTTTGCCGCGCTCACGGGTTTGCTGCTCTCCTATTTAGGCGGCTGGGCGCTGGCCTATTTCGTCTTCGATGTCGTGTTCGTGCCGACGCTGCTGCCGTTCATCATCGTTCTGCTAACGGTGATCGGCTTGACGGTGTTGATTGGCGTCCTCAACAGCCGCGGGATTTTGGATCGTCCGCCGCTGGAGGTGCTGCGCGTGGAGGGATGATAATATTCCCCTCTTGGGATGGGTTAGGGGTGGGTCCATTCGACATTCGAAATTCCTTGTTCGATATTTATTTTTATTCCGATTGGCCTAAAAGACGAATATCGAATATCGAACAAGGAATGCTGAATCTCGAAGTTGCAAAATAGAATGGAATATTTGAGAATGGGAGATTTTGAAACTTCACGCAGACTCAGAGAGTTGATGCTCTTTCTGCGGATGCGTCCGATCAGTTACGCCTAACAACAGGTATTCTACGCTGATATCCTCATCGATTTCATCCCAATGAAGGCCTGTTCCACCTCCGCTAATTTCGTAGGCTTCGCGCTGTTTGGGTGTGGCGTTAAGCAGACGTGGGAAGTAAGCCAGCGGCACACCCAGTTTTCGGCCATCGGCAAGCTCGATCCACATGGCGTCCGAATCAAAAGTGACCTTTCGTGCAAGCGCTTTATTCTGGAAAAAACTCATTCCATTTCCTTTCGATTAGTTCTTTATTCTCTTTGACCACCTTCGCTAGCTCACGGAGTTCTGCCGGCGACATGTCATAGGATTCAGCAACACGAACTTCCGGTAGCACCCAAAATTTGGCAACGGCGCCACCTTTTCGAACATGAACATGCAAGGGTTCGCGAGGATTTCCTTCGTTTGCCCAAAAGAAAAAGCGATAACCCTTGTGTCTTAATATGACCGGCATAATTTCTAAGTTCACTATAAGAATAAGAATAAAATCTGTATTTTTCAAACTCTTTTTTAACCGTATGCTGCTGACCGCCGCGGTCATCACCAGCCGCTACCAGCGCATTCAGGAAAGCGTGCTGCTGCGCACCCTCGGCGCCACCCGCAAGCAAGTGACGCGCATTATGGTGATCGAATACATTTTCCTCGGCGGCTTTGCGGCCCTCGCCGGACTCTTTTTATCCTATCTCGGCGGTTGGGCTTTAGCTTACTTTGTGTTTAAAGCCGTATTCGTGCCGACGCTGCTGCCGTTCATCATCGTTCTGCTAACGGTAATCGGATTGACGGTGCTGATTGGCGTCCTCAACAGCCGCGGGATTTTGGACCGCCCACCGCTGGAGGTGCTGCGGGTGGAGGGGTGAGATTCACCTCTTGGGAGGGGGTTAAGGTGGGTCCATTCGACATTCGGAAATTCCTTGCCCAAGAGTATGTATCAAGAGAATTTTGTGCTACGCAAAGCGCGTGGGTCGAAAGAGCAAAGCGAAGAGCGTAGAGCGAAAAAACGGCGGATATTTTCAAAATTACGGCGGCCATTTCCGGGATCAGACTTGTTGGACTCGGGCCTCACCGAAATATTCCCAATTGAAACAAAAGGACCTCAAAAATGTTTTCCTGCAACTCTGCGGAATCAATTGTTCCAAGCTTCTTTATCAGCCGCTTCTTGTCTAAAGTCCGAATTTGATAACACAAAACTATTGACTCATTTGTTAGGCCCCCAACTCCTTTCGGAATCAGAACTTCATTTGGGTAAACCTTGCGTCCCGCTTTCCTCGAGGTAATCGGAAGCACATTCACGACGGGCAGAATTTTATTGACTTGCTCTTCGCTAATTACAACGACGGGACGGGTTTTACCTTGCTCTGAACCAATGACTGGATCAAGATTGGCGAGGAAAACATGCCATCGGAAGGAAGCCACTTATTCTACCACTCCTCTAAGTCAACGTTCTTAAAATCTTCCGAGACTTCTCTTAGATCACTCAAGAAAAGCTTATCCTTCATTGCATTTTTGAGTTCATTGATCTTGCTATCATAATCCTCGGGCTTTCTACGGAAGAACATGATGATCTCAACCGGATCGTTTTCTGGAATGTGAGCAGGAATTTTGATGCGGATTTCGCGGTTCTTGGGGGTTCTTACTATTTGTTTGATCGCTTCCATAATATTTCCTCTTGGCTTTCGCAATATTCATAAGATAAAAATCCGAGAGTATGTATCAAGAGAATTTTGTGCTACGCAAAGCGCGTGGGATGAAAGAGCGTAGAGCGTAATGCGAAGAGCGAAAAAGCGGCCCGCTGTAAGCGATCCGTTTCGCGGACAAGTCAATAAATCCGGCCGCCGATTTCCGTCGCTCGGTCCGGCATGAGCAAGGACAAGCCGCCGTCTTCTGCCGGCACACCCAACAGCAGAAACTCGGACATGAAGCCGCCGATATTTTTGGGCGGGAAATTCACCACGCCGATGACGAGACGGCCAATCAACTGTTCGGGTTTGTAATCACGCTTCGCTTGCGCACTGGTCCACTTCACCCCAATCTCCGGGCCGAAATCCACCTGCACTTTGTATGACGGTTTGTGGGCGCGGGGAAAATCTTCCACCGCCACCACCTTTCCCACGCGCATGTCGATTTTCAGGAAGTCATCAAAGGTGATCATTTTTCTTATTCGTTTAAATGATCATAGGAGCTGCACCCCTCGCTCCCACGCTCTGCGTGGGAGCGAGTTCAGTTCAGTCAGTTGCAGTGAACGCATAAATGCGTTACTACGATACTCTAACCGCCATCAACGTCACATCGTCCGTGAAGCGGCCGGCAAACTGGCGGGCCGCGGCGAGCAGCCCTTTGACTAACTCTTCGGGCGAGCGCCGGATATTTTCTTGCACATAATTACGCAGCCGCTCCTCGCCAAAGGACTCGCCGTTGGCGCCGGCTTCCACCAGGCCGTCGGTGTAGAACACCAGCACGTCGCCGGCGGCGATCTGAATGGTTTGCGAATGGTAGCGCGGATCCGCCGTCAGTCCCAGCGCCGGTCCCGTAGGAACCAGCCAAGTGAAGGACTTATTTGAAGCCTGCCACCACAGCGGCGGGTGATGCCCGGCGTTGCAGTATGTCAACTTACGGTTGCGGGCATCGATGATGCCGAGAAAGATCGAAATAAATTTAATCAAATTGAGATTACGGCGAAAGAGGCGGTTGAGGCGCTCGGCCAGAGATTCCAGGGTCTCGGCTTCCGGGCCGAGGATGCGCAGCGACGCCTGCAGGTTGGACATCAACATGCTGGCGGGCAGCCCTTTGTCCATCACGTCGGCGATGACCAGGCCCTGATTGCGATCGCGGCAATCAAAAAAATCGTAATAATCTCCGCCGACGATGCGCGCCGACTCGGTGTGGGCGGCGATCGCGATGCCCGGCAGAGTCGGCGCTTTGCACGGCAGCAGATCGCGGTGCACTTTCGAAACCAGCTCCAGCTCGCGCTGCAGCGTCTGCATTTGTTCCGCGGTGTAGTGGCTCAAACACATGCTGGCAGTGAAATCGTATTCCAAAAGCTCGGCGTCCACGTCCTCGCCGCACACCGTGCACTTGCCAAAATCGCCGCGTTCGATATTTTCCAGCGCGACTTTCAAGTCGGAAATCAGTTGCCAGACCTTGCCCTGATCTTCGCCGCCCAAGTGCACATTCTTGCGATCCGACTCGGATTCCAGCCAATGTAAAAGCGTATCGCGATTATCGTGCAGAGCGCGCCGAAAGCGCTCCAGAGTTTGTCCGTCCATTTTGAACCTCTATTTAAATCAAAAGAATCGAAAGAATATAAAAGAAGAAGAAGCGGAAATCAATCCAAATGTTGCTGTGATTACGCTGCAATTTTACGTCGCGCACGGGGAAAAGTTTGAGCGATTCACGGCGTGGGGCTGTCTAAAAAGTACGCAAAAATGATGTCCTCGCGAGCGCTTTTGGCGAAGCGATCTGCTGATTTTGAGCACGGAGACTGCTTCGGCCTGCCTGCTGCAGGCAGGCAAACAGCGCCTCGCAGTGACATTCGCCTTTTTTAGGCAGCCCCGGGACCTTGGTCTTAGATGGTTTTGGTGATCACGAGGACTTCTTTCTGACGAGATCGGCCACCCAGAAAGGACTATAATAAATGAAAAAAATGATGAAGCTCACCGGCACGAGACTCAGCAGATACCACGGCCACGGCCCGAGATAATCAAACAAAGTGCGGGTGGTTGGTTTGGCGCATAAATAAAGATAATTGGTTCCCAAAAGCCAGTTTACCGGCGCAATGATGGCGGCGTAAGCGGCGGTAGCGAGGAAGGTGCGCCAGATGGATTTGAGCGTGGGGCGGTAGTTGAAAACAACGGTGGCGAAAATGGCGCCGACAATAATCAGCCCGTGGGTGATGAAGTAGAAGTAAAAATCCACATGCGGGAAGCCGTTGCGGAGTTCGGGGGTCAACACCGCCAGCACGGTTCCCCCCAGCGCCCAGAAGTAATTGATCTCGTACAAAAAATAACTGCGGTTGATGAGCAGAATGCCGGTAAGGATGCCGCCGATATCGCACAGGTGAAGTGGCAAATCATTTCGCCAGTTTTCGAACGAAGCCAAACGGAAAAATGGCTCGAGAATTTTGCTGAGCAATAATATGACGCCGAGACTGACCGCAACGACGCGGCTCAGCTTGTCGGACGCCATCCTTTTGATCAGCAGCGGTAAGAAAATGCTCATCGCTAAAATGATGAGCAAAACAACCATGTGCGATGGGCTGTACGGGATAAACGGAGGCATCGAACCCGTTATTGAATTGTGTTTTAAAGGTGGCTTCTTGAGTGCTGGAGTAATGGATTATTGATTATTGGATCAATCAATCCAAATACTCCAGTACTCCAACACTCCAATGATCCATTAATCCATTAATCCATTAATCCATCGAGACAACACTCTAACACTCCATCACTCCAATCGCCTTCACCCTTCGCTGGTCATGATGAACAGCGGCTGCCGCATAAAAGATTCGTACTTCGGCCGCAGCCGATCGCGGTTATAGTATTTTTCCACATCGACGATTTTCTTGCGCCCCACTACCACATCGATGGGCACATTGTCGTAGCAGCCGTTGCGCAGACTGATGAGCCGTCCCGAGGTCTTCGCCAACACCAAATCCAGCGCCAGGTTGCCGAAGGCCATGGGCACCACCGAATCGATGGCGTCGGGATCGCCGCAGCGCACGAGATAGCCCAAGCGCTGGTTGAGAATGTTGACGCGCTTGCCGTTGTTGAATTTGCCGGAAAGTTCTTTAAGCATTAAGCCCACTTTGTCGCCGATGCCGCCCAACTTGCGGTGGCCGTACTGATCTTTTTCCTCGCCTTCAAAGTGCATACCGGCGTCCTCTTTCATTTGTGCGCCTTCCGAAACCAACACCACCGCGTAATTGCTGGGATGATGTTTGCGATCATCGACAAGCAGTTCGGTGAGCCGCTCGATATCGAACGGATATTCCGGAATCACACAACGATCGGCGGCGCCAGCCATGGTGGGCAGCATGGCGGTGAAGCCGGCATAGCGCCCGAAGACTTCGATCACCAGCAGCCGTTCGTGGGAGCCGGCGGTGGTGCGCAGCTTGTGGGTGAGCTCGATGGTGCGGGTCACACAGGTGCTGAAGCCGATGCAGTAGTCGGTGCCGGGCACGTCGTTGTCCATGGTTTTCGGAATGGCGACGATCTTGATTCCCTCTTTGTGCAAGCGCTGGCCGTAGCTGAGGGTGTCGTCGCCGCCGATGGGGATCAAATAATCGATTCCCAAAAACTCGAGGTGTTTCAGCACGTCCTCGGTAACGTCGTTAATATCGTTTTTGTATTTATCCCGCAGATGTGGGGGTAAAATGCTCTTGGGGAGGTGGCTCGGCCGGGTGCGCGAGGTGTGCAAAAACGTCCCGCCGGTGCGTCCAGCGCGATCGACAATTCCCTCCGTTAACACCTGCACGTGATCGCTGTTGTCGGCGTTTTTATCCGGCGTCATATCCACCAGACCCGCCCAACCGCGGCGGATGCCGAGGACGCGGTAGCCCTCCCGCAGCGCGCGAAAGGTGACCGCGCGAATCGCCGGATTCAATCCCGGCACATCGCCGCCGCCGGTCAAAATTCCAATTGTTCCTTTGTATGCCATGGGTTTTCAACCTCCTTCAATAATCATGAATTCAATGGGAGAAAATAAAAAGAATTGGCTCAAGTGCAAGAGAAATATTGCCTCAAATCGCTTCTTAGTTATTGTAGTGCAGAAGTGAAACAGTGGAACATGCGGGCAAAAAAACTTGCGGGCGCGACGGATGGACTTTTTGGGACGGCCCCCTTGAAACTAGCGCACTAATTTGTTATATTTATCAACAATTCGCCAAAAATATGATCAACTCAAAACTCACAATCATCGACGCCCACACCCACTTCTTTTCGCACACGTGGTTTCAGCATTTTGCCAATCTCGCCAGCGCGCGCCTTCCGGAAATCACCAGCGCCGAAGCGCTGGCGGTGAAACTCGGTTGGGAGGCGCCGGCCGCGGCGCCGGAAGAGCTGGGCCGGCGCTGGGTCGAAGAATTGGATCGGCGCGGAGTCAGCAAACAGGTGCTGTTTGCCAGCAAGCTCAACGACGCCGAGTCGCTGGCCGTTGCGGTGCGGGCGTTTCCCCAGCGCTTGGTTGGCTACGTGATGATCGATCCCACCCAACCTTCCGCCCGCGATCAAACTTATTATTCCCTCAACCTGCTGGGAATGAAAGGGGTTTTGCTGTTCCCGGCGCTGCACCATTTTCACGCGTTCGATAAAAAAGTTTTTCCAATTTATGAAGAAGCGGCGGCGGCCGCGGCGCCGGTGTTTATCCACTTCGGCCAGCTCAGCATTCCGATTTTTCAGAAATTGGGTTTGCCGGATAACATCGATCACCGCTTTTCAAATCCCGAAGATTTAAAAATTCCCGCGGCGGAATTTTCGGAGGTGAATTTTATCGTTCCCCATTTTGGCTGCGGCCGCTTCGAGGAAGCGCTGGCGGTGGCGCGGGAATTTTCCAACATTTATTTTGACACCGCCAGCTCCAATTCGTGGATCGCCCCGCCGCTGACGTTGGCTCAGGTTTTCCAGCGGTCGCTGACCGTACTCGGACCCGAGCGCATTTTGTTTGGTACGGACTCCTCCTATTTTCCCCGCGGCTGGCGCCAAGATATTTTCGATCAGCAGCTTCAGATTTTGAACGCCCTGCAGGTCTCCAAGCAAGATCAGGAAAAAATTTTTGGCGGCAACCTCGCGCGCCTTCTGGGAATAGGAAAGTGACATGCCGGAGCTGCCCGATTTAGTTTACATCGAAAAGAAGCTCAGCGCCGCGCTGCCGGGAAAACAAATCTGCGGCGTGACGATCACCGAGCCGATTGTGCTGCGGAATTTGATCGCGGACTCGTTTGACGAAGCGTTGCTGGGCGCGCGTTTCAAAAGCATTCACCGCCACGGGCCGTTTTTGGTTTTTGCATTTGACCGCGCCGTCGAAATTATCATTCACCCGATGCTGGCGGGACGGTTTCAACTCACCGAGTCGGCAAAATCCGGCCGCGCGCCCTGTTTCTGTTTGAATCTCGAGGGCGTGAATTTTTTTTATCTCGACGACAAAAAAATGGGCAAGGTTTATTTGACCGCGGCCGGCGAGTACGCAGCGATCCCGCGCTTTCTCGACCAGGGGGTGGATATCACCAGCGCGGAATTTACTCTCGAAAAATTTCGCGAGATCATCAAAAGCCAGCGTACGCAGGTGCGGGTGTTTTTGATGACCCAATCCGCGTTGAGCGCCATCGGCAACGCCTACGCCGACGAGATTTTATTCGACGCGCGCCTTCATCCCAAAACCTTTTGCCAGAAATTGACCCCGGCGCAAATCGGCCAGTTGTATGAAAGCATCATCGGCGTCATCAATTGGGGGATCGCCGAAGTGGAAAAGGCGCAGCAGCCGCTCGAAGTGAAAGTGCGCGGCCACATGAAAGTTCGCAACCGCAAAGATCAGCCGTGCCCGCGCTGTGGCGCCACCATTCGCCGCGCCGGCGTGTTGGGCTTCGATTCCTTTTTTTGTCCGAATTGCCAGCCGCCCACCCGCGAGCAATTTATCGACTGGCGGTAGGGGTAGGGGTAATTCATGAATTACCCCTACCCCGGGTCGGGCGTATTTTGAAGAAGGCGACTTCCAGGCATGTACTCCCAATTCCGCTCGCAATTTCGAAGGTGGTTCCGGCCAGCGATTTTTTTGCTCTCCA
>JBBIIG010000009.1:0-82293 GCA_037446635.1 bacterium
GTGAACTTGCGCAACACGGTATTCGCGTGAATGCTGTCGCGCCTGGCATTGTGAAGGCGGGACTGGCGGGGCGCCAGCTCCGCGAAGAGACAAGGTAGCCAACATCGCCAACACAGTTGACTCGCCGACGAATTGCGCGATGAGATTCTGGCGATGTGCGCCCATCACTTTGCGCATCCCTACTTCGCGCGCGCGATTGGCTGATTTTGCCGTAGCTAAATTCGTATAGTTGACGCAAGCGATGAGCAGAACCAGAATCGCGATGACCGTGAACAACATGATGGTCTGCGGATCGCCGTGGGGTATCGGATCGAAAGTGGTGGCGTGGTTGAGGTAGATCTCCGGCAGCGGTTCCAACAGCAAACTGCGGATGATACCGGTTTTGCGAAAATGCGCTCCGAAATATTTTTCCATGAATTGCGGAAACTGCCACTCCACAACCGACGCCTCGACGCCCGGGCGCAGCCGCACATAAGTGACCAAATTGTTAGCCCACCAGTTGCTGAACCACGGCCGCGATTGAAACACCGCCAGCGCGGCGACAAAATCAAAATCGAGATGGGTGTTGGCAAGCGGTTTGCCGAAAACGCCGGTCACGCGAAATTCATAACGTTTATCGAGCGTGAGAGTCTGGCCAATGGGATTTTGTTCGCCAAAATATTTTCCCGCCATCGCCTTCGAAATCACGACATCGTTTGGAGTCGCCAGCGCCTCCGCCGCGTTGCCAGTGAGCAGAGAATAAGAAAAGAATTCAAAGAAGTTGGGATCTGCAAAAAAGAATTTCTTTTCATAGAATGAGTTGTCGCCACAGGTAACCAGTCCCTCGTTAGGCATCACGCGCATCGCTTCCTCGATGTCGGTGGGGAAATCGGTTTGCAGTGCGGCCGCAAAGGGCGCCGACGTCACGCCGATTCTGCGTTCGGCGCCGTCGCCGGTCGCATAGCGCAGCACGCGAAAGATACGCTCGCCGTGCTCATGAAAACGATCGTAGTTCAACTCATTTCTAACGAACAAAAATATCACCATGCAGCAGGCGATGCCAATCGCCAGCCCACTGATGTTGATCGCTGCGTAGCCTTTGTGGCGAAGGATGTTGCGCAGCGCGATTTTGAAGTAATTTTTGATCATGGGATTTGTTTCCATTGTAAGTTGTCAGTTGCATGGCAGTCAGCACCAGCTCTCCGCCGTTAGCTTTTCCGCGAAGCGGATCGGTGTCCGACAACCAGAAGCAAAGCGCAGAGAGCATAGAGCAGAGCGTTTTAGAAGAGGTAGAGCGTGAGAGCGTAGAGCGTGGAGCGACGACAATTCGCATTTGCACTCTTCGCTCTTTCGCTCTGCGCCATGCGCTATGCTCTCTGCTCATTCATAGCGCAGCGCTTCAACCGGATTCGCCACTGCCGCCCGAATGGCCTGCGTGCTCACCGTCAGCAGCGCAATGAGCAGCGCAGATCCGCCGGCGAGCGCGAACACCCACCAGCCGATATCGATACGATAGGCGAAGTTATCGAGCCATTTGTTCATGGCGAACCAAGCCAGCGGCGTGGCGACCAACAAACCCAACAGCACGAGGCGGGTGAATTCCTTTGACAGCAGCATGACGATGCTGGTAGTGGTGGCGCCCAAAACTTTGCGCACGCCGATCTCTTTTCGCCGCTGCTCGGTGGAATACGCCGCCATTCCGAACAATCCGAGACAGGCGACAAAGATCGCCAGTCCCGCTGCGATGCAGAACAGAGTGCCAACACGCTGATCGTTGCGATAAAAATCTGCCAAACGCTCGTCGAGGAAATTGTATTCGAATGGCGTAACTTGATCGAATTTCTCGTGAACGCTTTGCAGGTATTTGAGTGTGCCGGGGATATCCTCACCACTGATACGCACCGTGAAGTAGTCGATAGCGTCGATGCGGTTGTTCCAATTCGCCAAAACCAGCGGACCGATTTTTTCATGCAGCGATCGGAAATGAAAATCTCTGACCACGCCGATGACGCGCGCTTCAAAATTTTCTTCAGGCACGCGAATGGTTTTGCCGAGCGGCGAATCCCAACCAAACTCCTTGGCTGCGGTTTCATTGAGCAAAACGGCGCTGGTGTCGGTTCCAAATTCCGGCGAGAAATTTCGGCCTTCTGCCAGCTCAACCTCAAATACTTTCATGAAATCTTCATCAATGCCGATGAAATTCAAAGTATGAATCTCCGTTTCCGGCGCACCCTCCGGGACTACTCCCACTTCAGCGATGTTCTTCCAATCGCCAGGAACCCGCGAGCTCACCGATACGCCGTGCACTGCCGCGCTGCGTTTCATTTCCGTTTTGATCGCTTGAAAGTTTTTGCGAGCCACGCTGCTGTTGATGTCCACCACCACGAGTTGCTCCTCATTGAATCCGAGACGTTTGGTGCGGATGTAGTTCATCTGGTTGTACACTACCACCGTTGCGACGATCATCACAATCGAAAGCGCGAACTGCGTCACCACCAAGCCTTGCCGAAACCACGATGAGCTGGCGCCCGTGCCGCCTTTGAGAATGAACGCCGGCCGCAGCCGCGACAGAAAGAACGCCGGATAGCTGCCGGCAATCAATCCGACCAACAGCGCCATCGCCAAAAGTCCGATCGGCAGCCAATCAAGTTTCGCCACATCCAGCGCGAGCTGTTTTCCTGTGAACTGGTTGAACGTCGGCAGCAGTAACTCCACAGCGCCGCAAGCGACCACAAACGCGATGGCGGAGAACACCAGCGACTCACTTAAAAATTGGCCGACGAGCTGCAGTCGATACGCGCCCACCACTTTGCGCATGCCGACTTCACGGGCGCGGCTTACCGAACGCGCCGTGGCAAGATTCATGTAATTAATGCACGCGATCACCACAATGAACAACGCGATGGCGGAGAAAATATAAACGTACGCGATGTCGCCTTTATTTTCGTTGCGATCAAATTCGATGTGATTGGAATGAAAGTGGATGTCGCGCAGCGGCTGCAAATAGAAACGGCTGTCGTTGGCTGCCTCGCCGCGATACTGGCGATTGAATTCCGCCAGTTTGGTTTCCAACGTTGAGGCGGAGGCAGGATCGTTCAAAACCAAATAAGTGATGAAGCCGTCGGAATCCCAACGCTCGCTGAAACGACGCCAACCCTCTATCCCCTGCAAGGTGGCAAATGAAAACAACATGCTGAAATTCAAGTGCGAATTGGGCGGCGGGTCTTTGAGAACACCGGTGACTTTGAAATCACCAAAACGCTCGACTTTTATGGTCTGGCCGAATGCCTCTTCATCGCCGAAATATTTTTTCGCTGAGGTCTCGGTCAATACCACTGACATCGGCTCTCGCAACGCCGATGCGCGAGCGCCGCGCAGCAAGTCGAAATCGAAGACGTCGAGAAAATTGGTTTCGACGAACAGGTGATCGCCTTCGTAAAAACGCGCGGCGCCATACTCAACAACGAAGCGGCCGGTGCTGAAACGGCTCATCGCTCGCACGAACGCTTCCACCTCCGGAAAGTCTTTTTTCAACGCCGGAGCCACCGGTCCCATCACTTGCGGAATATGGCGGTCGCCTTTGTCCGGCGACTTGCGGACATCGACGATTCGAAAAATGCGATCCGCCTTTTTATGAAAGGCATCGAAATTCAACTCGTCGCGGACGTAAAGCAGGATCAACATGCAGCACGCCATGCCAATGGCCAGCCCGGCGATATTGATGAACGAGTAGGCTTTGTTCTTCCAAATGTTTCTTGCGGCAATCTTGAGATAGTTTTTAAGCATTGTCAGTAGTCCGTTGTCAGTTACAGAGCGCAAAGAGCAGAGCGCATAGCGTTTTAGAAGTCGTAAAGCGTAGAGCGAGAGAACGTAGAGCGTGGAGCGACGACAATTCGCATTTTACGCTCTTCGCTCTGCGCTTTGCTCATTCATACCGCAACGCCTCCACCGGATTCGCAATCGCCGATTTTATGGCCTGATAGCTGACGGTCAGAATGGCGATCCCAATTGCGATCGCACCGGCGAACAGAAACGCCGCCGCGCTGATGTCGATGCGATAAGCAAAATCGTTCAACCATCTTCGCATGATCACAAAAGCGATCGGCCACGCGACAAGATTCGCAACCATCATCAACTTGATAAAATCAAAAGAGAAGGACATAAAGATATTTGGCACCGACGCGCCCAACACTTTGCGAATGCCGATTTCTTTGGTGCGCTGTTCCGCCGCAAACAATGCCATCCCGAATAATCCGAGACACGCGATGAGAATGGCCAACGTCGTGAAGTAAGCCACAATCTTGCCGAGCTGCGTCTCGAATTTGTAAACGCTATCGAGGCGGTTGTCGAGAAAGAAAAAATCCATCGGACGAATCTTTTCGAATTGCCGCCACACGCTCTCGATTTGCGCCAGCGAATTGGAGAGCGTCGCGGTGTTGAGCCGCACGGAAATCAGCGGAAGGCCGAGATCAAACAAGCCGATCACCATTGGCTCAATGGATTCGTGCAGCGGTGCGAAGTGAAAATCTTTCACCACGCCGACGATCGGCCCGCGCACCGGGTTGCGGTCGCCGCTGGCGATCACCCGCCCCAGCACCGGCTCGATACCGTATTGCCGCACCGCCGCTTCATTAACCAAATAGGCGAAGCTGGTATCGGTGGCAAACTCCTTTGAAAAATCGCGGCCGGCAGCCAGCTCCAGTCCGTAGGTTTTCGTATAGTCATGGCCGACGAAGTTGAAGGGCAGCGCGATTTTTTCTTCATCATTGATCGCGTTAAAATAGATCGAGCGGATGGGGAAACCTTCTCCCGTCACCCAGGCGTTCTTGGTGACGCTCATCACCTCGGGCAACTGCAGAAGCTGCGATTTGAACGTCTCGTAGTTTTGTTTGTCGGTCAGCGCCGTGCCGGTGGCTTTGATCAACAGCATCTGCTCCTTCTCAAATCCCAATTTCTTTTTGCGAATGTATTCCAATTGTTGAGCGATAGTGACGATGGCGACGAGCAGGATCACCGTGATGGCCATTTGCGCCACCACCAAAGTTTTGCGCATATTAGCGCCAAGGCCCGATTTGGCAAACGATTTTTTGAGAGTGCGAACCGGTTGAAATGCGGAGAGGAAAATCGCCGGGTACAAACCGGAAATCACGCCCACGGCGACGGTCAATGCCAGCAGGCCCAGCAGAAGCAAAGAGTTTTCGAAATAACTGACGCGCAGTTGGATGATGGAAAGCTTGTTGAAAATGGCTGCCAATCCTTCGACCATTGCCAGCGCCAGCGTTACCGCCAGAAAGCTGACCAGCAACGATTCCACCAAAAATTGCTTGATCAATTGCACGCGCTGAGCGCCCACCACTTTGCGTAGTCCCACCTCGCGGGCGCGATTGAGAGAACGGGCGGTGCTCAAGTTCATAAAATTGATGCAGGCGATGATCAGCACCAGCACGGCGATCGCCGAAAAAATGTAGATGTACTGAATGTCGTTGTTGGGCTCGCATTCGTTTTCGAGATTGCCGCTCAGATGAATGTCGCGCAGCCGCTGCAGAAACAGGCGTGAGCTTTGCCGAGTGCTGGGGAAATACTTTTTCACCAACTGCACGAGGCCCGCTTCCAACTCCCTGGGATCATAACCTTTGGGGAGTTTGATATACGTCCAAATTTGATAACCGAACCAACTGCGAAAGAAATCCGGATCCGGGGCGAGGGTTTCCGCGTGTTGAAACCACGCCAACAGGTCGTATTTGAAATGGCTAGCCTCCGGGGCATTGCTCACAACGCCGGTGATTTTGTAGTCGATGTTTCTGCCGCGCAGATTTACGGTGACGGTTTCGCCCAACACCTCGAGGGTGTTGAAATATTTGCGCGCGATCTCTTCTGTCACCACCACGCTGTTCGGCTGGCTCAAGGCTGTGGCCGGATCGCCCCTCAAAAAAGGAATGGTGAAAATGTCAAACAGGCTGGCATCGGCAAAAAAGAAGCGCGGCTCGATGAACCGGCGATCGTCAATTTGAACCGCGGCATCTTCGTTGTTGAAGCGAAAAATGCGCGCGGCCTGCTGCACTTGCGGATACTCGAGCAGCAGAACCTCCGCGGTCAAATACGAAACGCTGGCCTGCCCCTGTTTCTGACCGGTGGCGTCTTTCCAAATCGCCACACGATAAATTTGGTCCGCGTCGCGGTGGTGATCGTCATACCCAACCTCTTTGAGCACGTAAAGCAAAATCAACATGCAGCACGCCATGCCGATGGCCAGCCCGGCGATGTTGATGAACGAGTAGGCTTTGTTCTTCCAAATGTTTCTCCCCGCGATCTTGAGATAATTTTTAAACATGTCAGTTGTCCGTTGTTTGTTGTGAACTGTCCGTCGCGTCGTACAAAGCGTTTGTTAGCTAAGCACGATGTTATCTGCGCACTGCGTTTTTCACATTTGCCATTTGCCGTTTCCCGTTTAACGAGGAAGCCAATCAGGGCCGGCCGCAGCCAGCCCTGGTTTGGCTGTCCATTATTTATTGAGGGTCGCACGCCGGCAATAAACTCAAAGATGAAAACAAAATGCTGACGGCTGAAAGCTATTCTCAAAATATATGCCATGTAATGCCATGTCTGTTTTTAGACTATAAATCGACGCCGCCAGCGCCGGAGAACTATCCGCTGACATTACACTCAGTGTACGAATGCGAACAACCCCGGGGGTGTCAGACGCTGCGATGACGTGAGACGGCAAAGGGCAGACGGCAGAAGTAATTGAAGGTTATTAACTCCGCTTCTCTAAGCGAAAGTAAATCTTCCCAAGCAAGAGTTTGGGGAATGTGGTTGCTGAAAAACTCAAATTTCTTTGATAGAAAATGGAACAAAACTTCTGAAGCGCGTTAATATGAAAAACCCCTTTCACAAAATTTGCGGTTCTTTCCGAAGCCCGCCCGCGCGGACTTTGAACGATGAGCAAAAGAGATTTTTCCAAAACTGAGTTTTTCAGCAACCTGTTTTAAAAAGAATGGAGAAAACATGATCAAACTCAACCACATCACCAAATACTACAAAACCGGCGCCGGGCTCACCTATGTGCTGCGCGACATCAACCTCGTCGTCGAAGAAGGAGAGTTCATGACCATCATGGGGCCGTCGGGCTCCGGCAAGTCCACGCTGCTGCACATCCTCGGCATGTTGGACGATGCCTCGGACGGCGAATACTTTTTTTACGATCATCCCGTGCACCAGCTCAGCGAAAAGAAACGCTCGGAGTTGCATTCCACTCACATCGGCTTTGTGTTTCAGAGCTACCATTTGATCGATGAGCTGACGGTTTACGAAAATCTCGAAACGCCGCTGCTCTACAAAAAAATCAAAGCGGCGGAGCGCAAGGGCATCGTCTCCGATACTCTCGACCGCTTCAACATCGTCGCCAAAAAAGATTTGTTCCCCAACCAATTGTCCGGCGGACACCAGCAGCTTGTGGGCGTAGCGCGCGCCATGATCACCCATCCCAGGCTCATCCTCGCGGACGAGCCCACCGGCAATCTCCACTCAAGTCAGGGGGAAGAAATTATGGAAATGTTCAAGAAACTGAATCAGCAGGGCGCCACCATCATTCAGGTGACGCATTCGGACAAGAACGCCGCGTACGGCAATCGCATTATCAAACTATTTGATGGGCGGATTGTGAAGGAATAGGGCTTACTTAATCAACAAACTCACCCGGCGGTTGGCCATCAATCCGCGGCGCTCCGGCGTTTCCTCCACTTTGAGGCGGGTGTCGGCGTAGCCCACCGCCATAAAGCGCTGGGCGCGGATGCCGTTGGCGAGCAGGCTGCGAATGACGCTGGACGAGCGCGCGGTGGAGAGTTCCCAGTTCGATGGGTAGAGAGAATTTTTGGCGAGCGGCACGCTGTCGGTGTGGCCCTCCACTTGAATTTTGCGCTCGCTCACGTCCGGCGCTTTCAGGATGTCCGCCAGCGCGTTCAGAATGGGAAAAGAGTTCGGTTTTAAATCCGCTTTCCCGGAATCGAACAAAATGTTGTCCTGAAAATTCACCAGCAGTCCATCCGGCGTCAACGAAACTTCCACGCTTTGCTGCAAGTTGTGCTGTTCCACCAGCTCTTTGAATTTCTTTTCGAGCTGATGCAGCGGCATGGTTTCACTTTTGGAAAAATATTCCATGATCATCTCGAACTTCACTTGATCGATTTGCGAGATGGAAAAGAACAGCACGAAGAACGCCAGCAGCAGGGTCACCATGTCGGCGTAGGACAGCAGCCAGGGCTGATCTTCTTTTTTGGTGTGATTTAATGCGGGTATCTTTATTTCCATTTTGCTTGTCGTGGTTTTGATTAGTTTGAAAACTCGAATCTCGAATCTCAAAATCCAAAACAAATCCGAAATTCAAAATATCAAATGTCGAAATGCTTGTCTTGCAGTTTTTTTCTGCACAGGTTTTAAGATGATCTTGATTTTTGTTTTTTGAATTTGCTTCGAATTTCGCATTTCGAGTTTCGAATTTCGGATTTGCCCTACCTCTGTATCAATTCTTTCGCCGCTTTGCTGCGCATCCTTCCATTCGAGCCGGCCGCCAGCTTGTTGACTTTCTTGCGGCTGTTGGCGTTCAAATAAGCCGCCAGTTTGTCGCGGGCATAGACGTAGTTGCGGTTGTCGTACATCATCAAAATGGTTTCGAGCTGCATGGTTTCCAGCAGCAAGTTGTTTTCGGAGCGCTCGCGAATTTTTTCTGCGATGGGGACGAACACCATGTTGGCTAAAATCAAACCGTAAAAGGTCGTGGTCAGCGCTACCGCTAAACCGAGTCCTACCTGGCCGGGCTTGCTTTGCAGCGTGATGAGCATATCGATCAACCCGATCACCGTTCCCAACATTCCGAAGGCCGGCGCGATTTTCGCCATCACGCTGAACAACTGATTTTGCTTGGACTCGCGGGTCATCTGCCAGCGAATTTGATCTTCTAAAATGGCTTGCGCTTCCGCTTTTGAATAGCCGTTGGCGAGCATCTGCACGCCGTCCTGCAAAATCCACAGCTTCTTAAGTTTCGGCAGCTCCCGCAGCAGATGATCGAGACCGTCGCGCTGGTAGGAGCGGATCGCCGCTACCATCTTATTGACCGCGCCGACGTAATCGTGCGAGCCCGATCGAAAAATAATGAAAAAGGCTTTGAACGCCTGCACCACTTCGCTGACGGGAAACGACACGAAGGTTGACGCGATGGTGCCGCCCAAAACGATGGCCATGCCCTGCCAATTGAGAAACACCTCCACCGGCGAGTTGCCGTTGATGATACCGTACGCAACCAGCGCACAGCCGATTAGAAATCCCAAGAAAGTTAACATCGTTTTTCCTTATTGTGAAGTTTTGTAGCGCGCGATGAGCTGGCGCACGTCCTCGAGATTCGGATTGATCTGGAGGGCGTTTTCCCAGGCCTGCACCGCCGATTCGATTTCGCCGTTCACAAAGTAGATGGAACCGCCCAAGGCGTACGCGGTGGCGGTTTGCTTTTTTTGCAGCGACGCTTGCAGCACGTTCAGGGCCTCGGCGTAGCGACGCTCATAAAACAGTTTCTGCGCTAAGTTGATGTCGCGGATGATCTCGTCGGTCAGCAGCTCGCCCTCCGAGTTGGAATTGGGTTTCGGGGGCGCTTTCGGTTCGTCGTCTTTTTTGTAGAGCACGGAGTCGCCTTTGGTCACCGACAGCACGCCGTCTTTGCCGCGCAGCAATTCCAAATCGAGGTTGGTGGAATTGGGATCGAGCGCCATCTCCACTTCGGTGTCGTTCTGCCGGAATTTTACCACTAAATACTGCTCGTCGGCTTTTGGCGATTTAACCCGCGCCGATGAATCCGCCGCGACACGGTTTTCGGATCCATTCGGCGCGGCATCGCCTTCTTTCATCATCTGCCGATTGGCGGAACACGCCAGCGCCGCCAACCACAAGGTGGGAATGAGTAACGTGAGAGTCAGCCGGTTTATTTTTTTGCGACCGGCTGTTTTTCGATAATTATTTTTCATAAGCGCTTCCTAATTTTTAGCCTGAATATTCACCACCGCAAGATTCGCTAAGAAGGCGAAAGGAGCGTAAGAGAAAAAATGTTTTTTAGCGGCCATTGCGCCAACTGTGCGTTCTTTGCGGTTAAAAATAGATTCATTTCTCTCTGCGGTTTAGTAAGTTAAAACGAAACCTGCAGCAGCATGAAATCAAAGTGCACGCCGTTGATTTGCGCGCGCAACGATTCGCCAATGGCTTCCACAATTTGGGAATCGAATTCGGGTCCGAGAATCATCGACATGCCGGCGGAAACCGAAAACCGCGAGCTGAGATCGGAACGCAAGCCCACGCCGATGCCGGTCAAATCCGGCATGTTGAGGGTGAAGTAGCGCGTCACCGACAAGTAAAACGCCAGCCAGTCGCCGTAGCGGTTTTCTTTGTCTTGAATCATCGTGGTGTGCAGCAGCGCGCGGAAGTTGTACGACACCGGCAGAAATTGTCCCAACTGATGCTGCGCGTAAAAAGCGTTTTTGGCGAATTCCGTGTTGTTGAGCCGCACGCCGTCGGAGAGAAACGACACCCCGGCCCGCAATTCATAGCGCACGCGGCTGCTGGCGCTGAGATACTGGTAGATGCCGAAGTACGCCGAATATTGCACCAGCCGGTTGTTGAAATCCGCGTGCAGAAGCGAATCGCCGGGCGCGTCGAATTCGATGGGAAATATTTCGAGGCCGGCGTGAAACGTGCGGCGCAAGGGATTCGAAGTTTGCACTTTGAAGTCCTTCTCATAAGCCGAATAGGATTTCGCCCACAACACTTCGTTGGTGCCGGTGCGGTTGAGGCGCAGATCGAGATACATGGCTTTGCCGCGCACGTAGGTGAGGTTGCCTTCCACGAAGGCGTCCACGCGCAGCCGGCGGCCCACGCGCCACAATTCATCCGGCGAGGGCAGCGCATTACGAATGGAGAAGCTGCTGTCCGACGACGAAATTTTCAGCGTGTTCAAATCCGGCAGCGACACCATCGCCGGGCGATCCAGCGTGCGGAAAATTTCCAGAAGCCGGTTTTGAAAATGCGTCCGCAGCGCCGGCGCCACGATGGTTTCGTCCACGTTGATGCGGTAAATAGCGATGCGCTGGAGCTCGGGATCGATCTCCGTCAAATCTTTGGGAATCTGTGTGAAAATATCCTGCATCAAATTGAGGATGGTTTCGTTGGCGCTCTGCGCGAAAACCGTCGAACACAACGCCAGTAAAAGTACAACGGACAAATGAATTCGTTTCATAGCGATGCCTTCCCTTTATGCAATGAATGATTTTTTCCGGCGCAGCGTTCGCATCAGCGTGCGGCGCGCTTCGTTCACTTCTGTTTCGGAAATATGACGATGCGATTCGAGGCTGGCGCGCACCATCTCCGCCAATTTCGGCGGCAGCGATTGAATGATGCGTTCGACCGTCGCCCGATCCAGCGTTACCAGCGATTTCGCCAGCGTCTCGCGGTCCACTTCCAGAGCGGCCTGGCGCAGTTTGTCCCGCGACGACGACAGCAGTTGCTGGAAGGTCATGAAGCGGCGGCTGACTTTTTCGGCCAGCGCTAAATTTTGAGTTTGCAGATACGCCAGCGTCTCTTCCTGGGTGGTTTCGTCGAGTTGTTCCAGCACGCTCACCATGGCATCGACGCCGTTGGCGCGGACGTGGCGCATGGTTTTCAATTCATTGGCGCGCGTCGCTAATTGCCGCGCGATGTGCTGATAAACATCCGACGGGATGCGTTCGAGATTAGCCATGGCCGCCAGCACGCTTTTGCGCTCCGCCGCCTCCAGCGTGTTCAAAAATTTAGCGGCGCGCTCGGTTTGGAGCTGCGCCAACACGATGGCCATCACGCCGGTCTTCAAGGGTTTGAGCAAATGGAACAACTGCTCGTCGTTCATCTGCTGCAAAAACGAGAGCGCGTCGCCGTCGCGGTCGTATTTTTCCCGCAGCAATTGCTGGCGAATTTCCTCATCAAATTTTTTGAGCAGCGCCGGCGACTCTTTTTCAGTGGCGGCCGGCGGTAACTGGCTCATGATTTTTTGCACCGCGGCCGTGTTATCTTCGCCAAGATACGGCTCCAGCAAATCCAGCAGCGATTTTGAGATGCTGGCGATCACCACCGCCGTCTCGCGCTGGCCGGTTTCGCCGCGCTCGGAGATCCAACCGCTGAGCACTTTGGCGCTGGCGCCCGGCATCCCCACGATCACGTCGATGGTGCGGGCTTTCAATTCTTCGGTGTGATTGACGTTATGAGCGGCGCCGTTGCCATTCGTCGGCGCCGGCAGTTTGATTTCTTTGCCCCGCAGGTCCGTCTCCGATACATTTTTCATGGGCGCGGCTGTTTTCGCCGGCGCGGTTTTTTCCGATCCTCTCAGACGACTGACGATCTTGTGCATTCCCAGCAGATAGAGCGTGATCAGCAGGGTCGCTAATCCAGCCGCGAAATAATAAGGAAACCAGTTCGACTGGGTTTCTGGCGGCAGAGTCTGCGCTGGCGTCGCCGGCGGAGGCGGGACCTCGGCCGCTTTGGGCGGATCTTCTACTTTAGGCGCGATAAAATTCGCTTTCTCCGGAAAATCCATTCCTTCGATGCGCACTTGATCGCCGCGGCTCCCTTCGAGGTTGGCGGTGAGGTTTACAAAGCGGCGGATGAACGACCAGTCGTTTTGCGACAGACTGTTGTCCACCAACACCGTCACGCGAATCTGCGCCACCTCGTAACGGTTTTCATTGACCTGCTGCAGCAGACTAAAATCGTCTCGCGGATCCGATTTCGCTTCCGCCAGGTCTTGCGGCAGATAGGGCAGGCCGGGAAGGTTCGTCAGGTCTTTGCTAAGCAGGGCATCCGGCAGCTTGGGCAGAATTTTTCGCGGTTCCACTTTGCGCAACTGCACTTTGGCGTTAACCACGAATTTGGTTTCCGGATAATAGAGCAGCAGCGCGTTTTGCAAATTCCAGTTCAAGTTGGCTTCCATCGAGCGTTCCAGCTCGTGCATGGATTTGTCCGAGCTAAAATCTTGCGCCCGCAAAATTGGGCTCAGCGCCAGACCAGCCAGAGCTGAAACGAGCACAGTGAGATTGAAAATTGTTTTCATGGGGTGCGCTTCTTCCTTGATTTCGTTTTGCTGAATTATGATTTAATCATCGGATAGCAGGTGAGAAATCTTGAACGAAAATGATCGTCTAAAAACATCTTGCAAAATCTAATTCCTTCTCCCCAAAAATTCTTTGACACATCACCCCAAACTTTGTATATTTCCGGCAATTCAGTAATCCCGGTCTGCGCACGCAGCCACCAATCCATCATCCGCATTAATCAGGAGACGTGATGCTTGACGAAATCTTCATGCGCCTCGCCATCGAAAAAGCCCGCGAGGGAATGAAAAAAGGACAATCCCCATTCGGCGCCGCCGTCGTTAAAAACGGCGAGGTGATTAGCTGCGTTCATAACGTTGTGTGGCAAACCACGGACATCACCGCCCACGCGGAGGTGCATGCCATTCGCGAGGCCTGCAAAAAATTGGGGACGATTGATTTGTCGGGATGCGTGATTTACTCCACCTGCGAGCCGTGCCCCATGTGCTTCAGCGCCATTCACTGGGCGAACATTTCGAAAATTGTTTTCGGCGCGCGCATCGCCGACGCCCACGACGGCGGCTTCCGCGAGCTGACCATCTCCAACGAGCAGATGAAAAAATTGGGCGGCAGTCCGGTGGAGATCGTCGCGGGATTTTTGAAAGAAGAAAATGTCGCCCTATTCGAAGAGTGGCGGAGTTTGGAAAACCGAAGAGTCTATTGAAAACGAATGTTCCTGTTTGGCGTCACCGGCGGCATCGGCTGCGGCAAAAGCGCCGTGTGCCGATTTTTGAAAAAGCATGCCGTCGCGATCATCGCAGCGGATCCGCTGGCTAAAGATCTCACCAACCGCTTGCCGGAGATTCGCGCCGCCCTCACCGCCGAATTTGGCGGCCAGGTTTATACCGCCGCGGGAGGGTTGAACGTTAGAAAACTCAGTCAATTGGTTTTTTCCGACGCCGCCGCCCGCCGGCGCGTCAATCAAATTATTCATCCCCACGTGCTGCGGGAGATCAAAAAGCAGGCGCAGCGATTGGCAGCGCAGGGCAACAAACTCGTGGGCGTGGAAGCCGCGCTGATTTTTGAATCTGAAATGAATCACACCCTGGACGCCGTGGTGGTGGTAAGCGCCCCCCTCGAAAAACGCATCGAATGGATTCGCAAACGGGACAATTTGTCCCGGGAAGAAATCCTCAAGCGCATCCAATCGCAAATGCCGCTGGCGGAAAAAATTCAGCTCGCCGACTACGTTATCGAAAACGACGGTTCCCTTCACGATTTAAGCGCCAAAGTGGATGAGTTGTATTTATGGTTGATTGAAAAGTTGTAGCCATCTCTTTTCAAAAATCCGTGAAAAACAAACCTGCCCTCAAAGCGCTGGTCTTTTTCGGCGCCGGTTTGGTTGCCGGCAGATTTTTTGATCCGCCGGTTGCCGTCGTGCTGTTTGTGAGCACCGTTCCCGCGGCGCTGGCGTTCGCCTGCTGGTACGCCGATAAACGTCCGGCGCTGTTGAGTATCTCTCTTGCTGCGGCGTTGGCGCTGGCCGGGCTGGTTCGATATGAATTGGTCACCTCCTATTTCTCTCCCGATCACATCTCCCATTTTATGAATCACGACGGCATCGTGGCAGTGCGGGGAATCGTGGCGGGGTATCCGGAACGGCGGCTTGAAAAAGTTAATTTTACTTTGTCCGCTCACGAGATCTATTTTAAAGAAAGAGTCTGGCCAACGCACGGCAAGATTTTAATCAGCCTGGTGGAACTGGATACTCTGTTCGAATACGGCGACGAGCTGGTGGTGCGCGGCAAGCTGCGCCAGCCGAAAGATCGCCGCAACCCCGGCGAGTTCGATTACCGCGAATTTTTGCTGGCGCAGGGCATTCACGGCAGCGTGATGATTTATCACGCCGCGCAGATCAAAAAGCTCTCGTCAAATAACGGGAGCTGGTTTTTGCGGGAGGTGGTCTTTCCGAGCAAAAACTATTTAGAAAAGTTTATCCGCAACAATCTGCCGGCGCAGGAAGCGGCGCTGCTTTCTGGGCTGTTGATTGGCGAGCGCGGAGAAATTCCGGTCGAGCTGCGCGGCGCCTTCGCGAAATTGGGGGTGATCCACATTTTGGCGGTTTCCGGAATGCACGTCGGTTTTATTATGATCATTTTTATGGGAGTGATGGGCTTCCTGCGCTTGCCGCCCTGGCTGCGAGTGGCGCTGACGATTCTGGCGCTGATGTTTTACGCCCACGTGACCAACCTCAAACCGCCGGTGGTGCGCGCCTCGATCATGGGCGGCCTGCTGCTTTTCGGAACCCTGCTGGAAAGAAAAACCAACGTTTATAACACCCTCGCGCTCGCGGCGCTGTTCATTCTGATTCTGAATCCGCTGGAGTTGTTTCAAGCCGGTTTCCAACTTTCGTTTTCGGCGGTGTTTTCCATTGTTTATTTTTACCCAAAGCTGAGGGGCTTGAAAACCATCGCGGACCTGCTGGCTCGCATCCAGGGGCGCGCGGTTTTGCGGTATCCTTTGGAGTTGGCGTTGGTGTCCGCCGCGGCGTTTTTGGGCACGCTGCCGTTTACGCTGATGTATTTCAACCGCCTTCCCAATTTTGCGCTGGCCGCTAATTTGGTCGTCATCCCGCTCGCATTTTTGGGTTTGGCAAATGGCCTGGTCGCCGCCGTCTTCAATCTCATTATGCCGGCGCTGGCGAAATTGTATTTAGCCGCTTCGTGGTTTTTTCTGCACACGCTAATCCATTTCGTCGAGTGGGCGAGCGCGCTGCCGTTTGCGCAAATTGCAATGTACCGCTTCTCGCTGGGGTTGGGAGTCGGCTACTTTATGCTGCTGGTGCTGATTTTCAATTTTAATTTTGCGGCGGCGCGGCGCTGGCTGATCATTTTCGTTTTGTGTCTGGCCAACTACTTTGTTTGGCAGGGCGCCGGCCGGAATTCCAACGAGCTGACGGTGACGTTTTTGGACGTCGGCCAGGGCGACGCCGCGCTGATTCGATTTCCCAACGGCAAGAAAATGCTGATCGATGGCGGGCCGCGGGGACGGCACGCCGACGCCGGCGCCTGGGTCATCGCCCCCTATTTGCAGCGCGAAGGCATTCACGAAATCGACGCGCTGGTGCTCTCCCACACCGACGCCGATCACCTCGGCGGCTTTCCTTTTTTGATGAGAAATTTTAAAGTCCGCGAAGTGTGGGACAACGGCGTCATGAAAGACACCCAACTCTGCCGGGAATATTTAGGGTTGATCGACAGCCTAAACATCACTCGGCGAGTGCTGCGCGCCGGCGCGGTGGTGGACGATTTTTCGCCCGTAAAAATATTCGTGCTGCATCCCACGGAAAATTTTCTCAAACAAAATCCTGCAAACGTCAACGAGGCTTCGCTCTCGTTGAAGCTGAGTTACGGCGAGATCGATTTTATTTTTATGGGCGACGTGGAAACGGCCGGCGAGCAAGCGATTCCCAAGTTTGGAGATTTGCTGGCCAGCGAAGTTTTGAAGGTGAGCCATCACGGCAGCCGCACTTCCAGCAGCGAGCAAATTCTAAATTTGGTTCGGCCGCAACTGGCGGCGATTTCGGTGGGCGAGCTGAACAAGTTCGAGCACCCCCACGACGAAGTGCTGGCGCGTCTGCGTTTCTTAAATTCACGTGTTTTGCGCACCGACCGCCACTCGGCGATCCTCCTCAAAAGCGACGGCAAAACGGTGGAGGTGGTCAATTGGAAATAGCTAAGACTTTGCTTGACATAAAAATAAAGATTTTGTATATTCACACCTTAAATTTTGAAGTCCGGTTCTGAGATTCTCTGATCAGACAGAATTTTAAGGTAATTTACAGAGATAATCGTTCAAATTTTCTGGAGTGGAGGATATATGGAATTGAATCCGCAAGATGATTCTGCTTATTCGACGTGCTTACCTGGGGTTAATTCCTCTTCCATAAAATCACCATTGTTTGAGAAATCCGAAGCCGTTACCAAAGCGGTCATTATCGCGGCGGGAAACGGCAGCCGTTTGCAAGGCTATCAAAATAATTGCCCGAAGCCGCTGCTAAAGGTCGGCGGCATCCCGCTGATTCAGAGGGTGATCGTTGCGGCCAAGAAAAAGGGCATCACCGATTTGGTGATCGTTTTGGGATACCAGGCGGCGCGCATCCGCAAGCGCATCAACGCCAAAAAGTTAGGTGTGCGCATCACCTGGGTGCGCAATCTCGATTGGCGCAAACCCAACGGCGTATCGCTTTTAAAAGCGGAAAAATACCTGGACGGGCCCTTTTTTCTGTTCATGGCCGACCACGTTTTCGATCCCAAAATTTTAAAAAAGCTCGACGGCGTCTCGATTGCCAAAGAGGGCGGATTGCTGTGTGTGGATTATCGCTTGAATCGTGTGGCAAATTTAGACGACGCCACCAAAGTTCGCACCGAAAACAATCGCATGATTAATCTTGGCAAAAGTCTAACCGACTTTAACGCCATCGACACCGGCATTTTCATTTTGACGCCCGCCATCTTCGATGCCTTGCGCCAAAGCCAACTCAACGGCGACTATTCCCTTTCCGGCGGCGTGCGGGTTTTGGCGCAGGAAGGCAAGATGTGCACCTTTAACATCGGCGACTCGTTCTGGCAGGACGTCGATACCATCCCCGAAGTCCATTCGGCGGAGCGGCTGTTGTTTCGCGCCACCCGTTCCAGTACCGACGGCGTGGTCGCCAAATTGATCAACCGCCGCATCTCCAATCGCCTCACCAAGTGGCTGATCAAAACCCCGATTACGCCCAACCAGATTTCCATTTTCAATTTATTGTTCACGATATTTATCGCCTGGCTGGTGTCGCTTGGCAAGCCGTTGAACACCATCATCGGCGGCTTTCTCTTTCAGTTGGCCTCGATTTTCGACGGCTGCGACGGCGAAGTGGCGCAGATTAAATTAAAAGACTCCAAATTGGGCGCCTATGTCGATACCATCACCGACCACGTTTCCTATTTCTTCTTCATCAGCGGCGTCACGTTGGGGGCGTATCATTCCAAGCAGGATCCGTTCATTTTATATTTGTGTGGCTTCAGTTTGCTCTTTCTGCTCGTGGCCTTGAAATATGGCCTGCAATACATCCGCAAAAAAGGCTCCGCCAGCCTGCGCGATCTGGATCAGGATATCGCCGCCATGCGGCACGCCCGCAACCGGCCGTGGTATTTCAAATTCTTGGGCGACCTGCATCACCTGGGCCGGCGCGACCTGTTCTCGTTTATGGCGATGTTGGTGATGGTTTGGGGCAACATCACCGTCTTTTATTGGGGCTTGATGGGCGCGGTCATTCTGATGAGCGCCGGCATCACCATCTCGGCGCTGATGATGATGTCAAAAAATCAGGACTTCGGGAGATTCTCCCCAATTAAAAAAATCACGACTTCTCTTTGGCGCCGATTACGTCCCAGTCGGGTTAGCTGATCAACCAGCAGTAAAATTTCACTATTTGGGCTGTCATTGTGAGGAGCGTAAGCGACGGAGCCTGCGTGCTGCAGGCAGGCAACGACAAGCACCTTTTGGACAGCCCCATTCCTCCAACCAACAGGCCAAATCCTGCGCGCTGCGCGGGTCGTTCTCCTTCTCCCATTTTTACACGGGAACCAATGCGTTTTTTATTGCGTAGCACTTTAGAGTTTTTTAAAACCTGAATTGTTCACCACGCATGACACGCGGACGACGAAGTTTTTGAAAAAGAACAACAGGATTGTAAATTTAAGGATAGCAAAGCGTGCATAGAAATTATCAAAAAGCGATGGTTCGCGCGGGAATGGTTTTGAGTTTATTTTTGCTTCACGGTTTGGCGCGGAGCTGGTTATTGGAGAACCAAGATGGCCGCACGCCCCATGAAACCATCATCTATCTTTACAAACAACTGCAAGACAGCCTGAACGCCGACTCCGCCGCAAACCATCTCGAAAAGAATATTCTAAACATCGTCAACGAGCTTTTTGATGTTGAACGGCTGGCGCCGCAAGTTCTGCAGCAGCGCTGGACCGAGGCCGCGGCCATCGAGCAGCAGCGGGTCGTGGAAGCGATGAAACTATCTCTTGCCCGAGACATCCTGCGGCAGATTGACAAATACAAGGGCGTAAAAAACCTGCCGACGTTAACGCTGATTTCGTTTTTTTTTAATGATAGGGTGTCCACCTTGAACTACACGGTTAGCGACGGCCAGCGCAAAATCAAGTTCACCGTTTTCATGATTCAATACACCGAGGGCGCGTGGAAAATCAGCAACCTCAAGTATGACGATGACAGCATCGTGCGTCATTATTACAGCATCTGCAAAAAAATAATCGACAAGTATTCGCTTTCGAGCCTGATCGCTGAGTTGTCAGGCCAGGATTATGTGGTTTTGGAAGACTTTGAATCTTCGGAAGTAGGCGGCCTGCCGCAGGGCTGGAACTGGAAAAAGCAGGATGATGCAAAAAACAAACCCTATCAAGTTCGCGAAGAGAACGGCAATCAATATCTTGCGGCTGAAGACCGCGGCGAGTCGGTTATTTTAGGTAAAGACATCAAATGGGATTTAAAAACCTACCCCTACATCTCTTTCAAATGGCGTGCCCATCATATTCCCACAGGCGGCGATGAACGCTTTGGCAGAACGGTTGACAGCGCCGCCGGCATTTACATCATTTATAATAAAAAATTAGGCTTGATTCCGGAATCGGTTAAGTATGTTTGGAGCTCCACCCTGCCAGTGGGTTCGGCCATGCGCCGCAGCGGCACCGGGCGGCCGTGGATGGTGGTGGCCGACAGCGGCGACCAGAACTTGGGCGAGTGGCGAACCTATGTTTTCGACGCCCGCGAAGCTTACAGAAAAACCTTCGGCGGCGCGCCCCCCGATACCCCCATTGCCATCGGCATCCTCTCCGACGCCAACTCCACGAACTCCAAGGCGTTTGCCGACTACGACGATATTATCGCGTTGAAAAATGCCAATGCCGACTCCGGCATCAAGGAATTCTTAAAAGCTGAATAAGTCGAAAGGAACGGAATGGTTACTCGAGCCATTTTCGTGATTGCTGCAATGCTGTTGTGTATTCCCTCAAAAGGTTTCGTGCAGAATAATTCCCTGATTTTGGATCTGAAAAAATGTGAAGAGCTGGCTTGGCAAAATAATCTTTCCATCCACGACGCCGAATTAAGTCTGGATATTTCGCAAGCGAAGTTAACCCAGGCCTCCCACGCCCGCTTCCTGCCAAAATTTGAATTGCGAAATATTTGGGGGCCGAGTCCGCCGGCGCGTTTGGGGGAACTCGGACCGCACGGCGGCTTCGTGGTCTCGCCGGACACCGCGGTCGGGTTTGGGGATTTGCGGTACTTCACCCAGTTGGATATCGATTTGGTGCAACCCATTTTCACCTTTGGGAAATTGAGCGGCGCCGCTGCCGCCGCGCGCGCCGGCGTAGAAGCCGATGAAGCCAATTTAGAAAGCGAAAAAGAAAACGTGCGCCTGCAGGTGCGCCAACTTTACTGGGGGCTGGTTTTGGCCAAAGAACTGCTGCTGGTAGTGGAGGATGCCGACAAAGAGTTGGTCAAAGCCGAGAACAAAATTCAGGAAAAATTGCAGGAAGGCTCCGAGGAGGTTTCTCAGGTGGATTTGTTCAAGCTGCAAATTTTCAGGTATGAAATCAACAAGCGCCGGCGCGAGGCGTTGGATAATGTTAAAATCACCCGTTCGGCGTTGAAGGCCAGTCTCGGGCTGGCGGATGATCTTGAGATTCAAGTGGCGTCCGGATATCTCGACCCGCTGCCGACGCAAGTGGACAGTTTATCAACCTATCTCGAGATGGCGCTGCAGAACCGCCCCGAGCTGCGCCGCCTGCGCGCCGGCATTCAAGCGCGTAGCGCACTGGTGACGGTTTCCAAAAGCGATTACTTTCCGCAATTCTTTTTGGGCGGCCAAATCAAATTCAACTATGCCAAAGATCGTTTCGACACCAATAATCCTTTTTTGTTTAACCAGACGAATTACTTTCGCCCCGGCGTGGTGGTGGGCGCCAGCTTGAATCTCAATTTTCTGCAAACCCGCGATAAAGTTCGCGTGGCGCAGGCCGAATTTTTGCAGCTTTCCCAAAAAGAAAAGCAATTGTTGGAGGGCATAAAATTGGACGTGCAAAAAAACTATTTGGAATTAACCCAGGTTGAACAGAACATGCTCGATAGCGAACGGGCGCTGAAAGCCACCGACAATTGGCTGCGCTCGGTTACCATGACTTTTGATATCGGCGTCGGCGAAGTCAAAGAATTGATCGACGCCTTCCGCGCCAACGGCGCCATGCAGGCGGAACATCTGCAGAATATTTTCAAATACAACGTCGCCATCGCCAAATTAAGCAAATCAGTTGGACGGGATCTCTATCCCAATTAACGAAAGGGAAATCATAAAATGAGAACGGCTAATCTAATGATCATAATGGCCATCCTGGCTTCTGCTCTTTTTCAATTCACTTTTGCCAATGATAACTCGCCGCTGGCAATTGTGAAAGCCCGCAACCAGAGCATCGATGGTATTTTAAAAACGGCGGGCGAGCCAGTTAGTCCGGAAACCAAAGAGAAACTCAAGCAGGTCATCAACGAATTTATGGATTTCAACGAGCTCTCCCGGCTGGCGCTGGGCAAATATTGGGAGCAACGAACCGAACAAGAGAAGAAGGATTTCGTCAACGTTTTTTCCAGTTTGATTAAAAACTCCTCTGTGAAGAAGCTCGAAATTTACAAAGCCGATCGCCTGGCTTATAAGGAACCGGTGATCACCGGCGACAAAGCCACGGTCACCACGGTTGCATACAAAGATCGCAAACATGTTGAGATTGTTTACAAGATGCACCTCGTAAACGGTCAGTGGCTGGTGTACGATATGGAGATCGATGGCGTGAGCACTGCCATCAATTACCGTGATTCATTTTATAAAGAGATCGCCAAAACCTCGTACCAGGAAATGTACAAGAAGTTAGAAAAAAGATTAAATGAAGAATGACTGACACAAAAAGGAAATCTCACGAAAATTAAGTTCTAAAGTACGTTTAGTTTGGGGCCTTTTCAAAATTTTGTGATCGCCGCCTGCTTTTTGTTGGCGGCTTTTTTATTGCATTTCAGTCGATTAATTTTAAATTTTCGCTATGAATTGTGATGCGGATTTGGCAGCCGAAGAGTTCGCCCGGGTTCAAAACATGTTGAAATTTGAGCGCGAGCTTTGGGGCCGAGGCGTGACGTGCGTCGCCGGACTGGATGAGGCCGGTCGCGGGCCGCTGGCGGGCCCGGTGGTGGCCGCAGCGGTCGTGTTTCCGCCGGAGGTGTTCATTGCCCAAATTGATGATTCAAAAAAACTTTCGCAGATTCTGCGCGAGGAGTTGTTTGATGTGATCATTCAGCACGCGTTGGATTTCGGCATTGGCCAGGCCGAGGTGGATGAGATCGACGACCTCAATATTTTGCAGGCCTCCTTTTTGGCGATGAAACGGGCGCTTTCAAAATTAAAGATGAAGCCGGAATATTTGTTGGTGGATGGCCGCGCCTTTCCCAATGATGACATTCCCTTCAAGCCCATCATCAAAGGCGACAGTTTGAGCTTTTCCATTGCCGCGGCCTCGATCCTCGCGAAGGTCACCCGCGACCGCATTATGTGTGAATATGATCGCGAATTTCCAGAGTATGGATTCGCCAGCCACAAAGGCTACGCCACCGCCGCTCACCTCGATGCCATCGCGAAATTCGGTTTTTGCCAAATTCATCGGCAGTCGTTTCACCCCAAGCGCTTCAGTCCGCAATTGAGTTTATTCGATGCCGAAGAAAACTACTAAACAAGTTGGCAACAGGGGCGAGGATTTGGCCGCGAGGTATTTGCAGTCCAAACAGTATGAAATCATCGACCGCAACTACCGCTGGGCGCGCGGCGAAATCGACATTATTGCTCGTATTGAGGACACCCTCGTCTTCGTCGAAGTGAAAACGGCGCGCAGTGCCCATTTTGGCTCACCGCAAACCTGGGTGAATGCGCGCAAACGAATGCAAATTGCGCAGGTGGCACAGCGCTATTTGCAGGAAAAGAATATCGAGGAGGCGAATTGCCGGTTTGATGTCGTGGCGATTCAAAAACAAGATGGCGGCTGGCACATCGAGCACTTTGAAAATGCCTTTTGGATTGAAGGATGACAGCCACGAAAAGCAAAATCCATTCTTATATTTTGGAGATCGGCAAATGGGCGCTGGTGATTTGGCTGCTGCTGCCCATGCGTTCGGCCATGCAAGGCACGATCGAGTTCACGCGCGTTGGGCTGGGCGTCATTCTGTTCGTGATTTTTGTCGGCAAACTTTTATATGATGTGACCTATTTCCCGAAGCAGCATAAAAGTGAAAGCAGCGCTGGCAAAGATTTGATTTCGATGATCGGCATCGTTTTGGGAATCGCGCTGTTGGTTTTGCTGTTGGTGTTTTTTGTGGCGATGTATGTCATCAATTACATGTCCAGCACGAACATACGATAACAATCGTAGGGGCACGGCGTGCCGTGCCCCTATTACTACCATGAGATGGAGGCGAGTCGAATGGATTTAAAAAACAAAATCGCGATTGTCACGGGCGCCGGCAAAGGCATTGGCCGGGCGACGGCGCTGGCGCTGGCCAAAGAAGGCGCCAACGTGGCGGTGGCTTCGCGCACGATGACCGATTTGCAGAGCCTGGCCAAAGAAATTGGCAACGTGGGCAGAAAGGCGCTGCCCATAGTAGCGGATGTCTCCCGCGAAAACGACATCAAAAAAATGATCACGGAAACCGTCAACAAATTTGGCGGCATCGACATCCTCGTTAACAACGCCGGCCTCGGATATTTTGGCCGCGTGGAAACACTCACCACCCAACAGTGGGACGAGATGTTTGAAGTGAACATGCGCGGGCTTTTTCTCTGCACCCGCGAAGCGCTGCCGCATCTCAAACGCAAGCCGGAAAGTTTTGTCATCAACGTGGCGTCGCTGGCCGGCAAAAATGCCTTTGAGGGCGGCGCCGGCTACGCCGCCACCAAATGGGGCGTGCTGGCGTTTTCCAAATGTTTGATGTTGGAAGAAAGAAAGGCGGGCGTGCGGGTGCTGGCGATTTGTCCGGGTTCCGTGGCGACGCATTTCTCCCATTCGTCGCCGAAGTCAGACCCGGAGAGCGGAAAAATTTTGCTCCCCGAAGACGTGGCGCAAACCATCATCGCTGCGATTAAACTACCGCAGCGGGCGATGGTGAGCGAGATCGATATTCGGCCCACGAATCCTTAGTTTACAAGTGTTCTATGTCAAAAAGTGACTTGAAAATTCGAGTGTCGAAATCCGAAATAGGAAACAAATTCCAAAATGTCTAATATCAAAATAATATTTTTGCTAAATGATTCTTGATACCATAAAACGTCCCCTCACCGATCTCCGCATCTCGGTCACCGACCGCTGCAACTTCCGCTGCCACTACTGCATGCCGTCGGACATTTTCGGGCACGATTACGTCTTCCTTCGCAAACAAGAAATCCTCACCTTTGAGGAAATTACGCGTTTGGCGAGAATTTTTGCTCAGCTCGGCGTCAGTAAAATCCGTTTGACCGGCGGCGAGCCACTGCTGCGGGCGGACCTCGAGGTATTAATCAACAAACTGTCGCAGATTCCGGGAATTAAGGATATCGCTCTCACCACCAACGGCTATCATTTGCGAGAAAAAGCCCGCGTGCTTCGCCAAGCCGGGTTGAGTCGCGTAACCATCAGCCTCGATACTCTAAAGCCCGAGGTTCTCAAAAATATAGCCGGCGAGCATCTGGAACTCAATCGGGTTTTGGATGGCATCTCGGCGGCGGTGGAGGCCGGGTTCGCGCCGGTCAAGCTCAACGCGGTCATTCAAAAGGGCGTGAACGACAGCGAAATAATCGATTTAGCGCGATTTGCGAAAAAGAACAGCCACGTTTTGCGCTTCATCGAATACATGGACGTGGGAACGTTGAATGGCTGGCGTATGGATCAAGTGGTGCCAGCGCGCGAGATTCTCGCAGCGATCACTTCGGAAATAGCAGTAGAACCAATTGACAAAAATTACCGCAGCGAAGTGGCGAACCGCTATCGTTACCTTGATGGCAGCGGCGAATTTGGCATCATCTCATCCGTCACGCAGCCATTTTGCGGTGACTGCACCCGCGCCCGGCTCTCCGCCGACGGCAAAATCTACACGTGCCTTTTTGCACAACACGGCTTTGATATTAAAACGCCGCTGCGTGACGGTGCCTCAGACGAGGAACTGACATCGCTGATGATTTCCATTTGGCAGAAACGCACGGATCGCTATTCCGAGGAACGCACGGCCAACACCGGCAAGCCGTCGCCGCGGAAAGTTGAGATGTATCACATTGGAGGATGACCTAAATTCAACTTGATTTTCGCCGATGAATCACCTATAATAAAATGGTTTTGAACGAAATCAGGAGGCACGAATGTTAACGATTACCGACAACGCGCAAAATAAATTCCGCGAAGTTCTGGCTGCGGAGAACCGGCAGGGGCAGGGCATCCGCATGACCGCCAAGCGCGGCATGTCGCCGTTTTCCGTTGATTACGGACTTTCTTTTGTCGAACCCGGACAGGATCATCCCGCCGACAAAGTTTTTGATTTTGACGGCTTCAAAGTTTATATCGATCCCCAAAGCTTTCCGCTGGTGGAAGACGCGACAGTGGATTACGTGCATGGCTTGAGCGAAAGCGGTTTTAAGATCACCAATCCACGCATGTCGGCACCACCTGCGCCCACCGGGCCGATCGCTGAAAAGATTCAGCACATCATCGACACGCGCATCAATCCGGCCATCCGCGCGCACGGCGGTGTGGTGTCGCTGGTGGATGTGAAAGATAAAATTGCGTATCTGCGATTTGGTGGCGGCTGCCACGGCTGCGGCATGGTGGATGTGACTTTGAAGCAGGGCGTGCAGGTTATGATCAAAGAGGCGGTTCCAGAAATCGAAGCGGTGATGGATATCACCGACCACGCCAGTGGGAAGAATCCGTATTATCAGTCGGCGCGCTGACCAATTCAATTGCTGTGGCAGTATAAATAGAGCAAAGAGCGTAAAGCGATTTACGCTCTTTGTATTTTTGTCGAAATGTAGGGGCGTATGGCCATACGCCCCTACTGAAGCATGGTGGAGAGACGCCGTCAGCCTTCGGCTTTTTGGGTTGATGCAAAATTAAATTGTGAGCGTCGCGCCAAATGAAATGACTTTTGCTTCAAATCCCTTCGCCTTCACTTTTTGCACAAACAAATTCGGATCCGCATCGATGACGTCAAAAGTTTTGTAGTGCATCGGCATAACTAATTTTGGATTCAGCAATTCCACCGC
Organism: bacterium; assembly: GCA_037446635.1. Lineage (GTDB taxonomy): Bacteria > Zhuqueibacterota > Zhuqueibacteria > Oceanimicrobiales > Oceanimicrobiaceae > DASWHH01. The sequence continues at coordinate 26,461 of JBBIIG010000009.1, forward strand.
TTTCACGGCGTCGTCAATGCCCATGGTGAAATTATCTCCGATCGGCAGCAGCGCCAGATCAATCGGATTCATTTCGCCAATCAATTTCATGTCGTAAAACAGCGCGGTGTCGCCGGCGTGATAGATGGTTTTGCCTTCCACAAAAAGCAGGATGCCGGCCGGATTGCCCATGTACAAAAATCCTTTATCAGTTTGATACCCCGAGCCGTGGTGCGCAATAGTGAGCTTCACGCGACCAAATGGAAAGGCATGACTGCCGCCGATGTGCATGGCATGAGCATTTACACCTTGCGAGCCACACCAGGTGGCGATTTCATAATTGGCGATCACCGTGGTTTTGTTCCGTTTCGCAATTGAAATTGCATCGCCGATGTGATCGCCGTGGCCGTGGCTGATGATGATATAGTTGCATTTCACTTCATCCGCTTTAATAGGCGCCAGCGGATTGCCCGTAAAAAACGGATCAATCACAATGCGGTGGCCATCGGTCTCCAGCGAAAAAGCCGAGTGTCCGAAATAGGTTAACGTCGCCATCGTGTCCTCCTTTCATAAGTGTCATACATGCTTTTGCGCTTTAATCAAATGCATAAACTCATCCCGTGTGGCTTGATTTTCCCGGAACACCCCCAACATAGCACTGGTGGTCACCACCGTGTTCTGCTTTTCCACGCCGCGCATCATCATGCACAAATGCCGCGCTTCGATGACCACCGCCACACCCTGCGGATTGAGGCACTCCATCAAAATTTCAGCAATCTGGTTCGTGAGCCGCTCCTGCACCTGCAGCCGTTTCGCATAAGCATCGACGATGCGAGGAATTTTGCTGAGGCCCACCACTTTGCCGTTGGGCATGTAAGCCACGTGGCACTTGCCGTAAAACGGCAGCAGATGATGCTCGCACAAACTGTACACTTCGATGTCTTTCACGATCACCATCTCATCGTAACGTTCGTTAAACAGCGCGTCGTTGATGATTTGGCAGACGTCAACTTGATAGCCGCCGGTCAGAAATTGCAGCGACTTCTCGACGCGCTCCGGCGTTTTGAGCAAACCCTCCCGTTCCGGGTTTTCGCCAATTTTATGTAATAGTTGTTTAATTAAATCGCGCATAAAATTCGTTTACTCCATTTAGTGTTCATTTCAAAAAGACAGATGCGTTCCATTCAAGACCTCACCCCTTCGACAGGCTCAGGGCAGGCTCTGACTCTCTCCTAAAAAGGAGAGGGAACAAAGTCCCTTCCCCAAGGATGGGGTCCGCTTTACGCTCTGCGCTCTACTTTCCCGTCGTCATGATCGAGATCACAGAAAGCAAAATTAAAATTCCGACGATACTAATGGTCAACAGCAGCAAGTGTTTTTTGGCGGTTTTCTTTTTGGTTTCTTCCATATAAGCGGCCCTGGTGGGTGTTGCGGCGTTCGAGTTCTTTTTGAATGGCGTAGATGATCTCTGCGGCGCTTTTGCGCCAATTGGGCGCGATCAGCAAATCCAGCGGCGCCTCGCCGTAGAGCCGTTCGATGATGATGTCCGGATTCACCCGTTCCAGAAAGCGGCAGACAAACTCCACCCATTCATCAAACGAAAAAAGGTGAAATGGATGTTGCAGATATTGTCTGGCCATTTCCGTGTAGCGCACGATGTGCAGATTATGAATCTTCAAAAAGTTTAGCGGCAACTTGGAGATTTCGTCGGCGGTGATGAACATCTGCTCTGCGGTTTCATTCGGAAAGCCGAGGATGACATGCCCAGCCACGTGCAGCCCGCGTTCAGCAGTCTTTTGAATGGCATTGACGGTGCAGGCGTAATCATGCGCACGATTGACGAGCCGCAACGTTTCATCGTGCACCGACTCGATGCCGTATTCGAGGGTGACAAAATAGTCGCGCTGAATTTGTTCGAACAAATTCAGCTTGGTGTCATCGATGCAGTCCGGCCGCGTGCCCACGGCAATGCCAACGATTTCCGGATGCGCGAGGGCTTCGGCGTAAAGTTTTTCGAGATGCGCGAGCGGCGCGTAGGTGTTGGAGTAGGGCTGAAAATAGACGATGAAAGCGTGAGCTTTGAATCGCTTTTTCAAATAACCGATGGATTGCTGCACTTGTTGTTTCACCGGCATGCGGGCGCGGGCGGCGCGCGGCGTGAAGCTGTCGATGTTGCAGTACGTGCAGCCGCCGGTCGCCAGTGTGCCGTCGCGGTTGGGGCAGGTGAAACCGGCGTGCACCGAAATTTTGTGCACCCGGGTGCCGAAGGTTTCCTGCAAAAATTTGCCGTAGGAATTGAAGCGTAGTTCCGAAATTTTCATTTTTGATGGGATACGGTAGGGAACGCATATTATGCGTTTCCTACAAGCGTATTAGATTTTTTGTTGATCGCTTCGGCTAGGGCCTCGGCGAATTCGCGCGCGGCGTTGGGTCCAGAGGCGGTGATGATGTTGCCGTCGCGTTCCAATTTGCTGCCGGTGAAATCTGCGCCTTGCACTTTTAATTTTTCATAAACGGAAACGTGCCCCGTGGCTTTCTTGCCGGTCAGAAGTCCGGCCACCGCCAGCGTGACGGTCGCGTGCGAGCTGGCCGCGACGACTTTGCCTTCGTTCGCCGCGGCGCGCGCTATTTCATGCGCGGTGACGTCGTGCCAGTACTGACTGGCGCCGGTGCCGCCGATGAACACCACGGCGTCGAATTCCTGGCCGTTGACTTCGTCGATTAACAAATCGGGATCTAGTTTCATTCCCTGCATTCCGGCCGCGCCTTTTTTGATAGTGGAGGCAACAGTAATTTTCGCCCCATTTTTTTCCAACCGTTCGCGGACCGCTTGATACTCCTCATCGCGAAAATTGTTGTGCGCTAAAATTATCAAAACCGATTTGGATTGAGCCATCGCTCCTCCTCAAATAGTTTCTGGCCAACGGTAAATTAGGCGTTCCACAGGTTTGCCACTTTGTAGGTGACTTTCAATGATTTCCGAAACGTCTTCTGGCTTCACCCCGGCGTACCACGTGGCCTCCGGATAGACCACGACCACCGGGCCATTTTCGCACGGTCCAAGACAGCCGCAGGCGGTAACTTTCACTTCATTCAGCAGCCCTAATTTTTCGAGGCGTTCCTGAAAACTGGCGAGAAGGGGGTGGCCGCCGCTTGGTCCGCACGAAGGCTTGGCGAACGGCGGGCGGGTGTTGGTGCAGACAAAAAAGTGGTATTTGAATTTGAACATTTGATGCTAAACTAATTTTATTCCTGTTTTCAAAATTTCTTTCACGAATGGGTTCCGCATATCAAAGTCTTTTGGAGAAAAAGGGATCACTTCAATTTCACTACTCACGGATAGGGTAATCATTCTTATTTTGTCTTTATCATCGATGCGATTGCCCCCGAATATTTCAGACACCAACGCAATGTCGATGTCGCTCCATTCGTGATAGTTCCCTTTTGCGCAACTGCCAAAAAGTATCGCTCTTTTGATTGGAATTTTATTCTGCCTTAAGGCTTCTAGATATCTATCAACAATATTTTTCACTTTAGCTGGGATCTGAGCCATACATGTAACTCCTTTATTTTGCTCAAAAACTCTTTGGCATATTCTGCATCGCAGCGCTTATAGAACTCGGACTTATATTCAGGGTATCGGGTCTGAATATTGAAATCAGTAATTTTGTCCAATAGAAAGCTTTGATTTTCATTCAACTCTATTTTTGATAACTCAGCTAATCTAACGAGCTTGTGAGTTAATGGCGGCATCTCATTGTCATTTCTGTCCACAAAAATTGCCTTCAAAATTTTTTCCAGTGCCAGATGCCCTACAAAAAGAGACCAGTCATATCTTCCGGATTCGAATATGCTCTCTGCAGATTCAAGATCGTGCTGAGAGCCTTCAACCCAATATTTGATGTGCTCTTCTTTGGTCATATCAATTCAGAATTATTTTTTAAAACTCATTCCCGCTTTCTCTTCCACCGATTTTATCTTATCATCGAAAGCGTAGTCGCTTTTTGAATCATCGATTTTGATTTGCGTCATCACGCGGTCGTAATCGGCGCGCACCGCCTCGTGGCATTTTTGGATGACCTTCATGACGTCGTTCCATTCGCCTTTGATGAGCGTACCCATGGGCGTGAGCCGATACTCCAATCCACTCTCGTGAATAATCTTCACTGCCTTTGCTATCGGTTCGCTCAAACTCGCATTGTTGCTAATGGGCATGATGCTGAATTGTACCATCATCTTTTTTAATTCTCCCTTCCTCTATATTTAATTCGATGAACCTGTATTCTGAAAATTCTTCATCACAATTGGAGTAATGGAGTTTTGGATTAATGGATTAATGAAAAGCAAACATCACAAATCCAGAAATCCCTCAATCCATTAATCCCTTCGGGATCATACCTTCCACCCACGCTTCGCCATCCACGAAGTATTCTTTTTTCCAAATTGGCACCGTTTCTTTCAACGCATCGATCGCAAAACGGCAGGCTGCGAAGGCATCTTTGCGATGGGCGGAGGCCACGGCGATGGCTACGCTGACGTCACCCAATTGCAATTTCCCGATGCGGTGCACCATCACGATTTTTTTGATCGGCCAGCGTTGAAAAGCCGCGTCCTCAATTTCCTGCATTGTTTTGAGCGCCATTTCGGGGTAGGCCTCGTAGTCCATTTTCGTCACCCGCCGGCCCTCGGCGTGATCGCGAACGCGGCCTAAAAACAGCACCACGCCGCCGCTGGAATGATCTTCCATCCCGTCTAAAATTTCATCGATGCTGATTTTTTCCGAAACTAATTTTACCAACTCGATCCTCCGCTGATGGGTGGCAGCAGCGCCACTTCGTCGCCGTCTTTTAAAATCGTCTCCTTCGCAGCGTATTCATTATTAACCGCCACGCTCACTACTTTCAGATGCGCGCGCAAACTTGGGAAGCGCTCAGCGACGATCCCTTTCAGATCGTTCACCGTGGCATCGACCCGCACTTCGATTTCCGTTTCCTGCAATTTAGCCAGCTCGCGCAATTGGCCAAAAAATTTCAGCTTGATTTTCATGGCGCCGAAACTCCGGCGGCGATTTTTTCTTTCTGTTCTTTTTCCACGAGCGACATCGCGAGGTTGTGATCGAACCCGCGGTGCGTCGGGTCTTCCTCGAAGCCGCGGTAAATCGCGCGGCAGTGGTAGCAAATGGTCACCGTCTTCAAAACTTTGTATAAAATGAAATCGATGATAGTGGCGATGAGCAGCGTCAAGCCGTAGGTGTGATAACTGAACACCACGCCGATTCCAAAAATCAGCAGCCCCAAGCGCGGGTTGAAATCTTTTTGTACGTAAAAACGGATTTTGTCGCACAGCACGCAGCGATCGACTTTGCCGCCGCTTTGCATGCTCTGGCTGAGTCGAACGTTTACAGCGTTGCCGCAATGCGCGCACACGAGTTTGTCTTCCGGCCGCGACAACTCTTTCAAATTATCTTTCTGGCAATTCTCGCAAACGTATTCAACAGTCATCGCTCAATTCCAACTCGGGTCTTTGGGGATAAATTTGATTTTCCTGGTGACTTCAATTGCAGTTAACCTGTCGCTTAGAATTTTTTTTAGTTTTTCATAACGCAATTCGAGGTCGCCAATTTCGAGCAGCTCCTGTTTTTCGCCAATACTAAAATCCAAAATGGCGGCCGACTGGTTGATGATGGCTTCGAAGGAAGAACTGAGGTTGATGAAATTTTCAAAATTTGCAATCCCTGTTGCGGACAAATAGCGGTGCAGCATTCCCAAAAAATTTTCCGACTCGCTCTTTTCGTTGAAACTATCGTGATCGAAATGAATGTCTTTGAGTAGCTGCACGGTGGCGGCGCGGTACGGCTGCTCCTGCACGAAATCAACAATTCGCACGCGGCTGGTGCCGTACAACAAAATGTTGAATTTGCCGTCGTTTAACTTTTCCGAGTACTGGATTTCGCCGACACAGGCGATCTCGTGCACCTCCGGGCTGCCGAAATAATCCTGCTCCCAGCCATCTTTCAACAGGGCGACGACGATTTGATTTGTGCCGGCGAGTGCATCTTCAGTCATCTTGCGATAGCGCGGCTCGAAAATGTGCAGCGGCAAAAGCGTCTTCGGAAAGAAGACGACGTTGGGCAGCGGGAAGATTGGAATCGCTGTGATGGATTGTACTTTACTGGGCATGATCACTATTGCCTTTTGTTTCATATAAAACTGTGCCGCGTTCCACAATTGAAGTGATAAAAGCTTCTTTGACGTTTTTCCATTCTTCTATTTCCTGTTCTGTGTAAACCAAAATATCTTTGGGAGTACTAACCAGCCCCCACAGGTGTTTTCTAAGCTCTCGCGCGCGTTTATGACGCGGGAGAGCACTGTTTTTTACTACGACCAAAAAGTCAAGATCGCTATCATCGCGAGGCGTTCCATAAGCATGCGATCCAAACAAAACAACTTTTTGCGGTTGAATCGCATGGACGATTTTTTCAGTAATGGTTTTGATTTCCTGTTTGAATTTCATAGCGCTTTTTCGGCTGATAGTCTTCAATTTTTCAATCGCCCACCTGGCGTGCTCTGCGATGATTGGATCTTCGTTTTCCGCCAATTCCTGTAAATAGGGAAGGAAATCTTTTTCCCCGGAATTGCCCATCGCCGCCGCAACGTTGCGTAACAACCCGCGGCGCTTTGTTCTTTTGATGGGACTTTTCCGAAACATCTCGCTGAAATCCTCTGCCGTCAACTTTGTCAACGCCGCCAAATCTGGGTAGAAAAAATTCTCGCGCGGTTGAAACGCCGGCGCTTCTGTTACCGGCGCTTTGCGATTCCACGGGCACACGTCCTGACAAATATCGCAGCCAAAAATGTGATTTCCAATTCCGTCGCGCAACTCCAGCGGAATTTCATCGCGCAGCTCGATGGTGAGATACGAGATGCACTTGCGCGCATCGAGAACGTAAGGTTCGAGAATCGCTTCCGTGGGACAAGCCTCGATGCAGCGGTTGCAGGTGCCGCAACGATCGGGAACCGGCGCGTCGTATTCCAACTCGAGGTTGGTGATGATTTCGCCGAGAAAAAACCACGAGCCTTTTTGCTGATTGATGATACAGGTGTTTTTGCCAAACCAGCCGATGCCGGCGTATTTGGCAAACACTCGATCCACCACCGGACCAGTATCAACATAAACTCGGCCGACCACCTCTTCGGCGCTTTCTTTTTTTATGAAATCGAGCAACTCAAAGAGCTTGCTTTCGAGAACGCTGTGATAATCGTCGCCCCAGGCGTAGCGGGAAATCCAGCCGCGCGTGGGGTCGTGCATTTCGGTGGAAAGCGGATAATCCGTGTGGTACACCAGCGCGCACACGATCACCGATTTCGCCTCCGGAATGACCGGCACTTCGCCGCTGCGTTTATTGACGTTGCGCTCGAGGTACTGCATTTTGCCAGCATGTCCGGCGGCGATCCAGTCTTTGTAAAACGACAGCTCCGGCATCGGCTCCAGCGGCGCCACGCCCACCAGATCGAAACCCAGCTCCCGCGCCTTTTCCTTTATTGTAAACGTCAGCGACATTTCACAAATCGGATTATTGAGTATTGGAGTAATGGATCAATGAAATCAAATCACATCGATCCATTGATCCATCAATCCATTAATCCAGCAATCCACCTGCGAGTAATCTAAATCTTCACCTGCACCTCGTCCCCGACCACCTGCACCTCGTAGGTTTTCAGCTTCGCGGCCGGGTCGAGCACGTTTTCGCCGGTGACCACATCGTATTGCCAGCCGTGCCAGGGGCAGGTGACAATCGCATCCTGCAAATCCCCCTCGCCGAGCGGGCCGCCGCGGTGCAGGCAGGTGTTGTCGGTGGCGTAGAATTTCCCGCCGACGTTGTAGAGCGCCAGAGTCAGTCCCTGCGCCTTCACTACTTTGCATTCGCCGGGTTTGAGCTCGTCGCTGCGGGCAATAGTTACAAATTCAGCCATAGTTTTAAAAGTTTAATGAGCAAATTACGGCTCAAATATAGAGAAGGGAATTGTAAAGTTCAAGAAATTATTGGGAAGGAGGCTTGCAAGTTAACCACGAATTGCACGAATTTTCACCAATTTTATCAATTCGTGTCCATTGGTGTAATTCGTGGTTTATTCTTAAAATGCGCTTTCTGTTGAATGCGAAACTCGCGGCGCTCGCCGGCAGCGATCCAGCGGCGTTTCTCGTCGTCGGTTTCGGGAACCACGGGTTCGACGGGCGTGGGTTGGTTTTGCTCGTCCAGCGCCACAAAGGTGAGGTAGGCAGTGCTGGTGTGCTTCTGCTCGCCGGTTTTTAGATTTTCGGAGAGAACTTTTGCGCCGCATTCCATCGACGTTCGAAACACGCGATTGACCGCGGCTTTAACAATAATCAGCTCGCCCACTTTGATGGGATGTTTGAAATCGAGGTAATCCATCGAGGCGGTGACCACCGGCCGGCGGCAGTGTCGGTGCGCCGCAATCGCGCAGGCGATGTCAATCATGTGCATGACTTTTCCGCCTAACACGTTGCCGAGCGTGTTGGCATCGTTGGGCAGGATGATCTCCGTCATCTCGATGTAACTGGCGGAAACGGGCTTGCCGGTTTCTGGGAATTTGGGGAAATTGGACATGACGTAATTGTATTCGAAAAAAACTTTGGCTATTTGAAGTGCCTCGTGAAATCCATTGCATCATGAAGGACTCTTATGACCTCAATGATGGTTTTCTCTTTACGATAAAAGATCACATGTCTGCTCCCATATTTCCTCAAGATCGCGATCCGCTCTTAAGGTGAGTTTATAGCGGACTTTGGTTTTCAAGTTTGTTTAGTCTCTTTATCTCTAATAATATCCTGAACTGATCTTTTGCTGAATTGCCCCGTTTCGGCCTCTTCGATTCCAATCGCGATCTCTTCGTTGAGTTGATGCAGTTTTAGTTGGTCTCTTTCTACGGCTTTTAAGATAGCTTCTCGAATAAATTCAGAAGCATTTTGATAGTGGCCCGTGGCCACTCTGTCCTTAATGATCTGTTCCACTTCGGGTGAAAGTTCTATTTTCATATCTTACACCTTTAATTTAAAATCGCTTGGTTATTCAGTTCAAAAAACAAACTCCAACCCCTCAGCCCCGGCGGTGGAATTGGGAAAAAGCGCGCGCGTTTTGGCTTCCATGTCGGCGATCTTTTCGTCGGTGTGATTGGGATCGTGGTGAAAAAGCACGAGGTTTTTGACCTGCGCCGCCTTGGCGACGGCCGCGGCCATTTCGTAGGTGCTGTGACCAAAGCCTTGTTTGGGGAAATTGGGGTCCCAGTATTCCTCAGGAGTATATTGTGCATCGTGGATGAGCAGGTCGGCGCCTTTGGCGAATTGAATGAGACGGATATCATTGCCGACGTAGCCCTCGGTGTCGGTCGCGTAAACCACGCTTTTGCCGTTGGCTGCGATGCGATAAGCCGTTACCCCGACTTTGGGATGGGCGTAACTGCGCATCAGGCGAATGACCACGCCGTTGGCGGAATTTTTTTGACGGCCGTTTTTGGCAAGGACGGCCGGCGTTTTCGAGTTGCCCGCGAAAACCAGAATTTGATTTTCGTTGATGGTGTTGATGTTGATTTGCGCCGCCATCTCCTCGAGCTCAACCGGATTGTACTGCGGATGCAGGGTCGTGGCCAGAACCTGGTCTAAATTTTCAGAAATCGATTTGGGACCATAAACATTTATCACGCAGTTGGGATGATACGCCGGCGCAAAAAACGGCAGCCCCAAAATATGATCGTAATGCGTGTGTGAAAACAACAGTGTGATGTAAAACGGCGACTCCGCGCCGTTGATCTCCTTGAGCAAGCGTGCGCCCAAATTAATGATGCCGGTTCCGGCGTCGAGAATGATGAGATGTTTTTGGGCGCGCACTTCGACGCACGAGGTGTTGCCGCCAAAGCGGAGCGTGCTGTGCCCCGGCACCGGGTGGCTGCCGCGCACGCCCCAAAATCGTACCAGCAGATTGTTACTCCCCATAAAATTCCCTTTAGTTGTCTCGGCTCAATGATGCAAAATCAGTTTATTTTGAAAATCCTTTTGAACGTTGCCGGTTTTTCTTTTGACGCCACTTGCGCCATCACCGACTCGGCGATTTTTTTGAAGGCCTGCGCCACCGGCGATTTCGGCTCCGCAATCACAATGGGCTCGCCAATGTCGCCGCCCACGCGAATTTTGATATCCAGTGGAATTTCTCCCAAAAAGGGCACGTCGAAATCTTTGCTGGCTTTCTCGGCGCCGCCGTGGTCGAAAATCTCCGTGCGCTCGTGGCAGTGTGGGCACACGAAGTAGCTCATGTTTTCCACCAACCCTAAAACCGGCACCTCCACTTTTTTGAACATGTTGATGCCCTTTTTGGCGTCGGAGAGGGCGACGTCCTGCGGCGTGCTCACCACCACGGCGCCGGTCAGCGGCAGCGATTGCGTGAGGGTGAGCTGCGCGTCGCCGGTGCCCGGCGGCAAGTCGATGATCAAATAATCCAACTCACCCCAATCGACGTCCTGCAAAAACTGCTGGATCATTCTGCCCACTAACGGCCCGCGCCAAATGATAGCGGCATCGCCCTGCGAAATAAATCCCACCGAAACCATCTCCACATTGTAGCGCTCCAGCGGCGCGATTTTGTTGTTGCGGCCGCCCAATTTGCCGTTGACGCCCATCATCATCGGCACGTTGGGGCCGTAAATGTCCGCGTCCAGCAATCCGACTTTCGCGCCGGTCTGCGCCAGCGCCACTGCAAGATTCACCGACACCGTGGTTTTGCCCACGCCGCCTTTGCCGCTGGCGACGGCGATGTTGTACTTCGCCGGCGGCTTGAGTTGCGGTTGCGGCATCGGCGGCCGCATCGCCGGTTGCGGCTGCGGAGGCGGAGTTGAAATGACCTTTAACGGATCGTTAACGCTAGTGTGGATGGTTACGTTGGAAATCCCAAGGGCTTGCAACGCTTCGCGCGCGTTCTTTTGAACGATTTCTTTATTGGGATAGGTGGGACTTTTGAACTCGATGGTCAGCGAAACTGCGCCATCGTGCACCTGCACCTGTTTGATCATGTTTTGCGCGACCAGATTTTCCCCCGAGAGCGGCTCTTGTACATTTGACAACGCAGCGAGAACGTCCTGTTCGGTAATTCTATTCATAAAAACAAACCTCTTATATCGCTTAATTTTATGATAAATTTGAAGATTAATTTAGAAGAAAAAATCCCAAAGTCAATTACTTTTAGAGGAGGATGGCGGCCGTTAATTTTAGTGTGAGAGTTAGAACGGCCAAAATTGCGGAATGAGCAGAGTTGCCAGCAGCCAGAATAAGAGATTCAGCGGCGCGCCGATGCGCACAAAATCTGTGAATTTGTACTGGCCAGGGCCGTAGATGAGCGTATTGGTTTGATAGCCCACCGGCGTCATGAAGCTGGAGGAAGCGGCGAAGGTCACCGCCATCAGGAACGGACGCGGGTCCACGCCGAGGGAATCGGCGGTGACGATGGCAATCGGCGCAAGCAAGGCCGCGGTGGCGTTGTTCGACATAGCTTCCGTCACCAGGGAGGTGAGCAGATAAAACGCCGCCACCACGGCCAGCGGGCCCCAGGTGCCGATTGATTTGATCATGGCCGACGAGATTAACATTGCGGCACCGGTTTTTTCCAGAGCCGTGCCCAGCGAAAGCACGCCGGCCAGCAAAAAAATCACCTTCCATTCCACGGCTTTGTAGGCGTCTTCCATATCGAGGCAGCGAGTCAACAGCATCAAGACGCCGCCCGTAATGGCGCCCACCACGATGGGCACAATATTGAACGCCGCGGCCAGCACCACCGCGGCGACAATCGCCACCGCCGGCATAACCTTGCGCTTGCGAAAGGTGGGAAGGCCGACTTCGGAAACGACGAGGAAGGCCTCGTGTTCCTCGAGATGAATGAGATGATCGCGCCGAATCTTCACCAGCAGCACGTCACCGGCGCGCAGCGGGGTGGTCTCCAGATTTTCATGCACGGTTTCGCCGCGATGCCGCAGCACCAGCACCGTGCCGCCGAAATGGTTGCGGAAGCGGATGCTTTTCAACGTTTTGCCATCCAAAACCGAGTTCGGCGCGATCACCGCTTCCACCAGCATTGCCTCCTCCGACTCCAACTCCTCGTCGCGCCATTTGATCTCGGGCTTCAAAACGATGCCTTTGCGCTGTTGCAGTTGCTTGATCTTCTCGACCTCGCAGCGCACTCGCAGCACGTCGTTGGCGGCGAGCACGGTTTCCGCAGTGGGAAATGGAATCAGCCGGTCATCACGCCGCACCTCCAAAATGTCGAGATCGAGGTCTTTGGCCAGGGGCGAATTCGCCACCGATTTGCCGACCGATTCCGCCTCCGGCTGCAGCACCACGTCGATCAAATAATCACCCATGCCAAAGGTTTGCGTGAGGTCGCCTTGGCTGCGACGATCGGGGATCAAACGGATGCCGATGAAGATGATGTACAGCAGGCCGACGCCGAAGAAAATCGCCCCCAGCGGCGTGAACTCGAACATGCCGAAGGCCGGCTGGCCGTGGCGCTCGGCAATGGCGCCGACCAAAATATTCGTGGAGCTGCCAATCAGCGTGCACACGCCGCCGAACATGGAGGCGAAGGACAGCGGCATCAACAGCTTAGAGGGGCTGGCGTCGAGATCGCGCGCGACGCCGAGCAGGAGCGGCAGAAAAATCGCCACCACCGGCGTGTTGTTGATGAAGCTGGATAGGACGCCGGCGATGAGCATGGTCACGATCAACGCGAGCCAGAAATTAATTTTGAATAGCCGGCTCAACGCGCGCCCGAGATGATTCACTGCGCCGGTTTTGAATAAACCCGCGCTGAGCACAAACATAGCGCCGACGGTGATGGTGGCGGTGTTGCTGAAGCCCGCTAACCCTTCCTCCGGCGAGATGATGCCGCTTACCAGCAACGCGCCCATCACCAGCAGCGCCACCAGATCGACCGGCAGCTTCTCGGTGGCAAACAGGATGACGGCGATGACAACCAGCGCGAGGACAAATGCGATTTCGAAGGTCATATTAAACTTTCATCAAAACGCAAATTGGGCGTTGATCAACAGTTGCAGATTTTCGATATCGCGATCGGTGGGGAGGATAAAATTGACTTGCAGCTCCGTGGCCTGGGTGGGCCACAGGTTATATCCGAAAATGATGAGGTGGGTATCGTCCTGAAAACCGTCGGTTTCAAAAAAATCCCCGCGCAGTAGAAGCTGAGATTGGCCCGTGATCATATAACCTCCCGTCACATAAAAGCCAAAGGGATTTCTATTTGCCCCGAAGTCCGCATCCAGATCGGCGTAAATCACCTCGCTGCTGAGCAGAAGCCGATCGCGCGCCCAGCGGAAATCTGCGCCCAGCAGAAAACGCGTTCCGGCAAAATGGTTTGTCAAGCCCGTCAGCGAGACGCCGTCGTCCGCGCTCACCGCCACGTTCACGCCAATCTCCAAACGACTCTTTTCATCGTTTCGAGAAGGAAAAGTGGAGAGCCGCGCCGAATAGAGAAAATGGTTGTTGTCGTTGTTATTGCGGCCGAAACCATTGCCATTGAACACGCCTACCGCCAGGGACGTAACTTCGGGCTTGAGCCAGGCCGTCGCTTGGACGCCGATCTGACGCGCCGGCGACAGGGCAGTGACCACCTGCGCGCGATTGACAAAATCGATGGCGCCGGCGCTGGTCAGAAATTCTTTGCTGAACGGCGCTTTGAACTGGCCCACATCAATGATGAACCGCGGGGAGACGCGCAGGTACATGCGCGCATCCAGAATAGCTGGCGAACGCACGAAGTTGGTTTGCAGGAAATAGCCAAATCCCCGATCCAGTTCGCCGGAGATCTTCAATCGCAAGTTGGCGACATTGAAACCGTTGTTGCCGACGAAACTCCTCTCCGGTTGAAAGTCGCCGACCGTCTGCAAAAGGAAGCCGATGCTGAGATATTCCTTTTTGAAGGTCTCGGTCAACTGTTTGAAGCGGGGCTCGTCGTTGTCGGGGTTTTGGGCGGCGCTCGTTTGGGGAGATGAAAGGATGAGCCAACCGGCCGTGATGATCGTCAAAATCCACTGCAATGGTTTCATGCCATCTCCTTGTGTTTATGATTATGATTGATTGCTAAGAATCGCAATGCTATCTGCGCGCGCACTTCGACCCCTTCTTTTTTAAGAGTGGATTTGGGTCGGACGTTAGCAAAAACGCTTTTCTCTTTGCGAGCCTGAATAATTCATGAATTTATCAACTCGGCAGATTTTCTCCATTGCCAGCGCAGTCGCTGCAACGGCCCCAACTGAGCCCAGGATCTACCGGATAGACCGAAACGCCCGCCTCCGTTAGATACTGATAAGCAAGCGCCTTCAGCGATACGAGGTCGTGAGAGCAGCGACATAGTCGCGGATTATGAAGTATAGGGATGAATGCCGAAAATCCTGCCGAGAAACTCGCCGAACAGATACGTCGCCACGGCGGTGCCGAGAGTCAGCAGCGAGCTTTCGAGAAACTCTTTTCCAAAATGACGCTCGAAGAGCACCGCGGAATAGAACGTAAAATAGGCGGTCAGCAGCATGGCCATGACCAGCGAAATAATGAATGCCGCGAGCATGTGGTGCGTCAGAAAATATGGCAGGGCGAGCGCGACCACCGCCAGAATATACGAGAACCCGGTAATCAGCGCGGAGGTCAGAGGATTGCGCTCCGTGCTCTGCTTGGCTTGCAAATAGGCGGCGGTTCCCATCGAGATGGCGGCGGCAAAGCCCACGATCAACCCGGCGACGCCGGCCATGGTGGTGGAGCTGGTGACGCCGAGGAATCCCGCGTGCACGCCCGTAATTTCGATGATGGCGTCGGCCAGCCCCAGAACGATGAAGCCTAAATATTTGACCACGCCCTCGTTAATCTGGCCGATGAAGAAATCCTCGTGCTTCTCTTCGTCGGCGATCATCCGCTCCAGCCGCGCTCCGACTTCCCCATCGAATTGCGGTTGAATTCGCCGATATTCTTCGATGACCTGTTTTTCGTGGCGCTCCAGAAACTTGACGGCGAACGTCAGGCCGAAGAAATAGCGCAGCAGCACGACGAAGTTCAGGAAAAAACGCCGGCTCCGCGGCACATACCCATTGAGGACATCCTTCCAAAATTGGTAGTGTTCTTCTTCCTGTTGTGAAAGCTGCTGCAGAATTTCCTTGCGCTCGGAAATCTTTTCGCGCGCCGCAAGCTTTTTGTACACCAGATGATCGGTGTATTCGTCCTCGCAGTAATTGATTAGTTCTTTTCGAGTTGGCGCCATGGGAATGATGTGATTCTCCCTTCGTAGTTTTCGTATCAAGTGAGCCTGGTTTTGAATTTAGGCAAAGACTTCTCCAGCAGCAATGGCCCCGGCTTGCACGTTTTTTTTCCTCAACCAGCGTGTGAATTCTCAGAGCCGTCGAAGGCGCGACGCGCGGCGAAAATATCCTTTTGGCGCCGCGTTTTCATTTGGAATTTTTTAAAACGCTGACTATAAATGCCAGGCACTTAAAAGTGCCTGGCATTTCCGCACGATAAACTAAGTACACCAGGATCAAAATGCTTGTAGGGTTTCAAATACTAAATTTTGGCTACCTCCATTCTCAACAAATTCAGCGCCGCCTGCACCGTGCGTTCTTTGTTGGTGATGCGATCGTTGATGAAGAGCATGCGTTTGCTGTATGACTCGCCGGCTTTGGCGAAGCCGATGTAAACCAGTCCCACTGGTTTCTCCGGCGTGCCGCCGGTTGGTCCAGCGATGCCAGTGGTTGAAACCCCAAAGTCCGCGCCGCTGATTTCGCGAACACCCTCTGCCATCGCAACAGCGCATTCGGCGCTCACCGCGCCAAATTTTTCGATGAGCTCGGCCGGCACGCCGAGGATATCAACTTTCGCGCGGTTGCTGTATGCCACCACGCCGCGCTCAAAATAGGCGGAGCTGCCGGAGATGTTCGTCAGCTTGTGGGCCAGCAGTCCGCCGGTGCACGACTCCGCCACCGCCACGGTTTTCTTCGTTTCAAAAAATAGTTGCGCCACCACCTCTTCCAAATCGCCGTCGTCGTAAGCATAAATAAATTCGCCAGCGCGCACGCGGACAATTTGAAGCGCGCGCGCCAGACGCGACTCGCACTCGGCCGCATCCATTCCGTGAACAGTGAGACGAATGTCCACGCCCGTGGATTTCGGCAAAAACGCGACCTTCGCCAATTCTTCGAGTTGTTTGATATCCCCCAGTCGCTCAAACAGGCTCGACTCCGGAATACCGGTGGTGCGAACCGTTTTTTGCAGGATCGTCTGCCCTTTTCCTTTCAGCATCGGGAAGACGGTGGCTTCGCACATGGCTTTCATTTCAAACGGGACGCCCGGCAAGATGAAGCACAGTTTGCCGTCCCTTTCAAAGATTAGCCCCGGCGCCGTGCCCACCGGGTTGTCGATGATTCGCGCTTTCTCCGGCACCTGCGCCTGCACTTCGTTGATGGCCGCCATCTTGATGCCGCGTGCGGCGAAAGCTTGTTTCAGCCGATCCAGAATTTCGGGTTTATAAACCAATTTCGAATCGAAAAATTCGGCGGCGACGTTTTTAGTGATGTCATCGTGCGTGGGGCCGAGGCCGCCGGTCATGATCACCATGTCAGCGCGGTGCATCGCGTTGGCGATGGCCTGTTTCAAATTGGCGGCGTCGTCGCCGACGGTGGTCGTCCATTTCACCTCCAAACCGAGGGCGGTTAACTGTTTGCCCAAATAAGCAGCGTTGCTGTTGACGATCTGTCCAATCAACAGCTCATCGCCAATGGTGATAATTTCGATTACCATATTTTTTCAACGAGCCAGTAAATCAGCCGCAGCGAAACAGCGCTATAAATTCCGGCTACCACATCGTCTATCATCACACCCCAGCCGCGGGGAAATTTTTCCACCAGCCGGACGGGATAGGGTTTGTAAATATCAAATAATCTAAAAAGAATGAAGCCAATTGCAAGCCATACTATTTTCTTTTCCATTAAGGTGATCGTGATCAACATGCCGACGATCTCGTCGATGACGATTTGCTGATTGTCATGAGATTGCGTTGCCGTGTCCAAGCGAGTCGCCGCCCACACGCCGATAAAAAATAGCAAAACAATCGCGCCGCAGAAAAAGATGGATTCGCTGCCGGGGATGATCCAGTATAAAAAAAGGGCAACCAGGCTTCCTGCGGTTCCAGGCGAAACAGGGATGTAGCCTAAAAACAATCCGGTGGCGATCAGGCGGGAGAGCAGTCCCATTTAACGAACATTGGTTGGCATGAACACACGATAAAAGGAAATGACCAGACTTTTGAGGTGATGGCGGTTGTCGTAAATATAAGAGATGCCGGTAGCGAGGGTAAAAAAAGTCACGAACAGCATCAAATAGTTTATGACATTCCAATCTTCGAATTTCAAAAAAATAACCGGGAGGGATTCGTCTTCCTGGTAGCTGGCTTTGATAATCAACCAGATGAGAATGAAATAAATTGCAATCATCTGGCTGAAGGTTTTCCATTTGGCAAGGCTGCTGGTGGTGAACGTCTTGTTTTGATAGAGGGCGTAGGAACGCAGGCCGGTGATTAAAAAATCGCGCAGGGCGATGACGGCAAACATCCAGAATTTGACGTAGCCGAGGTAAGTGAACATACCGAAGGCGGCGGCGATGAGCAGCTTGTCCGCCAATGGATCGAGGTATTTGCCAATGCGCGTAACCTTGCCGTACCTGCGGGCAATGTAACCGTCGTACCAATCGGTGAAGGAGGCGAGTACAAAAATGCAAAAGGAGAGGTAGCGCGCCCACACCACATCAATCGTTAGAGTAAAAGCGAAGACCGGAGTTAAAATTATCCGTATCAGGGTCAGTTGATTGGGCAGAGCCATTGGACAACTCTCGGTTTGGTGGTTGGTGTGGTTTAGCGTCCCTTCAACATACTTCAATCTACAATGCTATTCTTCCTTCTAAGGCGCGCGTCAGGGTGATTTCGTCGGCGTATTCGATATCCCCACCCACCGGCAGGCCGCGGGCGATGCGCGTGACTTTGATGTTGAGCGGCTTGATCAATTTATCCAGATAAATGGCGGTGGCCTCTCCTTCGGCGTTGGGATTGGTGGCGACGATCACCTCCCGCACGGCATCGTTCAACCTCGTCATCAGCTCTTTGATGCGCAAATCCTCGGGGCCGACGCCTTCCAGCGGCGAAAGCGCCCCGCCCAACACGTGATACAGTCCTTTAAACTCAGCCGTGCGCTCCAGCGCCAGCACATCGTTGGCTTCCTCAACCACGCAGATGACGCCGCGATCGCGATCACGGTGGCTGCAAATGTAGCACGGATCGGTTTCCGTGATGTTATAACAAATGGAGCAAAAGCTCACCTTTTCTTTCAACGCCGTCAGCGCCTCCGCCAACTCCTGAACTTCATGCTTCGGCAGCTTCAACAAATAAAACACCAACCGCTGCGCCGTCTTTCTGCCGATTCCCGGCAGCTTGTTCAGTTGCGAAATCGCCTTTTCCAGGGATAGCGAAGGGTATTGCATCGCGAATCAAATTGTGAAGTTTACAAGCCTGGGATTTTAAACCCACTGGGCAAATTTCCCAACATGCCGCCGGCGGCTTTGCTCATTTCTTCGTTCGCCAGTTCCTGGGCTTTGGTCAGCGCCTGGTTGACGGCCGCCACGATCAGGTCTTCCAGCATTTCGACGTCGTCCGAACTCACCACCTGCTGGTCGATATGAATATCGAGGATTTCCTGTTTGCCGTTGGCAACCGCCGTCACCATGCCGCCGCCGGCCGTGCCTTCAACTTTGAGGTTGCTCAGCTCATCTTGAACCTGTTGTATTTTTTCCTGCATTTTCTGAGCCTGCTTCAACAGCTCATTCAAACCAGGTTTTGCCATACGATTCTCCTTTAAGAAAATAAACAACGCTTATCGAACAATTTCGCCATCGAAGATTTCGATCACGCGCTTCACAATCGGGATTTGCAAAACATCTTCCGCGTTGGCCGGCGGAGCAGCGGCGGACGCGGCGGGTTTATGATGTGCAAGAATCTCCTTAAAATCTTCCGCCTCATTTTTCCGGCACTGGATTCGCAACTTGAAACCGGTTTTACTTAAAATGCTCTTCTCGATCAATTGACGGTTTTGGTTGAGGGTGTGGATGTGAAAACCGTTTTCTTTGCCAAACGCAATTTCCAGCACGCCGTCTTTCAAACCCGTGGGATAGCCCTCGTTGAGAAACGACCCCAGATGAATTTTGTTGCGCTTGAGCTCGTCAACGATCTCCGGCCATTTTTCTTTGATGGTATTCAACGAGGCTTCGATCATCTCATTCGGGATCACCGTTACCACTTTGCCGGCGCCGTTTTTGGGGTCGGCGCCAGGACCGGGGCGGTCGCTGACGACTTTAACCGCGTTGGCCGCGTCGCCGGCCGCCTTCGGCTGCGAATAGGTCTTGCCGGGCTGCGGTGAATTCGATCCGCCAGAATTGAGGTTGGGCGAATTCTTCAAATTGTGAATATGCTCCAGCAGCGCGTCTAACTCCACGCTCTTTTCCATTTTAATCAACTTCACCATCAACATCTCCAAAATGGTTTTGGGATTGGGGCTGCGTTTGATGGCGAAGGCGGTTTCCGAACACAGCTTGACGAGCCGCAGCAAATCGGTTTCGGAAAATGACTTCGTCGCTTCCTGATAGCGGGGAAGATAGGTATCGAGGCCCTCCAGCAGCTCCGCCTGGTTGGTGGATTTCAACACCAAAATGTTGCGGAAATGCTCGGTGAGGCCGTTGAGGAACTCGCCTAAATCGTACCCGTGATTGAAAATTTTTTCGGCGAGCTGCAGGCCGGCGGAAATATCTTTGCTGGCGATGCAATCGGAGCACTCGAAAAAAAGCTCGAAATCGATCAGCCCCAACAACTCCGAAAGGTCGCCGGCGCTGACTTCCGCGCCACAAAACGACACCACCTGATCCAGCAAGCTCTGGCTATCGCGCATGCTGCCGTCGGCTTTTTTGGCGATGAGATAGAGGGATTCGTCGTCAATTGTGATGTTTTCTTTTTCGCAAATCATCCGCAACTGCTGGACGATTTCAGCCAGCGGGATGCGCCGGAAATCGTAGCGCTGACAGCGAGACAAGATCGTGGCCGGAACTTTGTGGGGTTCGGTGGTGGCAAAAATGAACAGCACCCGCGGCGGCGGCTCTTCGAGGGTTTTGAGCAGCGCGTTGAACGCCTCGTTGGTGAGCATGTGCACTTCATCGATGATGTAGATTTTGTGCTTGCCTTTGGGGGCGGCGTATTTCAGATTATCGCGGAGATTGCGGACTTCGTCTATGCCGCGGTTGGAGGCGCCGTCGATTTCAAACACGTCGAGGCTGCGGCCGGTGGTGATTTCGGTGCAACTTGCACACTGGTTGCAGGGAGTGGGCGTCGGGCCGTGGTCGCAGTTGATGGCTTTAGCAAAAATTCGCGCCGTGGTGGTTTTGCCCACGCCGCGCGGCCCGGAGAATAAATAGGCGGTAGCCAGCCGGTTATTTTTGATGGCGTTCATTAAAGTAGTGGCGACGTGATTTTGTGCCACTACTTCGCCGAATTGCATTGGCCGCCATTTTCTGGCTAACACCAAGTATGACATTCTCTTTTCCTCCGCGCCTTTGCTGTCTTCTGTCAGGTTGAGTTCTGGCTCGCTTTAACCTCATTGGACTTTAACGACTTGTAGCCAGATTTTAGGTACGTTCCCACTGTGCTTCCCTTGAACATGTGGCGGCTCATTTTCATCTGAAGAGTAGAAGTGGAACAAATAACCGCCAATTTTCCGCGAGGGCATCTCGACTAATCACCCCTCAGCCCACCAATCCCATTAATCCAGCACGTCATTATTCCAACAAGAGTTTGGCTGTGCACCTGTCTCCGACTCTTCCTTCCCCACGAGAGATGTCCTACAAAAAACTCCGGCCAAGCAAAACCATCGGCACATAAAATAAATGCTTACCGCTGCTACCTTCCGGTCCTGACGGGGTTGGGCTATATTTTATTGCGAAGGACTTGAACCATCAACGTCTTTTTGCGGAATCTCTGGCATGGGGGGAGTAAGCCTCGGACAGGAATTCGACCCTGCTATAGCGGATTGCAGGCAACAGGGCACCGCTAACTCCCCGTCTAGCACAGCCTTTTTGTGGAGCCGATGGGGATCGAACCCACGACCTCTAGAGTGCGATTCTAGCGCTCTCCCAAACTGAGCTACGGCCCCAAGTCAATTGATTATTGTCTATTGATTATTGATTAATAGTTCGTCGCGCGCAAAGCATTAGCCAATAATCAATCGCGAAGCGGAGAGGGAGGGATTTGAACCCCCGGTGGCACAAGGCCACAACGGTTTTCGAGACCGCCCCGTTCAACCAGGCTCCGGCACCTCTCCGGAATTATCAATTGTTAAGGGTGAACTGTGAATTGTGAATCGTAAATTGACAATTAACAATTCAGCATTCACAATTCACCATTCAAAGCGGAGAGACAGGGATTCGAACCCTGGGAGGAGCTTGTGACCCCTCACACGATTTCCAGTCGTGCACCTTCGGCCTCTCGGTCATCTCTCCAGGCGATCCTGCTCGCGCAACCTCTGAAAGAACGATTGCAGAATCCCCAGACATTTATCCTCTAAAATCCCATTGGTTACGGTGATGGTCGAAAGCAGTCTCGGGTTCTGCAAAATGTTGATGGCGCTTCCGCACGCGCCCATACGCGCATCGCTAACGCCGTACACCAAATTCGGGATGCGCGCTAAATAAATCGCGCCCGCGCACATGGGGCACGGCTCTTTGGTAACGTAGAGCGCCACGTCTTCGAGCCGCCAAGATTTCAAATAATCTGCCGCAGCGGTAATGGCAACGATCTCGGCATGGGCAGTGGGATCCTGAAGGGTCTCCACCATATTGTGCCCTCTGCCAATCACGCGATCGCGATACACTATCACCGCGCCAACGGGAACCTCCTTCATCGCAAATGCTTTCTCGGCCTCGCGGAATGCCTGCTGCATCCACGTTTCGTGCGGCGTCAATTGGAAGTTCCCAGAATTTGTCAATTGTCAGTTGTCAATTATCAATTATCAATTGACAATTATCAATGATTTGTACGCCCGGAAGGACTTGAACCCTCAACCTCTTGGTCCGTAGCCAAGCGCTCTATCCAGTTGAGCTACGGGCGCAGATTTTTCAACATTTGAGAAAAGTTCTTTCTCGAAAGTACCTCTGGTGTTCCGAGTTTGTTCTACACATAACGAAGCACTTTCGAATTCTGAACCGGTAGCGCATACGGGAGTCGAACCCGTGTTACCGACGTGAGAGGCCGGCGTCCTAGGCCACTAGACGAATGCGCCGCTTCTAAAAATGCGGCAAAAATATACCCAATTCGATTTTTAAAATCAAGGCTTATTTCTTGAAAACTCGAATATCGAAATTTGAAATGCGAAACAAACCCGAAATACAAATCCTTAATTGACAAAACGGGCTGGCAATACCAATCCCAATCGAGCTTCTGACAAATCATAATGTTTTTGAATTTTGTCTCTTGAATTTGTTTCGAATTTTGGATTTCAAAATCTTATGGCGCCACCTTCGGCCACTCCTCCTTCCGCCAGCCCATCTCAAAAAACAACAACTCGAAGCGCGCGCTGGTTTCATACAATTTCGACCAGTGCGCTTTTTCTTTTTCCGCAGCGCCGGCGGCCAACTCGTCCATTTTGTTTTTAAGCCAATTGGCCCAGTTGCCGAATTCCTCAGAGGCGTAGGTCTCAATCCAATCGCGATAGTGCTGTGGCTGCGGTAGTCCTTTTGCTTTCAAGCTCTGTCCAATAAAAGCGTAGCCCCAGGCGCAGGGCAGCAGCACCGCAACGATGCCGGCCAGCGGCTCTTCGTAGCAAGTCTTCACCAGAAAACTGGTATAAGACAGGGTCGTCAGCGCCGGCGCGGTTTTTTCCAACTCCTCGGCGCGAATGCCGAAGCCGTCGCAAATGCGGCGGTGCAAATCCATTTCGGTGTTAAGGGTCAAATCCAGCAGTTTGGCAAAGTAACTCATGTCGCTCAGCTCACGGGCCTTGGCCGAAGCCAGGGCAAACACCCGGCTGAACTCCACCAAATAAACGTAATCCTGTTTCAGATAGAATTCGAATTTGTCGCGCGCCAGAGTGCCGTCGCCAATGCCGGCAACAAACGGATGCCGCAGCATGGCCCGCCAAAGCGCATCGCACGCGGATTGCAAATCGTCGGAAAAAGCCGCCATAAAATTCTCCCAATTTCAATCTTTCGATAAACCTTTTGCTGAAAAATGCCGATTTATGTTCAGATAAAAAGGTGGTGCATGAATTCCCTAAAAGTCCTGATTGTTGATGACGACGCGCCGTTTGTGGAATTGCTGAAATTAGCGGTGCGCAATTTTAATTTCCAGCTCGATGTCGCCAAAGACGGCCCCAGCGCCATCGCGCTGCTGAATAAAAAACGATACGACCTGGTGATCAGCGACTATCGCCTGCCGGGAATGGACGGCCTGAATCTCGTCCGCATCGCGCGCAACCACAATCCCGAATGCTGGATCATGTTGGTGAGCGCCGCCCACGCGGACATGATCAGCAAAGAGATTAAAAATCTGGCGCGCTTCACCTTCATTCAAAAACCGCTCTCTCCCTGGCAGATTCGACAAGCCGTCAAGAATGTCTTGAATGAATAATCATTCTTCCACCACTTCGGCGTTCGCAATTTTTCCTAAAATTTTGCCGCCGTCGCCGAGATAGACTCGAACGTTCAGGTTTTCATCTTCGACGATAAAATCTCCCTCTACCGTGGAGTGGATGATTCTAACGATGACTTGGTCGCGGCTGCCTCCCCGACTGCGACCCTTGATCACCACGTCCCCTTTGACTGTGCTGGCGTTTTCCAAAGTGATGTCGCCATTGATGGTTTTGACGTCGCGCTGCACCACCGCGCCATCGAGACGAATTCTGCCGTTGATGGATTGCACGCTGCCCTCCACCTCCGTTCCCGCGCCGCAAAAAAGGTTGCCGTTGACGGTTTCCACGTCGCCGTTCACCACCACATTCTCGTACAGGTCAATGCTGCCGTTGACGCTTTGCAAATCCTCGACGCGCGAGCCCGGCCCAATTTCAATGCGGCCATTCACGGTGCGGCTGCTGCCCAACAAAGTACAATCTCTGCCGACGATGATGCCGCCGTTCACGGAATTGATGCCGCCGCGGCGGGTTTCGCCATCTTCCACATAAATCGTTTTATTGACGCCGACGTCGCACGCGGCGGACAGCAGTAAAGTTAAAAATAAACCCAATCTCGCTTTCACAGCCTCACTCTCCTCTCATTTGAATAAAAAATTGAACGCCGAAGGTCACCGAAATAAACTGAATAATTCATGAATCCGCCTGTTATTCAGAAGGAAACTTTTCCGCGAAGCGGATCCGCAATCGCCGACAAGTGGGCTTTCCGATTAGCAGAAATCCAGGTAACCCAATAAAAAGACTCCTCCTGAGTGACATGATCACTCTTGAGAATCAACTCGGCGCTTTTCGGTGTGATTCGCTGTTTAGTCATTTAGCCTTTCCGCAAATTCCTTTGCGCGGCGTTCGAATTCTTCGGTGGCGCTGGCCAGCTCGCCGTAAAGTTTTTCCACGTGTGTTTTGAGCTCGCGATCCTGCTTCGCCAGCGCCGCGATGGCCGCGCCGTCGCCTTTGGTTGATGCCGCGATGAGCAATTCATTGATGCGGTGGCGCTCGTTCTCACCATCCGCAATAGCGGCTTCCAATTCCAAAACTTTTTTTTGCAAAGGAGAAAGCGTCTGGGATCTTTGTTGAATGATTTCCGCGCGGGCTTTGCGCAGCGCTTTTTTATCCGGCTGATTATTTTTGGGAATGTTGAGCTTGCCATCCTCGGGTTGGGCCGTGAGCTTCGGCTCGTTTTCCCAGCCAATGTCTTTGAGAAAATCCGGGTAGCTGCCTTCATACACCATCAAGCGATCCCGGTCGAAGACAATCAGGCGTTCCGCCAGCGCATTCAGAAACATCTCGTTGTGAGTTACCAGCACCACCGCGCCGTCGAAAGAATCCAGCGCCGCCAGCAGCGAATCGCACGATTCTAAATCGAGGTGGTTGCTGGGTTCGTCCAACAGCAGCAGGCTGCAGGGCGCCGCCAGAATTTTTCCTAACAGCACCCGGCTGCGCTCGCCGCCGGAAAGCACGGCGATTTTTTTCAGCGCTTCGTCGCCGGAAAACATCATGGCGCCGGCGATGTCGCGCGCCCGCTGCTGGCTGCAGTTGGGATCGGCAGACATGATTTCTTCTTCGAGGGTTTTGTTGAGGTCCAGCTCCGCCGCGTTGGTCTGGCCAAAATAGCCGGCGCGCGTCATGGCGTGGGCGCGCAACTGCCCGCTCAGCGGCTGCAGCCGCTGAGCCAAAATTTTCAGCAACGTCGATTTGCCTTTGCCGTTTTTGCCGACAATGCAGATGCGATCGTTTTTGCCAATGGTAAACTTCATCCCCTCAAAAAGTTTGGGAAGCGCCGGATCATAACCAAAGGCGACGTCATCCACCTCCATCAAAATTTTGGCGGGAAACGGCGCAGGGGTGAATTCAAACTCGATGCTTTTGATCTTGTGCAACTTTTCCCGCTTCTCGGTTTTGGCTAAAGTCTTGATCCGCGATTGCACTAAGTTCGCCAGCCGCGCTTTGGCGCGAAACCGGCGGATAAAAATCTCGATCTCCTTGCGCCGCTTCTCATCGTTGATGCGGGTTTTTTCGTAAATCTCCTCTTCCTGCAAAATTTGATTGTAATATTTTTCCGTGCCGCCGGCAATTTTTCGCACCCGCTGCCGGTGAATGCCCATCGTGTGGGTAATCACGCTGTCCATGAAACTGCGATCGTGAGTGATGAGCATCAGCTCGCGCGGCCAACTCTGCAAATATTTGATGAGCCAGCGAATGGAAACGATGTCGAGATAGTTGGTGGGCTCGTCGAGCAAAAGCAGATCGGGATCGGAAACCAGCACTTTCGCGAGATTGAGCCGCACCTGAAAGCCGCCGGAAAATTCCGCCGGCGGACGCGCCATATCTTCTTTGGTGAATCCTAACCCGAAAAGAATGCTCTCGGCGCGCCAGCGATCGTGTTCCTGATCTTCGGGTAATCCTAAACACGCTTCATCCAGCACGGTTGGTTGGGTGAAATGAATGTGCTGCTCGAGGTGCCCAATGCGATAATTTTTAGGAATGGCGATGATGCCGGAATCCGGCTCCTCGCGCTTGAGCAGCAGCCGAAAGAGGGTGGTTTTGCCGTGGCCGTTTCGCCCCACCAGCCCGATGCGCTCTTTGAGATTGATGTTAAAACTGACGTCATCGAAGAGGGTCTGGCTGCCGTAGGATTTGCAGAGGTTGGCGACTTTGATCATGTCAGCAAATATAGCAGAATTTGAAGAAAGATCAAGGGAGGCGCCGGCGCTCCTTCCCTTCGATCAAACCGCCCGCAGCCGCGGAAGCTGTTGATGCACGCCGCTCAGAAAATGGTGGGTGATGCGCGCCGTGAGGCCCCACAAGTTGGCGACGCTGGAATTGCGCGGACGGTAATTAAAATTCAAATACATAAAATCATGATAATTTCCGAAGTCGATCTCCGGACGAAATTGTGAGAGCAGATGCGCCAGCGGAATCTCCACCACTTCGGCGACTTCCCATGAGTTGATTTTGTAGTTTATCGGTTCGGAGGACCACACCGCGTGCGCCGCGGCGTCAAACCTCGAGGTGATGGTCTCGAATAAACCGAGATCGCCGAGATAGGTCAGCGCGCTGGCATCGATTCCAATTTCTTCCCACGTTTCTCGAAACGCCGCCGCGCGACTGGATTGATCTTCAGTATCGATCTTCCCGCCCGGAAAAGCGATGTGCCCGCTGTGGACGCTCATGCCTTTTGTGCGCCGAATGTAAACCAAATAGGTGGCGTTATCGCGCTCAAAAAAAATGAGCAGCACCGCCGCGGGCGTGTGAGATGAAAGGGCGTGCTGGCGTTTGGGCAAAGCCGCGATAATCTGTTTAATCTCCTCGGGCGTCAGTCGCATGGTGAAATCTAAAATCTGGAGAAATCAAAATCAAGTTCTTGCTTTTGATTCAAAATTCGATAAATTAGCCAGTCGTTAAAAAGGATTTTGTGATTAATTCAAAGGAGGACTAAGATGAAGCTGAGCATTCAAGACAAATGGCTGATTGGAATTTTATGCTGCTTGATGGCCATCTTCCCCAACTGCGGTAAAAGCCCGAACGAGCCCAGCACGCCCCCGAAAATTCCACCGGCCGGCACGATGTTCGTGGACCTGTCATTTTTTAGAACCAACCCCAGCAGCCAGCCCATGCAACCCGATGCAGCGCTCTCCAAATTAAATTTCTTTGCCGCGCTGACTGTGGTGACCGCCTTCAACGCGGCGGTGCTCATTGGGCTTTCGGTTCCAGCAGCGGCCACCGCTGCAGCGCTGAGCGTCGAACCCACGTTTGAGTCCGACGGCAAATTCCACTGGAACTTTTCTTACCCCGAAGACAACCCGATTCTCACGCTCGAGCTCACTGCGGAAGTGCGGCTGGCAACGGTTAAGTGGGAGATGTTTGTGACCAGTCCAACCCACACGCCGCCGCTTAGCGATTTTCTCTGGTACGACGGCGAAAGCGATCTCGACGGCGAAACCGGCTACTGGCAATTTTATGACGACCAGCAGCCGGCGCAAAACGTCGAAACCGTGCTCATCGATTGGCAGTTCATCGCCGACGACGACCGCACCCTGACCTTTACCAACGTGAAAGTCGGCAACCCGCGCTTTGGCGACCGGCTTCGGTATCAAATCGCCGGCGAAGACGTCAGCATGTTATTCACGGAAGCCGCCACCGGCGATACGGTGCAGGTGGCGTGGAACATGGCCACCGGCGAAGGATTCATCATCGCCCCCAACTACAGAAACGGCCAGAAATCGTGTTGGAATTCAACGCAAGACGACATCGATTGCCCGTGATTTTTCTTCGTGAATTTCGTGTGCTTTGTGGTAAAAAAATCTAACTCTCAACAGAAAAGCCCGCGACCGAAGCCGCGGGCTTTTTATCTGATGGGCATAAAATTTTCTTAAGCTAAGAACCTGCCTGTCGGACGAACCCGACAAATTGTTTTACCTCATCCAATTTTTTGAGCATGATTTCACAAATGTCTTCATAAACGACTTTCTCGTAATCGTGCGCAAGAAAGTTGCGGAAGCCGGCAATGCGCGCGAAATCATAAGCAAATTCTTGTGGAAGAATTTTATTCTCGCCCAGAATATCGATGGCTTCGGAGTAACTTTGCGGCGACCGCAGGCTTTTATGTTTGATAACCATCTCAGCCAGCGCGACGCAGGAATCCGCCACCATGTAAAGGTAATAGAGAACCGCGCCGCGATACACGTTGTCGGTTTTCATGCGCTCGACACAGTTGTCTTTCAAGCCTTCGAGTGTACCAATGTACTCGAGAATTCTGGCTATCTTGGCTTGCATGGCTTCTGAGCTCATCCTACACACCCATATATAGTTTTCGCTGGTATTGAAAATCAAATAGCCGGTGGCGGGCAGAGACCTCGATCAGCGCGCGCTGGTCTGGGTCGTTATCCACTAACACGACACCGTGATCAAATATCGCGTTGAGAAGAAAAAGATTTTCCAGACGATCCAGAAACGTCACGTCCAAATTCTCCAACTTCGTTTTCTTCCCCAACCGCTGAATGATGCCAAGCCGGTCATCCGCGCTAAGTTGTTTGGTAGGATAGACGGCGATATCCACGTCACTCAATGCCGTGGGGTTGCCGGCAGCATGAGAACCAAACAAATAGGCAAACAGAATACTCTCCTCTGACGCCAACGCCTGTTTAAGTGAATTTAGATCGAGATTCTTCATGATGTCCAAATGTAGAAAATCCTATTGAATTGTCAAGAGATTAGACTACCGACTTTCTGCGAGATGGCGAACGCAAGTGAAAGAACCAAAAAGCCCGCGACCCGAAGCCGCGGGCTTTTTATCTGAGAGGTGTGTTGGAAGATAACTACGAGCTAATGAGTTTGAACTGCACCGGAATCGAAACCCAGACGCGAATTTTGCGGTCCCGTTGTTTGGCGGGCTCCCACTTCACTTTCTGCAGCGCGCTGATCGCCGATTCCTCGAACCCCATATTCTCCGGCTTAGCGCGCAGCACCTCCACTTTCTCGGCTACACCCGACACGCTCACCAGCACTTTCAAAAACACGATGCCCTCCACGCCGGCGGCCTGAGCCAGCCGCGGATACTTCAAATGTTTTTGCAGCTCGGCCATCCCGCCGATGATTTGCGGCGGCTCGTCGTAGGCCACAAAAATCGGCAGATCGTCTTCATCCGGCGGGGGAGGCGGCGGTGGAATTTGCGTCAAATCAATTTCCGTGGAGGCGATGGTCAAGTCCTCTGGAACGGTCTCGGATTCCGTGGGCACCGGGATCGACGGCCGCGGCGGCGGGGCGGCCTGTTTGATTTGATGAGTGGGGGGAATATCGGCCACTTCGATTTTGATTTCCGGCTGCGTTACCGCTGCCGACGAAACCGAAATTTGTTTGGCGACTTGAAAGGCGATGATGAGCAAAAACAACGTCGCCGCAAAAGAAATTTCAAATACCCGGCGATTCTGGCGTTTGAGATCTGCGTGCCGCGCTTTTCCTCGGACTAACTGCTGGGTATCGACCAATTGCGAAAAGAATTTTCTGGTATCGGCATTGAGCTGGCTTTCGCTGCTGGGAACCGCCGCCAACGAAGGCCGGAATCCACGATGGTTGCTCCGTAACATGATCTACTCCTATTTTCTTTGAATTAAAACTAAGATGGCGATTTAATAGGTGAAGGTACGGCAGGAAAGTCGCGCGGGTTTCAGAGTAACTTCTATCTGAAAAAATGACTGAAAAATAAAACCCTGACAGGGTTTCGAACGCTGTCAAAGTTGAATGATTTATTTATTACGAATAGAACATTTTTCTTGCAGATTTCGTTTTTTTTTTTTTATTTTTGCCCAGTTCTTTTTATGGCCTCAGACTGGTTCTTTGAATGAGTCTCCCAAAATTTAGTGTAACATGCATGGGGAGACGTACGATCGTTAGAATTTATCGAAACCCAGGTCAAGCATCGACCATGCTTGTGCTTGGGTTTTTTGTTTTATAAAACGAATTTTATTGTTGTTCGAGGTTTTTCAATAAAAAAAACGAGGCTACTGTCTCGTTGGAAGCTAAACAGTAGCCCCGCATTAGGTGCTAACCCCGATGATTCAGGGTTAACACGAGAAAAATATTGAAAAACCTCTCCATTGTCAAGGATTAATTTGGCATGGCCGCCCAAAGCGGCCAAGGAGAGGTAGGCGTGTACTTTCGGTGGGATCATCCTCCGTAGCTGACATTCAATGACGAATGCTGTTTAAATCCTGAATCTCAAACTTGGAGGATGCTAAAATGAAACCCAGAAAGGTATTTCTGCAGATGGCTTGCATTGCTTGCCTACAATTCTGTTATTCACAGGCTGCAAGGAAAAGCCCGTGGAACCGGATTCACCGGCACTGCAATCGGAAGCAGAGGTTTTACAAAAGACAGCAACGGATGATTTGATTTACAAAGAGTTGGATAAGATTGCGAAGTTTTTGGCTGAGAAAAGAGCTTCCGTCGTGAACTCTCTTCCATCGCGAGTACTTGAGAGGAAGGGAGAAGAGCTTCTCAATCAACTCGCCGCAGCGCGCTCATTGCAAACGAGATTTACCGCTACAGATGGACGTATTTTTGAAGTAACTTTTGCTTTGGCCAAAAGATCATCGGTTAATAACCTCACCGAACGGCTGCGCGTGGCGGTCGATCCCGATGATTACCCAATGGATGATTCAGGGAACTTTATCGTCTATTTTTTGGATGACGCCGGTAATTTATCCTCGGAAACCACGAGCATCGAGGAGTACAATCAGAAAGCACCCTATCCGCTGCTGCTGGTGAATACCTTCGAGGAAGTTCCTGCCAGGAATTCATTTTCAAAAGCGAGTTCAGAAAATTCAATAGAAGGTATCAACAGTCCTTTCTATCTATCAGTCCGAGCCATCGATTTGAAACGGGAAAACGACCCCGTGGGTTATGAGGAGTTTGAAATCTTTGTGCGCGAAGAAAGTATAATTACCGAGACGCTAAATTGTGACAATCAAACTGCTCAGACAACGGTCAATGTCGATCTTGAAACGGATTTCCTCTTTGATGGCCATTATCGATATGACGCAGTGGGTCGCTACCGCTATTTTCCCGACATCAACGTGGATAATGGCGGGTGGATTACTATGCCTAACGATATCGCCCTCGTGCTTCTCTCCTCCGAAAAGAGAGGTCTCACGCCGATTGAAGATGATCACGCCGCTGGGGTCCACCACAATTCTAACAGCTTTCCATGTGGCACGGGCGTGCATACTCAGAACGTGACTGCCTATCGTTGGGATTTGGGACAAAACCAACAGAACCTGGTTATCTTTAGGGTCTACCACGACGGCGATGCGGACGACGTTTATTCCTACTCCGGCATTTTTGGGGTGACTCAAAGCAACTGTGGGCCAATGGTCAATACGGAACGGCAATTTCCAAACACGGATATGGATCTGAAATTGATTGTTGAGGACAATCCGCAAATCCCACCCAACCCGCCGGTCATCAATGGTTCGATAGTCAGCGGACATCCTAAGCTAACGTGGAGTGCGGTACCCGGCGCTGATGCTTACAAAGTCACGTTAAACGACACCTACGCCAGCCAGACCCTAAACTGGACGATCACTACCACCAGCTTCGAGGATCCGCCTCGAAACCCGGTGATGTTTGCCCAGACCTCTTTTCCTTCACTAAACTACACCGTCAAAACGATTGACAACGGTTTGGAGAGCGTGCCCAGCAACGCTAAGATCTATCAGTACGTGGAGTAATGAAAATCCGAGAAAACGGCCCCATTTTTTGGGGCCGCTTTCTCCCCTAAGCTTAACGGAGGCATACCTATGAAGCGAGTGATAAAATTACTTGCCTGTTTCCTCTTTTCACTTCCAACTCTGGTTCGCGCCCAATTTTCACCCATCATAGATCTTGGAAAATTTTCAGAAGATGTCCGTATCATCTATAAAACCGAAAATGACTACGATGATTTCGGTGCCGATCTGGTAGTGGGCGATTTCAATGGCGATGGCTTCAACGACATTTTGGCCGGCGCTTATGCCTACAGCGACAGAGAGAATTTCCGGTTTAATGTTGGACGGGCATACATCATATTCGGCGGCCCAGAGATACCCGCTATACTTGACCTTCGCGCTGACGGTACCCAATGGGTACGAATAACTGGCGATGACCCCAGAGACAACACAGGCCGGTATGTAGGCGCCGGTGACGTGAATGGAGACGGCATTACCGACGCCATTATTGGGGACTCTCAAGTTGGCGCGGTAGCTACGGCCGGTAAACTGTTCATTGTTTATGGCCGCCAAAATTGGCCGAAGGAGATCGATCTCAACACCGACGGCGGTCCGGTCCTAGGAGTTACCCGAGTCAACGGCAAGCAGCTTGAAGACTCCTTTGGAACGATTGCAGCGGGCGGCGACCTGGACAATGATGGTTACGACGATGTGCTCATCGGCGCTCCTAATCTTGGCGAGGCCTACATTCTCTACGGCCGAGATTCGTTGGATGCGATCGTTGACATGAACACGACACCTTATCGGCTTACGACTTTTCACAATACTGAAAAATGGCATATCCTTTCGTTTGCCCATTTTACTGACTTCGACGGCGACGGCTACAGCGATGTGTTCTTGGGTTATACATCTTTTAGTCAAGTTAATTACGAAGGCGCTGGGCTGATTTTTTATGGCAGCCAAGAGGGACTGCCAGCAGATGTCAATCTCGATCCGCAAAATCTTGGAACCATTAGCTCAACCTTCATTCTGGGGGATGAAGGGAGGCGCTTGGGCCGCCGGTTTGCCGTAGGGGATTTGAATGGCAATGGCCAAAACGATCTTCTAACTGCTGATATTAAAACCCAGCGCATCTATGGCTTTTTAGATATTCCGCCGCGCACGCCGTTCATAGACATGAAAGATTACCCCCACCAGTTGCTTTTGCATCAACCAGGAGAATTTGGCGATCTTGCAGTGGAGGATGTGAACGGCGACGGTTTTGACGATTGGATTACCGCCTCACCCAACGGGCGCGGCCGGGGCTACATCTTGTTTGGTGCAGCGAGCCTACCCGGTTTTCTGGATCTAAATCTGCCGTCCTATCCCCAAATTTTGGCGGCGCAGGAAAGCTGGACTTTTGGCGAGAGCATCGCCACCGGCGACATCAACAACGATGGCCTTCCCGACATTATCATCAGCGATCCTCACGCTCACACCATCGGCGGGGCCTCACCGGGAGAGATTTACGTGATTTACGGTCGCCGCAAACAAGATGATCCGCCGGTGGGACCATTCCAATTGCTGCAGAATTATCCCAATCCCTTCAACGCCAGCACGGTTATTCGTTACCGCCTGGAGCAGGCACAGGTTATTCAAATTGATATTTATAACTCGCGCGGCCAGAAAATTCGCCGGCTGGTGGAGGGCAACATGCCGGCGGGAGAGCACCGCGCTATCTGGGATGGCCATGACGAGAGCCTGCAGCAAGTTGGCAGCGGCGTGTACTTCTGCCGGATAATTGGCGAGACATTTTCGGAATCGATCAAGCTTTTGTATTTGAAATAAAGGTTTCTCCTATGCGGCGAGCGATACAAGGATTTGTGAGCTTCCTTTTGTTAGTGCCCGGCATAATTCGCGCCCAATTTCCACCGATTATTGACTTAAGCAAATTTGCCGAAGATGTAAGAATCATTTATAAGACTGAGGATGAGTACGATTACTTTGGTTTTGATCTCGCAGTAGGCGATTTCAATGGCGATGGGTTTAACGACATCTTAGCTGGCGCTTATACCTACAGTCAAAGAGAGCTTTTCCGCTTTGCAATCGGTCGTGCCTACATCATCTTCGGCGGCCATAACATACCCTCCATAATTGACTTGCGCTCAGATAGCGTTCCTTGGGTGCGAATAAATGGTGATGATCCCAGAGACAATACTGGTTTTTTTGTCGGCGCTGGTGACGTCAACGGTGACAGCATCACTGACGCGATTATTGGAGACTCGCCTTTTGGCCAATTCACTACTCCCGGCAAGCTCTACATAGTGTATGGACG
Source organism: bacterium (assembly GCA_037446635.1). GTDB lineage: Bacteria > Zhuqueibacterota > Zhuqueibacteria > Oceanimicrobiales > Oceanimicrobiaceae > DASWHH01. The sequence goes on from JBBIIG010000009.1 coordinate 60,783, forward strand.
CAAAATTTGGCCGAGGGAGATTGACCTCAACACCGACGGCGGACCTGTGCCGGAAGTTACGCGAATTAACGGCAAGCGACCCGAAGACGCGTTTGGCGAGATAGCCGCGGGCGGAGATCTGAATGGCGATGGTTACGACGATGTGCTCATCGGTGCCTCCAATCTTGGCGAGGCCTTCATTCTCTATGGCCGCGAATCGTTAGATGCAATTGTCGATATCAATACGACGCACTATCGCCTTACGACTTTTCATAAGCCAAGGGATTGGGATTTCATCCTGCCGTTTGGGCTTTTCACAGACTTTGACGGCGACGGTTACAACGATGTCTTTTTTGGCAATACATCCTTTAGTCAAATCGACTACGAGGGCGCCGCAGTGATTTTTTATGGCGGTAAAGACGGTCTGCCGGCAGACGTTAGTCTTGATCCGCAAGATTTTGGAACCATTAGTGCCACTTTTATTCGGGGGGATGAAGGGAGACGTTTGGGCCGCCGGTTTGCGGTGGGCGACTTAAACGGCAATGGCCAAGCCGACCTTCTGACTTGCGATGAAAGAACACGACGCATCTATGCCTTTTTAGATATTCCGCCGCGCACGCCGTTCATAGACATGAAAGATTACCCCAACCAGTTGCTTTTGCATCAACCAGGAGAATTTGGCGATCTTGCAGTGGCGGATGTCAACGGCGATGGCTTTGACGATTTAATTACTGCGTCCCCAATGGGCGCGGCCGGGGATACATCCTGTTTGGTGCAGAGATCCTACCCGATTTTGTAGATCTGAATCTGCCGTCCTATCCCCAAATTTTGGCAACGCATGAAACCCATGAGTTCGGTGACGCGATCGCCACGGGCGATATGAATCACGACGGACTGCCTGATATCATTATCAGCGACCCGCAGGCTCACACCATTGGCGGGGCCTCACCGGGAGAGATTTACGTGATTTACGGTCGCCGCAAACAAGATGATCCGCCGGTGGGACCATTCCAATTGCTGCAGAATTATCCTAACCCGTTCAATGCCAGCACGGTCATCCGTTACCGCTTGGAAAAAGCGCAGGTTATCCGGATTGATATTTACAATGCCCGCGGCCAGCGAATTCGCCGGCTGGTGGAGGGCAATATGCCGGCGGGTGAGCACCGCGCGATCTGGGACGGCCACGACGAGAGCCGGCAGCAAGTGGGCAGCGGCGTGTACTTCTGCCGCATCATCGGCGAGAATTTTTCGGAATCCATCAAACTCTTGTTTTTGAAATAAACCTCACCCAACCTCTCCTGCGAGGAGAGGGGGACTGGAGTCCCTTCCCCTGCAAGGGGAAGGTCAGGATGGGGTTGGCTTTTGGAAAAAAAGTCAGGGTGTCGGGCAAATCAAATTTTAATCAGAAATCATTAGTTTGAGCTTTTCACTATCGACCTCACCCTGTCCCTCTCCTGCGAGGAGAGGGGACTCGAATCCAGGATGGGTCAAAGCGAAGGAGTCAACTTATGGTTCTAAACACTTTGAAGCCGCAGATTTTGTTAGTAACCTTGCTGCTGGTAATCGGGACAGCCAACTCCCAGGAATTCACCTCGGCGCGCGCCACCGCGCTGGGCGGCTACGTCGCTGTATCCAATGATGCCTTCGGCCTGGATTGGAATGCTTCGGGCATGATCTTTTCCGAGGGCAAGGTACAAATTGCTATGACCAATCTTAGCAATTCTGAAAACATCCTCGAGTCGTTCCGGAATTACGGCCTGCTGGTGCGCCTGGGCCGTCATGCATTCGCCGTCCGCAAAACTCCGGATTTTGTGGCTTTAGCCCGTTTCGACAAATTTCCGATACCCGAAAGAGTGGAGGATGTAATTTCTTACGATTTGCTTTTTGGCCTGGCCTATGAACAAGATTGGGCCCTTGGATATGCTTTTAAGTTATCCAACCGACTCGCTTTCGGCGCGGAAGCCCGGCGCCATAAATACAGCAACAATTTATTTTCCTCCAGCCGGTTCTGGAGTTTTGGATTTAGCGCTACCTACGTTTTAAACGAGCGTTTTCGTTTCGGTCTCGTTTCTCGCAACACGTTCCGCGATCATTATCGGAAGCATCGCGATCGCATCATCTTTCAAATCCCAGGGGAACCAGACGTGACGATTTCCCCCATCGATTTTGACGCCCTCGCGAACGTGTTCACGGAGCCGGAGTGGCGCCTCGATTTTGGAGTCGCCGCGTATCCAGCAAAAAGCTTGCTTTTCTCGCTGGATGTTTACAGCGACGGCGGATTCGGAACGGGGTTGGAATGGCAAGCAGTGAAAGGGCTATTTCTGCGGCAAGGAATAAGCCACAAAAAGGACGGCCTGTTTAAAGCAGATAAGATTTGGGCGATAACGCCGGGAATCGGTTGGCACTACGGCATCGCCCACTTCGATTTGACGCTATATTGGAACAAGCATAATCGCGAAACCGCAATTGATGTCAATGCAATCGGAGAATTTCAGATCACTCCGTTAGATGCCAGCCGCCTGGCGGTGTTTTCCGTGTCGTTTGATGTAAAGTGAACCTGCCATGTGAATGACGTCAATTACCGACTACTCCAGCCTGGCCTGCAGCGCCGCCACCTCGTCCAGAATGGCAGCGTCCTCCGTTGGCAGCAGGCGTTTAAACAGCGCCAGCGATTTGGCGTAACTTTGGCGAGCCGCCGCGTCTTGTTTTAGCGCTAAAAAAACTTCGCCTTCCTCTTTTAACAGAGTAGCCAGCGCTTTGATCTTCTCGGGACTGCCTAATAAACCGGCCAGGGTCTCCGCGTCCAAACTTTTTATCAGCTCACCGGATAGTCCGAACAACTCTTCATAAGCGTTTTGAATAATTTCCCCGGCCTCTTTATTTTTGCCCGCCTGTTTGGCAAACAACACCTGCGCCAGCACGCCCGAGAGCTGCGCGATCATGCGCATGATGTAATCTTTTTCAATCATCTCTTATTGCCAATTGCTTACTGGCTACTGCCAACTGCCTACCGCCTTTTCGCCTTTCGACCATCGCTTTTTGCTCTACGCTTCTCGCTCCACGCCTCACGCTCTTCCTGGTGCACCAGCACGAAATCGATAATCCGCTCGTCCGGCTCCACCCGCACCACCCGCACTTTTACCGGGTCGCCGAGGCGATAGATTTTGCCGGTGCGCTCGCCCACCAGCCGATAATTTTTTTCATCGTGCAGATAGTAATCGTCCTCCAAATCTGAGATGTGCACCAGCCCCTCCACCAGCAAATCCACAATCTCCACAAAAATGCCGAACGGCACCACACCGGAGATGATGCCTTCAAACTCGTCGCCGAGGTGACGCTGCATGTACTCCACCTGCTTGAGCTTGATGGACTCGCGCTCGGCTTCCATCGCCACCACTTCGCGCTCGGAAGATTGCCTGGCGATGTGTTCCAGCCGCGTCGCGTGGCTCATGGCTTCGTTGAAATCGAATTCGTGGCTGTAATACTTCAGCAGCCGGTGCACTTCCAGATCTGGGTAACGACGAATGGGCGACGTGAAATGGGTGTAGTGCTTGAACGCCAGCCCAAAGTGCCCGACGTTTTCGATGGCGTACTTCGCTTTCATCAACGAGCGCAGCATCAACTGCTCGACAATATTTTCTTCGGGTTTGCCGCGCAGGCGTTCTAAAAATTCTCCCAACAGTTTGGCGGTGACTTTTTTGTTGGGATCGAGCGGGTAGCCGAGCGCCTTGACAAACAGCCGAAAATCTTCCATTTTTTTGGCGTCCGGCTCCTCGTGAATGCGGTAGATGAACGGCGGCACGCGGCGGTCGCGGCGCAGGTGGAGCGCCACGTGTTCGGTGACGGTTTTATTGGCCAGCAGCATAAACTCTTCCACCAGACGGTGGCTGCCCAGCCGGGTTTTCTTTTTGATGGCGATGGGCGCGCCGCTTTCATCCAATTGAATTTTCACCTCGGGCAGATCGAAATCAAGGCTGCCCCAGCGCTGCCGCTGTTGAATCAGAATCTGGCTCAGCTCGAACATCATTTTGATTTCATTCGCAAAGGGCGATTTGGTTTTCGGCGACTGAATGATCTCCTCCACTTCTTCGTAGGTGAAACGCCGCTTGCTGTGAATGACGGTCTCAGCGATTTTATAATTGACCACTCTGCCTTTGGGCGTCACCTCCATGATGCAGCTGAAGGTGAGGCGATCCTCGTTGGGCCGCAGGCTGCAAAGATGGTTGCTGAGCTTTTCCGGCAGCATCGGCACCACGCGATCGACGAGATAGACCGAGGTGCCGCGCCGCAGCGCTTCTTTATCGATGGCGCTGCGATCTTTCACGTAATAGCTCACGTCGGCGATGTGCACGCCCAGTTCATAATTGCCGCTTTGCAATTTGCGAATGGAAACCGCGTCGTCGAAGTCTTTGGCATCCTCGGGATCGATGGTAAAGGCGACGATCTTGCGCAAATCCAGGCGCCGGCGAATTTCCGATTTCGGGATGGCGTTCGGGATGGTGTGCGCCTCGTTTTCCACCGCCTCGGGAAATTTTGTGGGCAGGTCGAACGACTTCGCCACCGACATGACATCCACGCCGGCTTCGTCCGGAAATCCCAGCACCTCCACGATTCGTCCCTCCGGGTTGAGCTTCTCGTGCTGCCAACTTTCGATTTGCGCCACCACCTTCTGCCCGGACTGGGCGTTCAGATCGTCCCCTTCCGGAATAAAAATGTCGTGGGTGATTTTCAGATCGTCCGGCACCACGAAACCGAAGCGTTTGCTTTTGCGATAGACGCCGACGATATTCTGGCGGGCGCGTTTCAAAACCTCGATGACGCGGCCCTCGACGCTTTTGCCCGGAGCGCCGGGACGGCTCGGCTTTGCTGACGAGCGCGCGAAAAGCTGCACCCGCACGATATCTTTGTGCAAGGCCGTGCCCATGTTTTTCTGACTGATGAACACATCCTCCTGGTCCTCTTCGGTGATGAGAAAACCGTAGCCCTGAGTTTTGACATGCAGCTCGCCCTCGAGCACGGCAGCTTTTTTCAACAAGCCGTAGTGATTGCGCTTGAGCTTCGCAATCTGTCCCTGGTTGGCCAGGCGCTTAAGGGCGTCGCGGAATTGCGGATATTCGCTGTGGCTAACCCCAATCTGCCGCGCCAGCTCTTTGGCTTTGAACGCGCGATTGGGATGTTTGGAGAGAACGGCTTCGACTTCGCTAAAGTAGTTTTTTTGGTCATTCATAATAGGTTATTGTGAGAAAATTTGTCAAATACGTAGGGAACGCATAGTATGCGTTCCCTACATGCTTTTGATTTTACAATAGTCGAGTCATAAAATAAAAAAGGCGTAACCAACTTTAGTTACGCCCCACGCTCCATATTTTAATTGCTGACTATCTTTCTTGTTTGCGCTTTTGTTTGAGCTGCTTGATCTCGTCGCGCAGACGGGCGGCGTCTTCATAACGCTCGTCGTTGATGGCTTTTTGCATATCGTATTCGAGGCGCTCCATTTCGTCCATCTCAGCCGGAGGCGCGCCTTCGCGCTCCGGCTCGCGCTCGTTCACGGAGGCGCGGGTCATCACCTCTTCCGAAACGAAAATCGGCGCGTGCATCCGCAGCGCCAGCGCAATGGCGTCGCTGGGGCGGGCGTCGATTTCGGTTTGCTGGCCGTTGAGCTTCAAGCTGATCAAGGCGTAGTAAGTATTTTCACGGAGATCGTTGACGATGACGCGAGAAATTTTGGCTTCAAGAGAATCGAGAAGGCTTTTGATTAAATCGTGGGTCAAGGGGCGCGGCGGGGTGATTTGTTCGAGCTGCAAGGCGATAGCCTGAGCTTCGGTATTGCCGACTACGATAGGCAGCCAGCGGTTGTTGACATCGTCTCGCAAAATCACCACAAAGCGGTTTGTATGTGTATCTAATGTTACTCTATCGACGCGTACTGCAATCAACATTTTCAGCTTCTCCAACCGTTGATAATTGCCTGTGAGAAGGCGGCAACCCGTTTGAATTACACTCATTATAAAGAATTAAAATCATACTGTCAAGCGATTTTTAATGTATGAAATTTACGTTCAAATTTAGCGATTTGCCGAATCAGTCGTAAAGCACTTCCAGCACAATGCCTTTGTAATAATGGGATAAAATTTCGTCGAACTTTTTGCCGGAAGCCGCCATCATGGCCGCGCCCACCTGGCACATGCCCACGCCGTGGCCCCAGCCCGCGCCTTTGATGACAAAGCGCGCCGGCAAATCTTTCATCCCGCCTTCTTTTTTAAAATAGCAGGCAGCGCTGTAAAGAGTGGTTCGCGACAGCGCCTGGCGAATGGGCAGCTCGCGGCTGATGACAAAACGCTTTTGGTCGCCCACCACCTCCAATTCCAACAGCCGCCCGGAGACGCCGCGTTTGCGGGGCACCAGATCCACCAACCGGCCGAAATTCTCGCCGGTTTTCTCGCGCAGAATGGTTTCCAATTCGGTTCGCTCGTACTTTACCTCCCAGCGAAAATATTTTTTGCTGTACTCCAGCGCCGGCGGCGGGTTGCCCTGCAAGGTGTTGCAATTGACGTCCGGCTTGCTGTCGATCCATTTGCGCACGTTGCTTTCTTCGTGAAGGGAATTGCTCAACCGCGAGTGGCGGCGCCGGCTATCCAGCACGCCGCTGAGGTAGGGCTTGGCGTCCATCAGCCAGACGTTTTCATTGCTCTCGGTGTGGCCGCCGCACACCGCCGCGTAAAACGCTTCGATGATTTTTTTGCGATAGACCATAAAAATGCCGCGCGTACTTTCCACAGCGCTGCTGGCGGCCGGGGCGCGCCGCGACCGCCCGCTAAAAACCTGGCAGTGGACATCGTCGCACAAATCGAACGCTTGCAGCGGGTGGCGCAATCCCGCTTTTGCCATCGCTTCCACCCGTGCGGCGATGGCCTGCGCCTTTAGCGCCTCGAACGGAAACGCCGCCGGCATCTCCGAGGGCACAACGCCTTTGAGATACTCCTCCAGCGACAGCTCATTGACAACGGTGATCGCGCCGTGATCGTCCACAAAAAGTTCCACCACTCCACTGTACGAACGGGTCTCGCTGGACTCCCAGTGAAAGCCGCTGCCCACCTCCACCGCGGCAAGTTCGAGTTCGCCGGCGCGGAGGCGCAGCGGGCCGCCGCTGTCAAAACGGTAGTTGGTATCGAGGTTGGTGAGACGAAGCTCGCCCTCGGCTTTGCCGTCCGGCACGGCGACAATTTCCGAGCCGCTCTTGTCTCGAATGGAACTTTGAAAGAGGCGGGCGTCGGCTTCGGTTTTGAAATCTTTGTTGAGGATGACTTGATAGACGGTTTTGCCGAGATACGGCAGGTTGATCTCCGTCTTGCGAACGTAACGCTCCATGCGCGCTTCCAGGCCGAGATCGGCGAGGTAGCGCACCACGTTTTCCGCGGCAAAACGATCGCGTGAAGTGTTGAACGCCAGCCGGTATTTGAATTGCGCCGGTTTGCCGTCAATCACTTCCGCGCGCCAGCGCCCCGCGGGCAGATTGCGCATAGTAAAATTCGTCGCCGCGTTGACGGCGACGAAGCTTTCTTTAATTCGAAACTCCACCGCGGGCTTTTGCTCAAGGATGCCGATGCGAATCTCCGGCGGCCGGGCGCTGCCGTGTCTTGGCGGCGGCGCTTTGCACGTCAAAATTAAGTTGGAGATCAGCAGCGCGGTGAAGTAAGTCATGGTTTGCCATCGCCTTCTCGAAAGCGGTTTGTTCATGTCTTCCGTCAGTTTAAGTATCCGAATTCCTTCAGCGCTTTTTCATCCCGCCGCCATTTTTCCCGCACCTTTACCCAAATTTCCAAGAAGACCGGCCGCCCCAACAAAAACTCGATCTCCTGCCGCGCTTCTTTGCCCACCTGTTTGAGCGCCGCGCCCTTGTTGCCGATCAGAATGCCTTTCTGCGTTCTGCGTTCAACGAAAACGATCGCGCGAATGAAATCTTTGCCGCCGGGATTTTCGCGAAACTCATCGATGATCACGTTGGTCGCGTAAGGAATCTCCTCGCCGTAGCGCTGAAAAATTTTTTCACGAACAATTTCGGCCACTAAAAAGCGCTCCGGATGATCCATGATCTGATCCGCGGAATAAAGCGGAACGCCGGCCGGCAGCGCCGCAATGATTTCGTTTTTTAATTCTTCCAGGCCGTCGCGTTTCAGCGCCGAAATGGGCACGATGGTGGGGATGTTTTTCGCGCTAAAAAATTCCATCAACGGCAGCAGTTGATTTTTGGAAATCAGATCAACTTTGTTGATGGCCAAAATGATTTTTTCCGTCGCGGCGCGAATCTGATCCAAAAACGCCGCGTCCTCGGGATGAGGTTCGGGGGCGGCTTCCACCAGAAACAGCGCCAGATCGGCTTCCTGCAGCGCGCGCTGCGCCGCCCGCAACATCGCATCTTGAAGTTTATATTTTGGTTGAAGCAGTCCCGGCGTGTCGAAAAAAATGACCTGAAAATTATCTCCGCTCAGAATGCCGCGGATTTGATGGCGGGTGGTTTGAGGTTTCGCCGAGACGGCCGACACTTTGAAATTCAGAAGATGATTGAGAAGAGTGGATTTGCCGACGTTCGGCCGCCCAACAATCGCAACGTATCCGACTTTAAAGCTTGGCGATTCCATAATCAGTCGTCAAAAGGCAAACGGCAGACGGCTAAGGTGATCCTCTCCTTTAAATTTCGCGATGGTCAGCATGAGTCGGTTTATCTCACGTCTGCCCTCTGCCTTCTGCCGTTTCACGATCAATACCCCTTTGCCGCAATCACCCGTTCTTTGGAGACGCCGCCGCAGAGAAGACATTTGCCATCCTCGATCTTGCGGTCGAGTGGAATGCAGCGAATGGTGGCTTTGGTCTCTTCCTGCAAGCGATCTTCACACGCCCGCTGGCCGCACCAGTGAATATAAAAAAATCCGCCCGGCTCTTCGATCTCTTTTTTGAATTGCTTGTAATCGTCGCAGACAAACGTATATTTCTCCCGAAATTCCAAAGCGCGCTGAAAAAGGTCGCGCTGGATGTTTTGCAAAGTTTGCTGAATGAAATTTTCGAGATCGTCGAAAGCGATAATTTGCTTTTCGCCGCTGTCGCGGCGGACGGCCACCACCTGCTGCTTGGCCAAATCCTTTGGACCCAGCTCGAGGCGCAGCGGCACGCCCTGCTGTTCCCACTCGTTGAATTTCCAGCCCGGACGGTAGGTGTCGCGATCATCGACTTTGAAGCTGAAATCGTTTTTCCAGTTTTTAGTGAGGGACGAAATTTGCGCAAGGATCGCCTCCTTCTCTTCGTCGCCGTGCCAGATGGGGACGATCACCACTTGAATGGAGGCGAGTTTTGGCGGCAGCACCAGCCCCTGGTCATCGCTGTGGGCCATGATGAGCGCGCCCACCAGCCGCGTGGAAACGCCCCAACTGGTGGCCCAGACAAAATCGAGGGCGCCGTTTTCATCCTGAAACTGCACGTCGAAAGCGCGGGCGAAATTCTGCCCAAGATTGTGCGAGGTGCCGGCCTGCAGCGCCCGGCGATCCTGCATCATGCCTTCGATGCAGTAGGTGCGCACCGCGCCGGCGAAACGCTCCTTTTCGGTTTTCAAACCCGGGATAACCGGCAGCGCGAGATGTTCTTCTGCGAACGCACGATAAACGTCCAACATGCGCAGGGTTTCTTCTTCGGCTTCGGCTTCGGTGGCGTGGGCGGTGTGGCCTTCCTGCCACAGAAATTCCAGCGTCCGCAAAAACAGGCGGGTGCGCATTTCCCAGCGCACCACGTTCGCCCACTGGTTGATGAGCAGCGGCAGGTCGCGATACGATTGAATCCAGTTTTTGTACATCGACCAGATGATGGTTTCCGAGGTGGGGCGCACGACCAGCGGCTCTTCTAATTTTTTACCGCCGCCGTGGGTGACCACCGCGCATTCCGGCGCAAAGCCCTCCACGTGCTCGGCTTCTTTCTTCAAAAAACTTTCGGGGATGAAGAGCGGAAAGTAGGCGTTGACATGCCCGGTCTCTTTGAACATTTTGTCCAGCGCCGCCTGCATTTTTTCCCAAATGGCGAAGCCATTCGGGCGAATGACCATGCAGCCTTTGACCGGCGCGTAGTCCGCCAATTTCGCCGCGGTGATGACATCCAAGTACCAGCGCGAATAATCCTGCGATCGTTTGGTGATGCCCTTAGCCATAATTTCCCTACTTTTTTATCGAACCAAGGGCTGTCCAAAAAGGTAGCTGTCAATGGCCTGCCTGTCCGCTTGGTGGATCCGCTTCGCGGACGCAGGCAGGCGAGCGCAGCAAAGCAATCTCATTCTGTGCTCAGATTATGAGATTGCTTCGGCAAAAAACGCCTCGCCAAGACAATCCTTCTGCCCTTTTGGACAGCCCCAAGAGATCCCTTCGCGTTTTTATCATCACGCCCCCACTGGCTTGAAGCCACCGGGATTCCTTTGCAATTCTATATAACAAAAACCCCTATAAGAATAGGGGTTCACGAATTGATAAAATGACTGAACGTGCAACTCATTCGCGATCCAAATCTCTGAACTTGGGCTTAACTTTCCCCTTTTCTTTGATTCTTCTTTGCCGGCGCTGAAACATTTCCTCGTCTTCTTCCTCGAAGTATTTTTCCCAATATTTGCGATCGGAAGAGATGTTTTCTTCTTCCTGCGGATCGTCTTGAAACAAGTAGTCGTCCGCTTCGTTAAAAGCGTCTTCCCTCTCGGATTTTGTGTTATCCGGAGGTTTTTTATCCTTCTTGCTCACAGCGAAAGTTGAAGATTGATTACATCAAAAAGGAAACCGTCGAAAGGCCTTCAAACAATGGCTGAATATAGATATATAAATTTTATTTGTCAAGAAATTTCTCTGGCTCAATTTGGGGTGGGAATCAACAAGAACGACAGCGTCTTGTTTTCGCCGGCCTTGAGATCGATGATTTGCGACGGCGGATCGCTGCGGAATCCCTGCTTGCGAATCTCGATGGTGTGCTGACCCGCGGGCAGCGAAAATTTGGTGGGCGCCATATTTTCCGGGCCGTCCCACAACCGCCCATTCACATAAACGAACGCATTACTTAAAGCCAGTGCATTTGAGAGCAAAACCGTAACACTGCCCCTTTGAGTGTCGCGCGCCACATGATTGAGCAGGTTGGCGCCGGCCAAATTCAAATCAACGTTGAGATGGGCTGGCCCGCCATTTTGAAGGGTAACGGCCCTCTTCCACTCCGCGTATCCGCTGTGCACAACCTTGATCTCGTAAGCATGAGCCGGCGCTAAATTGGAAATAGTGATTTGGCCTTGACTGTTGGTTTTGCCTAAACGCTTGTCGTTGATATAGACTTCCGCACTTAATGGCTGTTGCGCACTGTGAACGAAAAGCCGCAGGGTGACGAAGTTCGAGGGAGCGCTCGGCGGTGATTGAGCGGAGACCTCGGATCGCGAGCCCGCCGACAAGGTCGCGATCTCTTTTTGCGGGGGCGTGCCACCGGACAATAAATCAGCGCCATCGCCGCTGCGATCAATTTGACGGTGCGCGGAGTCGGTAGGTTCACGCGCCGACCCTTTGTCTCCAACCAAGCCATTGGCTGTTTCTCCCATTGAGTCCTGGTCGGCGACGGCTGGCGCTTCGTTATCGCGCTCAGACGCAGCCACCCTCTGAAGTTTTTGATACAGAATACTATTTTTGAAATTCGGCAAGCGGCGCGCCCACGGCAAATCGAGAAAAGAGAGAGTGATGTATATACCGATAAAAAGGGACATGGGAACCACAAGGAATTTGAACAGCAGCGCCGCGGCGCGGCCGTCTGTCCAAGCCCAATTAATGTTAATCGTCCTGGTGGTGGCAAACTCCTGGGTTTGTGTGGCGGTGGTCTCGCGGAAATCTTCGTCGTCTCTCGCCACCGCCACAGCTGTCTTGGTGGAGGGCGCGGGTGACTTAACGGCAGGCGCAGGATTCTTTTGCTGATTTTGAGAAACCACCGTTGTTTTTTGCTGAACGTTTGGCTTCGGCGCCGAGGCGACATTTTGTTTCGCCTGATGATTGGCAGCAGCTTTTTTATTGTCGGTTTGCTCTACTACCACCGCCAACGCCGGTGGTTTCGACTTTACCGCGGGCGCGACGCTGACGTGGTTCGCCGGCGGGTTAGGCGCCGAAACCACGGCGGCCATTTTGTTGGGCGCTTCCGGATTTGCCGGGGCTGGAACCACCTTTTCGGTTTTGGGAAGGATCGCGACACTGGCGTTCCCGCTAACGCTTGCGACTAATAAATCGTCTTCGAGTAAATCGGTTTTTTCTGAGTCAGAACCACCGCCCGGGTAAGCGTTAGCCGTTACAAACGCTGGCGTATTGGGTTGGCTTCGAGAAATATGATTGGTTTGTGCTTGCGGCGGCGTGCTGGGAGTAATTCCCGCGAGAATGGCGGATTTAACGCGGGCGAAAACTTCCTGGAACTGCTCCAGACTCTGGCAGCGTCGCGCGGCCTCCGCCTCAAGCATTTCCAGGATGAGGCCGTCAACCAGCTCGGGAAGTTCTAAACGCTGCAAGCTGGGCGGGATAGCGGAAATTTTCGGCACTAAATTTAAAAATTCCGAATACGAAAGTTGCGGCCAGGGCAAGGCCCCGGTGATGATTCGGTAAAATAAAACTCCGAGGGAGTAAACGTCACTGCGCTGGTCGATGGCTTGGCCGGCGATGAACTCGGGCGCATAATACGGCAACGTTGATTCTAATTTCAGCTCTTTCTTTTGGATGAGCAAGTGAATGAAGGCATCAAACCCGAAGTCTGAAATGTTGACCGAGCTCAGCGCTTCGTCCACAAAAATAGATTGCGGCGTGAGCACGCCGTGAACTTTTCCGGCAAGATGCAGTTGGCGCAGGAGGTTGGCAATTTTCTCGATAAGATTGACGGCGTCCAAAATATGCAGCAGGCGTCTTTTTTCCAACACCTGTTCCAGCGGCGTGAGCTTGAAATATTCGAAAACGATATAATGCGCCCCATCTTCTTCGCCGTGTTCCAAAGCTTGCAGCGGAGCATTTTCAAGCTGGCGCAGTTTTTCCGCGCCGTTGTGGAAAGCTTGCACCAAATCGGACTGGCTGGCAAAATTAGGGTGCAGAATCTTAATGATGACCGCTCTTTCCAAATCAGTGGTGTTCGCGAGGTACGTGCTGCCGATCACGTCCTCGCGGAGCTGGTTGCCGATCTGGTATTCTTTTATGTACATGTTATGACGAAAACAAACAAAGGTGGACTATGGTGTAATTTCTAATCGAAAGTTTTAAGTTTTAACAACTTTTGGGTTAAGGCTTGACAAGAGATTATAAATGTTGTATAATTAGACCGGTTTTACAATCAAACTTTCTAAGAAGAATTTACCCATATACCACCACCTCCAAAGAAGCTCGTCATGCTAAACGTGTGACGAGCTTTTCTTTTTCCCTCCATAAAGGCAAGCAAGTATGTTGACATCCATTTATTACTACCAACAAAATGATGAATTTGCCAAATTCATTTGATGAACAACATCTTGTGCGTTTGTACAAATCCTCCTGCCCGCAATTGGTAGAGATAGACCCCGCTGGCAACAATTTCGCCCGCGGCGTTGGCGCCATCCCACTGGACGCTGTGAAACCCCGCCGCCTGCCGCGCCTTCACCAGCGTGCGAATTTTCTGACCTAGTAAATTATAAACCGTCAACTCGACCTCAGCGGCTTGCGCCAAGTCGTAGCGAATTTCCGTCGTCGGGTTGAAGGGGTTGGGATAATTTTGCAGCAGCGCAAATTTGGTGGGGATGCCCGGCGCGCCCGGATCTTCCACGTCGGTAATAAGCTGACTCCAAAAAACCTGAGCCGCGGTAGCGGTGCTCTGCAGCTCCACCAGGGAATTAGCCGCCAATAATGCGTAATCCAAAGTGATGGATTGAGAGGGCGGAATGGAGAAGGGGCCGTTGGCGATCACGTGCGAGACGTCGGCGGGGCCGGCAAAGGTGGCCGAAAGCCCGCTGCTCAGAGCCTGCCATTTTTCGGCGTCGGTGAAACCGTTGCTGTCGTTGATGGTCAAATTGTTGATGGCGCGGTAATGAATGTTGGCCGTTCCCAACGACATCGCACCAACAAAGGTATTGCTATGTGACACAATGCCCATCCTCCTAACCGCATCATAAGAGGCCTGGTTTTGGAAAACCTCTTGCGGGGTGCCGAGATCCCAATCAAAAAAAAGTCCAAAGTGAAAGTTCGCCAGTGTGCTCTGACCTGAGTTTTGAATGGTGTAGCGCAATAAGATAAAATTATCGTTGGGGGCGGCGCTCATCGCAAAGCTCTCTTGAGTGATTCGCAAATTCATCGGGGTGTTCGAAAGCACGTCTTCAAAGATGGTAAAACTTTCTTGATCGGTTATAGCGCCGGGGGTGATAATTCGCAATGGCCCGTCGTTGGCGGTTACAAAATCGCGGTCGAAGACATGGCCGCCGGTCTCGCCAATTCCCCGGGCGGCATTAGAAATAATAGAGGGACCGGTGCCCGCCAAAATCGCGCCTTCGAAAAGCAAATTGGGACCGCGATTGAATGAAAAACCAAAGCCATCGGTGGGCTCATCGGCCTCGGTGGTTGCAAAGCCAATTCGCCCGATTCCGGTCAGTGAAAGAGTTATATTATTGATATTGGCATTCTCGAACAACGGCTGCACCACCAAAGTAAAGCGCTCTCTATCCTGATAATCGCCGCTGGCGATCCGCAACACAAAGTTGAGCTGGCGGCCGCTGGGAGCGCTGCTGGTGGTGCGGATAGAAAAAGACAACGGCGAGGCGGTTGTTTCTAATGTGCCTAAGGATGCAATGTTGGCGCTATTGCTGGTGATGGAAACAAATGGGTCGTTTTCCTCCAACGTCAAACTAATATTGGAAGCGGGCGCCAGGAAATTGGTCAGGTTGAGGAGCACCTCCACGGTTTCATTTCTTTCGATGACGCCGTTGCCGTTGGCGTCGATGAAGCGAACATCTGCGATTCGGATAGAGGGGGTGGTGACCGTCACCGCTTTCAGGGCGTTGACGCGGCCGCTGCCCATTTGGTTCTCGAAACCGGGATTGGCCGCATCGGTGTTATCCGCAGTTGCGCGCACCTGTTCCGCTGCCTGAACATTCGTCCAGTCGGGATGCAGCGTTTTCACCAGCGCAACCACCCCGGCGACATGCGGAGAGGCCATCGACGTGCCGCTAAAAATGCCGGTGGCGCCATTGTGAAAGGTGCTGCGAATGGTCTGGCCGGGGGCGGCGAGATCAACCGTGGGGCCGAAATTGGAGAAATCCGCTTTTTTAAGATCACCGGTGGCCAGGTCGCCGGTAGCGGCGACCGAAAACACATTTTTATACGATGAGGGAAAATGCGGTGCCGAGGAACTTTCGTTGCCAGCCGCCGCCACTATGACCGACCCTAAACTCGTGGCATAATCGATAATATCCTGCTCGAAAAGGGAAGGGGCGCCGCCGCCGCCCCAACTGAGGTTGATGATATCCGCGCCGTTTTCCGCCGCATAAATAATCCCAGCGTAACCGAAACCAATAACATTATCTTGCCCATCGACCGCAGCATTGATCGGCATCAGCTTGGCGTTCCACGAGACGCCAGCCACCTGATTGCTGTTGTCGCTCACCGCACTCACAATTCCCCCCACGTGTGAGCCGTGGTTGGCGCTGGTGGGCGTGCTGGACAGCCCGCTGGGATCGTTGCTGTTGTTGGCAAAGTTCCACCCTTGAAAATCATCGACAAAGCCGTTGTTGTCGTCGTCAATGTTGTTGCTTTCCCGGCCGCTGCCGGATTCGCCGGGGTTGCGCCAGATATTGGCGGCGAGATCGCCGTGATCAACATCGGTGCCGCCGTCCACTACCGCCACCACCACGTTCCCCTGTTCCCCTTTCACCACGTCCCAGGCCGCCTGCGCTTGAATCACCTGAAAATTGAATTGCTGAGAAAAAAGCGGATCATTGGGAGTAGCCGTCAGCCGGTAAACTCGCAAGGGCTCGGCGTATTCCACCAGCGGGTGATATTTAAACGCCCGGGCGACGCTCAGCGGCGATTCGCCGCCGTTGAAGTAAACGTAATAAATATTCTCGATGCCTGCGGACGCCATCCCCTTCCCGAGCCGTGATTTGCCTTTGCTCACCCGCTCGAGCCGGGCGACATTATTTGATCCGAGAAGGGCATCAAACGAGGCCACCCCGGTTTTGGAAAGCCGACCCCCGAACGTTTGCCCCGGTTTGAATTTGATCACAATTTTATTTGGGAGGTATTCTCCGCCGCTGCTTTCAGCTTTGGAAAACGAGCTCGCGCCGGTTCCAAAACTGAAACCAGCTCTCGCAATCAAAACAGAAAACACAACCAAAACGGTCGCGCGGACAAAGTTAGGCTTTGACATAGCGGCTCCTGCAATTAAGATTAAGAAAACAAAGCACGGCAATTTGATTCAAAAATCGGACAAACTCGGATAGGTGAGTTACTAATAATCTCGGAGTGATTTAGTTTACATTAGAAGCTCTAACAAATATTCCAGCTTTTTATCATGCTGAAAGAAAATCAATCAAATTATACAAACAACATTCTGAAAAGTCAAGTTAGAAAATCGTTACTTCAGCCATTGATTTTGACAAAAATAAATGTATCTTAATACACCATTTCAGAAAAGTTTGCATGGTTTGGGGATCAAGATTTCCTCTAGACAGTTCCGCTCGGTGGACTGTCCTACGTACTCAGTTTTAATTGTTAAGGAGAGAATAAAATGCCCGCGCAAAAACCCACTCCCAAAACAAACTTGGACAAAGCTCTCAAGTCGTTTGAAAAAAAATTGGCAGCCAAGTTCGCCTCAAAAGAAGAACTGCAAGAAGGCCTGCAAGCCATCGAAAAAAAATTGAGCAAGCTCGCCTCCAAAGTAGAAGTACAAAAAGCCACCCAAGCCCTGGAGGAAAAGTTGGTGGCCCAACTCGCTTCAAAAGAGGAACTGAAAGAAGGATTACGCGCCCTCGAAGAAAAGCTAGTGGCCCAACTCGCCTCAAAGGAGGAGGTGCAGGCGTTCAGAATGGAATTTCTGCAGTTTAAAGATGAAGCAACCCAAAAAGCTGACGAGCGATTCGATATCATCATGCAAACCCTCGATAAAATGTATGGAAAATTGGAAACCCTCAGCAGCGACAAAGCCGCCGCTGAGCACACTTTCCAGCGCCACGAAAACCGCCTCGATAACCACGAACATCGTCTGGATACCCTGGAAATCAAGTCCGGAGTAAAAACCGAAAGTTAATTGATTATCTGTCCCAGACAAAATATGAAAAGTAGAGGAGGAAAACTTAACATGCCCATTCAAAAAACTCTTACCGCGGCTGACTTGGACAAAGCGTTGAAAACGCTCGAAAAAAAGTTGGCAGCCAGGTTCGCCTCAAAAGAAGAACTGCAAGAAGGCCTGCAATCCATCGAAAAAAAATTGCGCAAGCTCGCCTCCAAAGTAGAAGTACAAAAAGCCACCCAAGCCCTGGAGGAAAAGTTGGTGGCCCAACTCGCCTCAAAAGAGGAACTGAAAGAAGGATTGCACGCCACTGAAGAAAAGCTGATTGCTACTCTCGCCACCAAAGAAGAGCTGCACGCAACCGAAGAAAGATTGATGGCTACACTCGCCGCCAAAGAAGAATTACAAGCGACTGAAGATAGATTGGTAGCCAAAATGGCCACCAAAGAGGATCTGCAGGCATCCGAAAAACAGCAAAACGCCCAGTTTGAAATTTTGGCGAATCAGGTTGCCACCAATTACAATGAAATTAAAGCGCAAAGCGCCAAAATAGATGGGGTCATACAAACACTTGACAAAATAATTGCCAAGTTAGATGCTTTTCAAACCGAAAAAGGGGCCGCCGAGCAGACATTCCAGCGCCACGAAAACCGCCTCGACAACCACGAAATCCGCAACTCTACGCTTGAGGAAAAAGTATCGACTGACTAACCGCTGTTGACCGCTTGTCCAATTCCACCATCGAAAAATTTGATTTCCATCCGGCCATCCAGCGTTGGTTTGCGGCGACCTTTGGCGAACCGAGCCCGCCGCAAGTAAAGGGCTGGCCAGCCATTTCCAAAGGTCAACACACGCTGATTCTCGCGCCCACCGGCTCCGGCAAAACGCTTGCTGCTTTTTTGTGGTGCATCGACAATCTCTTCCGCGCCGGTTTGGAAACCGGCGACAAACATTTTGCCCGCAACCCGGAGGGGATCCACACGCTGTACATCTCGCCGCTCAAAGCGTTGAACAACGACATCCACCACAATTTGCAGGAGCCGCTCAAAGGCATCCGCGAGCAGGCAATCGCGATGGACTTGCATCCGCCAGAAATTCGCACCCTCGTGCGCACTGGCGATACGCCGCCGCACATTCGTCAGTCCATGTTAAAACAGCCACCGCACATTTTGATCACCACGCCGGAGTCGCTCTATCTTTTGCTCACTTCCAGCCGCGGCCGCGAACTGTTTCGCGGGCTGCGCTATCTCATCGTCGATGAAATTCACGCGCTCAGCAACAACAAACGCGGCGTGCATCTCAGCCTCTCGTTGGAGCGTCTGATGCCACTATGTCAACGTGAGCCAGTGCGCATCGGACTTTCTGCAACGCAGCGGCCGTTGGAGCGCATCGCGGCGTTTCTCGGCGGACAATCCGCAGCGCGGAGCGGTATCCGACAATTTCACGGCGATCAGCCCACGCCGCGGCCAGTTGCCATCGTCGATTGCGGGCAGCGCAAAAACTTGGATGTGCAAGTTATTTCTCCCGTGGCAAGTTTCAGCGATCTTCCCGACGCCACTGTTTGGCCGAATGTGATCGAAAAGTTGTACGAGTTGATTCGCAGCCACCGCACCACGTTGGTGTTTGTGAACATGCGCGCGCAGACGGAACGAGTGGCGCGGCTGCTCAACGAGTTTCATCAAAAAAATAGCGGCGACCCCCACGCGCAGGTGGCGCTGGCGCACCACGGCAGCCTTTCCCGGAAGATTCGTTACGACATCGAGGCGCGGCTGAAAGCGGGAACGATTCCGGCGGTGATCGCTACGGCGTCGCTGGAGTTGGGCATCGATATCGGCAGCATCGATCTCGTGGTGCAATTGGAGTCGCCGCGCAGCGTCACTGGCGCGTTGCAGCGCGTGGGGCGCAGCGGGCATCTGTTGCGCGCCATCAGCAAAGGCCGTATTATCCCTCTCTACCCTTCCGATCTCGACGACACGGTTGCCCTGGTGCAAAGCATGGCCGCCGGCGAAATCGAAGAAACCGTCGTGCCCGAAAATTGCCTCGACGTGCTCGCCCAACAAATCGTCGCCGAGCTGGCGATGCGCGCGTGGGATCGGCTTGCGCTCTTTCGGCTGGTGCGTCAAAGTTATTGTTATCGAAACTTGTCGCTTGAGTTGTTCGATTCGGTGGTGGAAATGTTAGCCGGCCGATTTGCCCGCCTGCCTGTCCGTTTGGCGGATCCGCTTCCGCGCATGGCCTCTGGCGGGCAGGCGGATTCGGAGTTGCGCGCACTGCAGCCGCGCATCGCGTGGGATAAAATCAACGACCGGCTCATCGCCCGCCGCGGCGCCCGCATGATGGCGGCGATGAACGGCGGCACCATTCCTGATCGCGGCTACTATAGCGTTTACCTGACGGACGGAAACACCAAGCTGGGCGAGATGGAAGAAGAATTCGTATTCGAATCGCGCGTGGGCAGCGTTTTCTTTTTGGGAAATAATGAATGGCGCATCGATCAAATTCAACGCGACCGCATCGTCGTTTCGCCGGTGCAAGCGGCTCAGCCGCGGCCGCCATTTTGGAAGGGTGACACGCTCTATCGCGACTTCGCCACCAGCCAAAAAATCGGCGCGTTCCGTCGGCATGTCAGCGCTGGATTTCAGAGCGGCTCAAACCAACTATCCCAACCCTGGGCGGATAATTCCGTCGCTGCGAATCTGCGACAGTTTCTGCTGCGTCAACAAGAATTGACCGGCCGTATTGCCACCGATCAGAGCATTATAATAGAATGGTTTCGCGACAGCGTCGGCGAGCCGCACGTGATCATCCACACCTGCTTTGGCGCGCGTGTCAACGGGCTTTGGGCAATCGCCCTCGCCGCGTATCTCGAAAATCGCCATCGGGTGCAGGTGCAATATTCCTACAACGACGACGGCATCATCATGCGCGCGCTCGATACCACCCTGCCTGCGCAGGCAGGCGAGCCGCTGCCGATCGCAGAGCTGCTGAAAATTTCCACCGATGAAATCGAAACGCTCATCCGCGCGGCGCTGCTCGACACCCCCATCTTCTCGATTCGCTTCCGCTACAACGCCGCGCGCGCGTTGATTCTGCCGCGCTCGCAGCCCAATCAGCGCATCCCGCTCTGGCTGCAGCGGCTGCGCGCCGCCGATCTTTTGCAGGTGGCGCGGCAGTCTCCGGACTTCCCCATCATCATCGAAACCTATCGCGAGTGTTTGCAGGACGTCTTCGATCTGCCGTCGCTGCGAAAGGCGCTGGACGCGCTTCAGCGCGGCGACATCTCGGTGCACGTGGCGCACACGCCGCATCCCTCGCCGATGGCCTCCGGTTTGATGTTCAATTTTCTCGCCAGCAATTTGTACGAAACTGATCGCGCGCGCCTGCCCGGACAAGTGGCGGCGGTGAGCAGCGAGCTACTGGCGCAGATTCTTTCGCAGGACAAAATACCGACGATCGTGACGCCGGCGCTGATCGCGGAGTTCGAAGCGCGCTGGCAAAACCTCGCGCCGGAATTCCACGCCCGCGACGCCGAGGATTTGTTCGCCATCATCGCCAAACTCGCGCCAATTTCCGAAGGCGAATTGCAGCGCCGCTCGAAACGCGATCCCCGCGAATGGCTCGAGCATTTGCAAAAAGAAAATCGCATTGTGCACATCGCGGAGGGCTGGATCACAGCTGAAGATGTCGGTTTGTTTGAAACCATTTCGCTGAAGACAGTCCCTCCCCCATTTCCGCTTTCCCAAACGGGGGAGGACAGGAGGGGGTCCGAGCGCCTGCGAAGATTTTTGCGGGTTCGCGGGCCGGTTAATCGACAAATTCTCATTCAGCATTTGCAGCTGCCAGCGAAGGAAATTGAGGAGATGCTGCAAGAATTGTATTCCGCAAAAGAAGTAGTGTGCGGACAACTGGTTGTGGGAGTAGAAGAAGATCTCTGGTGCGACCGTCACAACTTCGCGGAGTTGTATCGGCGCGCGGTGGCCGTGCGTCGGGCCGTCACCGCGCCGGCGGACCGCCAGTTGTTTTATCGTTTCCTGCTGCGCTGGCATCAAATCGGGAAAAGTTCTTCATCGCTAATTGAGTTGATCAAACGCTACGCCGGTTTTCGTTTTCCGATTTCCATTTTTGAAAGAGAAATTCTCGGCAGCCGCTGCAGCAGCGATCTTGCAAACCTACTGCAAGAATTTTATGACCTGATCGCCTGCGGCGAAATCATTGTCCGGGCTCATCGCGAGAACGAAGACGGCCGGCTCAAATTGGATTTTAT
>JBBIIG010000009.1:82305-96940 GCA_037446635.1 bacterium
GCTCGGGCGAGATGTTTTCTTCCCGAACCTCATTGTTGGAAGCCGCTCAGCAGCTCGACGCGCGCCCACAAAAAGTCTTCGACTTTCTCAAAGAAAACGGCGCGAGTTTAGCGCGCGATATCCTCAGCGGCTGCGGACTCTCGGCCCTCGAAACGCGCAACGCTCTCGCCGTCCTCGCCAAAACCGGACTCGTGAGCTGCGAGCAGTACGGAATATTTTTATCGGTAATCCAATCGGAAGCAGCGCCTTCAAAAATCGTCGAAGAAGAAAGTTGGCTGCCGGGGCCACTACCGAGTTGGGCGCAGCGCGGCCGGCGACAGCGACACGCCCGCCTGCCAAAGCGAAGCGGCGGGCAGGAAATTCGCGCGCAGGTTTCCGCAGAAATTCAGATCAGCGACAGCCGCTGGTTCCTCATTCCCTCGTTCGCCGTAATGGGAAAAGAAATTAGCGCCGCGGAACGCGCCGAACGGCAAGCGCGATTGCTGTTGGCGCGCTACGGTATTCTCGTCAAAGAATGGCACCGCCGAGAACAGGGGTTTCTGCCGTGGTACGAGATCTTTCAAGTTTTGAAAAAATTGGAGTGGCAGGGCGAAGTACGGCGCGGCTATTTCATCGCCGGACTTTCGGGCGTGCAGTTTGCGCTGCCGGCGGCGGTGGAATTATTAGAGAAGCTGCAATTGGAATCATCTTCGCCGTTGTCGCCGCTGCTGATTAGCACCGCTGACCCGGCGCTGCCCTTTGGCGGCGCGGTGGACTGGGACCTCAGCAATTCTAAAGGAAACAAAATTACGGTGACACGGGCGGCGTCCAATCATTTGATCTTTATTGACGGTCAACCGGTTTTTTACAGCGAGAATTTTGCAGTTCGCTTGTGGAGACTCGCGTACATTCCGGAAGCTTCGCTGGACGCGACCATTCAACTTTTCAAGAGCTGGCTGCAACTGCCCGCGCCCTTGCGTCCGCGCCGGCGCATTGAGATTGCGCAAATCCACGAACAGCCGGCGGCCGAGTGTAAACTGGCTGAAGCGTTTCTCCGCAACGGCTTCGAGCGCGACGGTGAAAAGCTCGTGCTGTGGCCTTCGGGGGTGTGAGTTGTACAAAAAGTGTCACGCATTTTGGAAATGCGTGGCACTTAATACGCAGCGACTTTGAACGCGACGGCGAAAACTTGGCGCCGGTGGACTCTCGGGGCGAGTTTATTATTTCCTCAGCACGTGCCGCAGCGCCGCCTCCAACTGCGGAAAACGAAAGGAGTAGCCCGACGCCTTTAGTTTCTGCGGCTCCAGGCGTGCGCTGCTTAAGAGCAACTCATCGGCCATTTCACCCAGCGCCAGCCGGGCCACCGCGGCCGGCATGGGGAAAATCGTCGGGCGCCTCAACACCCGGCCTAACGTTTTTGTGAACTCGCGATTGGTCACCGGATTTGGCGAGGCCACATTCACCGGACCGGACAAAGATTCGGTTTGAATGCAGTGATAAATCGCCCCCACTACGTCATCGATGGCGATCCAACTCCAGTATTGTTTGCCGCTGCCGAACACGCCGCCCACACCCATTTTGAACGGCAGCAGCATCTCTTTCAATGCGCCGCCTTTGGCGCTGAGAACAATGCTGTTGCGCAGGTGCACCACGCGGATGCCTTTCTTTGTAGCGCCCTCTGTTTCCTTCTCCCACTCCTGAACCAAGCCTGCCAGAAACCCTTGGCCGGGAAGGCTTTCCTCAGTAAGAATTTCCTCGCCGCGGTCGCCGAAGTAACCCATTGCCGAGGCGCACACCAACACTTTGGGCGGCTGCGGCAGTTCGGCCAAAGTCTGGCTCAGCAAGCGGGTGCTTAAAATGCGGCTGTCGCGCAGCTTCTTTTTCTTTTCATCGGTCCAGCGGCCAGCGATGTTTTCGCCGCTGAGATGCACGACGGCGTCGACGCCCTCCAGACAAGCTTTGTTGAGACTGCCGGAATAGGGATCCCAAAAATATTCATCGTTGTTAAAATTCATGTGCCCGCGCACGAGGCGCCGCACCTCGTGGCCGGCGGTGGTCAGAAACGGCGCGAGTGCGGAACCAATCAGACCGCTGGCGCCGGTTACCAGAATTTTCATCGCCTTCCCTCCTTATAAAATTGCTGTGCCGCAATTGACTTCGTGAAAATTTTAGCTTAAATATAGGTTGTGGATGAGTCAAAATCAAGGAGACCAGACTCAACAGCCGCAGAGAGTTAAGCGCATGGCATTGATTTCACTTTAAAAAATATGAAAACGCAATTTCTGATCGGCACCTCCGGCTGGAGCTATCCCCACTGGGTCGGCCGCTTCTACCCCGAAGACTGGCCCAAAAGCAAATGGTTTGAATTTTACGTCCAAAAATTTCCGGCCGTGGAGGTGAATGCCACGTTCTATCGCACCTTCAAAGAGCAAACCTACCGCAACTGGCGGGCGAAAGTGCCGGCCGGATTTCTTTACGTGCTCAAGGCGCCGCGTCTGATCACCCACCGCAAATACTTACAAGAGGTGGAAAACGAATGCCGGAGTTTTTGGAACGCCGCGGCGCTGCTGGAAGACCGCCTCGGCTTGATTTTGCTGCAACTGGCCCCCAACACGCCGTACGAGCCGAATCGTCTGCGCAAGGCGCTGCTCGCCTTCGATGACCCGAAAAAAATTGCGGTGGAATTTCGTCACCCGCGCTGGTTCACCGAGGAGACGAAATGGCTGCTCAAAGAATTGGGCGCCGTGTTTTGCACGGCAGACTCTCCCAAAACCCGGTTGATGGATTGGGTGACGTCGGAGACGGCGTACATTCGGCTGCACGGACGCACGCGCTGGTTTGCGTATGATTATTCCGAACGCGAACTACAGGAGATCGCTAACCTGGCAAGAATGATGGCCGCGGCCGGCGCCGAACGGGTCTTCATTTTTTTCAACAATGACGTCGATGGCAGCGCGCCGCGCAACGCGTTGACGCTGTCAGGTTTACTAAACCTCTAAAGTTTAGTAAACCTGCTCTTGATTGGAGGTGAAAATGAAAATTCATGTCAGCAATTTGGCCGCCGATGTAACCGCCGAAGATTTGCGGCAAGCGTTTGCCGCGTTCGGCGAAGTGGTCGAGGTGACGCTGGAAATTTCCGGCGGCAAATTCAAAGGCTCGGCAATTGTGGAGATGGCGGAGGAGGTTGCGGCGCAGCGCGCGATGGCCTTGTTGAAGGGGAGAAATTTGAAAGGCCGGCCGCTTAAAATTTCTGGCAAAAGCGCGGCGGCAGGTGGAGCTGGCGGTCCGCGGCGGCACGCCGGCGATCGCAAAGGCGGGGCGCGCGGCGGGAGACGATCTTAGCGCTTGTATTTTGACACTATTTTCGTAAATTTGGTCAATTAACTGACCAAATTTTGGAGAATTTGGTGTAAAGCGCCCAAAGACTGGAAAACCGCTTATCCTGAAGCGACATACAGTGTCATACCTCAAGAGAATTATTTGCAATTCATTGCATAAACAAAAAAGGCCGGAACGCTCCGGCCTTTCATTTTTTGATGATGACTAATTTTTGTCGGTCGTCATCTCTTTTTTGCGGGTCATCTCCGATTTGGCGTGCATCATGTTGCCATCGGGGCCCGTCCAGCTAACGGTTTCCGTGAATTTGTCCTCGCTAACCTTTTCCAGGATGCGGGTCATCTTGCCGTTCTGATCCTCCCACTCCATGGTCACCACGTTGCCCTCGCGCTTGCCTACGCCTTTCGACATGGTGCGCATGTTGTCGATCCAGTAACCCAAAACTTCGCCGCTGGGGCTCAAGGTGATGGCGCCCATGCCGTGGTAGTCGCCGCCCTCCCATTTGCTGGTGTAATCCATCATCAAAAACTGGCCGTCGAGTCCCATCCAGCATTTTTGCCAATCGGTAGATTTACCCATGGGCGACTCGGTCCAGCCTTCCCACTCGCCAACCATCCAGTTCATGAGATCATCGTTGAGGGCGGGCGGCGGCGCCATCGCAACCATTTCGGCGTCTGGTTTTTTTGCCTCCTGTTCCTGCGCCAACAAAGGCAGCGCCAGACAGAAGAGCACCAAAGTGAAAATAGTAAATCGCTTCATCATAAACCTCCTTTGTTAAAGTTTAATCATATCGCTGCTTGATTTTAAAGTTTTTGAATAATCCAGATTTATTTCTTTCCCACCGTTCGCTGCAAATATTCTCGAATCGTGTTTTGAATGTTTTCTGAAGCCCAGATTTTTTGCGCGGCCGGATCGTTGGTTTTGCCGTAGCGCTCGCTGCGCTCGATGGCCGGCTGGCGCAGCAAGAGCTTGGTCAGCCGAAACGATTCCGCGGGGATGGCAGCGAAGCGCTCGGCGACGGCCAACGCCCGCTCCAGCAGCTCCTCCGCTTTGACGACTTCATCGACAATGCCGCGATCTTTGGCCTCCGCCGGCAAGTACGCGGCGCCGGTGTAAATCACTTCCTGAAAATAACGGGGATCAACGGCGAAGCGAACGATTTCCAGCGGCAGCGCCGGAAACGGCACGCCCACTTGCAGCTCCGCCACGCCGATGCGTCCGTCGCCCGCCGCCATGAGGCGATGATCGCAGGCGCACGCCAAAATGCAGCCGCCGGCGATGGCGTGCCCGTTGACCGCCGCCACCACCGGCTTCGGAAAGATAAACAGTTTCAGCAGCGCGGCGCTGAGCAACGGAATGAATTTTTCAAGGTAGCTGGCCCCGCCATCCAGCACTTTGAACAAATCCACGCCGGCGGAAAAGCTGGCGCCGGCGCCGGTGAGCACCAGCGCACGGGACGGCGATTTCTCCAGTTCGTCTAATTTTGAAATCAGCGCCGCCAGCATCTCATCATCAAGGAGATTGACTTTGCCGTATTGCAATCGCACGGTAGCAATGTCGCCGCGAGTTTCGGTGTGGATCATTTATCTTGCCGAGTCTATTTTTGTTTTTTGAAAATTAGCTACTTGTCCGTCAAGAGTCAATAAATAAGCGGATAGATCCTGAAGATCGTTTTCAGTCAACAGATCAAGGTAGTTGCCCGGCATCGTGGAGGCGCGCTGCAAAATTGTGGCGGCAATCTGATCTTTGCGCATAGAAATTTTGTTGGAATTCTTATCGATTAACAAAATCTCGGCCGTGGTTTCGCCGGTGATCACACCAATGAAAAAACGATCGTCCTTGGTTTTAATCAGCGTCTCTTCGTAACCGCTCACCACGTTGGAATCGGGCTTGATGATTTTCTGGTAAATATGCTCGGGCGTGCGATAAGCTGCGACAGCCGTCAAATCCGGCCCGAGCGTGCCGCCCTCCGGCTCCACGTTCGCGTTGATACCAACGTGGCAACTGGCGCAGCCCGCGCCGCTGGCCGCATCAAAAAACAACGCGCGCCCGGCCTCCGCGTCGCCGGAAATTTTGGTGGCAAAATCGCTGGTTGGTTTATTTGAAAACAATTCCGGCGGCAGCGGCACCGCGCCGATATCCGGAAAACCGCCCAGGCTCTGTAAATATAAAACCACCGCCTTTAGTTCCGCGGGCGACAGTGCGATGGGCGGCTCGTGAATTTTCGGCATTTCGTTTTTAAAATTTGGGACGACGAACGCCCCAGGCTCAATTAAGCTTTGAACCAAATACTCCGCGCCGCTGGCGAGCTGAAGTTGGCGGGCGCGGTCATCCGCGCGGGCGCCGATGATGTTGCCGTCCTGGCTTTCGCCCAAATTAGGTCCGCGCTGGGCGTAGCCGCGTTCGCCGATGCGATGGCAAAGGTGGCAGCGGCCGCGCCCCCAAAAAATCGCCTCACCGCTGGCAATGGTAATAGCTGCGCTGCTTGACTCGATGTCTGCCGCCATTTTGGGCAGCGAACGGATCCATTCATAAATAAATAGAATCAGAAACATTATGAAGAAGAAGACGATCGAATGCCGGGGCTTAATCATCGCACAGCTCAATATAGGCTTCTTCATTAAAAATGCAAGCAATAAAAAATCCGAGTGTGCCCGAGAAAACACACCCGGATTTTTTTATAATCATCTAAGCGTTAAAATCACCGCGAGGCAAATCGCGCCGGCTGATCCACGCTGGCGCTGCCCATGGGGAATTGGAAGCTGGCGTCGGCGGCCGCGCCCTCGGTGACCGTTACTTCAGCGGTTTGTTTGCCGAGGGTTTCCTGCCAGTACTGCACGGTGTAGGTACCCGGCGGCACGTTGGTCATTTCAAAGTTGCCGTTTTCATCGGTGACGGCGAAGTAGGGGTGATCCACCACCACGATGTAGGCGCCCATCCAGTTGTGGACGTCGCAGGCCACGCGGATGACTTCCGGGTGATCGAATTTCTGCGCCATGCGTTTTTTGAAACCCGGCTGCGCCACGTTAATGGGCGGATTTTTTTCGCTATAGGTGTGAATGTTGTGCAAGATACCGTCGCTGTTCAAAATCGTCAATTCCACGCTGGCAGGAACCAGCGTCACGTGCGGCTTAAAGGCGCAGCCGTTTTGATCCAACTCAAAAGAAGCTCCCAGCGCAGCGATGTCCTTGCCCGTCATGATATTGGTTAAACTCACCACGACGTTGGCGAGGCCTTTGTTGCTGCCCACGACCAGGTCTTCTTTAAAATGCGGCTGTTTTCCACAGACTTCCGCATCTTTGGTGATTTCCAATTTTTGCTTGGCGGGAATTTCACCGGCATAGGTGATGGTGCCTTTAATCGAGCCGCCGCCGGGGACGTCCATGGCAGTGTAGCCGCTCGCGGGCATTTGCTCGGCGGGTTTTTCCATTGCCGGCTGAGTTTCGGTCTCCGCCTTCTCTCCCCCGCCGCAGCCAAGCGCAAACGCGGCGAATAACACGGTGGTCATCAAAAGGAATGGTTTCATTTGCTTCCTCCAGTAAGTTATAAATTGAAATTAATAATAACGCTCCATCAAGTAACTCCAAGCCCGCTTTGAGGGCGCCTGCCTGCGCAGGCAGGCAAAGCTGAGCTTTGCGTTACGTTTATTCTCGGACAAAGCGCCGGATGTTCATCAAATAATCCCGCAGCGCTTCGATTTGTTTTTCCGGATTGCCGTCGAAAACGTTGGGCGGCGCCGCATCGGGATAAAAAGCCGGCATTTTGGTACCCGGCTGCAGCTTCTGCGGGTTGGCAATCCAGTCGTACACCCAATCGGGGCGCAGACGATCCGGCGCCAGCAGAAAGTCCGGCGCCCAGCCGGAGGGCGGACCTTCCGGTTTCTTTTTACCGACCTGGTGGCAACTATAGCAGCTCAACAAATCCGCCGAAAAAAGCTTTTCCGCGCCGCGAATCTCGTCGCTGGTCAATTCGATTTTGATCTCTTCAAATGGTTCGCTGAGACCTTCCAGCGCCTGGAAGTATTCGATGAGCGCGTTAACTTCGTCGTCGCTGAAATGAAACGTCGGCATGCGCACGCTCAGCCAGGGACGAATGTTGGTGGTTGGATTTTTGAGAAACTCAAACAACCACTTGGGCTGAACTTTGCGGCCCTCGCCGATCAAATCCGGCGGCGCAAAGGAGACGGCTTCTTCAGGAGAAAGATTCTGTTTTTTCAGCGCTTCCACCAGAGTGGGACGAATGAAGCCGCCTTCGCCCTCGATGATGTGGCAGCCCACGCAATTGTATTGCCGCACCAGCCGGCGGCCTTTTTCAAGGGCGTCGCCTAAGCGTCCCATGTCGTGTTTGTAGGCGTCGCCGATCTTGCGGCCGTCCCAGCTTTTCAACAGCGCCGCCAACGTGGTGGCATGCTCTTTCGCCAATGCAAAATTTGGCATCCGCTGCACCACCACTTCGGTAGCGTAAAGCCTGGAGTTCGTGAGCTTGCCGATGGTCCACTCCTCCCAGGTTTCGGCGGCCACGTCGCCGCGCGCCAGGGCGTCGCCGTAAAACAGCTCCTCGTGGGTCTTGCCGCCAAATTCATTGAGGGAGACGCTGACCTTGCCTTCGGTTTCCATGCCCGCGATGTCATGGCAGCCGTGGCAGCCAAAATTGCGAATGACCGCTTTGCCCTCGGCCAGCAGTTCTGGTGAATCGAGATCCACGCCGTCGAGGCTGTTGGCGGGCGCAGCGGGTTCTTTTTTGGTCATCAAGTAGGCGACGATATCCAGGGCTTCGGCGTCGCTCAGCCGCAAATCCGGCATAGTGGTTTGCGGGTGATATTGCTTAGGATTTTTGATCCACGCAAACAGCCAATCGCGGCTGAGCTTGCCGCCGATTTTGGTGAGATCGGGCGCCAGGTCGTAGGGCACATCGGTTTTTCGGATTTCGCGGTCGGACTCGCTGATGACGTGGCAGCCTTTGCAGCCCACGCTTTCCACCAGTTCCTCGCCGCGCGCCGCCGATCCGCCTGGAGGCGCGGGTGGAACTTTATAGCCGTTGTTTTGGCTGATGTTGTTTAAATAGGCCGTAACCGCCAGCGCTTCCTCATGGCTGAACTGCGGGTTGGGCATGCGGCTGTGCTCGCGAAACGACTTGGTGTCTTTCACCCAGCGATAAATGAATTCCGGAGTTGTCTTGGCGGTGACGGCGTTCAACGGCGGGCCAATTTTGCGGGCATTTTCGTAACCGGCAATTTCATGGCAGCCGTAGCAGCCGAGATCGAACACCATGCGCTTGGCTTTGGTGAGCACGGGGGCGTGTTCCACCTTCATTTCACCGCTGTGGCATTTGTTGCAGCCGGCCTCCAGAAATTCATCGCTTAACAGCGGATGTTCCCAGTGCTTCACCTGGCCGTGTGCAAACCTGATGGACTGCAGCGCCGGCCCCTGGCCTTCGTGACACGGCACGCAGCCGAAGCGGTTGACCGGGTGGGTTCCCAAATACATGTCGCGCTGGGGATGCGTTTGGAACGGCGCCGGAAAATCATCGTAGCCGCCTTTGTCGGCGTTGACGTGGCAACTGGTGCAGCGGTCCACTTGATCGAGGGGATTCTCAAAATTTCCCCGGACAAAACCCGGCAGCACAAATTGTTGGATGGCGATTTTGCGGTCGCCGATCAAGTGCAGTTTGGTTTCCAATTCCACAATGGGCGCGTGGATTTTTTCCAACTCTTTCTTCAGGTTATCAATTCGAGCAGTGTACTCAGCCAGGCGCTTATCCAGCTCTGCTTTCTTTGCTTCAGCTTCATCCCATTTTGTTTTTAATTCGATGACCTTCTGATTGCGTTCGTCGATTTTGGGACGCAGTTTTTGCGCTTTGTCCAGGTGGCCGGAATGCTCCGCGTGTTTGTACTCGTACCAGAGAGCGTCGAATTCGCTCTTTTCAAAACGATAAGCCTGCACGGCTTTTTCGATTTCGATCTCGGCGCGCTCGGTCTGCTTGAGCAAATCTTTGTAGTCCGGACTCTGCAGGTCCGCTTGCGCCTGGCGCAATTGCTCTTCGAGGGATTTCATTTTTTCGCCCTGTTTTTGAGCGATGTCGGTTTTCACGGCGGCGAGCTGGTCTGCAACGCGTTGGTATTCAAGTTTGTTGAGTTTTTTTTGATAGCGCTGCCAGGGCGCCCGCAGGCTGATCATGTCCACAATTGCCCAGAACGTGGTGAGGGCCAACAAACCGGCGAGAATCAAATAGATGTGTCCGTATTCTCGTTCTTCGACGGGGATTTCAGATCGCTTGGGCAAGCCTACCTCCCATTTCGTTTTCTCTTAAGTTGATTCTGTAAAATGTAACTCAAAGCTCCGCTTTGAGGGCGCCTGCCTGCGCAGGCAGGCAAACCAGAGGTTTGCGTACATTACTCCAAACAATTTAAATATTGAACCACGGCGTCACCCAAATGTACTTGATGTTGAGCGTCCACCGCAAAATCATTTTGATGGGCAGGCCCATCATGCTCAGAAAAAGAAAGGCCAAAATTCCATAGCGCACCGGGCCGAGATTTTTGATAAAGTCGGTGTTCTTTTTCCAATAATAATAAACAATGCCGAGGGCAAAATAAGCCGACACCACAAATCCCCCAAAGAAAAATGCCCCCACCGAGCTGCGAATGCCGAAGAATTGGTGCAGATCGACATTCACCATGGCAACGACTTTGTGGATGTCCCAGCGTTCCCAGGGCATGAAAAAATTCCAGCCCGGGCCGCGCAGGAACGTGCCCACAAAGATCAAGGTAATCCACAAAACAAAAAATCCGAACATGAAAATGGAGATGGCGAACTTGCGTTCCTGCCAGGTGTAGTAGCCGTTGCCCTTGGGATTTTTGTCGATGTAGGGAATCGCCATCAACCCGATGATGATGAGGGTGGGGAAAACCACGCCGGCGATCCAGGGATCGAAATAGACCAGCATCTCCTGCAAGCCCAGAAAGTACCACGGCGCTTTCGAGGGGTTGGGCGTGCGCGTGGGGTTGGCCGGCTCCTCCAGCGGCGCATCGATGACGATGGACCACACGGTGAGAACAACCATGATTAAAATCGAACAGAGAAATTCGTTGCGCGTGAGATGCGGCCAAGTGAAGATGCGGTCTTTGCCCATGGTTTGCAGATCGCCGTACTTACCCTCGGTGATGAGGCGGTCGTTCTGCCCTGCCTGCTTCATCGCTAAATAGGTGTAGTAGGCCACTAAAAACAGCATCATCACGATGGGGATGTTGTCTTCTTTGGTGACAATCGCTAAGAAATGTTCCATGCGTTCCGCCTTCGGGTTAGAATAGATGACTCGCTCCAGGTAGGGGCAATTCATGAATTGCCCCTACCTGACCACAATCGACAAAAGGCAATTTCTAAAAAGAGAATCGAAAATTTGAAACAGGTTTATAACGGCCCGGAAATTCCGCCGTCTTTGCGGACTCGCCAGAAATGCACGGCGATGAAGACAGCTAAGAACAACGGAAAAAATATACAGTGCAAAACATAAAATCGCAACAGCGTCGGCGGCCCCACCTGAGTTCCGCCCAACAGCACGAAGCGCACATCGTTGTCGGGGCGCATGCCCAGCTCCGGCCCGAATGGGCCTTCGTGCCCCAAAAGCGGCGTGGCGCGCGCCATGTTGGTACCCACGGTCACCGCCCAGATGGAAAGCTGATCCCAGGGCAGCAAATAACCGGTGAAGCTCAGCAGCAGCGTGGTCGTCAAAAGAATGACGCCGACCACCCAGTTGAATTCCCGCGGCGGCTTATAGGAGCCGGTCAAAAAGACGCGGAACATGTGCAGCCACACGGCGATCACCATGCCGTGCGCTGCCCAGCGGTGCATATTGCGCAGAAACATACCAAACGGAACATCGAATTGCAGATACTTCATGTCGTTGAAAGCATATTCAGCGGTGGGACGGTAGTAAAACATCAGCAGCACGCCGGTGACCGCCGTTACTAAAAACAGGAGAAAGGTGATGCCGCCCATGCACCAGGTGAAACGGATGTAGGCGCCGTGGCGCGGGATACGGGTGGGGTGAAGATGCAGCCACACATTGTCGAGCACCTGCAGATAGCGGTTGCGGGGCGTGTCCTCGTAGCTGTGCCGGAACATCGACTTCCAGACCTGCGATTTGGTGATGCTGTCCTTCATTTTGTCGAACAGTGCTTGCATCTTATCTCCTTATATTGTAAACAGATACTGTGTGGGGAAATTTTAGAAAAAATGTGCGGAAATATAACCACAATTTTGTCAAATGTCAAGTTGTAAATCGAAGCGGTGATTTTTTTCAAATTCTTTCCATTGATTTTTGGCGGCGATATTTTATCTTGGTTGGTATCCTACACCAAACGACTCCCGAATGTTTAGCAACTTCTCTTTACGGGGCGATTTTCAGAAACGAGGTAAGAAGCCGATGCTAAAGAAAGCGAAACCGACGCCGCCCGAAAATCTGACATCTCGAGGCAAAGTAGAGAAACTACTGAAGTGGGTTGGCGGCGTCACCGCCGTGCT
The DNA here is from genome assembly GCA_037446635.1 of bacterium. Classification (GTDB taxonomy): domain Bacteria; phylum Zhuqueibacterota; class Zhuqueibacteria; order Oceanimicrobiales; family Oceanimicrobiaceae; genus DASWHH01. Next base: position 94,143 of record JBBIIG010000009.1, read on the forward strand.
CTCACTCATTTTTGCGCTGCACAAGTTTGTGGAGATGGTTTCAGACGTGCGCGAGCGGCAGCGCCAGATCGCTGAGTTTTATGAAGTCGGAAAGCGGCAGCAAGCCAATGCGGATTACGCCGGCGCCTGGAACAGCTTCGAAGAGGCCATGAAAGCGGCAGAGCCGGGCGGACAATTGGCCAAGCTCACGGCGCAGCTTGGTGAGCAGCGGCTGCAGTTGCGGCAGGCGCAGGAAGACCTGGCGATGGAATGGTTACGCAACATCCGAACTTCGCAGGGTCAAACCTTCTCCGATATCGTGGCGCAGCTTGCACCCGTGCTCGAGCGCGGAATCGTCAGCGCCGCCGGCCCGCGCAAAGCCGATTTGCTGGCGCACGTCGGCTGGGCAGATTTTCTGCGCTGGCGAGAAGGGCGGCGCGACCTCACTCCGGAGCAGCAGTATCGTCTGGCGCTGGAGATCGACCCAGCAAATCCGTACGCCCATGCCCACTGGGGGCACTGGCAGTTCTGGCGAAGAGAAAATATCGAAGATGCCAAAGCGCACTTTTCGGCCGCCTTGGCCTCCGGTCGCGCGCGGGATTATGTTCGCAAAATGCAACTGGCGGCCGCGAAAAATTTAGGTCCCGATGGCGACGCGACATTCCTTGCGGCTATAAACGATATGCGCAAAAACAACGAGCCGATTGCCGCGCAGACCCGCACCGATCTTTATTCGATCTATCATTTTACGTGCGCCAGCCGCTTCGATGCCGAGCGCTTTGAGAAATTGCTAACCGCCGTTCCTGCCGCGGAGCAGATCGCGACGTTTCGGGCGCTGTTTTACGGCCTGCCTGCGCAGGCAGGCGAGCACGCTGACGACTTCGACCAGTGGAAACGCCCGGGCCGCGACGCGTGTTTAGCTGCCCTCCTGGAGGCCGCCGGTCAGCCGGAGGAAGCCTTGCAGATTTGGCAGCAGTTATTTCAGACCTGGCCTGCCGAAGGCAGTGGGAGCTTGGGCGATCGCGCCCGCGAAGCCATCAAGCGCTTATCGCCAGGGCAGTAATCGCGCGCTGTGCCAGCGCTTCGAACCAAAAAAATTTCTCCTCTTGACTTTTTCCACAAACGTTTTATCTTTATGACTATCCCACACCACGATCTCCAACGGCGTCGGGTTGTTAGCGGCTTCTGCTTTTTGACGGTTAGGGACTAAGCAACCATTTCAAAAATTTGTGAACGATAAAATCCTAACCCTAATAAGGAGGCCATCATGCCAATCAAGTATAAGATCGTTCCTCGTCAAAACCCCGCCGACCGGAATATCCCGCCCAAGTATTATGCGCAGGCGGTCAGCTCCGGCAAAATTAGCTTGCGGTCATTGGCTCAAAAAATTTCCCAAATCTCGACGGTGAGCACGGTGGATACCATGGCCGTTTTAGAAGCCCTGTTGCAGCTCATTCCGACAGAAATCGCCAATGGCAACATTGTCCGATTAGGCGAATTTGGTAGCTTCGGCCTCAGCATCAGCAGTGAGGGTGTGGACGCGGAAGCCAATTTCACCACTTCAAAAATCAAAAAGAATAGCGTACGCTTCCGCCCCGGTAAATTGTTCAAAGAAGTGATCGATACAGCCGGTTATGAAAAAGAAACGTAAACATCTATTCAATTTCTGAAATTCAAAAGCCGGGTAATCTCTTTGTTTTGGTTATTGACCAAAATGGTACGTACCAATCGCTCAAATGGTACGCACCATTTCATCAAATGGTTAGTACCATTTCATTGAATGGTTACTACTTTTGAATGACAGCGAACCAGCATGACCGCCTGAGAATGAATTCTCAGGCTGATAGTGGAAATCGGCTCAAGCCGATTCACGGTTTTTATTCCACTTTAGTGGAATTTCGCTCTGAGCCGAGGATTTCAATCCTCGGCGGTCGTCGTGTCCAAACTCCAGGGTCTGCCTTAGGCGGGCATCCAAAAAGCCCATCTGGCACTCCCGCATGTTTTTTAGCGGGAGTCCATTCCGCGAAGCGGATCGCCTGCCTGCCCGCCAGGAGCCTCAGGCAGACGGGATGTTAGGGATGCCCGCTAAAATATGCGGGCATGACAATCAACAAAATCGACTTTTTGGACAGCCTCTGAAGTTAAAATTTCACCGCTCCCAATTTGCCGGGGGTTTGTATGAGCTATCCTGCTGCAGCCAATCAACCGCCAGTTAAAACCAAACTGCTGGATCAGGTGCGCCACGCCATCCGCACCCGCCACTACAGCATCCGCACCGAAGAAGCCTACGTCAATTGGATCAAGCGATTTGTTTTGTTTCATAATAAGCGCCATCCGCAAGAGATGGGGGCCAATGAGATTCAACAATTCCTAAACCATCTGGCGGTGAAAGGGAAGGTGGCCGCCTCCACCCAGAATCAAGCCTTGTGCGCCATTCTTTTCCTGTATAACGAAGTTCTCAAGAAAGACATCGACCAGATAGAGAACCTCGTCTGGGCTAAAAAGCCGAAGCGCCTGCCGGTGGTTTTCACCCGTGAAGAGGTTAAGGCAGTGATGGGACACCTTTCAGATGAGAAATGGCTGATGGCGCAACTGCTCTACGGCGCGGGATTACGGCTCATGGAATGTCTTAGACTGCGCGTTCAAGATGTGGATTTTGGCTATAAACAGATCGTCGTCCGGGACGGCAAAGGGGAAAAGGACCGCATAACCATGCTGCCCGAAAAAGTGGTTGAACCACTGAAAAAGCATCTGCAAAAAGTCAAAACCTTGCACGAAAAAGATATCAAAGACGGGTTTGGCGCCGTCTATTTGCCTTA
>JBBIIG010000009.1:96953-97906 GCA_037446635.1 bacterium
GCTCTTGAGAAGAAATATCCCAACGCCAACCGGCAATATGGTTGGCAATACGTATTTCCCGCGACTCAATTGTCCATCGATCCGCGCTCAGGGAGAAAGCAACGCCATCATTTGGATGAAAAAGTATTGCAGCGCGCCGTCAAACAGGCCATTCGCCAAGCCGGTATCAATAAGCACGCTGGCTGCCATACGCTTCGACATTCTTTTGCCACCCACTTACTCGAAGCCGGATACGATATTCGAACGGTGCAAGAGCTCTTGGGGCACACTAACGTTAACACCACCATGGTCTATACCCACGTTCTAAACAAGAACAAGCTGGGAGTGGTCAGTCCGACAGATATGGAATAAGCTTGATGAAATTGGCCAGAAAACTTCTACCGGGACAACCGGGGACAAAAAGGTGGGTAGAAAAATACCAGGATAAATTCGTTTGCCTTCGTTATAAATATGACCCTACGAAAGGCAAGAAGCTCAAAACGGTCGAAATTGTCGTAGAAGAACTCGATTGGAAACCGAATCAAAAAAGAATCCCGAAAAATAAGATTGTCAATTTGCGAGTTGAATACCAGGAGACGACTCTGCAAAGAATCGTGAAAGGCGCAGGCGGCCGCTGGAACAAAGAAAAGCAGCGGTGGCAATTGCCTTACAAAGAAGTGGTTGCGTTAGGCTTAAAAGAGAGAATGGTGAAATGAAACCAGAATTGCTTTCTCATATAAGAAACCGTACCACCAGAGACCCGCCGCGAGGATATTTCTTAAATGAGAAACCCAAGATTTCCTATAATAGAAACATCTTGTTTCTTTTATGAGAAATTTTAGGTCAACTTTTCTTTATGCAAAAACTTCCTTTATTATATAAGAAATATGGGGCACACTTAATTGTCCCCTAATTATCTATGTTAGCAGTAACAAAGCGAGAGCAGCTGCATATTGAGGCATAAAAATCCGATT
>JBBIIG010000010.1:0-96599 GCA_037446635.1 bacterium
TGGGGAGTATTGTCGGCGGCCTTTACGCTATCGGGTACACCGCTCGTGAGCTCGAAGAGTTGGTGGTGGCAACCGATTGGGATGAAATTTTCTCCGATAATCTGGGCCGTCGCTCCTTTGCGATGAACCAAAAGTTGTGGGACGAGCGAACTGTTTTGACTCTACCGATCCAGAGAGGAAGAATCGTCGTGCCGTCGGGGCTGAGGAGCGGGCAAAAGGTGTCTCGGCTTCTATCGCGTTTGACCCTTTCTGTACACGGAATAGATGATTTCACGGAATTCCCCATACCATTCGTTTGCCTGGCGACGGATATCGAAACCGGCGAGGGGGTGCAGTTAGACAGCGGCATTCTTGCAGAAGCCATTCGCGCCAGCATGGCCATTCCGTCGGTTTTTACGCCGGTGGAAATGGATGGCCGCCGTTTGGTCGATGGCGGCGAAGTGCGGACGGTTCCTGTCGTTGACGTGCTGAGCTTCCAGCCGGATATCGTAATTGCCATCGACGCCACTTCCCGCTTGTATGAAAGAGAGCAGCTTTCATCTCTTTTGACGATTTACGATCAGACCATGCGCTTCCGCAAAGTGCAATCCAACCTGGAGCAGCTCGCTAAAGCCGATTTGGTGATTCGGCCCGATTTCGAAGGGTTGTCGGTGGCAGATTTCAAACAGAGCAGGGTGTTCATTGAGCGCGGCGAGCAGGCGGCCAGAAGGATGCTGCCAAAGCTGCAGGCGCTGGTGGACTCGCTTGGGGTTCGATGCAATTACAACATCCGACTCAAACCGCAGGCGCCGGATTTCTTTTTTATCACTAATATCAAAATCGAGGGGGCGCGTGCGTCATCTGAAAAGCTGCTGCTCAAAGAGCTGGATATTCAAACGCCGGCGCTTTACACGTTGGAGGAAATTGAAGAGACGGTTGATCGCATGTACAGCTTGCAGCTTTTCGAGCGCGTGGTTTACGCCATCCAACCGGATTCGGCCGGCTCAAAATTATACATCAAAGTCACGGAATCCAACCTGGACGAATTCCGGTTTGGATTGCGCTACGACAGCACCAACGACGCCGCAGTGCTGCTGAACACGTTGTTTCGTAATGTGCTGGCGCAGAACGCTTTGTTGAATTTGGATCTGAAGCTGGGCCGGCAAGTTCGTTTTGACGGACAATTTCTTTTGCCGATAGGCGTCATTCCGTCATTTGCAGTGCGCGCCCGCGTCAACTATTTTGATGACCTGATAGCCATATTTGTTGGACAAAATCGTGAAGCCCGCTTTGATGTAAAATCGACTTTTTTTGAAGGGCTGGTGGGTAATTTTTATTCGTCGCGCGTGAACGCCGCTGGCGGCTTCCGCAGCGAGTACGTCAATTCCAATCCGAACATTGCTTCTTCCTCCATTGCCTATTCCCTTGCCTTCAGTCAAAGCACGCTTTCTTTTTTATATCAAATCTGGATCGACTCCCTGGACCGGCTCTCTTTTCCCACCAGCGGCGTCTTTGCCATTTTTAAGCACGAATTTGCCAATGAGGATGTTGCCAGCGAAAAAACATTTAGCCGCCACTTCTTTGATTTGAGAGTCGTTTTTCCGGCGAGCAAGAAAGTTTCTTTGTCAGCAGAAATACTCCTGGGGACGACGGCCGGAGACCTCCCGCCGTATTATGGTTTTTTTCTGGGTAATTTGGATCGCCCGGCGCTTTTTCCGGATCGCTTGCTGTCATGGGTTTCGTTTGCGGGCTTGAATAATCAGGAACTGTTTGGCCAGCACGCGCAATTTTTTCAGATAGGCTTGCAGTACGAGTTTGTTCCCAAATACTTTTTGGTGCTGCGGGCCAACGCGGGCAACACCTTCGAGGAATGGAAATTGAAACTTTCACGGGAACGGTTTGCTTCCGGCGTTGGGCTGACCGTTGGCCGGGCCACGCCGTTTGGCCCGTTGGAATTCACGGCCATGGGCGGCAGCCGCCATAATGTGCTCCTTCATGTGAATTTAGGCTACCGGTTTTGAAATTGTTGAAGATTGACTTTTCAAGAGGATAAAGCTATTTTGAAATCGAATTTAACGAAATTTGTCAATGAGTGAAGACGTACTCATTGGTCTGGCGAGCATCGTGTTGTTGGGCGTCAGCGCGCAATGGCTGGCGTGGCGGCTCAAGATGCCGTCCATTCTGTTTTTGCTGACGTTCGGTTTTGTCGCCGGCCCAGTGACCGGATTTTTGCATCCGGATGAGTTGTTGGGCAACCTGCTGCAGCCTTTGGTTTCGGTTTCAGTGGCGATCATTTTGTTCGAGGGTGGGCTCAGCCTGCATTTGAAAGAGCTGCGCGAGATTGGCCAGGTCGTCCGCAATTTGATCACCATTGGCGCGCTGATAAGCTGGGCGCTAATTGCCGCGGCTGCTTACTTGCTCTTAAAATTGAACCTGAATATTTCCATTTTGCTGGGCGCCGTTTTAGTGGTGACGGGACCAACCGTAACCGGGCCGCTGCTGCGGCACGTGCGGCCGGTGGGCCGGGTGGGCAACATCATCAAATGGGAAGGGATCACCATCGATCCGGTGGGGGCGTTGCTGGCGGTGTTGGTGTTCGAGGCCATCCTCGCCGGTGAGTTTCAAAAAGCCAGCTTGGTGGTTTTATTCGGAATACTTAAAACCATCGTTGCCGGCGTGGTTGTAGGGGTGTCGGCGGCGGCGCTGCTGGTGGTGGTGCTCAAACGTTACTGGGTGCCGGATTTTCTCCAGGAAATCGTAACCCTGATGCTGGTGATCACAGCGTTCGTGCTTTCTAACCACTTTCAGGGGGAATCCGGTTTGTTTGCGGTGACGTTGATGGGCATTGCCCTCGCCAACCAGAAAAGCGTGACCGTCAAACACATTGTCGAATTCAAAGAAAACCTGCGGGTGTTGTTCATTTCAAGCCTGTTTATTTTGCTATCAGCGCGGCTGCATCTCAACGATTTGAATTACATCAATCTGCAAAGCCTGGCGTTTTTGGCGATTTTGATGTTTGTGATTCGGCCGATTTCAGTGATGGTCTCATCACTCGGCGCAAAGTTAAGCTGGAAGGAGCAGGCGTTTATTTCATGGATGGCGCCGCGCGGAATTGTCGCCGCCGCCATTTCTTCCATCTTCGCGCTGCGGCTGGCCGAGGTGGGGCGGCCGCAAACCGAATATCTGGTGCCGTTGACGTTCATGGTCATTATCGGCACCGTCGCGATTTACGGCCTGACGGCTTTGCCGCTGGCGCGCTGGTTAGGGTTGGCGCAATCACACCCGCAGGGGCTGCTGATTGTTGGCGCCCACCCGTGGGCGCGGGCGCTTGCGAAAGCGGTGCAGAACGAGGGGGTCAAAGTATTGTTGGTGGACTCCAACCCCTTCAACGCCTATTCCGCGCGGATGGAGCACTTGCCGTGCATTAACGCCAACATTTTCGCGGAACACCTTTTCGACAAATTAGATCTGGATGGCATTGGGCGGTTGTTTGCCCTGACCTCCAATGATGAGGCCAATTCTTTGGCCGCTCTACACTTTCGTGAACTATTTGGCAGCGCCGAGGTTTATCAGCTTGCCCCCGCCGATCCGAATCCCGAGAGTGATGAAACGTCAACCCACCATTTACGGGGAAGGTATCTGTTTGGAAAAGATTTGAATCATCGTAAACTTACCGAGTTGTTCGCTAGCGGCGCCGCGATCAAAACCACCAAATTGACGAAAGAATTTGACTATGAAGATTTTCAGAACCATTATAACGGACAGGCCACACCGCTGCTTTTGATTGAAGAAAACTGGAATTTGCAAGTCAACGCTGCTAATGAGTCGCTCACGCCCAGGCCAGGACAATCTATTATTGCTTTGATTCCGGCCGAGTACGGAACGGCTGCATAAATTTTGAAAAAGCGCTTCAGGTGGAAACATAAAAAATGCTGAATCAAACCTGGTTGTGGATTGGATTTAACATCTTTGTGATCGCGATGCTGGCGCTGGATTTGGGCGTTTTTCATCGCAGGTCGCACGCGGTGAAAATCAAAGAAGCGCTGATTTGGAGCGCCGTCTGGATTGGGCTGGCGCTGCTGTTCAATCTTGGAATCCTGATTTGGTCCGACGCCAATACAGCGCTCAAATTTCTCACTGGCTATCTCATCGAAAAATCACTGAGCGTGGATAATCTTTTCGTCTTCCTGATGATCTTTTCCTATTTTCAAGTGCCGGCTTCCTACCAGCACAATGTTTTGTTCTGGGGAATTCTCGGCGCGTTGATCATGCGCGCGATTTTTATTTTTGCCGGCGTTACTTTGATTGCCAAGTTTCACTGGGTGATTTATATCTTTGGCGCGTTTTTGATTTACAGCGGCATTAAAATGGCGCTCGCCAAGGATAAAGAAGTGCACCCGGAGCGCAATCCGGTTTTGAAACTTTTCAAAAAGATCATGCCGGTCACTGACGATTATGTTGGAAACCGCTTTTTCGTCGTCCAGGCGGGCCGCCGTTTTGCGACGCCGCTGTTCATCGTCCTCATCGTCATCGAGACCACCGATGTCATGTTCGCCCTCGATTCCATTCCCGCCATCCTGGCCATCACCGTCGATCCGTTTATCGTTTACAGCTCAAACGTGTTTGCGATCCTTGGGCTGCGCGCGCTCTATTTTGCCCTCGCCGGCATCATGGGGCTGTTTCAATATTTGCACTACGGGCTTTCGGCCATTCTGGTTTTTGTGGGCATTAAAATGATTGTTGCGGAGTTTTATAAATTGCCGACCGCCATCGCGTTGGGGGTGATTGCCGCGATTTTAGCAATCTCGATCATCGCGTCCATGATTCGCACGCGACGGGATGCCGTTAGGGAATCAGCGCCGGCCGTCGACCTAAGCCATGATGACCTTGCCACTAAAAAATAACTTGTTTTTTTTGAGAAATGAATTAAATTGAAAACCTGCTTTTACAACCTAATTGCAGTGAAAGAGAGTATTGAGCTTGACAAAACAGAATTCGGGATCGGATAATTCTTCTTCCGAGCCTCCGTCTATGCCGTGTCGCCATTGCGATGGCAACTCCCCAAATCCCCTTCAAAAAGAAAGACGCGTGAATGTAGCACGCTGGCGCCGGTTCGCCATTCCTTCGGCATTCCATCAAAATCCGAATTTTATTCTGGGGGGCGGTGATATTCCGGAGCAAAGGGAATTTAGATGTTTATGAAAACGATTTACGATTTTTGCATCGCTTCGGATTTCGAGTACGACGCGGATTTCATCAATATAATGGAAGCGGCCGCGCGTGAACAGGGGATAACCACGTTCGTCGTCTGGCCGCACAACCTCAATGAAACCCTGCGCCGGCTGCGCCGAGAGGAAATCGGCTTCAACTTTTTTTATGATCGCGCCTCGGATTCTTCTCCGAACTTCCTGAAGCTAAATTCGTTTCTGGTTGAGCGCGGAATCCCGCTGCTGGACCCCATCGCCAAACTGCAGCGCGCCTCGGACAAAGCGACCATGCACCTGGAATTTATTTCCAAAGGCCTGATGACGCCCTACACCATCATCATCCCGCCCTACGACAAGTTCGAGCATATTTTTCTTTCGGTTTCGGACCTCGCTAAATTGGGACGGGCGTTTTTTATCAAACCGGCCAACACCACCGGCGGCGGCATCGGCGTGGTCTCGGGCGCCGAGTCGCTGCAGGACGTGCTGCAGGCGCGCAAAAAATTCCAGGGCGACAAATACCTGCTGCAGGAAAAGGTGGCGCCGCAGGAGAAAGAAGGCCGGCGGTTCTGGTTTCGCGGATTTTACGCTTGCGGGCGGGTCGAGTTTACCTGGTGGAATGATCTCACTCATATTTACGAGATTTTAGAGAAGGAAGAGATTCAGAAATTCCGGCTGCGGCCGCTGTTCAAAATCATTCGCGAGATTGCGCAGATTTCCGGCTTGCAGTTTTTTTCCACCGAGATTGCATTGAACCCGGAAGGCAAGTTTATCATTGTCGATTACGTCAACGAGATTTGCGACATGCGCATCAAGTCGCTCCACGCCGACGGCGTGCCCGACGCCGTGGTCCGCAGCGTGGCGCGCAGCATCGTCGCGTACGTGAAAAAGAATGTTCAATTGCGAGCCGATGGCAGTTTCCAGGCCGCGCGCGCCACTGGGGTAACAACCCCTCAAAGAGCAGAGATCGAAAAGCTGCGAACCCGTGAACTATGAAATCGATTTTGGTTGTTTCAAAACATCCTGCGGCGTTTGAGGTCATTCAAAAATGCTTTAGTCAGGAATACGCCGTGGTACAGCAATCCTCGCGCGAAGATGCAATGGAACGCTTTCACATTCAGCGCTTCGAATACACCTTTATCGATATCGAATTGCTGCGCGCCGCCGGCTCGGACAATGATTATAAAAAAGCCCTGCAGCCGTTCTGGCGAGTGTATCCCACCGCCGATATCATTATTTTGACGCCGCAGGAACTCATCCGCGAAGCCGTGAATGCGGTGAAGGCCGGCGCCAGCAACTACCTGACCTACCCCTTGAACCCGGATGAAGTGAAATACGTGGTGGACAGCCTCGGTGAGTTTGTGCGTTTTCAGGGCGAGCTCGATTACCTGCGCAACCGTTTCTGGCGCAGTGAATCGCATGATATTCTTCGCACCAACAGCCCGCTGATGAAAGCTGTTTTTGAAAAAGTGCAGGCGGTGGCGCAGACCGAAAGCTCCGTTCTTTTGACCGGCGAAACCGGCACCGGCAAAGGGGTGATCGCAAAATTGATTCATCAACACAGCAGCCGCAGCCGCAACCAGTACATCAGCGTGCATTGCGGCGCCATCACCGACACCCTGCTGGAAAGCGAATTGTTCGGCCACGAAAAAGGCGCGTTCACCGGCGCCGTCCGCCGCAAGCTGGGCAAATTTGAAATTGCGCGCGGCGGCACGATTTTGTTAGACGAAATCGGCACCATCTCTTCCGCGATGCAGATCAAGCTGCTGCAGATTTTGCAGGATAAAACCTTCAGCCGCGTGGGCGGCGAGGAAATTCTCGAAGCGGACGTTCGCATCATCGCCGCCACCAACGCCGATTTGAAAGCGATGTCCGAGCGCGGAGAATTTCGCCGCGATTTGTATTACCGGCTGAACGTGTTTCCGATCGAGATTCCGCCGCTGCGTGAGCGCATCGAGGACATTCCGCTGCTGGTCGAAGTGTTTCTTAAGCGCCTGAACAAATTCCACTCGCGCAATTTGGTCGATATTCATCCGGAGGTATTGAAGGCATTCGAGCGCTATTCTTGGCCGGGCAATATTCGCGAGCTGGAAAATCTTATCGAGCGCGCTTCCATTCTCGAAACTTCCTCGGTGTTGACGCCCAACAGTTTTCCGATGGAACTGTTTATCGATCAGATCGCGAAGCCCGAAAATTCAATCGATATCTCCCGGCCGCTGCACGAAGTTCGCCGCCGCGGCATCGAACAGATCGAGCGCCAATATTTGCGGGAATTGTTGAAGAAAAATAATGGCCGCATCGCGCCAACGGCCGTGGCTGCGGGCATCAGCGTGCGGCAGTTGCACAAGTTGATGACCCGCTACGAGCTTCAAAAGGAGGATTTTAAAATCCGAGCCGGCTCGGCCATTGAATCGGAACCGTGAGTTCCGATGCGATTAAAATCGGCACGAATAGTTCTACTCTTTTTGTAGGATAACAATATATAGTACTGTCGAACCGATTTTAGTTGAATTTGTAGCTAAATCTGTTCATAGATGAAAACCAGCGCGGGTTTGAAGGGAGGTTAGTCAAGCTTAAATTTCAAGATTTATCTATGAAAATTCAAAAAATCGGAACTTTCAGTTCCGAAGGATAAAATTCATTCAAACCATCTAACTATTTGTATTTCAAGCTATTTCGCCAATTGGCACGATCATTGTTAGAAAGCAACGCCAAAATTTAATTTGAAATTTACCTATTAAACCAAGGAGTATAAAAATGAAAGCCCAGATTTTGACGAGCGAATCCGAGGAGCCTCCCAGTAGTCTCAAACGCGTTGTTAATTTGAGTCCGGCTGGTTTTAGTTCCCACCCCCTCACTGTTGACACCCCGTTCGTCCCTCGTACAAAAAATCCTGTTGAAAATGTCCCGCGCGTTCAAATCGTCCCCGTAAACGAGCGCCGCAAATCCAATGGCAAGGCCAATGGCACCAGTGCGATTGCGCCGAAAAACGGCGCGGCGGCCGGCGGCGAAACCGCGGCCTTTGTGATCAGCGAGCGCTCGCGCGCCTTTCGCGATCGCTTCTTTCCGCAGGCCAGCGACGCCGAGTGGAACGACTGGCGCTGGCAGGTGCGCAATCGCATCAAAGATTTGGCCGAATTGGAGCGCATCGTGCTACTTTCGGAGGATGAGCGCGAGGCCATTCAGCGCCACACCGGGCCGTTGCCGGTGGGCATCAATCCCTACTATGCCAGTTTGCTCGATCCAGACAATCCGATGCAGCCATTGCGCCGCACGGTTGTCATGGTGAAAGACGAATATAAAATCACCCCGGATGAAGCCGCCGACCCGCTCGGTGAGGACAGCCACACCGTGGTGCCGGGGCTGGTTCATCGCTACCCCGATCGCGTGCTATTTTTGGTCACCGGGTTTTGCACGGTTTATTGCCGTTACTGCACGCGCTCGCGCATGGTGGGCAACCCCGGCGGCGAGTACCGTTTCAACACCAATCAGTGGGAAGCGGCGCTGCACTACATCGAAAGCCATCCGGAGATTCGCGATGTGCTGCTCTCCGGCGGCGACCCGCTGACGCTGGCGGATGATCGTCTCGAGTGGTTGCTGTCGCGGCTGCGCCAAATCCCCCACGTAGAATTTCTGCGCATCGGTTCGAAGGTGCCGGTGGTGCTGCCGCAGCGCATCACGCCGGAGCTCACGGCGATGTTGAAAAAATATCACCCTTTGTGGATGAGCGTTCACTTCAATCACCCGGTGGAGCTGACGCCGGAAGTGGCGCAGGCCTGCACGCGGCTGGCGGATGCCGGCATCCCGCTGGGCAGCCAAACGGTGCTGCTCAAGGGGGTCAACGACGACGTGGAAACCATGAAGCGCCTCAACCAGGGCCTGCTGAAAATTCGCGTGAAGCCGTACTACCTCTACCAGTGCGATCCGGTGGCCGGCTCGTCGCACTTCCGAACCTCTATTCAAAAAGGATTGGAGATCATCGAAGGCTTGCGCGGCCACACCACCGGCTACGCGGTTCCCAACTACGTGGTGGACGCCCCGGGCGGCGGCGGCAAAATTCCGCTGCTGCCGGAGTACGTCGTTGGCCGCGACGGCGACGATCTGCTGCTGCGAAATTATGAAGGTAAAGTTTACCGCTATCACGATCCGGACGGCAAAGTCGGCTTGAAGCAAAATTTCAACTCGAATGGAAAAAACGGGAAGGTGCAATGAAGATAGGACTCACCTATGATTTGCGCCAGGATTATCTCGAACTGGGTTACGGCGAAGAAGAAACCGCCGAGTTCGACCGCATCGACACCGTGGAGGCCATCGAGCGCACGCTGCAGGATCTGGGTTACGAAACCGACCGCGTCGGCAACATCTGGAATTTGACGAAACGTTTAGCCGCCGGCGAGCGCTGGGATTTGGTGTTCAACATCGCGGAAGGTTTACGCGGCATCGGGCGGGAGGCGCAAGTTCCCGCTCTACTGGACGCCTACGACATTCCGTACACGTTTTCGGATCCGCTGGTGCTGGCGCTGACCCTGCACAAAGGGATGACGAAGCGCGTGATTCGCGATCTCGGCATCCCAACGCCGGACTTCGCAGAGGTGAAAACCGAAGCGGACATCGACGAAGTTGATCTGCCGTTTCCGGTTTTCGCCAAACCCATTGCTGAAGGCACGGGCAAAGGCATCACCTCCGCGTCGAAGATCAGCTCAAAAAAAGAGCTGCTATCGGTTTGCAGTCGCCTGCTGCGGGAGTATCGTCAGCCAGTGTTGGTGGAGACGTTTCTGCCGGGACGCGAATTCACCGTCGGCCTCGTGGGCACCGGCAAACACGCGCGCGTCGTCGGCGTGATGGAGGTGATCCTCAAACCCAATGCCGAGAAGGATGTTTATTCCTATGTCAACAAAGAGCGCTGCGAGGAGTTTGTCGGCTACTTGCCGGTGAACGATTTGATGGCGAAAAAGGCGCAGGAGGTGGCGCTGACCGCGTGGATTGGCCTGGGCTGCCGCGATGCCGGCCGCATCGACTTGCGCGCCGACGCCCACGGTGTCCCCAATTTCATGGAAGTGAATCCGCTGGCCGGCATTCACCCGGAACATTCGGATTTGCCGATTCTCTGTAAGTTGGTTGGCATCAGCTACCACCAGCTTTTCGAGATGATTATGAACAGTGCGCTCGAACGGGTGCAGGCCAGAGCGTCGGCGCCGGCTCAGGCGGTGGGATTATAAGATGATGAACGCAGCCATTCTTCACGGTGAAATATCTCCCAACGCCGGCCAGGACGAACAGGACACACTAGTGCAAATGGCAGCAGTGTCCGGCGCGTTGGCCGAACTGGGTTACTCACCGGCCGCGGTTCCCGTTTCTTTGGATTTGAATAAAGCTGTCGCGTCTCTCAAAAATATCAACCCTAAATTTGTATTCAACCTCGTGGAGTCCATTGAAGGCCAGGGGCAGTGGATTCACCTCGCCCCGGCTTTGCTGGATTTTCTGAACCTGCCCTACACCGGCGCCGGCAAAGACGCCATTTATTTGACTTCCAACAAACTCCTCGCCAAACATTTTTTGCAGGCCGCCGGAGTGGACACGCCGCCGTGGGCGAGTTTCAAAAAGGTTGCGGCGGAACCGGTTTCGTTCGAGCCGCCCTACATCATCAAATCGGTTTGGGAACACGCCTCGATTGGAATGGACGAACGCTCCGTTTTACACGATAAAAGCCAGTTGCCCGCCGCGCTCGAATCGCGCGTCAAAAAGTTAGGCGGCGAGTGGTTTGTGGAGCAGTACATTCCGGGCCGGGAATTCAATCTCTCTCTTCTGGCGTCCGCTAAAGCCCCGCAGGTTTTGCCGCCCGCCGAAATTCGTTTTGTTGATTTTCCGGAAGACAAACCCAAGTTAGTGGATTACCGCGCCAAGTGGGACGAGGCTTCGTTCGAATACCAGCACACGGTGCGCAGTTTTGAATTTCCAGCAACCGACGCCAATCTGCTTTTGAAATTGAAAGCAATCGCCACTCAGTGCTGGCATCTGTTCAATTTGCGCGGTTACGCCCGCGTCGATTTCCGGGTGGACGAAAACGGCCGGCCGTGGGCGCTGGAAGTCAACATCAACCCGTGCATTTCGCCGGACAGCGGCTTCGTGGCGGCCGCGGCTCGGGCGGGGTTGAGTTTTGCCGCGGTGATTGAACGCATCGTTGACGACGCGTTGCGTTCCAAAAAAAATCATTGATCGCCAGCTTTCTTTTCCCTATTTTACCCCGTTTTTCTTAATCCCTCAATACTTACCGGTAGCGGGCAGGCTCAGTACATGTTTCGAATTCGGCGTATTTACGATTACGTTTTGCCCGGCAACAAGGACGCTATTGCTCAGGTTCAGCATATTCTGAGCGAGCAGTTTTACGGCCTTTCCAGTGACAACATCAGGCAGTTGCCGGAGCAATTGCGCAATCCGCTCAAATACCGTTTTCGCTCGATTCTATTTGTGGCCGAAGACGCCAAAAACGCGGTCAAAGGTTTTGCGCTGCTGCTTCACGCCGCGGATTTGAACTTTTGCTATCTTGATTTCATATCCGCTGCGGAAGACAAAACCGGCCGCGGCATCGGCGGCGCGTTGTATGAACGGGTTCGCGAAGAAGCGCTGCTGATGAACGCCAGGGGTCTGTTTTTTGAATGTCTGCCCGATGACCCGCGGCTGTGCCCGGATCCCGACATTCGCAAACAAAACGTAGCACGGCTGCGGTTTTACGAACGTTTCGGCGCCCGCCCGATCGTCAACACGGCTTATGAAACGCCGTTGAAACCGGGGGAATCGCCGCCCTATCTTGTTTTTGATGATCTCGGGCAGAATCGGCCGCTGCGGCGGGGGTCAGTGCGGGCCATCGTGCGCGCCATCCTCGAGCGCAAATACCGCGACGTCTGTCCAACGGAGTACATTCAGATGGTGGTGGATTCGTTCAAAGATGATCCGGTCAAATTGCGCGAGCCCAAATTTGTAAAAGAAAAAGTGAAGCCGGTTACCCGAACCAAATCAGTGGACAAGTTGATTGCGTTGGTGGTGAACGATCACCATACGATTCATCACGTTCGCGAACGCGGCTATGTGGAGTCGCCGGTGCGCATCGATTCCATTTTAAAAGAGATCCTGCCAACGAATTTGTTCCTGAGAACACTCCCCGGAAGGTTTTCCGAAACTCATATCAAATCCGTACACGACAGTCAGTTTGTGGATTACCTGCGGCGGGTGTGTGCCAACGTGCCGCCCAACAAGTCGGTTTATCCGTATGTATTTCCCATTCGCAACGTCGCCCGCATGCCCAAACAATTGCCGATTCGCGCCGGCTATTATTGCATCGACACCTTCACTCCGCTGAATCACAATGCCTTTCGTGCTGCCAAACGCGCCGTGAATTGTTCCCTCACGGCTGCGAGAGCTTTGCTGGAAGGCCACCGCCTCGCTTACGCTCTCGTGCGACCGCCAGGTCATCACGCTGAGCGCCGGGTGTTTGGCGGGTTTTGCTATTTCAATTCCGCCGCCATCGCCGCCAATTATTTATGCGCGTTTGGGAAGGTTGCCATTCTCGATATCGATTATCATCACGGCAATGGCCAGCAAGACATCTTTTATGAACGCAGCGATGTGCTCACTATCTCCATTCATGGCCACCCCAGTTTCGCGTATCCCTATTTCAGCGGATTTGCAGAAGAGCGCGGCGCCGGCGCGGGCGAAGGGTTTAATATAAATTTCCCTTTGCCGGAGAAAATTGCCGTCGCTCAATATCACGCCGCGCTGGCCAAAGCGCTAAAAGAGATTGAAGCGTTTGCCCCGCAATTTTTGGTGGTGGCCTTAGGATTAGATCCGGCCAAAGGCGACCCCACTGGTTCCTGGAATTTAATTGCGAACGACTTTGAAAAAAGCGGCCGCATGATCGGCGGCCTGGGATATCCGGTGCTGGTGGTGCAGGAAGGAGGCTACCGGACGCGCTCTCTGGGAGTGAATGCGCGGCATTTTTTCCTGGGTTTGTGGAATGGCGCCCACCGCAACTGAGCGGGGGCGCTTCATTAATCGCTTGTTAAATGGACCGGTTGAAAAAAAAGCTTGACGATTTGACCTTTCGCGACACCCTCAATCCGCCGGACACCGAACACGTGCGCGCCATCGTTCAATCCACCGGCTTCTTCTCGCCCGCAGAGGTGGAAATTGCGGTGGAGCTGGCGATCGAGCGGCTGGTGAAAGGGTTGGACAGCGGCTATCATTTTTTATTTGCCGAACAGAACAACCGCGTCGTGGGCTACAGCTGCTTCGGCCCGATTCCCGGCGCCCAAGCCAGCATAGATCTTTATTGGATTGCGGTTCATAATGACTTTCGCGGCGCCGGCATCGGAAAAAAATTAATGGCCGAAAGCGAGCGCGCCATTAAACGACTGGGCGGGCGGCGGATTTACGTGGAGACCTCTTCGCGCGAGCAGTACCAGCCCACGCGCGCGTTTTACCTCGCGTGCGGCTACCAGCAGGAGGCGCTGCTCAAAGATTTTTACGCCCCCGGCGATTCGAAAGTGATTTATGTGAAGGCGATTGGCTGATCCCCTGGCGATCGCGATTTACCGGGTTCATCTTACACAACTTTCAAAATGGAGGACTTATGAAGCAGATACTCCTCGCCGTCTTCCTGTTCTTGAACCTCGTTGCGGCAGCCTCTGCCCAAGTTGCCAACAAAAAATTAGGCGCACAGAGTTTTGCCGGCGAGATCACCATCCAAGCCAGCCCGCAGGCGGTGTGGGCGGTGTTAACCGACGTTTCGAAGCTCAGCAGAATCATGGGGTTCGAATACCAGGGCGCGGCAAAATTAGCCAAAGTTGGAGACTCGGCTCAAATAAAAGTTTGGGGGGACAACTGCGGCCTGACTTTGATTTACGCCAAGACGGCCGCCGAACTCCGTTTTGCGATTGACCCGCAGAACGCCTCGTACATTTGCCAGGAACGCTGGCTGCTGACGCCCGCCGGCAACGGCACGAAAGTGGCGCTCGACGAACGCTACACCGAGTCCGGGCCGCAAACTGCGGACGATCTCGCGGCGCAGGTTAAATCATTTAACGAGGCGCTGGCGCGAGTGAAGGCCATGTGCGAAGGCAAGTGAAACCAAAAAGGAGGAAAGCTATGTTATCCCCTCTTTTTGAAAAAATAATTTCGATGACGTGCGTCTTCATGTTCGCACTGGTAGTTGGGGGCACGCGCACGTGTATTGCACAATCGCCCACCAACGATCCTTTGCAGGCGCTCTCTTTCCTCGAAGGTGAGTGGCACGGCGAAGGAAAAAGCCCGTACGGTCCCTATGAATTCGAGGCTAAGAACGAACGGCGCGGACGATGGTTACTCGGCACGTCGAACATTTATGTGCCCGGCACGGAGCAGGTATCATTCAGGGCTACGGGCCTCGTGGGCTATGACGAAAAGGGACTTGTGGCATACGCGTTCGAAAACACTGGCGTCACAATTTTTCGCGGCGTGTTGGAGAATGACAGTCTTCATTTTGAATGGAAACAGGGCGACTCCTATCGCCGCCGAACCATACGCCGGCTGGAAGATGGAACGATTTTGAATCGAGAGGAGAGCTACCTACCGGCATTATCCGAAGAGCCGCTTATTTTCGAATCTATTTCCAAGCCGGGGAAACGAAGTTCCAGATAACTCAAACGTAGCGCGACCAGTCTGGTCGCGCTACATTGGCCCAAAAAGGAGGTGAACCATGAAGCTATTATCTATCCTTTTACTCACACTTGCTACACCGGTACTGGCGCAGGATCCCGCGCAAGTCAATCCGGAAATTTACAAAACTCTGTTGGAGAACGACCACGTGCGGCTGTTTGAAGTTCACTTCAAACCCGGCGCTAATATGGCTGTGCATTCCCACCCCGATCACCTGGCCTACGTGCTTAGCAGCGGCACATTGAAGCTGATTTATCCCGATACCTCGGTGGCCATTGCAGCCGAAGCCGGCGCCAGCTTTTGGATTCCCGCCGAGTCCCACGCCGCGGAAAATATCGGCGACACGGATTTGCGGGTGCTGGTGCTGGATTTGAAACTCCCGAAATCCGACCACCCGGCGGCCCGCGTTGATTCCACGCTGGATCCGGTTAAAGTCGCTCCTAAAAATTATTCTGTTCTTCTCGAAAATGAGCGGGTGCGTCTGGTAAAGGTGCATTACGAACCGGGCGAAAAATCGCCGCTGCACGCTCATCCTGCCAATGTTGTCTATACCCTGACCGGCGGCACCGTGCGTCATTTTTCAAAAGACGGGCAATCTTCCGATCTGCAATTTTCCGCGGGCACGTCGGTTTGGCGGGAAGCGGAAACTCATGCTTCCGCCAATCCGGATACGGCCGCCTTCACGGTGCTGTTTGCGGAATTGAAAGATCTTGCGCCTTCGCCAGAACCATCGCCTAAAAATTAAACCTGCATCCGGAAATTGAACACCGAAGTCACCGAAATATTAACTAACCAAGGAGGTTATCATGCTGATGAAGAAACACATTTTTGTCGCGCTGATGATGGTTGCGTTTTGCATCTGCGCAGTCGCTGCCGCTTTCGCCAGCGACGAAGAAAAGAACGCCGCCGTCATGAAGCGCTTTTATGAGGAGGTGGTCAACAATGGCAACCTTCAGCTCATTGACGAGTTGGTGGCGGCGGAATTTGTGGATCACGAGGAGTTCCCCGGAATGGTACAGGGACGGGAGGGCTTGAAACAATTTTTCACCATGTTTCGCGCCGCCTTTCCGGATTTGCACTTCCAGGTTAATGACTTGATCGCAAAGGGCGACAAAGTGTGGGCCTACATCACCATTCACGGCACCCACAAAGGCGAATTTATGGGCATGGCTGCCACCGATAAAAAAATTGCAGTAAAGGGGTTCGACATTGTGCGGTTTGCGGACGGCAAAGCGGTGGAGCACTGGGGTCTCACAGACAGCATGACCATGATGCAGCAATTGGGCGCGCTGCCGGCCCCAGAGCAGGAAACGACGAAAAAAGAGTAGGCGGTTGTTCACATAATCAGAGGTATAATTTTTGAGACAAGGGGAGAGGCGACGGTTCTAACTTGCTGGGAAGATGTTCAGTGATCTCTAATTGTACAGCGTGGTGGAATTTCGTCCCTCTCATCCCACTAACTTAGAAAAGGAGTCGTTATGCGATTTAAACCATTTCTCATGCTCGCCGCCGTATTCGCGATGGCTTTCGCATTGTTGACGTTTTCTTTAGCGCGGGAGAAAAAAATTAGCCCGACCTTTCAACGGAAGGTGGAGACTTCGGCGCCGAGTAAGTTGCCTTCAGAGAGGTTGCATTCTGCCAAGAAATCCCAGTCGAAGTCCCCGCGGCGGGTCACGGTCAGTTCGAATCTACAAATTAGGGAAGCGCTCAAAAAGAACTAAAATAGGGAGATTAGAACATGAAAAAATTAATTCGCGGCTGTTTGGCGTTGATGCTTGTTTCCGCTTTCGGCTTATTTTATACAGCCCGTTTGGAGGGTACAAGCATTGAAAAAATGAATCTACT
The DNA here is from genome assembly GCA_037446635.1 of bacterium. GTDB lineage: Bacteria > Zhuqueibacterota > Zhuqueibacteria > Oceanimicrobiales > Oceanimicrobiaceae > DASWHH01. Next base: position 16,719 of record JBBIIG010000010.1, read on the forward strand.
TGAAATGGTAAATAGAGCTGGCCGTATCATCGTTGGAACGTGTGTGGCCGTTGCGGAGAAAACCATGCCGACGGCCAACGGCGGTGAAATTGCCTACACCAGCTACACCTTTGCCGTCTCAAAATCCATTAAAGGTCAGGTAGGCGCGATGATGGAACTGCGACAATTTTTATACCCCGGCGCCAATTCCGCCGGCCGCGTCAACACGAAAATTGTTGGCATGCCCAGCTATCGCGTCAACGAAGAATACCTTTTAATTTTAACCTCCGAAAGTTCGCTGGGACTTTCCGCTCCGGTAGGCTTGCCGCAGGGGTGTTTCCAAGTCATTAGCAATGATAAAACCGGCGCAAAAGAAGTCGTTAATGGAATGAACAATGCTGGTTTATTCCATAATTTTCCCTCCGATTTTCGTCTCTTTAAACAAACACTGACGGCCTCCGAATCCCAAATTTTAGCGCAGAAACAGGGACCGTTTGAGTACGACGCCTTTGTGGGGCTTCTCGAAAAACTGGTCAGGTAAGCTGCGTTAAGAAGCATCCATTTTAGTGATCGTACTTTCATAAACCAAATTTCACCTACTATTGCAACGGAGGCAAAAGTGAAAACGAAACTACAAGTTTTGAGCGCATGGTTGTTTTTTTGGGTTGGCGTGCCTGGCCTGATGGCCGGCGAGCCGCTCATCATTTCTTCGACTGGCGTACCGTACAAATGGAACAACTCGGCGCCGCTGCCCTTCCACCCGGACGGCGGGGGCTTGGGGCTGCTCGGCAACGCCGAGGCGGTAGCCATGGCCGACGAGGCGTTTCAAATTTGGGCGAGTGTGCCCCTGACCGACATCGCGTTTTTTAACGACGGACAAATTACCGACACCACCGGCGTCCCGATCGACGTGACGCTCGCTAATTTGAATCAGATTTCGGACGCCAACGGGCAGAACGAAATCGTTTTTGATGAAGACGGCGAGATTTTCGAAGCGATTTTTGGACCGGGGAGCGGCGTGTTAGGATTTGCCGGCCCCGATTTTATCACCGACACGGCGCCGTTTTTCGTCCTCGAAGCCTCCGCCTTTTTGAATGGCCGCTTCGTGGACGGCAACGAAGACAACGGCGAAATTTCAGTAGAGTTGATGAAAGCCACCTTCGTGCACGAATTCGGCCACTACCTCAACTTAGCGCACAGCCAAGTAAATGGTTTTGCCGCCTTTTTCACCCAGGAAAACGTGCAGGGATTTGGCGCGCCCCCGGATTCTACAGTTGAAACTATGTACCCTATTCTTGGCGACGTCGGCCAAACCAGCCCCCACGCCGATGACATCGCGACGTTTGCGTTGCTCTACGGCGAAGCGGGCTTCAGCGCCAGCACCGGCGCGATTGCCGGCCGAATCTTTTTCAAGGACGGCGCCACGCCGGCCAACGGCGCCAATGTCATTGCGCGAAATACCAGCGGCGGCGCGGCCACGCTTTTTATTGACGCGGTTTCGCAAATTTCCGGCGCCTTCAGCGCCGCGCAGTTTAGCGGCGGTTCCTCGGATCCGAACTTAATCGGTCGCTACACGCTGAACGGCCTGACCCCGGGCGCGAACTATTCCGTTGAAATTGATGAAATTGGAGTGGGCGGCTTCAGCTCGGCGACCCTCATCCCATTTCCCGGCCCGGAAGATTTTTACAACGGCGCTAACGAATCGGGCGATCCGGATGCCGATGATGAAACGGAAATCACCACCGTGACGCCCACGGCCGGCGCGACCATCAATGACATCAACATTATTTTCAACGACGAATTGCCGCCGCTGGTTTTGGACAAGTATGACGACTCCATTGAAACGATTTTGATACCGCGCAGCCCCGCCGGGTCCAACGACTATTTTGCTGTGCGTCATTCTGTGCCCGCCAGCATCGACGCCCCCTACACCATTTCCGACATTCGTTTTTTTAACAACGACGATTTGACCGTCTGGCCGCAGGTGATGGTTGTTGCTCCTAACGCAAATGGCCAGCCCGATCTCGCCAATCCCCTGGCGGTTTTTAATAACGTCTCCGGCGGCGCCTTACAATTTATCAACATCAACGCTAATCTCGAAATCAGCAGCCTCAATGATTTTTTCGTAGTCATTCAACTCCCGCCGGGACAGAGCTTGAACAACGTCGGCTCCGGCGGCGGGCCGGGAGTCGGCACGGACACGGATTTATCCCTTGGTTTTATTATCGGTAATTTGGTCTCGACCGACGGGGTGAACTTTGTTGAACTGGAAGAAGCGAATCTCGCCATTGAAATTGAGCTGACTGGCGCGCAGCGGCCGGACGCTTTCGAGCCTAACAACAATCTGGCCAACGCTAAGCCAGTAATTTTGGGTTCGCGCGTAAAAGGTTACATCGATCCTCCCGGCGACCTCGACTTCTTTTCTTTCACGGGAACGGCCGATGATTTTATCCGAGTTGATGTCGATGCCGCGGTCCTCGGCTCGACAATGGATGGCTTTGTTACGCTGGTGAACAGCTCCGGAGTGGTGATTGCTGAAAACGACGATGAAATCTTTGGCGCCCGCATCGACCCCTTGCTCGAGACGACGCTGCCGGCCAGCGGCACATACTTTTTGATAATGGATACATTTGAGAACCACGAAAACAACAATCCGGTCGGCAGCCCGGCGCATTTTTATGAATTCACGGTTAGTAAATTGGCGACCACGCCGCGACTCACGCACGCCACCGGCAACGTCAGCTTCACTATGTGGTCTAACGGCGTTTACGGCGACGACGGCACCAACACCGGCGGCGGCTTTTCATTCATGGGCAACCCGGGCGCCACCCTTTTTTCCGGAGGATTTTTAGCGGCGACCTCCACGAAAATTGCGGTCAATGTGCCCAGCGTAAGGGACGACCTTGACGCACCGTTGGTTGATTTTGAGCAGCGAGTTCCCTTCGCGCCGTTTTCATCCAGCGTTAATTTCAATCAAATTGCTTTCTGCGAGTTTGATGAAGGCGCCGCCAATGCCTTTAATTCTTCCATCGGAGTTACGGTGCGGCAAACCTCGTTATCGAACTCGAGCGATAAATTCGTGTTGGTGCAATGCGAGATCACTAACATCACGACCTCCGCCATATCGAACATTTATTTCGGGCAGTTCGCGGATTGGGATGTTGGCGTGAACAATTTTCTAAACAATCGCGGCGGCTACGACGCCTCCCGAAACCTCCTCTATATGTTCGAGTTCGGCAGCAACCCCAATGATGTTAATTTTTACGGCATCAAAGCGCTGCAGCCGGCATCAGGCGCGCGATTGATTGTAAATAGCCAAACCTTGGTTTTTACGCCCGCGACGGTGTTTGATGCGCTTTCCAATTTTAACGGTCCCGGCCCACAACCAATTACCAGCAGCGCCGATTACTGGAGCTTCATTGGCTCCGGGCCGTTTACGCTCGGGGCGGAAACCTCCGTTACGGTTGGCTTCGCCTGGGTGGGCGGGACCAGCTTGACCGACCTGCAGGCCAACGCCGACGCTGCTCAAGCCGCGTGGGATAATTTTGTGGTGAGTGTGGAGGACGAACCCGTGGCCACCGTGCCCGCGCAATTTTTGTTGGAGCAGAACTACCCCAACCCGTTCAACCCCTCCACGAAAATTAAATATGGAATTGCGGAGAATACCCAGGTTTCGCTGATCATTTACAACATGCTGGGGCAGGCGGTGCGCACGTTGGTGGATGAGCGCCAGAGCCCGAACTTTTATGAAATCGAATGGGATGGCCGCAACGACGAGGGCATTCTGCTTTCCAGCGGCGTTTATTTTTACAAGCTCACCGCCGGCGCCGAAGTGCAATTGCGCAAAATGCTTTTGTTGAAGTGACGGGCTGAATTTTAAAACGACACATTTTTTTGAAACGGGTAGGGGCGATTCATGAATCGCCCCTACGCCCTTATTGAATCGGAGCCAAAACATGAATTCGATTCCAATTTCAAGGGTTTCCATTTTCTTTTTTGTTCTGGTTGTGATCGTGTTTGCCAGCCACTGCAAAAAGAAAATGGGGCGGGCGCCGGCAGCGGAAACCCCCGCACTTTCAACAGAAACGGCAAAGGTAGCGCCGGCGGTGGTGGATACGTTTAAAATCAGTTTCTCCCGCGGCGGCGGGTTCACCGGGTTGGTGAGTGGGTACACCCTGCACTCCGACGGCGTCGTTCAACACTGGCAGCGAATGCCGGCCGGGCCGGATTCGATTCTGTGGGCGATGACCGTCGAGCCGGCGCAAATTCAAACCTTCAAACAGCAATTACACGACACCGGAATGTTAGAAAAAAAGCTGGACGAAACCGCCAACCTCACCACGGTGGTCGTACTGGAATCGCCGTCCCATCAGTACCGTTGGAGCTGGAGCGGCGTTTCTCCCCCGGAGTCGTTGCCGCTGGCGTTCAAAGCGTGGTGCGAGCAGGTGGAGGCGTTCTGCAAGAATCTAAAAAAGTAAAACCCATTCAAATTTTCATAACCCTAAAATGGAGCACGGCCATGAAAAGTAGTCGCTACTTTGTTTTGTTGATGATTGCGTTTATCGGGCTGGGGGCATCGTCCGGATCGAAAAAAAGCAGCATCATCGAAAGCCAGGGGTGGCAGAACAAACAAAAGCGTCTGGCTTCAACCGGTCAAAAAATTAGCCACAGTGAATTGCAGGCGATAAACCGCAACGTGCAAAACGCGCTTTCGCAGAAGGCGCTGCTTAAAACAAACACATCGCGTAAATCGTCGTCGCGGCTGCGCCAGGTTTTTAAACAAGGGGGATACCAGCCCATGAAGTTAAGCGCGGCGGGGGAAGCGGCCTCACGGCTGTCCGATCTCAACATCTACTGGCACGAGAAAAATCGCACGCCGGTTTTCATCACCGGCGCCGGATTGCAGCGGCAGAGCCAGCGGCTGCAGCTTGCCAAAACCGCTTCCTCCGCACAGGCGGCGATAATTTACTTGGCGGAGAATCGCGAGCTGTTCAAGCTCGAAAATCCCGAGCAGGAAATGCAGCCGGTTTGGGAAACCGCCGATCGCTTGGGGATGCGGCACGTCCAGTTTCAACAGGTCTATCACGGCGTGCCGCTTTGGAAGCAAAGTCTGGTGGCGCATTTTGACGCCGAGGGTTCGCTCTACGCTATCAACGCCCGCTATTCGCCGACGCCGGACGAGGTGGACGTAACTCAGTTTCGTTTGAGTTCAGCGGAGGCGGTCACCATTGCTGAAGGCGATCTCGGCGGCAAAACCAGCTTCCAAACTTTTGACGATTGGACGAAGGCAATTTTAGGGTACGAGCAGCCGACAGCGCAAAAATATATTTGGGTGAATCCGGAGACTCAAAGTCCCCACCTCATTTGGCACGTGACCGTTCGTCCCAATTTGCGCGACCACTGGTACTATTTCATCGACGCCGGCTCCGGCGCAATTTTGGAAAGCTACAACGCCACCAATTTCGACGGTCCGGCCACGGCCAACGCCACCGATCTCAATGGGGTAACTCGTACCATCCACACTTTTGAACTCAGCAATGCCTTTTTTATGATTGACGCTTCTCGCGACATTTTTGACGAGGTCGCCTCCAACCTCCCCAACGACCCCCGGGGCGCGCTGTGGACCATCGATGCGAACGGAAAAGATCTGGCGCAGGGCGTGGAACTCTTTCACGTCACTTCCGCCAATAACACCTGGAACGACGCGGTCTCGGTCTCCGCTCATTTTAATGTGGGTGAAGTTTTCCAGTATTACCGCACCACCCATGATCGTCTGGCCATCGACGGCAACGGCAGCACCATCATTTCGATTATTCACGTTACCGATGACGGCCAGCCCATGGACAATGCTTTCTGGAACGGCGTGGTGATGGCCTACGGCGACGGCAACCAGGCGTTCGACCCACTGGCCGGCGGCCTCGACGTCGCCGCCCACGAAATGACCCACGGCGTGATTCAGCACACGGTGGATTTGGAATATAAATTTCAATCCGGCGCGCTCAACGAATCGCTGGCGGACGTGTTCGGCGTGATGGTGGATCGCGATGACTTTAAGATGGGGGAAGACGTGGTACGCACGACGTTTTTTCCTTCCGGCGCGCTGCGGGATTTAGAAGACCCCCACAACGGCGGCAATCAGTTTGGCGATCGCGGCTGGCAGCCGGCGCACATGAACGAATTCGTGAATCTTAATATTAATCAGGACAACGGCGGCGTGCACGTCAACAGCGGCATCCCCAACCGCGCCTGCTTTTTGATCGCCGACGCCATCGGCCGCGAAAAGACCGAGCAAATCTATTACCGGGTGCTCGATGCGAAGTATCTTAACGGCCAATCCAATTTTGTCGATATGCGGCTGGCGGCGATCCGCGCCGCGACGGATTTGTTTGGCGATCCCTCCGCGGAAGTGGCTGCGGTCAAAGCCGGCTTCGATGGCGTGGGCATCGTTGGCGAGGAAGGCACGCCGCCACCTCCGGACACGCCGCCAGTGGAGGGGGAACAGTTCATCGCGGTGGTGAACGCGGAAGCCACGGACAATAGTTTATTTTTGGTCAACCCGGATGACGGCAATGACTTCTTCCAGCTCACCCCAAGACAGGTGTTTACCGGCACCGGCAATCCCATGGCCATTTCAGATGACGGATCCGTCCTGATGTTTGTTGATGAACAGAATGATATTCGTCTTATAGTTGACGGGACGGAAAGCGTGATTGGCGATCAAGGCTTTTGGAGTTCCATCGCTCTTTCTCCGGACGCCACTAAATTAGCCGCCACAACTGTGTTTATAGACACAACTATTTACGTTTTCGACTTTGTCGCGGATATTGTCAAGGCCGTGCGGCTTTATACCCCCACCACGGCGGAAGGCGTCAAGGCCGAAAACACGCTATTTGCGGATGCGCTGGATTGGGATTTAAGCGGGGAGTTCCTGTTGTATGATGCTTTCAACCGTATTCCGCAGTCCGGCGGCGGCGCCATCGAATACTGGGATATCAATGTGTTGGACGTGGAAAACGAAATCATCTTTCCGATCTTTGAGCCGCAGCCGGTGGGCATCAACGTCGCCAACCCCTCGTTTGCTCAAACCAACGACGCGTTCTTTGTGTTTGATTTGATCGACCTCAATCTCGGTGAAGATGAAATCCGCGCCGTCGATCTGTTCAACGGCATTGAAAATTTGATCGAGGAAAATGGTACCTCCATCGGCTACCCGCGCTATTCCCCGGATGACAGCCGAATCGTCTTCGAACGGGACGAGGGTGTAACCCCCACAATCCGGCAGATGCCCATTGCTGCCAACCGCATCGCGGCGGCTGGGCCGTCTGTGTTCTTTGTGTCCGAGGCGCAGCGTCCGAGTTGGTTTGCGGTTGGTGAGCGGCCAACGGAGGTGGAGGAGCCGCCCTCCGTTGTGCCGGAGCTTTTTGTTTTGCATCAAAACTATCCGAATCCATTCAACCCGGAGACCGCCATTCGCTATGAATTGCCGGCGTCGGCGCAGATCACGCTAAAAATCTTTGACCTCAAAGGGCGCCTGGTTGCCGAGCTGGAAGCCGGCCAGAAGGAAGCTGGCGTGCACACCGCGCGCTGGAACGGCCGCGATGATTTAGATCGTCCGGCGGCGAGCGGCGTCTATTTTTATCGCCTCGAAGCCCGTTCGGAAAATGGCGCCGTCTCGCAGTTGAGCAACAAAATGACGTTGCTCAAATAGGGCGCCGCATAAAATCCCTTTCCCCTCCAAGGAGAAGGTTAGAAGGCTGGTCGGAAAATGGAATGTGCGAGCGACTTCATCCTTCGACTCCGCTCAGTATGAAGCTAATTCTTTTCATGGTGTGCGGAGTCGAACCATGAATTTGTGACATCAAGCATTTTCCGACCAGCCTTTTAGGATGGGTCAAATGATTTTTGGGACACGGATTACGCAGATACGCGCAGATTAATTTCCAATCAAAAATCTGCGTTCATCTGCGTAACTCTGTGTCCCTTTTTTATTGGCGAGTTATTTGGCGATCACGGTGTTTAGTCCGATGGCGGATTGCAATCGTTTTTCTTCTCGATCGCGCTCATCGGCGCAGCGCAGCAGTTTCAAAAATTCCACCAGATCAATGAGCAGCAACGACAGCGTTGCGGCGCTCGCCAGCCAAAGTAAACTTCCCGCCACCACCACTTCGAGCAGCAGGGCTCCCGCCATCAGCAATCGCCCTTCGGTGGGACCGATTTTGCCGCTGTCGATGCGATATTCATCGGTGATCTTGTAAGCCAGCGTCGCGATCAACATCCTGCCGGCATACGCGACGAGCAGCGCCGCCGGCACAAATTTGAGAACGGGAAAATAGAGCGTGAATCCCGCCATGATAAAACAGAGCGACACCCAATCCGCGCCGATGTCGAGCGCGAAGCCGTACCACTTGCGCGGCCGATTGCGGAAATAGGCGAGCCGGCCATCGAGGGAATCTCCCAGCCACTGCACTGCTAAACCAACGATCCCGGCCAGCAACCAGAGACGATTTTGTTTGGCGAGAAAACATGCCGCAAACATAGCCGCGCTTCCCAAAACGGCCAACGCCGTCAACATATTGGACGTGACGAAGCGCGGCATGCGGCGGCACAGCCAATTCACCGCGGCAGCTTCCTGCCGCTTGAGCCAGTTGCTGCGCTGGCGCTCGCTGCCATTGTTGTTGACTTTCACTTTTTGGGCTGCAAAATTCATTATGATACTCCCGATTGATTTTGCAACCACTATTTACAATCGCTGTGCCAGTCCCAATTGGATATTTTGTGCAGTACGAAACGCAGTTGGAACGATGAATTGTGAAGCAGAGGAACGGAAGGTGTGAACTTACGTGCCAGGCACTTTCAAAGTGCCTGGCACGTTTTTGCCCCAAATCCCTTGCAATTTTTTTGCGCATCCACTACCTTGCAAAAAAATTTCAGAGGAGAAAGAAGACGCAGATGCAAATCCACGGTTGGTTGGCTTTTTTTTTCGTTTTTATTTTAATTCCCCACCTCTATTCGCAGGAAAAACCCAAATCCATTCCTGCCGCGCCGCCGCGCGCCGAAGGCGAGGGGCCGTTCCAGCGGCTGATTTTGCGGGGCGGAATTTTGATCGACGGCACCGGCGCGCCGCCGGTGGGCCCGGTGGACGTCATCATTGAGGGCAACAAAATCACCCGCATCCGCAGCGTGGGATTTCCGGGCGTGCCCATCGAGCCGGCAAGCCGTCCGGAAGCCAAAGAGGGCGACAAAGAATTGGACATTGAGGGCATGTACGTGCTACCGGGATTTGTCGATATGCACGGCCACATCGGCGGCGTGGAGCAGGGCACGCCGGCGGAGTACGTTTTCAAATTGTGGATGGGACACGGCATCACCACCGTGCGCGATCCCGGCGCCGGCAACGGGCTCGATTGGACGCTCGATCACAAAAAGAAAAGCGCTAAAAATGACATCACCGCGCCGCGCATCAAGGCTTACGCCTATTTTGGGTTGGGACACGACGGCCCAATTCGCACGCCGGAAGAAGCGCGCAAATGGGTCGCCGAAGTTGCCCGCAAAGGTGCGGACGGCCTGAAGATTTTCGCGCTGAGTCCGGAGTTGATGACCGCCACGTTAGACGAAGCCAAAAAGCACGGCCTGCGGGCCGCCTCGCATCATCCGCAAGTGAGCGTGGCGCGCATGAACGCGCTGCAAACCGCGCGGCTCGGTTTGATGACGATGGAGCACTGGTACGGACTCCCCGAAGCTCTGTTCACCGAGCAAACTGTGCAGGACTTTCCACTCGATTACAATTACAGCGACGAGTACCACCGCTTCTCCCAAGCTGGCCGTTTGTGGAAACAGGCCGCGCCGCCGTTCAGCGAAAAATGGAGCGCGGTGATGAACGAGCTGCTGGCGCTGGATTTCACCCTCGATCCCACGTTCACGATTTACGAAGCCGCTCGCGACTTCGACCGCGTGCGCCGCGACGAGTGGCACGACGAATACACCCTGCCGTCGCTGTGGGAATATTTTCGGCCCAATCGCAAAGCCCACGGCTCGTTTTGGTTCAACTGGACGACGCAAGACGAGATTGAGTGGAAGAACAATTTCCGGCTGTGGATGACGTTCATCAACGAGTATAAAAATCGCGGCGGCCGCGTCACCTGCGGCTCCGACGCCGGCTACATTTACAAAATTTACGGCTTCGGTTACATCCGCGAGTTGGAGCTGCTGCAGGAAGCCGGCTTCCACCCGCTGGAAGTGATTCGCTCCGCCACGTTGTACGGCGCGCAAGCGCTGGGATTGGAGAAAGAAATTGGCAGTGTTGAAATTGGCAAGCTGGCGGATTTAGTGGTGGTGGAAGAAAATCCGCTGCAAAATTTTAAAGTACTGTACGGTACTGGTGCGATCAAAGTGAATGAGAAAAACGAGGTCGTGCGGGTGGGCGGCGTGAAATACACCATCAAGGATGGAATTATTTACGACGCCAAAAAATTGCTGGCGGATGTGCGGAGGATCGTGCGCGCGGCCAAAGAGCAGGCGGGCATCACAAATTTGTTGCCACCCGGCATGGGGAATTGACCATGCTCAAAGAACTCCTCGGCCCCGAAATTCGCGAACTCATCCAAAACAAAGACTATAACGGCTTAAAGGAGGGCGTGTCGGAATGGGAGGCCCCGGAGGTTGCTGATTTATTATTAAGCCTTCCGGAAGAAGACCAGCCTATTTTGTTTCGGCTTCTTCCTCGCCAAAAAGCTGCCGATGTGTTCGCTTATCTCCCTTCCGAGCAGCAACAGCAATTACTGCAGAGTCTGACCACCGACCATGTCCGCCACCTGTTGAACGAACTCGATCCCGACGATCGTACCAAGCTATTTGAAGAGCTACCGGCGCCCGTAACTCAGCAGCTTCTCAATCTGCTTTCTCCGCAGGAATTAAAGCAAGCGCGCGAACTGCTGGGTTATCCGGAAGAAAGCGTCGGCCGTTTGATGACACCGGACTATGTGGCCATTCTGCCGGAATGGAAAGTCAGCCAGGCGTTGGAGCACATTCGTCGAAATGGCAAGGACGCGGAAACCGTCAACGTCATTTACGTGGTCGATCAAAACGGCAAGCTCATTGATGATTTGCGGCTGCGCTTCATCGTTCTGGCGGATCCCTCTCAAAGCGTCGCCTCGATTATGGATCATCATTACGTGGCCTTATCGGCCTACGACGATCGCGAAGTCGCAACCAAATTGATGCAAGATTACGACCGGGTGGCGCTGCCGGTTACGGACTCCGAAGGGACGTTGATTGGCATCGTCACCGTCGATGATATTCTCGACGTCATTCAAGCCGAGGCCACCGAAGACATCCACAAACTCGGCGGTTTGGAGGCCATCGACACGCCCTACATTCAAACGCCGTTTCCCACATTAATTAAAAAGCGGGCGCGCTGGTTGGTTGTCCTGTTTCTGGGTGAGATGTTGACGGCCACCGCGATGGGTTATTTCGAAGAAGAAATTGCCCGCGCCGTGGTGTTAGCGTTGTTTGTGCCGTTGATCATTTCCAGCGGCGGCAACAGCGGCTCGCAGGCCGCCACGCTCATCATCCGCGCCATGGCCGTCGGCGAGATTACTCTGCGCGATTGGTGGCGCGTGATGCGACGCGAGGTGTTTTCGGGGCTGGCGCTGGGATCAATTCTCGGCGCAATTGGCTTTCTTCGCATTACCATCTGGGAACACCTTTTTCATCTTTATGGCGACCACTGGATACTCATCGGGATTACCGTCGGGTTGGCGCTGGTGGGGGTGGTGCTCTGGGGCACGCTCTCCGGCTCCATGCTGCCGTTTATCTTGCGGCGGCTGGGCGCCGACCCGGCGGCCTCATCGGCACCGTTCGTGGCCACACTGGTGGACGTGACGGGACTTGTCATATATTTCTCGGTGGCGGCGTTGATCTTGCGCGGGACGTTGCTTTGACCTTGTTAAGAAAGCAGTTCTATTCATTCCTGAATCCAATATTGGCTTGCTAAACGCACATAAAAACCGTGAATTTATCAAAAGCATGGGAGGAGACGATGCCAACCAGACGCCAGTTTTTGGAAACGATAACTCGACCGGCGATGGCCGCGGCCGTCGTTGCCCTGTTCGAGCCGCTGGCGATTCGCCGCGTTCTTGAAGCCGCGGAACGCCTGACTGGGAGTCCGGAAGAAATTGCCGCGGACGAGTCGTTCTGGTTCGAGGTGCAGCAGGCGTTCAACGTCGATCGCAGCATCATCAATTTGAACAACGGCGGCGTCAGCCCCGCGCCGGAACTGGTGCAGGAGGCGCTGAAGCGCTACCTCGACTATTCCAACGCCGCGCCGGTTTACACCATGTGGCGCATCCTCGAGCCGCAGCGCGAAACCGTGCGCCAGCGCCTCGCCCGCACGTTCGGCTGCGGCGGCGAGGAGATCGCGATCACCCGCAACGCCTCCGAAGGCCTGCTGATTTGCCAGTTGGGATTCGATCTCAAACCCGGCGACGAAGTGCTCACCACCAATCAGGATTATCCGCGCATGATCACCACCTTCAAACAGCGCGCGCGCCGCGACGGGATCGTACTCAAGCAATTTTCGATTCCTATCCCGTGCGAAAATGACGGCGAGATTGTGGCGCGTTTTGAAAAAAACATCTCCCCAAAAACCCGGTTGATTTTGATTTCTCACATGATCAACATCACCGGCCAAATTTTGCCGGTGAAAGCGGTGGTACAGATGGCGCGCGAAAAAGGCATCCCCGTGATTGTCGATGGCGCGCATTCCTTCGCCCATTTCGATTTTGATCATTCTGATCTCGATTGTGATTACTTCGCCACCAGCTTGCACAAGTGGCTGTTTGCGCCGCACGGCTCCGGGATGCTTTTTGTGCGCAAAGAAAAAATCCCCGGGCTCTGGCCGATGATGCCGGCGCCGGACTCGATGGACAACGACATCCGCAAGTTCGAGGAAATCGGCACCCACCCGGCGGCGAATTTTTTGGCCATCGGCCAGGCGCTGACCTTTCACGAAGGCATCGGCGCCCGGCGGAAAGCGGCGCGGATGGTTTATCTGCGCAACCGCTGGGCGCAGCGGCTTTTGCAGCACGAGCGCGTGCGGCTGCACACCAGCCTCAAACCGGGCTTTGCCTGCGGCCTGGCGACGGTGCAAATCGAGGGCATCGATTCCGTGGAATTGAGCAACTATTTGTGGAAAGATTTTCGCATCCTGGTGACCCCAATTCAACACGATGAATTCGAAGGGATTCGCGTGACACCCAACGTTTACACGACTCTTGAAGAAATCGATTACTTTTGTGATGTCATGGAAACCATCATCAAGAAAGGACTGCCAAAATCATGAAACGCGTACTTCTTGTTTTCGCCGGACTCATTGGCTGCGCGGCTCAGCCGATCGATCGCGAAGTGATTTCCACGCCCAACGCGCCGGCCGCGATTGCGCCGTATTCGCAGGGCATTCGCGTCGGCAACACGCTGTATGTTTCCGGACAAATCGGCGTCGATCCGGCGACGCGCGAATTTGTGCCGGGCGGCATCGCGGAGCAAACGCAGCAAGTGATCAAAAACATTCAGGCCGTGTTGGAGGCGGCCGGATTTTCGTTGGAAGATGTAGTGCAGAGCCAGGTCTTTCTTGCGGACCTCAACCACTACGCCGCCATGAACGAAGTTTATGGCTCGTATTTCAAAACCGCCCCGCCAGCGCGCGCCGCGCTGCAGGTGGCGCGCTTGCCGAAAGACGCTCTGATTGAAATCATCGTGGTGGCGGTGAAGTGAGAGGCAAATGATGTCGTAAATGCCAGGCACTTTGAAAGTGCCTGGCATTTGTCCGTCTGTCAGGCACTTTGAAAGTGCCTGGCATTTGTCCGTCTGTCAGGCACTTTCAAAGTGCCTGGCATTTGTTCACGTTTAAACGACCCAATCAACTCACAAAGGAGAAACCATGACTGAAGAGACAAAGAAATCCAACAAGGGGTGTTTGATGGCGCTGGCGGCCGTTGGCGTGCTGATGATTTTAGGATATTTTGGGGTGATGTATTTTTTTAATAAAGCCAAGACGGCGGTAGAAGGTTTTGCCGAAGGGCTGGGCGCCTCGCCGAAAATGATCGAAGAGGTAAAATCTCTGAATGCGGACTTCCCGTTTGAGAAGCCGGCGAACAACATGATCTCCGAAAGCCAGGTGCAAAAGTTCATCGCCATCAAACAGGATTTTGCCGGCAGAATTAAAGAACACGAAGCCGCGTTTAAAGATTTAGACGAGCGCACAAAAGCCGGCGAGGGCGGCTACAAAGAGGCGATGGAGGGCTTCAAGATTTTGGGGGAGATTCGCCGCGACTTTTTGCAGTCGCTGAAAAATCATCGCATGTCTCCGAAAGAATATTCGTATCTCACGACGCAAATTTATCAAACCTATTTTGCGGCGGCGGTGGAGCAGATGTCGGAATCGATGGAAACGGCGCAGACAAATTACTCCGAGCAGATTGCGCAGGTCGAGCAGCAGCTTAACGATCCGAATCTCACTCCGGAAATGAAGCAGATGTTGGAAGCCACCCTCGAAAGTTACAAGCAGTTGATGGCGCAAACGGAAAGCAGCGTGGCGGGCATGCAGGAGCAGGCCGAAAAGCTGCCGCCGGAGAATATCGAGCTTTTGAATAAATACCGTTCAGAGCTGGAACAGCTCAACACCTGGGGTTGGGAATTTTGGGGCTTGCCGATGATCGCGGTGGGATCAGAGGAATATTAGACCGGCTGCGAAATGAAAAGGCTGCCGACGCCGCGTTGCGAGGCAGCCTTTTTCATTTTTTGTTTGATTACTCGTTGGTGAGGTTGGGCTTGGAAATCCGGTACCGCCGCGCGCCGCCTTTATCGACGCTGTCATAGACGATCAAAAATTCAAACGAGCCGTTGCGCTCGTTGACGACGGTGACGCCTTCGGCCTTCGCGCCCTCGGCGGTAGGAATTTCACACATGTAAATGCACTGCCCGGCGGGTTCGCCGTCATCCCGTTTGCCGGGGAGGCAGTCGCGGCCGTCCCAAAAATAAAGTTGATACGAGCCGGGGCCGTCGCCGACGGGGCCGGCTAAAATCAGGAAGCCGTCGCCGGCGCGGACGATATCGCGCACGCCGCGGCCGCCGAGGTTTACAAATAGCAGCTCGTACTCGTCCATCTCTTTGGAAAATTTCGAGACCAGCACCGGCGCGTAGTTTCCGCGCAGCACCGGTCCGCGAAATCCGAAATAGAGCCAGCCGTTTTTGACCGCGATGCCCTCGATGTCCACGCCGTTTTCTTTGCCGGGAACCCGGCTGAACACTTTCAGGACTTTATTTTTTGTAATGATATTTCGCAAACTGGTTCGTTTGATGCCGCCGGCAACGTTGCCCGCGGCGTCGATCTTAAAATGAAAAACATAATCCCGGCTCTGCTCAAAAAGAACTTGCTCAATCTGCTTGCGATTTTTTTTGTAGCTGCGTTCAGCTTTCATTTTCGGCCGTTTCCAGGAATGTGAGCCGACGATGAAAATGAGGTTGTCCTCGCAGGCAATGCCTTCGATGTCAACTTCGCGGCCGTCGTCATTTAACAGGATGTCGTGCAACAGTTGGTAGCGGCGGCCGCTGCGCTTGAAAATTTGAATTTTGTTGCCTTCGTCGGAGCCGATCAGCAGCAGGTCGCCGACGATCCCCAGCGCGCTGACGTTGCCGGCCTCATAAACTTCTCCCAGAAATTCGACTTCACCCAAAAACTGCGGGTGATTTTCAAACGAGCTAACTTGTTGGTGGACGCATTGCCAGTCGCCCTCGGAGGTTTGCTCGAAAATTTTGATGCTGTGCGATCGCTCGGATTTATCCAACGGGCGGACCAACACACCCAGGGTGCGGCGGCCGGCAAATTCTCCCAGTGGAATGTTGCGCAGGAAAGAAACCCAATCGGGTTCGGCGTTCAGCCGTTTGCCATTTTTTGCGGATTTTACGATCGTTTGCGGCTGATCGCTCAAAATAACCGGGGTGTCGTTTTTCATAAAGTGCTCTCTTCGGTTTGAAGTTTTTTTTGGATTAGTCCAGAGAAATTACAGAAGAAAGTGGAGTAGAGCAACGGCAAAAAAATCTGGGCCGCAGCTTTCAAAAAACTAACGCATACGATACTTGCAAACAAAACGCTTTGCGCATATTCCCAGCGCGGCAAAGCCGCAGTGATAACTAATCAAGCACGTCTTAACTAAAGGAGGGCGTGCCAATCGAAGCGGAGTAACGGAGTAATGGAGTAATGGATCAATGGCAGTTAGTTCCAGTACTCCAAAACTTCATTACTCTAGCTTGATGCCTGGCAATTTTTAGAGTGTCAATTCTTTGCAAAAAAATGCAAACTCTTATTGGGAATACTATAAACAGGCGGCCCCAAAAAAGCCCTTGACTTTTTGAGTTTATACAACTATATTGCACCACAACTTTATATCGTGGTTAGTGCAGTATCTCACACACTGTATATAGTATCTAAGCCAAATTCTCCAAATTTAACACCTTTAACAACAGGGGCTAACCTTGTACTTAGAAAGCCTGGAAATTCACGGGTTCAAATCCTTCGGCAAGAAAACCAAATTTAAATTCACCGACGGCATCACGGCCATTGTGGGGCCGAACGGCTGCGGCAAAAGCAACGTGGTGGATGCGCTGCGCTGGGTTTTGGGCGAGCAAAAGGCTGGCATCATTCGCAGCGAGCGCATGGAAAATGTCATTTTCAACGGCGCCAAAACCATCAAGCCGCTGGGAATGGCGGAGGCCTCGGTGACCATTCAAAATACCAAAAATGTTTTGCCCATCGAATATTCTGAAGTGGTGATCACCCGGCGGCTGTTCCGCTCCGGCGAAAGCCAGTACCTCATCAATCACAGCCCCTGCCGTTTGAAAGACATTCAGGATTTGTTCATGGACACCGGGCTCGGCCCGGACGCCTATTCCATCATGGAGCTCAGCATGGTGGAGTCGATCATCAACGGCAAGCCGGAAGATCGCCGCCGAATTTTTGAGGAGGCCGCGGGCGTCACGAAATACAAAGTTCGCCGCAAAGCCGCGCTGCGCAAGTTGGAAGCTACCGAAGCCGATCTCGTGCGCTTGAACGACATTCTCAGCGAAGTGGAGAAAAACGTTTCTTCGCTGCAGCGGCAGGTGAAACGCGCCCAGCGCTACCAGGAATTGAAAGAAATTCTAAAAGGAAAAGAAATTCAATTAGCGACGCACGAATTCTCTAAAATCAAAATGGAGCTGGAGCCGCTGTTTGCCAAACTGCACGAGACGCAGGATCAGCGCGCGCAGTTGACCGCGCAATTCGACGAAAAGGAAGCGCACATCGAACAGGCGCGGCTGACGCTTTTGGAAACCGAGCGGCGGTTGAGCGCCCAGCAAAAGCAGCTCAACGAGCTGACGGCGCGCATCCAGAAAAAAGAGGAAGAAATTCTGGTGGACCGCGAGCGCCGCAAAGCCCTCGAAGAAGCGAAGGTGCGCTTGTTGCGCGATAAAGAAGAAGTCGCGGCGCGCATCGAAAAAACTCAAATCGAAATTGGCCATCTCAAAGAAAATCTGCAGGGGTTGTTTGAAAAAATTCAGGCGGCGGAAAGCGACTTTCAAGATAAGAATGTGAATTTGAAAGCAATGGAAGTCAATGTGCAGGATCGCCGCGACAAATTGAAAGGGATCGAAAAGCAGCGCCTGCTGGCCGCGGAGAGTCTGACCAAAAGCAAGCAGGAAGAAGAGCGCATTCGCACGCAATTGGAAAACCTCGCGGCGCGCATCGCGGCCATCGATCGCGAGCTGGAGGAGAGCGAATTGCTGGAACGGGTGCGGCAGGATAAGATCGAAAACCTCAACACCAGGCGCGGCGAATTGACCTCGCACTTGCAGCAGATGCGCAGCGCGCAGTCGGCCCTGCAAAAGCAGATGCAGAATTTGAAATCGGAAAAGGAAAATCTTAAGGAACAAATTCTGAACCGGCGCGCCGAATTGCAAACGTTGAAAGAACGCATCGAGCTTTTGAAAAAATTTATCGAGTCGTATGAAGATCACCCCGAGGGCGTGCAGCATCTTTTGCTGCAGGGCTATTTGAACGGCAATTGTAAAGGCACGCTGGCGGAAAATCTCACCGTGGAATCGCAGTACCGGCGCGCCATCGAAACCGCGCTGGGCGAGGCGGCGGTTTCGCTGATTGTTGATGAAACCGATCAGGCGCTGCAGTGCATCGACGTGCTGCGCTCGTCGGAGAAAGGCGCGGTAACGTTTTTCCCGCTCGATAAATTTCGCGGTTACCGCAACGGCCGCACTGCCCGCAACGAGGAAATCCGATCCAGCCTCGGCGCCGGCGTGATCGATTGGGCGTACAATCTCGTCAATTGCAGCGACGATTACCGCCGGCTGGTGGAGGCGCTGCTGGCCGATTATCTGATCGTCTCCGATCTCGAAACCGCGAAATCGCAGGCCGAGCGCCTGCACGATCACCGCATCAGCTTGATCACCCTCAGCGGCGAAGTCATCTCCACCTGGGGTTTGATCAAAGGCGGGGCGCAGGGCGAAAGCGGCGTCATTGGCCGCAAAGCGCTGGTGGAAGAATTGGAAACGAAATCAAAAAATTTGTTTGCGCAATTGGAAGACGAAGAACGCCGGCATCACGATCTCGAAATTCAATACCAGGAATCGTTCAACCGCGATCAGGATCTCTCGCAACAAATTAAATCCAAAGAATCTGAAATCACCGAAACCGAAGTGCAATTGGCGCAGCTTCATTTCGAGTCCAAAAAGGATTTTGAATTGCGCGAGCGCCTTTCAAAGGAAAAGGAAACCCACCGCCAAACTCAGGTTGAATTGCAGGAGAAAATTTCTGTGATGGCGCCCGCGCTCGACGGCGTCGAAATCAGCCGCGGAAAATTCAACGCTGAGTTCCAGCAAATTTCTGACGAGCTCCTGCAACTGGAAACGCAGCTCGAGGAATACCGCGCGGTGGTGCAGGACAGCCGGGTGAAGCTGGCGGATTTGAAAAGCGAGGAGCGGCACGTGCAGGAAGATATCAGCCGGCAGCAGGAGTTCATTCGCGAGTGGCGCGCCACGCTGCAGCGCCACGCCGATGAAATAGCCGCCGCCGAAAATGAGTCGGTGGAATTGGAAAAACGCATCGAGTTGAACAAGCAGTCGATTGCGGCGGAGCTGGACGAGCGCATGAAAATGGAAGCCGACGTGCTGCAGCTCGAACAGTATTACGCCGGCGAGAAAGAGAAAATCGATGTTCAGGACAAATTGGTGAAGCAGATCCGCAACGAGCGCGACGCGGTTTCCGAGACGCTGCACAGCGCCGAGCTGCGCGCCTCGGAGTTGAAGATGCAGGCGGAGCGTATCAAAGAAAGAATTAAAGAAGAATATAAAATTGAAATTCAGGCCGGGCCAATTGACGAAACTTTGGATATCGCCGCGCTCGCCGAAGACATTGCCGCGATGAAAGATCGCATTGCGGCGATGGAGCCGGTCAATTTGTTGGCGCTCAAGGAATTCGAAAAAGAGAAAGAACGGCTCGATTTTCTGACGGCGCAGAAAAACGATCTCATCACCGCGGAAAACAACCTCAAAGACACCATCCGCGTCATCAACAAAACCGCGCGCGAGCAGTTTTTGGCGGTGTTTGGACAAATTCAAAAAAATTTCGCGGACGTGTTCGCCGGATTTTTTACCAACGGCAAGGCCGCTCTGAAATTAGCCGACAACGAAGATCCGCTGGAAGCTGAAATTCTCATCGAAGCCGACCCCAAAGGCCGGCGGGTGGCGGCGCTGTCGTTGCTATCCGGCGGCGAAAAAGCGCTGACCGCCATTTCGCTGCTGTTCGCCATTTATCTCGTTAAGCCCAGCCCGTTCTGCATCCTCGACGAAGTGGATGCGCCGCTGGACGATTCCAACATCGGGCGCTTTGTCAACGCCATCCGCAAGTTTTCCAACAACACCCAGTTCATCGTGGTCACCCACAACAAGCTGACGATGCGCGCCGCGGATTGTCTGTACGGCATCACCATGGAAGAGGAGGGGGTGTCGAAAGTGGTGTCGGTGAATTTCAAGGACATGGAGGTGGGGGAGCGGCCGGCCAAGGCGGCGTAATCCGTCCATTTCGATATAAATTAGAATGCCGCCCCGGAGTCACTAAAGACTTCGGGGTTTTTGTTTTGTGCAAACTTTTCTTGACTTGACTTGACAAGATATCTTATGTAAAATCTTAACGGTAAATTTCTTGAGAGAGGTACAAAATGAAAGAAAGAGTTTCTGTAAATCCCAACATTCACTTTGGGAAGCCTTGTGTGACCGGCACTCGAATTACCGTGCAGAGTGTTTTAGAGTTGGTAAAAGAGGGACTTCCCTTTGAAGAAATAATTCAGGACTATTATCCCGATCTTGAACCGGAAGATATTAAAGCCTGTATCCAGTACGCTATGGATGTCATTGAAGCGGAAGATATCCACATCACAACGGCAGCAGCATGAAATTTCTTCTGGATCAAGATGTTTACTCGGTATCACGGAAATTTCTAATAAGCTTAAAACATGACGTTGTGCCAGTAGCTCATTTTGGCCTATCACGGGCAGACGACGCCGACTTACTCAAGCGAGCAGAGAAGGAGAATCGAATATTTGTAACAAGGGATAGAGATTTTGGAAATCTGGTTTTTGTGAGCGGGTTAAAAACTGGCGTCATTTATCTCCGCATACTACCTTTACTATACACTCTGTACACGAAGAACTTCAGAGAGTATTGAAATCGTATTCTGAAAATGAGTTGAAGAAAGCTTTTGTTGTAGTTGAATCTGGAAGACATAGATTTAGAAAGCTTTGAACTTAGCCCCCACCATCGAACCCGACAAACACCGCCTGCGAGTTTAGACTAAATGTAACGTAACCCCGGAGCAATCCGGTTTTTTTTAAGCTGTACATTTTCTCACACGCTTAATCCACTCATCCCGTTTTCTCCCTTTGACATACATTAATGTTTAACCATTTGATGCCGATGTACCATTTGTAAAAAGTAACTTATGGTTTTAAAATAGAAGGATTGACGATGAAGAGTATCATGTGGTTGAGCAGTTCTGAGGTGACCCGCCGGCTCGATATCAGTCTGCGGCAGCTTTACTATTGGGAATTGAAGGGCATCGTGCGCCCGCGAATGATCACGATGGGCTCGCGCGAATTCAAGCGCTATTCGGGCCGCGATTTGGAAAAACTGCGCCGAATCAAAGAATTCTTGGACCAGGGATATACTCTCAATAGCGCCGTGCAGCGCGTGCAAACGCTCGAAACCGTAAAGGTCGAGCCATGATGTTGTTGCAATCGGGGATGCTCTTTGCGCTGGGCGCGATCGTCGGCAGCTTTCTCAACGTTTGCATTTACCGGCTGCCGCGCCGCGAATCGGTGGTCTGGCCCGGCTCCAGTTGTCCGAAGTGCAAAACCCGCATTCCGCTGTGGCTGAATTTGCCGATTTTGAGTTACCTCTTTTTGCGCGGCAAATGCCGATACTGCAAGCGACCCATTCCCATCACCTACCCGCTGGTGGAGTTGATGACCGGGGCGCTGTTGGCGCTTTTGTGGCAATTTTACGGACTCAGCCCGTCGTTTGTGCACTATGCCATTTTAATTTTGCTGCTGCTGCCGATCACCTTCATCGACCTGAAACACAAGTTGATTTTGAACGTGCTCACTTTCCCCGGCATCGCCCTGGGAATCGCTTTGTCGCTGGCGCTCGGCCTGAAAACATTGCCGCAGGTTTTGCTCGGCCTGGTCTTAGGCGGCGGCTTCCTTTTGGCGGTGGCCTACGCCGGCAAATGGATTTTTAAGCAGGAAAGCATGGGCGGCGGCGACATCAAATTGGGGGCGATGATCGGCGTGTTCATCGGCCCGGAGGTTTTGATTGCGCTCTTCCTGGCCTTTTTTCTGGCGCTGCCGGTGATTGCGGTTGGCATGAGCTCCGGGCGCTTGCGCCTGGGCAGCACCGTGCCGTTCGGCCCCTTCATCGCTTTGGCGACGGTGGTGATCATCTGCTTTGGGCCGGCGTTGTATCGCCTGTACTTCAGCCTGTTTGGATATTTATAATTTAATTCGATGAATCGAAGAGACGACATAGACGCCAAAGTACGCGGCAGGCTTAAAGCCGCGGGCGATTTTCGAACGCATTTTTACGAAGACTTGAGAGAGACGCTGGTGGATTTATGCGGCGATTGGTGCGCGGCCACTTTGTCTTTGGATGGCGCTATTCACATTACCACGCGCCGGCCGCTCTCCAAAGAAAACGTGCAGCAGGTGCACGAAAAAATGAGCGGGCATTCCAGGCAAAATGGCGCTGTTCCGCGGCCGTGTTTTGTCAACGGCCAGCCTCTCAGCCGCTACCATTTTGATCATTCAGCGCCGCCATTTCAGCAGGAGTTGGTTGCGCCGCTGTCCGCCCAAAATCATCGAGTCGGAAATTTATTTGTTGGGAGTTTTGATCACCCCCTCGACGCCCGCCGCCAGCGTTTGCTGCGCAAGTTGGCGCGGGCTCTGCCCCGTGCGCTGCGCCATGCCAAGTATTTAGCCAAGCGCAAAAAAGAGGCGTTTGAGCTGCTCGCAGCCCGCACCATCGAAGGTCTGATTTTGTGCGATCCCGGGATGCGCATCCAATATCTCAATAACGCTGCGCGACAATTGCTGAATCTCCCAAGCGATCAAAAAATAGTAGGCGAGCCATTGGGCCAGCTCAACGTCAGCTATTTGAACGATTTTATTGAGGAAGCCCGGCGCGAAGGTTTGCTCGAACTCAATAAAATCTTCACCCCGATGCACCAACCATCGCTGCTGGTGGGCGCGCATATCGAGCTGCTAAAAAATTCCCGCAACCAAAAAGTCGGCTGGATGATCGATCTGCGCGACGTCTCGAAAAATTGGCAAAACGATCAGTTGCGCTCGGCGCTTGTCCTCGCCAGTCACGAAATGAAAACGCCGCTCAATTCCATCAAGAACGCCGTCGAGCTGCTGTTGGAAACGAGCCTTGGCGAATTGAACGACCAGCAGAAGCGCTGCCTGCACTTAGTAAAAGACGACGCCGTTCGACTCAATCGCTTGCTCAGCGATATTTTAGATCTGTCGCGTTTCGACGCCGGTATCCCGTTTCTCGACCGCCGCAGAGAAATTGCGCTGCCGATCTTGATTGACAAGGCGATCGAATCCTTCCAGGCCTTTGCGCAGTCCAAGAACATCAAAATTGAAAATCAGGTTTCGCCCACGTTTCCGACTTTCAACGGGCTGCGCGATCGTTTGCAGCAGGTGCTCGCGAATTTGCTGGAGAACGGCATCAAATACACTTTGCCGGGAGGCTCGGTTACCTTGCAAGCGGAACTGGATGATAAGCATCTGATCTTTACCGTGAAGGATACCGGCGTCGGCATCCCGGCCAGCGAGCGTGAAAGTATCTTTGAACGGTTCAAGCAGCTCGACAATTATCCCGGCGGCAAACAGGGGTTTGGATTGGGCCTGAGCATTTCCAAAGAAATCATCGAAGCCATGGGCGGAAAAATTTGGGTAGAAAGTCAAGTTGGTGTGGGAAGCTCATTTCACTTTAAAATACCGGTGTAACTATGGGGAAGAAAAAAGTTCTAATAATTGAAGACTACATCAACATCGTTGAGATTTTAACGATGCGGCTGCGGGCCATGGGCTACGACGTCGTTGCGGCGTATGATGGCCAGGAAGGCTTGAATCTGGCGCGGCGGGAAAACCCCGATCTCATCATCCTCGACGTTCTGCTTCCGAAAATCAACGGTTACAAAGTCTGCCGCTTGTTGAAATTCGATTCGAAGTACAAGCACATTCCCATTATTATGCTCACGTCGCGGGAAACCAAGAGCCACGAAGATTTAGGGCGCGAGACCGGCGCCGACGAGTACGTTTACAAGTCCGATCAAAAGGGCACGCTGTTAAAATTAATTCGCAAATATTTGGCGCCGGCAGCGGCGTGAAAAATCATTTTTTAGTGAATACTAAAGAATTGCAATCCGTCGAAGCCAGCACACCCCCGTTTGTTTGCCGCCGGGTCTTTCTGCCCAAAAAACACCGTCGAAGACGGTGTTGGATCATGATAAAGTAAGGTGAGCTTTGGTTAAAGAAGACGACAGAAAATTTGGCGAGCTGCTGGTGCGGGATGGCCTGCTCACGCCAGCGCAGTTAACGGAACTGCTTCATTACAAAAATTACAATGAAGACGATTTCGCGCAAATTCTGATCAACAAAGGCGTCGCCAGCAGCAAGCAGATTTATCAGCACCTGGCCGATTTCATGAACCTGCCGTTCATCGATTTACAGGATTATGACATCGATTCGAGCGTGCTGGAAATCGTTCCCAAAGATTTAGCCTACAAATTTAAAGTCCTACCGGTTTTTAAAATCGCAAACAGCTTGACCGTTGCCATGGCCAACCCCAGCAACGTGCAGGTCATCGATACCTTGCGCCGCGAGACCGGCTGCAATATCGAGCCGGCGGTGAGCCTGGAAACGGATCTCCAGCACAGCCTGCAGAAATATTACGGCCACATCGAAAACTTCGATGATACGCTGGACGAAGTTATTCAAGACATCGAAAGCGTTAAGCCGAAAGAAGAAGAGGATTCGGCGGAAAAGCTCAAACAGCTCAGCGCGCAGGCGCCGGTGGTCAAGCTGGTGAATTTGATCATCTCGCAGGCCATCCATGATCGCGCCAGCGATATTCACATCGAGCCGGAACACAAGAGTTTGCAAGTGCGCTACCGCATCGATGGCATTTTGCACGAAGCGCTCAGTCCTCCCAAACATTTGCAGGCGGCGATCATTTCGCGGTTGAAAATTCTGGCGCAATTGGATATCGCCGAAAGCCGCGTCCCGCAGGACGGTCGCTTTCAGGTGACGGTGCAGGGGCGGGAGATCGATATTCGCGTTTCCACGCTGCCAACGGTTTATGGCGAAAATGTGGTGCTGCGTCTGCTCGATAAAAGCAGCTTGATGTTGAACCTCGAGGAGTTGGGCTTTGAGCCGGAACCGCTGCGGCTTTTTAAAGAAATGCTCGCCAGCTCCTACGGGGTAATTTTGGTGAGCGGTCCCACCGGCAGCGGCAAAACCACCACCCTGTATTCGGCGCTGCAAACCATCAATACGCCGGACAAAAACATCATCACGATTGAAGACCCGGTGGAGTACCGGCTAAAACGCATCCGGCAGTCGCAGGTGAACGTCAAAGCCGGGCTGACTTTTGCCAGCGGTTTGCGCTCGATTTTGCGGCAGGACCCCGACGTCATCATGGTGGGCGAAATCCGCGATCAGGAGACGGCCAAGATCGCCGTGGAAGCCGCGCTCACCGGCCACCTCGTGCTTTCGACGATTCACACGAACGATGCGCCCGGCGGCCTCACCCGTTTGACGGAAATGGGCGTCGAGCCGTTTCTCACCGCCTCGGCCACCATTGGCATCGTGGCGCAGCGATTGGTGCGCAAGCTGTGTGAGCAGTGCAAAAAGCCCTACCAACCCAACAGCATCGCGCTCAAGGAGCTAAACTTGAAAAATGAGATCGTAAAGGACGTCGTCCTTTATCGCGGCGAGGGCTGCAGCGCCTGCCGCAACACCGGCTACAAAGGCCGGCTGGGCATTTATGAAGTGATGACCATCAATCAGGAAATTCAGGAATTGGCGTTGAGCCACTCCGCTTCCGCCCAGATCAAGCGCGCCGCGTTCCGCAACGGCATGCGCAGCCTGCGGCAGGACGGCCTGGCGAAGGCCTTGAAAGGCGTCACCTCTCTCGAAGAAGTTATTCGCGTTACCAACGTCGATTGAACGAGCACGTAACTCAAAGCTCCGCTTTGAGTAGCAAACCAGAGGGTTTGCGTTACAGTTTGGGTTCGATCTGACGATAGAAGGACAAAGGATTGATGAAAACTTAGGATGGAGTTCTAATGCCACAAACTGCCAAGATACTCGCTGTTGACGACGAGTTCGATTTTGTTCAAACCCTGAAGGGGATTTTAGAGAATCATGGCTTTGAAGTTGATACCTCGTGTTCCGGTTACGAGGCGCTGCAGATGCTCAGCCTCCATGAATACGATCTCGTCGTGCTCGATTTGACCATGCCGCTCATCAGCGGCATCGAAACCCTCAAGCGCATCAAGAAAATCGACCCCGGTTTGCCGGTAATCATTTTAACCGGCGACAGCCGCGTGGGAATGGTGGTGGAAGTGATGAAGCTGGGCGCGTACGATTATTTCACCAAACCCATCGAGTGGGATAAGTTAGAAATCTCCATTAACAACGCGCTGGTCACCAAGTCCCTCCGCAACGAAGTGTCGCGGCTCTCCGGGCAACTGCGCGAACGCTACGGCTTCGACCATCTGGTGGGACAGAGCAAAAAAATGCAGGAAGTGTTCAGCAGCCTCGAGCGGGTGGTGGATACCAGCGTTACTGTCGTCCTGCGCGGCGAAAGCGGCACCGGCAAAGAGCTGATCGCGCGCGCGATTCATTTCAACGGCTCGCGGAAAAATAAACCGTTCGTGGCGGTGAACTGCGCCGCCATCCCGGAGAATCTGTTGGAAAGCGAGTTGTTCGGGCACGAGAAGGGCGCATTTACTGGCGCGGTGTCCCGCCGCATCGGCAAGTTCGAGCAGGCGGATGGCGGCACCCTGTTTCTCGATGAAATCGGCGAAATGGCGCCCGCGACGCAAGTCAAAATTTTGCGGGTGCTGCAGGAACGCCAATTTCAGCGCGTCGGCGGCAACGACACCGTCGAAGTCGATGTGCGGGTGATCTCGGCCACCAACAAGAATTTAGAGGAGGAAATGCAGCGCGGGAATTTCCGCGAGGATTTATATTACCGCATCAGCGTTTACCCCATTTTTGTGCCGCCGCTGCGAAAACGCCGGGAAGATATTCCGGCGCTGACGGCTTTCTTCCTTGAAAAATACAACCGCGAGAATCGCCGCAAAGTGAAAGCGGTGCTGCCGCGCACTTTGGAATATTTGATGAATTACGACTGGCCCGGCAACGTGCGCGAATTGGAGAACGTGTTGGAGCGTTCGTTCTTAAACACCACCGACGGCGTGTTGCTGCCGGAACATCTGCCCATCACCATCACCTCGTTTAAAGATGATCTGAATTCTTCGGACACCTACATTGATTTGAAGAAGGTGGTTTCGCTCACTAAAAAAATTACTCCGCTAAAAGAGCTGGAGCGGGAAGTGCTGTTGCAAGCTTTGCGGTTGACCAACTTCAATATGTCCATCGCCGCTTCCCAATTGGGGATCGGGCGGACGACGCTCTACCGCAAGCTGGAAAAATACCGCATCAACGTTAACCGGACATGAAGAAAGTGCCAGGCACTTTTAAAGTGCCTGGCACTTTGAGTTACACCTATGCCAACTTTTGAATACAAAGCTATCAGCCAGAGCGGCGCCGAAGTTACGGAAGTGATGGAGGCCGCCGACGCCAACCGCGTCGCCGAGCATCTCGACAAACTGGGCTACCTGCCGGTTCGCATTCGGGAGAAAAAGGGCTTCGGCGACATCGAGATTTTCTCCAAAAAGAAAAAAATAAAACACGACGAGCTGATCGTTTTCACCAAGCAACTGGTGACGCTTTTGAAAGCGGGCGTGCCGCTGCT
This sequence comes from bacterium, assembly GCA_037446635.1. Classification (GTDB taxonomy): domain Bacteria; phylum Zhuqueibacterota; class Zhuqueibacteria; order Oceanimicrobiales; family Oceanimicrobiaceae; genus DASWHH01. Next base: position 44,346 of record JBBIIG010000010.1, read on the forward strand.
GTCGTCTCTGGAGGCAATGGTGGAGCAGGCGGAAAACGAGGCGCTGAAAGAGATCATCCAAAAAATTTACGTCGATATTGAAAGCGGGCTGAGTTTTTCCGAGGCGCTCGGCCGCCACCCCAAAACCTTTTCGGAGCTGTATGTCAACTCCATCAAAGCCGGCGAAATGGGCGGCGCCCTCGACGACGTTTTGGCGCGGCTGGCGCATTTGATGGATCACGATCAGCAGACGAAAGCGCGCATCAAATCGGCGGTGCGCTACCCGATCATCGTGGTGGTGTCGCTGGTTTTAGCCTTCACGGCGTTGATGCTGCTGGTGGTTCCCAAGTTTATCAATTTGTTCGAAAAATTGAACGTGGACTTGCCCCTGCCCACCCGTCTTTTGATCGGGTTCTACACCGCGGTCACCAGTTATTGGTACATCGTTTTGGGAGGACTGGGGATTTTGGCCGCGGCTTTTTTCAAATACATTAAAACTGAAAAGGGGGCGTATCAGTGGGACCTGTTTAAAATCAGCGTGCCGGTTTTAGGCCCGCTAACGTTGAAAACCGCCATGTCGCGTTTTACCCGCATGTTTGAAACGCTCAACAGCAGCGGCCTGCCGATTTTGCAAACGCTGGAAATTGCCGCCAAAACCGTCGGCAATCTGGTGGTGGGTAAAGAAATCGAAAAGGCGGCGAACGGCATTTTGCAGGGGCAGGGCATTGCCGGCCCGTTGAGCCAGGGCAAGATTTTTCCGCCGATGGTCATTAAAATGATTTCGATTGGCGAGCAGTCGGGTTCTCTCGATGAAATGCTGGTGAACGTTTCCAGCCACTACGACACCGAGGTGGATTACGCGGTGAAAAATCTCACTTCGATGATCGAGCCGATTTTAACCGTGGGCGTCGGCGTCATCGTGTTGTTTTTGGCGCTGGCGATTTTCATGCCGATGTGGGATTTAACCAAGTTAGCGCAATGATTTCCATTTTAGAACAGTGCGCCGTATTAGAAATCGCCCCTGAAACCGATGATCTCCAAAAACGGGACAGTATGCCATTTCGGAACAGCGGGCGATCGCCGATTTTTAAAAACAACTATTTACTCGGAATTATTTGCCGACGGCTAGTCAATTTATTCCTAAGCGGAACATCACCGCATCAAAATTGGGTGCAATTTCATTGCGAGTTAAGTCTATAAAATTTAAATGATAAAGGCCAGCGAATTTTTGCCAAAATAATGTGGCACAGGGCTTGCGTAAAGAATAACTGAAACGATGAAAAAAACAATTACTTTTGAATAACTTAACTTACCTGGAGGTTCAAATGAAAAACCAAAGTGGTTTCACCCTGATCGAATTGATTATGGTCATCGTGATCATCGGCATATTGGCCGCCATCGCGGTTCCGCAATTCGTCGATTTGAGTGACAGCGCTCAGGCTTCGCAGTGTAAAGCCAATCAGGCGGCAGTTGAGGCAGCGGTTTCCATTGCTTACGCCGATAGCGCCCTGGCCGGCAACGCGCAGTACCCGTCTTCGCTGACGGGCTCAATGTTCAAGACCGGCAGCGTCCCCACTTGTCCTTTTGACGGCGACGCGATTGCTTACAACTCGACCAACGGTACGGCTTCTTGCCCCAACTCGATTGCTGCTCACACGCGCTAATCAAGGATGATTGCTTTTCAGGGATGAAATACTTAAACCACGCAGCAATGAACAGGGAAGCCGTGAACGCGGCTTCCCTTTTTAATTTAAATGACAATGAAAAATAACAGCAGCGGATTTACACTGGTTGAGATCATCGTGGTGGTCGTCATCACCGGAATTTTATCGTTTATTGCGCTGGCCAGTTTGAGCAATCATCAAACAGCGTTTGAGTACGAGACCATTATTAAACGCATCGCGACCGATGTGCGGTTCGCGCAGCAACTGGCGGTTTCAGAGGGCCGCGGGGCGCGCGTTTATATCGACATCACCAACAACCGTTATTACCTCAAATGGGATGACGGCTCCTACGTCAAACAGCCGCTCGGAAACACGGATTTCATCGTCCAGCTTGGCGAAGGTGAATTCAGCAGCATTAGCATCACCAGCACCGCGTTCACCTCCGGCAGGTTGGATTTCACCACCACCGGCCGGCCTCTGAACGCCGGCGCCGAGTTTGCCGGCGAATTGAATTTGATTACCATCAACAATGCCAAAAGAATTGCGATCAACGCTAACACCGGGTTTTTGCGAATTGAAAATCTCTAAGCGAAAAATTTCTTTTGAACGCGGCTTCACGCTGGTGGAGTTGATCATGGTGATGGTCATCATGGGCGTGTTGGCGCTGTTTATTTCCGATGTGATTTTCCACGAAGTCGGCATGTACGATAAGCTGACGAATCAAACCGAGGGCTTGCAGACGGCGCGCGGCGCGCTGCAAATGATCGCCCGCGACCTGCGTCAGATCATGGCGCCCGACAGCATTCACTGGGCGTCCGCCGACTCCATCCGCTTCGATGACATCAACAACGTTTCGATTTCATTTAAACGAATCAACCAGTCGCTCTACCGCAACGGCGATCTGCTCATCTATTCCGTCGAGCAGTTTCAGCTTAAATATTTTGACGACAACGGTAACCAGTTAATCTCGCCGGTCGCCAATCGCGGCGCGATCAATTCCATCGCGGTAAGTCTGACGACGTCTGTTGGTGGAGAACCGATTCACTTGCAAACACGAATTCAACCCAGAACGTTTTGAAATAAACAACTCGAGTTTCTGGGAAATCGAGAAGTTACAGTGGAGGTAACAGAGTATGATTGCTTTTTTAATTTTGGGGATAGTGTTTCTCGGCTTCAGCCTGCTTTTTTTCTTCGCCCCGAGAGTCATCGTCAAAGTTAGTGAAATGGGCAACAAGCTGTTGTTTACCGATCACGGCACCGTGGCGCATCGCCATTGGTCCGGGCTGGTGCTGCTGATCGTGAGCGCGATGATGATGTACTTGGGCCTCAAAGGTTGGTAAAACAAATTGCCTCCACATTAAGAACGCAGATTTTCAGAAAAATCGGATTAAATCCAATCTCCTGTCCTATCTCTTAAAACTGGATTATTGTAAAAATCTTCAGATCGCTAAAAAGTCAAGAGCGATCAAACACCGTTTCAAACGGTGTTTGATCTTTTAATTTGAAATTGGGGAAGGTTTTGAAATCAATATTTAAGGATTGTGAATGACGACGCCAACTCCCGGCTGAAAATCAGGAGATGGCTTCGCCCCGGCGGTTCGTTTGTGCCGCGGTTTTATTTCGTGAGCAACATCGTGCGCTTTTCTACCAGCGCCGGGTTGCTGGTGCTCAGCACGTAAACGTACATTCCACTCGACAATTGCGCGCCATCGAACTCCACTTGATATTGCCCTGGAATTAATGTTTGATTCACCAGAGTCGCGATTTCTTGTCCCAGCATATTGTAAACTTTTAACGACGTTTGCGTCATCGCTGGTATCGTAAATTCAATAGTGGTGGTGGGATTGAAGGGGTTGGGGTAATTTTGCGCCAGCGAAAAGCTCGTCAAGCCGGTCGTTAAATTAATTTCTACAACTTTCGAATATTCGAAAGCGCCGTCGAGGTCCAATTGTTTGAGGCGGTAGCTCACCGTCGTGGCGCCGGCCAAAGCGCGGACGTTGTCTCTAAAAGAATAGCTTTTGGGTTCGGTCGTCGTGCCGTGTCCTTTCACAAAGCCGATTTTTTCCCACGCGCTCGTGGCGGTGTTCGACGAAGTGAGCCGCTCGATATCGAATCCGAAGTTGTTGGTTTCGGTGGCGGTCGCCCAGGTGAGCTCAATTTCGTTTGCGATTAGTTTTGCATTAAACGCAACCAGTTCCACGGGCACGGTGCCGCTCAAGGCCGTCCAGTGTGCAAAGTGGTTGGAGACGTTGCCGCCGGCGCTGGTGAAACTGCCGCCGAGATAGAGGTTGTCGTTAGTGGCAGCGCTGGCAAACACGATGCCGCCGGTGATGCCGCTGCCCAACGCCGACCATTCGCTGCCGTTCCATTTGGCGATGTTTGCGGCGCTGACGCTGCCGGCGGTGGAGAAGCTGCCGGCGGCGTATAAATCACTGCCGATCAGCGCGAGGGTGTTGACGTCGCCGCTGCCGATGCCGTCGCCCAGGGCTGACCAGACGCTGCCGTTCCATTTGGCGATCTTCTTCGCGCTTTGTCCGCCGGCCGTGGTAAAGGTTCCGCCAACAAAAAGATTCGCGCCGCTGAGCTGCAGGGCGTTGACCGCGCCCAACGTCACGCCGCCGCCGAGCGTGGCCCAGGTTTCGTTGGTGGTATTCCAGGCGGCGATGTTGTTGGCGCTGGCGCCTCCAGCCATCGTGAAGCTGCCGCCAATGTAGAGCAAGTTATCTTTTGTAGTCATGGCGTAGGCCGGCCCGTTTAAACCGTTGGCGCCGCCGCTGCCCAAAGTTGACCAGGCGCTGCCGTTCCATTTGGCGACGTAGTTGGCGGAAAGGCCGCCGGCGGTGGTGAATACGCCGCCAACAAAAACATCGCTGCCGCTGCCAACGATGGCGCGCACGTCGCCGCCGCTGACGCCGCTGCCCAGCGCCGACCAGGCGCCGCCATCCCATTTGGCGATGTTGCTGACGCTGACTTCGCCGGCCTGGGTAAAGCTGCCGCCCACGTAAATTTCCCCGTTGATCACCGCAATGGCCAGCACCGTGCCGTTGACGCCGTTGTTGGCGCCGCTTCCCACCGTTGCCCAACTATTGCCATCCCATTGGGCGATGTTGTTGGCAGCGACTCCGCCAACATCGGTGAACGTTCCGCCAACGTAGAACACGCCGGCGTCATAAGCGAGGGCCAGCACCGTGCCGTTCACTCCCAAAGCGTCGAAGCGATCGTCCCAATAAATATCATCGGGGTCGCTCGGCGCGGCCAGCAAAAAAAGTGGCGACAGAAGTAGCGTTAAGGCCGCCGCCCAAAATTGCCGAATCATTTTGAATCCGTTCATAATTTGTTCTCCATCAATTTGGTTTGAGTTATTACTGGACTATTGTAAAAAACTCAGATCGCCTGATGATGAATCATCAGGCTAATTTGCTGAAGTCGATTGAAATCGACTAAAGACAGCAACAGCTTAATTTATTAAGCTTAAGCTATTAGCTTGGAAATTCATTTCCAAGCGGTCTTTCATTGACAGAAGCCATCTCCTCTAAGGGTTTTTTCAATAGTCCAGTTATTACTAATTAAATCGGAGATTCTTCTACTATTCTTGAATTGAAAATTATGATTGCGCTAATATTTTAGGCGATCCCTGACGATGATAATTTTTGGAATCAGTGGAGAATCGTGTTGCCTAAAATATTTTTATCATGCAAGCGCCTGCTGGGCGATTGCCGGGGCATAACGTTGATCGAAGTTATTCTGATCGTCGTCATTTTGGCCATTGCCGCGCCGACCCTCATGTCGTTGATGTCTTCGACTTTGTTCAACAGCAGCAAGTCGGCGATATTGTCGCAGGCTACTATTTTCGCTCAGGAAAAAATGGAAGAAATCCTCGCTGACAAAAAAAGCGCGACGCGCGGATTCGGCTACATCACCATTCCGGGAACCTACCCGAGCGATTCGCCGGCCGAGGGATTCACCCGTACGGTCTCGGTGCAAACCAGCGGCATGAGCTACAACGGAATTCCGTATGCCGATGTGCAAGTGACGGTGTCGCACAGTCAAATTTCAAATGTTACGTTGCGCACCTGGTTGACGGATTATTGATATGAAAAGCAAAAAATTTTGGAACGCCGAATTCTTCTCCCCCAAATTCTGCTCTTTGAATTTGGGGGAGGCCAGGAGGGGGTCTAAAAGCGAGTTGGGAGGAATTTCCATCGCTTTTGTTTTTTTCGTTATCTTGATGTTCACCATTTTGGGAACGGTGGCGTTTTCGATCATGAAAGTGGACAGCGAATTTTCTTTGAAATACGTGCAGGGCCTGCAGGCGCAATACATTTCGGAGGCCGGCATCGAATACGGTTTGAAACGGCTGTTCGACGGCGGCGATTTGTCGGCCTCAGAAACGGTGAGTGTGCCGGGGGGTAGCTTCACCCTGCAGAGCACAAGCCAGGACACGATGATTATCGTTACTTCCACGGGTGAGGTGGGGTCCGCGCGCAAAACCATCCGCGTGCGCGTGCGTTACCGGCCGCCCATCGGCGATTATGCCATCTTCTCAACTGGCGATATCGAAAACGTCAACTCGCTGGATGAAAACGGTGATCCGGATCCGACGTTGATGGTGGAAAACGCGCCAGCCATGCCCGAGATCGACGATCAGTCTTTATTGGATATGGCCGCCGCCCAGGGAAATGTCAAAACTGCCAGCACCTTTGAGCCGGCGCACGGCTATCCCAATTTTAACTTTTACCTTTCTGGCACCACGCCGAACGTTACCCACTGTACCGGCAACATGCGCGTGCGCGGCGGCCGCACGGTTTACGGCATCTTCGTCGTCGAAGGCAATATTACTCTCGACGGCTCAGCGCGCGTGGTGGGCGTGCTTTATATGATCAACCACGGGCACGTTGTCATTCACGGCGGCGGCAGCCCGTCGGAAAGCTCGGTCACTGGCGGCATCGTCGCCAACGGCGATATCGATGGCACGGGCAACCACATTACGGTCTATTACAATTCGGAATACATGGGTTTGTTCGGAACGTTCGAAACCGGCCAGCAGCCGGTGCGGGTTATTTCGTGGGAGATGCTTTAATCGGGATGTCCACCGGAGGCTCGATTCTATTTTTTAATAAATGAATTTATCAACTGTGCCGATAAGATCTTGTAAATCGTTATTTATTTTTTAGGAAATTAAATTATGCCAAGGAAGTCAATTCGTTTTTTGACGTATTTGTTCGCCGTGGGATTAGCCACGCTGGTGTGCACGAAAACTCCGCCGCTGGCGCCAACGCCAAGCAACCAAAGCAACGCCGTGGTCTTGATTAGTTTCCAGAGTGTCCCGAACACCGTCGCGCCCGGCGGCCTTGCGGTAATTCAAGGCAGGTGGGTGAACCCGGTCGGCGACGCCATCGCCAATTTGCCGGTGCAGTTTTCCACCAACCTCGGCGCGATTGTCCCCGCGGCGACGACCACCAACGCGCAGGGCATCGCCACGGCGCAATTCACTGCGCCGCAGCAGACCGGCGTCGCGTCGATCACGGTTTCATTTGACTCGACGCAAACGCGCACCCTCACGGTTGAAATCAAAACGTCTTCACAAACAATTACGTTGACGCCGGAACAAAACGCCCTTTTGGGAAACGGCGTCAGTTCCACGCGCATTTTTTCGCGCTGGCTGAAAGACGGCAAGCCGCTGGCCGCCGCGCCAGTTACGTTTGAAACCACCAGCGGCGCGCTTTCCGCCGACGCCCTCACCGATTCCTCCGGCGAGGCCACGGCGACTTTGACCTCCGCCGCCACCGCCGTGGACGTGATGGCGCAGATCACCGCGCGCGCCGCCGGCGAGGAGGCCGTCGCGCAGGTTCTGTTCAAAGGCGTCAGTTTTGAGATGAGCGCCTCGCCGGTCAGCATCATCGCCGACGGCCGCAGCACCTCCACCATCACAGTTATTTTAAAAGAATCCACCAGCAAAGTGGCCATCGCCGGCGAAACCGTGATTTTCGGGACCGACCTGGGCACCATCCCCAACGCCGGCGTCAGCAATTCCAGCGGCATCGCTCGCGCCGAGTTGACCAGCTCCACCCAAACCGGCGTGGCCAGCGTGATCGCGATCTACGGCCAAACCTTTCGCGACACGGTGCAGGTAGCGTTTAGCCAATCGCAGCCGGCTTTTCTACATGTCTCCGCCGACCCCGCTGTGATTTTTGCCGATAATCAAAGCACTTCAAAAATAAAAGCAGTGGTTTCAGATCAAAACAACAACGCCGTGCCCGACGGCACGCCGGTGAATTTTGAAATCATCGACGGCAGCGGCAGCATCGAATCCAACAAAATTACGACTGCCGGTGTGGCCACCAGCACGCTGACCAGCAGCACGAAGCCCGACACCGTGACCATCGTCGTTCGCGTCGGCCAACTGACGGACACCACGACGGTGCGCTACATCGTGGGCGAAGTGAAAACGGTTTCGCTCACCGCCGATTCCAGCTCGCTGCCCGCCGACGGCATCACCAGCGCCACGGTGACGGCATACGTTTATGACGCGGTGGGGCACCCGGTTTTGGATGGCACGCGCGTCTCTTTCACCACCGACATCGGCAACATCACGCCGTCGGCGCAAACCGTGAATGGCCAGGCGTCGGCGCAATTCAGCAGCAACGTCACCGGCGTTGCCACCATTCGCGCGGCCGTGGGCAGCATCTTTGATGAAATCAATATTCAGCTTCGGCCGGGGCCGCCCAACAGCATTTTGTTGTCTTACAATCCCAACACGCTGGGCGTGAAAGATTCCGGCCGCAACCAATCGCTGATGGTTACCGCTTTGGTGGTGGACAGCAAAAACAATCCGGTGAGCGACGGCACGTACGTGGCGTTTTCACTGTTTTCGTCTCCGGGCGGCGGCGAGTTTTTGAGCAGCACCGCGCCGGTTCCGACGTTGAATGGCAAGGCGCAAGTTTCGCTGAACAGCGGCATCCGTTCCGGCAGCGTGCGGATTTTGGCGCGGGTTACCGACGCGCAGGGCGTGCCGATTGCGCCGGAAGTGCGCTCAGTTTCCACGGAGATTATCATTTTTGCCGGGCCGCCGTTTATCGAAAATATCAACGACCGCGCCACCAGCCACCTTTCGGTGGGGGCGCGCCCCCTCAACGTTTACGGCTGGAACGTGGTGAACAACACCGCAACCGTGGTGGCGTTGGTTGGAGATAAATACAACAACCCGGTGCCGCCCGGAACCGCGGTGTACTTCACCACCACCGGCGGGGTAATTTCCACGCACACCGGTTTCACCGACGACGAGGGCGTGGCCACGGTGACCATCCGCACCGGACAACCGTACCCGACGATTGCGCGATATTACAACACGTTTTTCGATCCCAACTTTCCGGGGAATGTGATTCCGGGGCCGATTCCGGATTTTGAAAACGGGGAGGTTTTAAACTCCGTGGGAGATACGATCGAGAACGACGGCATCGTGCGGATTTTGGCGGAGACCGAGGGGGTGGATAGCAACGGCAATCCGGCGCGCGTGTGGTCGGTGACCGATTTGGTGTTCTCCGGCAGCATCGCGGTTTTTGAGGTGACGGCCTCGGCGACCGATTTGAGTCCGGGCCAATCCGCCAACATTGACTTTAAAATTTACGACGAAAACGGCAACCCGATTGTGGCGGGTTCGGAGATTTCCGTGCAGGTCTCCGCTGGCGCTTTGTCGTGGACCACGTTGACGACCAGCGACCCCGGCGTCACCCATTACCGGGTGGTGCTGACGAACGATCTCGATCCCGGCGATCCCAACGCGCGGGAAACCGCCACGCCGGTGACCATCGTGGTCAACAGCCCGAACGGCAACGCCATTCAATCGTCATCAACCATCAACTTAAGATTAAATTAGGGACGAACCGTGAAAACATCGACGTTTATTTTTTTGAGCTGCTTTTTCGTGATGGGCGTTCAGCGGCTGGCCGCGCAGCCCATCGGCGGCCCGGCGCTCAGCAACAGCCATCGCGAATTCACGCTGAGCTTCAGCGGCGGGTACGTTAAGAAAGAAATTTTTGGCGTGGAAAATCAATCGACGCGATTTTTGGCCAAAGGAATTTTGGGCTTTGCCAACCATTTTGATATTTTTCTCGAGATTGGCGCCGCCAACCTCGCGCTGGAACTTTCGGGCGACGCGCCGCTGAATTTGGAAGACAAATACCGCCTCGCGTTGGGCGGCGGGTTCACCCTTCGCTATTTGCGAATTCAACCAGTGCGGACGTCGTTTTTTTTGAAGGGACAAATCTTTCGCACCACCAGCGAACCCTCGGCGCGAACGACCACGATGTTGGCCGGGCTGCCGGTCACCCAATTGCTGGTTTTGAAATACGATTGGCGCGAAGCCGTCTTCAGCAGCGGTTTTGTGAAAGAAATCGGCGTGATGAATTTTTTCGCCGGCGCGCGCGGCAGCCTCACGCAGCGGCTGGAAACTAAAATTTCCTCCACTGGCATTGCTGGCGATTCTGGTTCGGAGATTCGCGAAACCGGCGAATACCGCAGCGGCTTCGAGACCCAACCTTTTTTAGGTGTTGAATTCAAACTTCCGGCGCGCTATCTTTTCAGTTGTGAGATCAGCGGCCGCAGCGCCTCCGATTTTGCTTTTTATATTGGCATTAGCCAGACGGGCAGGCCGTAAATATTTGGATGGTTAAGGGCGAGGGAGCATAGAGCACTTGAAAACTCAAATGTCGAATGTGGGAGGCATAATATTTGCAAAATTTACCGCCGTCTTTTTTCTTCTCGCTTGTTTTTCTGCAAAGCCGTAATATCAATTTGTAATAGTGCGACTTCGACGCCAAATCAAAATTTTCTGAATGATCGAAACTAAGCGCTAAATAATTATGCAGCTTAAGAAATCAAGAAAGTACGACAAAATTCGCTTGATCTTTTTTTCGCCGTCAGAATCCGAAATCCGCCAGTTTGAATTCAATCTTCAGCGGCTGATTTCCATGACGCTTATTACCGCCGCTGTTTTCGGGGGAATTTTTGTGGGGTCTGTTGCAATTTGCGACAGGCTGTTTCAAAGTAATACGAGCCAGGCCTTGGCAAAACGCAACGAGTTTTTAAAAGTACAGGTTTCGAAGCTGAATAGCAGTATCGAAAAAATGAATTCAAAGTTACTGGTAATGGAAGACGAGACCGAAGACATGGAGGTGTTGGCCGGCCTGACCGCAACAACTACGGATAGCCAACTGGCCGCCGACTTTTCCGCCAATCAAAATGAAATGGTGATGGCCTCATTTCCAATCTATAAAAACGCTGCGAAGCTGAATGTCGCCGACCACCTCGACGAGCTCGAGGCCCGAATCGAACAGGCGATGAACATTCAAAGTTTGATCGACGAGCACTACCTGCAGCCGCAGATGGGTATCAAATACATTCCCTCGATTCGGCCGGTTGAAGGCGGCCGCATCACCGACAAATTTGGCAACCGTAAAGATCCGTTTGTCGAACGCGTCAAGCATCACCGCGGCATCGATCTTTCCGCGCGCTACGGCACAACCGTTTATGCGGTTGCGGCCGGCGTCGTGGAGTTCACCCGCGTCAAATATCGCATGAACGCCGGCTACGGTCGCGTGGTGATTATCAACCACGGCAACGGCTACAAAACATTGTACGGCCATCTCGCCAGCGTGAACGTGACGCGCGGACAAAAAGTGGAGCGCTGGGATATCATCGGAAAGTCCGGCGATTCCGGCCGCGCCACTGGCCCGCATCTGCACTACGAAGTCTGGCGCAATGGCCGGCCGCAGAACCCGGAGAATTACATTCTCAACTAATTTTTCCCGCCGATATTTTTCTTGACTCTCAACAAAAAATTGTGTATTATTGCACCCGAAATTTTCACCTGAGGAGCGGTGGCAAGTAGCTTCGATTTTTAAATTCGCCTTCTCGATCATCTCGCGGAAGGCTTTTTTATATTTCTCATGCCCGAAACCAAAGCAATTCCAATATTCGACGCCGAAGCTCTCAACCGCACCATCGCCCGCTTGGCGTATGAAATTGTCGAGCGCAATCGCGGCGTTGACAATCTGGTGGTTCTGGGAATTCAAACTCGCGGTGTGCCCATTGCGCGGCGCATCATCGCCAAGATCAAGGAAATCGAAAATAAGGTTTTGCCGTTGGGCATTCTTGATGTCACCATGTATCGTGACGATGTCTTTAAAAAGATCAAACAACCGGTGGTGCAGCCGACGGAAATCAACTTTGAAATTCATGGCAAGGTGGTGATCCTCGTGGACGATGTTTTATACACGGGACGAACCGTTCGCGCCGCGCTGGATGCAATTATTGACTTCGGCCGCCCTGCAAAAATTCAATTAGCGGTTTTGGTGGATCGCGGCCATCGCGAGCTGCCCATTCGCGCGGATTATGTCGGCGAAATCGTCGCCACCGAAATCGATGACGAGGTGATCGTCAACGTCGCCGAAGTAGATGGCCGGGACGGCGTGTTTTTGGTTAAAGCTGCGAAGGAAAGATAGTTGGAATTCAACCGCAAACATCTATTAGAACTCAAAGGGTTGACACGCGAAGAGATCACATTTATTTTAGACACCGCCGAATCGTTCAAGGAAGTCCTGAAGCGCCCCATACCGAAAGTTCCCACCCTGCGCGGCAAAACCGTCGTTAATTTATTTTTTGAGCCCTCCACCCGAACGCGCATTTCGTTTGAGTTAGCGGAAAAGCGCCTCTCCGCCGACGCGGTTAATTTCACCGCCGCGACCTCTTCGGTGCTAAAAGGCGAGACGTTGCGTGACACGGCCCGCAACATCGAGGCTATGAACATCGACATGGTGGTGATCCGCCACAGCGCTGCCGGCGCGCCGCACTTTTTGACCCAGTGCGTGAAGGCCTCGATCATCAACGCCGGCGACGGCCAGCACGAGCACCCCACCCAGGGTTTGCTGGATATCATGACGCTGCGCGAAAAGTTCGGAAAGCTGGAGGGGTTGAAGGTCGCCATCATCGGCGACATCGCCCACAGTCGGGTGGCGCGCTCGAATATTTATGGTCTGCAAACGATGGGCGCAGAAGTGGCGCTCTGCGGCCCGCCAACTCTCATACCCGTTGAAGCCGAACAGTGGCGGGCGGAGATTTTTTATAATTTAGATCAAGCCTTGCAATGGGCCGACGCCCTAAACGTGTTGCGTCTTCAATTGGAGCGCCAACAAAAGGGCCTTTTTCCTTCGATTCGGGAATATCATAAAATGTACGGCATCACCCGCCGGCGTTTGGAGAAAGCGAAGAAGGAGATCACGATTTTGCACCCGGGGCCCATCAACCGCGGGGTGGAAATCGAAAGCGAAATGGCCGACAGCGAGTTTTCTTTGATTCTCGATCAGGTCACCAACGGCGTCGCCGTGCGCATGGCCGTGCTCTATTTGCTCAGCGGCGGCAAAGGCGTTGATAGTTTGGATGAATCACAAAATTAAAAATTCAACGCGGAAAGTATTCAACAACGATGAACACCGACGATTACTGAAATTTTCAAAAAATGGCTGTGGTCATCAACTAACTTCGGTGATTTCAGTGTTTAATTTTTAAAAATTCAAAAGCCGGATGAGTCTAGCAGAAAACGCGAAATCAATTAATCGAATTTTGTTCAAAAACGCCCTGGTGGTCGATCCGGAAAATTTGACCCAACGCGTCGCGGACGTGCTTGTTGAAGACGGAAAGCTTAAAGACATCGGCAAATTGGCCGACGCTACGTTTCGCGGCAAGTCCATCGACTGCACCGGTCTGGTGCTGTGCCCCGGTTTGCTCGACATGCACGTGCACTTGCGCGAGCCGGGCCGTGAAGACGAAGAGACCGTTGAAAGCGGCTGCGACGCCGCCATGATGGGCGGCTTCACCAGCGTGTGCCCGATGCCCAACACCGATCCCGCGGCGGACAACGCCGAGGTGATCGAATTTTTAAAGCGCCGCGCCAAAGATTTGCTGGCGGACGTGTTTCCCATCGCGGCGGTCACCAAAGGGCGCGCGGGCGCCGAGCTCACCGAAATGGGCGAGTTGGTGGAGGCCGGCGCCGTGGCGTTTTCCGACGACGGCGACCCGGTGGCAACCGCTGAAATGATGCGCCGGGCGCTGGAATACGCCCGACTGTTCGACGTTCCCATTATCGATCATTGCGAGGACAAAGCATTATCGAAAAATGGCTGCATGCACGAGGGGCGATTTTCGACGCAATTGGGTCTCCCCGGTATGCCCAGTTTGTCCGAAGAAGTTATTGTGGCGCGCGACATCCAGGTGGCCGAATTCACCAAGGGGCGGTTGCATATCGCCCACATTTCCACGGCGGGCGCGGTGGAACTGGTGCGGCAGGCAAAGGGAAAGGGCGTCAAGGTGACGTGCGAAGTGACCCCGCATCATTTTACCCTGAATCATGAAGCCGTGCTCACTTACGACACCAACGCCAAAATGAACCCGCCGCTGCGCACTGCCGCCGACGTGGAAGCAATGTTGGCGGGCCTGCGCGACGGCACTATCGATGTCATCGCCAGCGATCACGCGCCCCACGCCATTGAAGAAAAGGAGGTGGAGTTCGACGCTGCGCCCTTCGGAATCGTCGGCCTCGAAACCGCGTTGGGCCTGGTCGTCACTCATCTGGTGAAAACGGGCACGTTGACCCTGCCACAGGCCATCTCCAAGATGACGGTCAACCCCGCATCGATTCTAAAATTGGATCGCGGCCGGCTGAAAATTGGCGCCCCCGCTTCGCTGACGATTTTCAACGCCGACGAAGAATGGGCAGTCGATAAACGCCTTTTGAAATCCAAATCGAAGAATACGCCCTTTCACGATTGGAAATTGCAAGGTCGAGTTTTCGGACTTTATAATAACGGGTTATGGTGGCAACGGCCCTAACTTGATTTATTCATTTTTTTGGAGGAGTGGAACGGTGCAAGTCGCGAAAGAGATTTTTTTTGTCAAAGGGGTGGGCAAGCACAAAGAGAAGCTAACGAGCTTCGAGCTGGCTTTGCGGGATGCTGAAATTGCGCAGTTCAATTTGGTGCGTGTGTCCAGCATTTTTCCGCCCTATTGCAAAATAGTTTCTAAAAAAGAGGGATTGCAAAAGCTGAAAGCCGGGCAAATTCTTTACGTGGTGATGAGTCAGGCAGAAACCAACGAGCCCCATCGCTTGATTGCCGCGTCGATAGGGATCGCGATTCCCAAAGACCGCGCTCACTACGGCTATCTTTCGGAGCACCACAGCTACGGCCAGAAGGAGGACTTCGCCGGCGATTACGCCGAAGACCTCGCCGCCAGCATGTTGGCCACCATCCTCGGCGTGGAATTTGATCCCGATGCCTCGTGGGATCAAAAGAAGGAAATTTGGCGCATCAGCAATGAAATCGTCACCACCCGCAACATCACCCAATCGGCCGTGGGCGACAAAAATGGCTTGTGGACGACGGTCATCGCCGGCGCGGTGTTGATTTTTTAGGAGGGCTTAACCCTGTCAGGGTTGAATAGATCAACATATGCCAAACAAATCTCACAATTTTTTAGATTTACCGGCCGATCTCAACAACCCCGAAACCGCCAAAACTGTGGTGTTGGGCGTGCCCTACGAAGCCACGACTACTTACGGAAAGGGTACAGCCAACGGGCCGCAAGCGATCGTCGCGGCCTCGTCGCAGATTGAGTTTTACGACGAAGAATTGGATGCCGAAACCTGCCGTATCGGCATTGCCACCGATTTGTCGCTGCGGCGCTTCAGCTCCGATCCCGCCAAAGCCGTCCAGCAAATCAGCGGCGCCTGCGAGCGCTGGCTGGCGAAAAAGAAGCTCGTGGTTGGACTGGGCGGCGAGCACACGGTGACCGTGGGGCTGGTGGCTGCGTTCAAAAAATTCTACCCGAACCTGTCGGTGTTGCAGTTGGATGCCCACAGCGACCTGCGGAACGAATATCACGGGTCGCCGTTCAACCATGCCTGCGTGATGGCGCGCGTGCAGGAGATGTGCCCGTTCGTGGGTTTGGGCATTCGCAGCGGGGTGGCCGGCGAGCGCGCGGCGCTGCAGCCGCCTTCCACGGTGATGTACGCCCACGAAATGTATCATCAAAAAAATTGGGCGAAAACGGTTTTGCGAAAATTGGGCGATCCCGTTTATATCACGATCGATTTGGATTTCTTCGATCCAGCGGCCGTGCCCTCGGTGGGAACGCCGGAGCCGGGCGGCTTTCAGTGGGTCGAAACGCTGGAATTTTTGAAACAGGTGGTCGAGTCGCGGCAAATTATTGGTTTTGACGTGGTGGAGCTGGCGCCGCGGCCAAACTTTCCGGCGTCCGATTTTTTCGCGGCCAAGCTCATTTACAAGCTGCTGGGGTATATTTTCTCCTCAAAATAAAGCAACAAAATTCTTGACTATTACTTTGAAATGTTATAATTTACCGCGCTTCTTTTTGAAAAATTAAGGAGAAAGACGTTGAGCACATACATCGCAAAGCCCGCGGAGGTCACGCGCAAATGGTACCTGGTCGATGCCGACGGGCAGATTTTAGGGCGGCTCGCCAGCCGGGTGGCGTCGATCCTGCGCGGCAAGCACAAGCCAAGTTATTCCCCGCACATGGACGTGGGCGATCACGTCATCGTCATCAACGCGGAGAAAGTGCGGGTGTCCGGCAAAAAAGCCAAAAACAAACGCTACTACTGGAACACACTCTACCCCGGCGGCCTGCGCTTCAAAACCTATTCTGATATCATGAAAGAGAGCCCGGAGCGCATCCTCGAAAACGCCATTTCGGGAATGTTGCCGCACAACAAGCTCGGGCGCAAAATGTACAAAAAACTGAAGGTGTACGTCGGTGATCAACATCATCACCAGGCGCAAAAACCCGAAAAACTGGAACTCAATTAAGAGGAGTCGATGAAAGACACAGCATTTTCAGCCATTGGCCGGCGCAAAGAATCGGTGGCGCGGGTGTGGCTCGTCCCCGGCGCGGGGAAATTTGTGGTGAATAAGAAAGACCTGCTGGAATTTTTTAAGCGCGAAACCTTGAAAATGGTGATCGAGCAGCCGCTGCATGTTACCGACACCATTGGAAAATATGATGTTTACGCCAATGTCAACGGCGGCGGTCTCACCGGCCAAGCCGGCGCGCTTCGCCTCGGCATCGCCCGGGCGCTGCTCAAGGTCAGCGATGATTTTCGCCCCAAGCTCAAAGCCGCTGGTTTTCTCACTCGCGACCCGCGCATGAAAGAGAGGAAGAAGTACGGCATGGCGGGCGCGCGCAAACGATTCCAATTCTCCAAGCGTTAATGTTTTTAAATTTCACACACTGGCTGATCTTTGGGTGCCCTGATTGCGGGGTGAATTTCGAGCCAGTGGCGGCCTAACCCAAACGGAGGTTTTATGCTTAATGTAACGTTACAGGATTTGTTGATTGCCGGCTCCCATTTTGGCCACCTCACCCGCAGGTGGAATCCCAAAATGAAGAAATACATTTTCATGGAGCGCAACGGCATCTACATCATCGATCTCAAAAAGACGCTGGAATGCCTGCAGCAGGCCTACCAGGCCGTCGTCGATTTGACCAAAGCCGGCGAAAAAGTGCTGTTCGTCGGCACCAAAAAGCAGGCGAAAGACATCATCAAAGCCGAAGCCGAGCGCAGCAATTCGTTTTATATGAACGAGCGCTGGCTGGGCGGCACCCTCACCAATTACGCCACCATCAAAAAGAGCATCAAGCATCTCAAGAATATCGAAAAGATGGCCACTGACGGCACGTATGATAAACTCACCAAAAAAGAAATTTTGCGGCTCGAGCGCGAGCGCGAAAAGTTAGAATCGGCGTTGGGCGGAATCCGCGATATGAACAAATTGCCGGGCGCCATTTTCGTGGTGGATACCAAAAAAGAGGCCATCGCGGTTGCCGAGGCCGCCAAATTAGGCATCCCCATCGTGGCGATTGTTGACACCAACTGCGATCCGGAGGTTATCGATTATCCCATCCCCGGCAACGACGACGCCTTTAAATCCATCAATTTGATTACTCACGCCATCGCGGATGCGGTGATCGAAGGTTCCAGCACCCAGCAGCGGCGCGCCGCTGACGAAGAGGCCGGCGAGGCTGTGCGTGAAATCGAGCCTCGCGATGAAGTCATCGTCACCGAAGACGCCGAAGAGTTGGAAGCGGTGGCAGAGAAAATTAAAGGATCAGAAAATGATGTGTATGAAGAAGCTTAAGAGAGTGGAGGCGGTTTAAGAAATGTCAATATCAGCAGACAAAGTTAAACAGTTACGAGAGCTGACCGGCGCCGGCATCATGGAATGCAAAAGCGCGCTTACCGAAACCAACGGCGACATTGAGGCCGCCATCGAGTTGCTGCGCAAGAAAGGCATCGCTTCGGCGCAAAAACGCGCCGGCCGCGAAACCAAAGAAGGCCTGGTGGAGGCGTATATCCACCCTGGCAACCGCCTCGGGGTGTTGATAGAGGTCAATTGCGAAACCGATTTTGTGGCCAAAACCGATGATTTCAAAACTTTTGTGCGCGATATGGCCATGCAGGTTGCCGCTACCAGCCCGCGGGTGGTCAGCCGCGAAGAATTCTCCAGCGAAGAAATCGAAAAGGAGTTGGAGATTTATCGCACGCAAGCCCGCAATGAGGGCAAGCCGGAAAACATCATCGAGCGTTTCGCCCAGGGCAAATTAGAAAAATTTTACCAGGAAACGGTTTTACTGGAGCAAAGCTTTATCAAAGACCCCGGCAAGAACGTCAAAGATTTGTTGACGGCGATCATTGCCAAGACCGGTGAAAACGTCAACATCCGGCGTTTCGTACGCTTTCAATTAGGCGCGTGATTTCATTCGCATAAAATTGAGTGCAAAAACTTGAGCATGCCGCCTCCCCAATATAAACGAATTCTCCTCAAATTGAGTGGCGAAGCTCTGATGGGGCAGCAGGGGTACGGTATTGATCCCGACATGGTGGCAGGCATTGCACTGGAAATCAAAGAAGTTGTCACTTTAGGCGTGGAAATGGGGCTGGTCATTGGCGGCGGCAACATCTTCCGCGGCTTGTCGGCCAGCGCCCGCGGCATGGACCGCGTCTCGGCGGATTACATGGGCATGCTGGCCACAGTCATCAACGCGCTGGCTCTGCAGGATTACCTCGAACGCAACGATCTCTATACGCGCGTTCTGACTGCCATAAAAATGGAACAGATCGCTGAGCCTTTCATTCGCCGGCGCGCCATTCGCCATCTCGAAAAAGGCCGGATCGTGATTTTTGCCGGCGGCACCGGCAATCCCTATTTCACCACCGACACCGCCGCCGCGCTGCGCGCCATTGAAATCGAAGCCGACGTGATCATGAAAGGCACCAAAGTCGATGGCGTGTATGATTCCGATCCCAGCGAAAACAAGCACGCCAAAAAATTCGACGAGTTGAGCTACCTGGAAGTGGTAAAGCGGCGCCTGAAAGTGATGGATACTACGGCTGTCACTCTGTGCATGGAAAATAAGCTGCCCATCATCGTTTTTAATCTCACCAAACGCGGCTACTTAAAACGGATTCTGCAAGGTGAACCATTAGGAACTAAAATCGTCGGTGCGTAATTAGAAATTCAGCGCGACGCGGAAGCCCGCATGGAAAAAGCGGTTGAAAGCACCCGACAGGAGCTGGCGCAAATTCGAACCGGCAAAGCCTCGCCGGCGCTATTGGACACCATCAAAGTTTCGTACTACGGCTCGATGGTGCCGTTGAAACAGGTGGCGGGCATCAACACTCCGGAGCCGAGATTGATCACCATTCAGCCGTGGGACAAAAGCTTGATCGGCGAAATCGAAAAAGCGATTTTGAAATCCGATTTAGGGCTGACGCCGGTCAACGATGGCCTGCTCATTCGGCTGCCCATCCCGGTGCTCACCGAAGAACGCCGCAAAGATTTGGTGCGCCTCTGCCACAAGCTGGTGGAAGAAGGCCGGGTCGCCATTCGCAACGTCCGCCGCGACGCTAACGAGCGTTTGAAAAAACTCGAAAAAGATCACAAAATATCTGAAGACGATTTCCATAAAGCGGTCGAGCACGTGCAAAAGACCACCGATAAATTCATCAGCCTCATCGACGAGATCATGAAAAAGAAAGAAGAAGAGATATTGGAAGTCTAAATCAAATGTGAGCTGTATGTTTTAAGTTCGTCTAATTTAAAAGCCGTTGCGGCGATGCGGGTAACGGCTTTCTTTTTTGTTATGCTGACCTTTGCTAAATTTCTTTTCGTTCTGTTTTGTGGATTTTTGCCGCTAAATGTCTGGGCATTTGGCGACGGCAAAAATTTTGTGGTGAAATTTTTGTTCGCGTTCCCGGACGCCGCTTCGCAAGGCCTTTCACTGGCGCAGCCGCAGGCCCTCGCCATCGACCCCGAGGGCCAGGTTTACGTGGTTGACGCCGGCAACCACCGCATCGTGAAATTCGACGCGGCCGGCAATTTCCAGCAAACCGTTGGCGGGTTCGGCTGGGAACGCCAGCAATTCGATCGCCCGCTGGACGCCACCGCCAAAACCGGCCTCGATCTCTTCGTCGCCGATTACAACAACGAACGCATCGAGCGCTATGATTTGAAGCTGAATTTCATCTCGTCGCTTTATTCCGACGAAACCCTACCCGCCGCTCTGCAATTCGGATTTCCCAGCGGCGTGGACATCTCCCGCCACGGCGAAATTTTTATCGTTGACACCGAAAACAATCGCGTTCTAAAATTGAACAGCGCTGGCCGCCCGGATGTGAGTTTCGGCGATTTCAACTGGGGCGCCGGCCAACTGCAGCAGCCGGCGAAAATCGAGGTCAGCGCCGCCGACCAGGTTTTCGTTTCGGATTTGAAAGCCAACGCCATCGTCGTGTTCGATTATTACGGAAATTTCGTGACGCGTTTCGGGAGCGACGCCCTGCTCAAACCCAGTGGCCTTGCGGCCGCGGACGGCTATCTTTACGTCGCCGACTCCGGCCATCATCAGGTGGCGGTGTTCAACCAGCAGCACCAACTGGTTTTCCGCTGGGGAGAATTGGGCAGCCAATTTGGCGCGTTCAACGAACCGGTGGACGTGGGAATTCACCGCGGCAAAATTTTTGTCCTCGATGCCGGCAACGCCCGGGTGCAGGTTTTCGAGCTGAGTGAAAAACCGTCGCGCGAGTAGCCGTAAATTTAATACAGGAGGGGTCGCGAAGCTTTTGTTACGAATTTAAATCACAACGTTTTCTGGTTGGATCGTGACCCGCGCCTATTCGAAATTTTTGTTTGCCGGACTTGCTGGCCTGTTTTCATTTCACTGCGCCGCTGCGCTGTTTGCGTTACAAACGGTTCCTCCCGGCCGCGAAGGGCGTTCCCTGTTTGAAAAAGAAATCACGCTTCCAGTCGATAGCCTGTCCCTGCGTTATTTTCTTCCCGATTCTTTTTTAATTCCCGGTACTGAATTTCTCCGTGCGGATTCACTGGCGCTGCAGCGCGAGCGCGATTACGTTATTCATTATGTTGATGGCGTGATCGAATTAAAAAAGAGAGTCGCCCCGGCGGCAAAGCTCAATATCCGCTACCAGATTTTTCCCGCCTCGATTCGAAAGACTTACTTCCGACGGAAAATCATTCTCGCCGATACTTCGACTTCTAAAAACGCCAATTCCACCCCTCAAACAAAGCCCCGGCCGAGTCCCGCGCCGCAAGAAGTTTTTGGATCCGACCTGCGCAAAAGCGGCAGCCTCACCCGCGGCATCACCGTCGGCAGCAATCAGAATTTGCAGGTGGACTCCGGACTGCGCATGCAGATTGCCGGCAAGCTCACCAACGATATCGAGGTGGTGGCTTCGCTGACGGATCAAAACACGCCCATTCAACCGGAAGGCAACACGCAAACGCTGCAGGAGATCGACAAAGTGTTCGTGCAAATCAAAGCGCCGAACGTGCAAACCACGTTGGGCGATTACAATTTGTCCTTCGGCGGCGGGCAGTTCACCACCTACAATCGCAAGCTGCAGGGCGCGATGGCGCAGGCCGAGTTTCAAAATTTTTCAGCGACGGTTTCCGGCGCGGTTTCCCGCGGCCGCTTTACCACCAATGAATTTTTGGGACAGGAGGGCAACCAGGGCCCCTACCAACTCCGCGGCAGCGAGGGCCAAATTCACATTCTGGTGCTGGCCGGCACCGAGCGCGTTTGGGTGGACGGCCAGCTCCTGACCCGCGGCGAAACCAACGATTACATCATCGAATACAGCAACGGCCAGATTACCTTCACCCGCCAGCGGCTCATCACCGCCGACTCGCGCATCACCGTGGATTTTCAATTTTCCGACGAAAGTTACCGGCGCAATCTCTGGGGCGTGAGCGGCGAGAGCCGTTTTTTCGACGACAAAATTAAGTTTCGCGCCACCTTCATTCGCGAAAGCGACGACAAAGACGATCCGCTGAGCCGCACCTTCACGGATGATTTTATCGCCGCCCTCGAAGCCGCCGGCGACAGCGCCGCCGTCGTTCCCGGCTTCACGTTTGTTGGCCCCGATAGCGGCAACTACCGCCTCGACGAGCGCGGCGTGTTCGTTTTCGTCGGCGAGAAGGCCGGCGACTACAACGTTTCGTTTTCTTTTTTTGGCGAAAACCGCGGCGACTATCGCAACGTCGGGCTGGGCCGGTTCGAGTTTGTCGGCGAGAATCGCGGCAGCTACCGCCCGTTTATTATTTTGCCGCCGGCGCAGCGGCACGAGGTAGTGGGTTTTGATTTCGAGATTTCGCCGAGCCGCGCGCTCAATCTCAAAAGCGAGCTGGCCGTCAGCCAGCTCGATCGCAATTTGTTTTCGTCCCTCGACGACGACGACAACCAGGGCGCGGCGTTCGCGGTGCAGCTTGATTTTCAGCCGCAGAAGGTCAAGCTGGGCGATTTGAATTTAGGGCGGTTTAATTTCAATTCGCAGATTCGGCGCAAAAATTCTCGCTTTCGTGATATCGATCGCACCACGCAAGTGGAATTCAACCGCCGCTGGAACATCAGCGAAACCGCCTCGCCGGAGGAAACGATTGTGGAGATGCGCAGCGGGTATGTTCCGGTGACCGCTCTGTCGTTTCAAGGCGGGGTGGGCCGGTTGTCAAAGTCGAGTTTATTTGAATCGAATCGTTGGGATGCGCAGGTCAATTTCAACCAGCCGAAGTTACCGGCGCTGAGCTACTTTGTTGAGAAGATTGATCGCGAAGATAGGAATTTATTGTCGGGCAGTTCGTGGCTGCGGCAGCGCGGCCGCGCCGAGTACGATCTAAAAAAATTGCGGCCGGTGTTCGAATACGAAGGTGAAATCCGCAAAGACGCCGAGCGCGATTCGTCGCAGAGCGGGTTCCGCTTCGATTCTTACACCGGGGGAATCGATTTTGCGCCGTGGAAAAATCTCACCGCTTCCGCGCGCTTCAATTATCGTGATGATCGGGATCGCCGCGCCGGAACGTTTGTTCCGAAATCCATCGCCAAAACGCAATCCTATTCGTGGACGCTCACCAATTGGCGCGCGATTTCGGCGGCCGCATCTTATACGCATCGTACTCGCGATTTCAGCGATGCCGGCGTTGCAGACACCCGCACCGATCTTGCCGACTTCCGCATCGGCCACGCGCCGCGCTCGGGTGGAATTCGCAGCAACCTCTATTATCAAATCTCCAACACGCAAGCGGCAAAGTTAGAGGAAAAATTTTTTGAAGTGAACGAGGGCGAAGGCAATTTCCGATTCAATCCGGAGACCAACGAATTTGAGCCGGATCCATTTGGCAACTTTATCCGCCAGGTGATTGCGACCAACGATTTTATCCCGGTGATCGAGCTGCGTTTCCGCACCGACCTGCGCCTCGCCCCGGAACGATTTTTCAACAGCGCACAAAAATCGGCGCCCAAAGGATTTTTACGGCGCTTGCTGAGCCCGCTGACTTCCGAAACCTTTTTGCGAATCGATGAGCGCACCACTGAGGACGACGTTGCCAAAATTTATTTGTTGAAGTTGAATTACTTTCAGCAGGACAGCACTACGATTTTCGGCAGCATCGAGCTGCGGCAGGACGTGCACCTGTGGGAGAACAGCCGAAAATTTTCGCTGCGCTATCGCTATCGCAATCGCGCCGAAAAGAACAACCAGTTCATCGACGGCGGTCAGGATCGCCGGGTGCGCGAGCAGCGGCTGCGGCTGCTCAACCAGTTTTCGCCGCAGGTTTCGACGCAGATTGAATTCATCCACTCCGAAGAGGATCGGCTGTTTCGGCAATTGGGCCGCGACAATCGCAAAGTTCGATCGCAAGCGCTGGAATTGGATGCTGTTTATCGTCCGAATCCAAAACTTGAGTTGGGAATCAAGAGCCAGCTCGGCTTCAATCGCGACATCGTTCCGCAGCAGCCCACGAAAGCCAACGTCATCGCGTTGACGCCGCGCAGCAATTATTCCATCAGCAAAACCGGGCGCCTGCGCGGCGAAATCGAATGGACACGCGTGTTGGTTGCGCCGGAAGATCGCGTCATTCCGTTTGAGCTCACTGGCGGCCGGCGCGCGGGGTCGTCGCTGCGGTGGAATTTCGGGTTTGATTATCGTTTTTCGCGCAACGTGCAGGCGTCGCTGAGTTACTTTGGCCGTCGTGAGCCGGACCTGCCGCAGTCGCAACATTTTTTGCGGATGGAGATGCGGGCGTTTTTTTGAGTCTCGCCTGAAAATAAATTTTTCGGAGACCGATCCGCTTCGCGGACAGGCTAAGAGCGGAAGTCGGCTGAAGCCGACTGGAAAAGTGCAGTCTGCTTTAGCAGACTTAAGCTATGAGCCAGAAATTTTAATTTCTGGCGATGCCGCGCGGTACTGAAATAAAGGCCATTTGATCCAACTTTTTGGATGACTCAAAATTGAATCGAACCACTCAAAAAGTCCTGTGTAGTTGTTTTCTTTTTTTGATGAATGGAACTCCGCTTCTTTTATCACAGGAAAGCGTTAATGCAAAAGCGCGGCTCCACCAAATTAAAATAATCGGAAACGCGCACGTCGCCGAAAGTGAAATTCAAAGCTGGCTCAACCTGCGCCGCGGCCAGGAAATTTCAGAGCCGCTCATTCACGCGCGCGCGCAAAATCTTTTGCTGCGTTTCCGGGAAGCGGGTTACTATTTCGCCGCCCTCGATTCGGTGCGATTTCATTATTCGCACGATTCCTCGCGGGTGGAGGCGGCGATTTATTTGCAAGAAGGGGCGCGGCTGAGAATCGGGCAGCTGCAGTTGCGGGGATTGGATGATCAGGACGATCTCAAAGATGAATTGCGAACCCGACCAGGCCGCTATTTTCAACACCACAATCTTGAGGAAGATATCGACGCGATTTTGCGATATTTTGAAGAGCGGGGATTTCCTTACTGCCGGGTGAATATCGAGCGCTTGGATTTTCGGGGCCTGGAGAAGGCGGACGAAATGGCGGTTGACGTGACGCTCAAAGTTGATCCTGGCCCCGCTGTCGAGATTGGCGAAATTGAAATTCGCGGCAACGAGCTCACCAAAACGCGGGTGATTCAGCGCGAACTCGGCGTCCGCCGCGGCGATATCTACCAGCAGCGCCGCATCGACAAAATTGCGCCGCAACTGCTGCGGCTGGGCTATTTCAAATGGGTCAATCCGCCGCAATTGGAGTGGCTGCCGGACAGCACCGGCCGCCTCGTCATCGAATTGGCGGAGGGCAGCAGCAACCGCTTCGACGGCGTGCTGGGGTACAATCCGCCGGTGGGTAACAGCCGTGGTTTTGTGACCGGCTTGATCGATATATCATTCAGAAATTTGTTTGGAACCGGCCGCCAGATCGACGCCCGCTGGGAGCGCCGCACCGCCCGCACTCAGCAGTTGCGGTTTCGCTACCTCGAACCCTGGGTCGCCGGCTTGCCCCTCAACGCGGCGATACGCTTTGAGCAGTTGATTCAGGACACGATTTTCGTGCAGCGCGAAATCGGCCTGGAGGCGAGCTATCGCATCAATGAAAATGTTTCTTTGCTTGCTGGCGTGTCCCGCCGCGACGTGTCGCCGGATTCGTTGGGGCAGGCGGTGTTCGGAATTCCGGCGAGTCATTCCATCAACTTTGCGGTGGGGCTAAATTTGAATACCCTCGACTACCCGCGCAATCCCAAGAAAGGAATTCATTATGAGACCACGTTTGAATGGAGCCGCAAAAGCATCGCCGACGCGGTCGCGGACCGCGACGGTTCGTTTAACCAGCGGCGAATCGCGCTGGATTTCGAAACCTACATCTCGCTATTCCGCTGGCAGGTTTTTGCTTTCGCTTTGCACGGCCGGCAAATCACCAGCGGCGAAGATTTGATTTCGATCACCGATCACTTTCGCCTCGGCGGCGCTCGCAGTCTGCGCGGCTATCGCGAGGAACAATTTCGCGGCGACCGCATCGCCTGGGCCAATTTCGAATATCGTTATCTTTTAAACCGGGAGTCGCGTTTCTTTGTATTTTTGGATGCCGGATATTTTCATCGCCAGGAACTGGTCGCCGAAAGGTTGCTAACTTTCGAGGATGTGCAAGTCGGCTACGGCCTCGGTCTGCGCGTCGATACTCGGCTGGGATTTTTTGGCATCGATTACGGCTTGGGGGAAGGCGACGGTCTCTCCAACGGGAAGGTTCACATCAGCCTCACTAATGAATTCTAAAGCAAAAAATTATTTCTTGATCGTCCGCCCTTTAAATATTTTTTTGGGTATGGGCACGATTTTCGTGGGCGCCGTGCTGGCGGGCGCGCTGTCACCAGCTTGGAAGGTCGCGCTGGCGTGTGTTTCCGGCGGATTGATTATGGCCGGCGGCAACGTCATCAACGATTATTTCGACATCGAGATCGATCGCATTAACAAGCCTTTCCGACCGCTGCCTTCGAGTAAACTGGCTCGTCGAACGGCGCTAAAATTCTCAACAATTTTGTTTACATTCGGCATTTTTCTTAGTATATTTATCCACCATTTTTCATTTCTAATTGCTGCCGTAACCGTCGTCGGCTTAATCGTTTACAGCGCCTGGCTCAAGCGAGCGTTTCTTTACGGCAACCTGGTCGTGAGTTTTATTTCTGCAATGGCTTTTGTTTACGGCGCGCTGGCGGTAGGGCGATGGGAATCTTCATGGATTCCGGCGGCTTTTGCTTTTTTCTTTCATTTGGGCCGGGAGATTATCAAAGATGTGGAGGATCGGGCGGCCGATGCTGCGGCCGGGGCGCAGACGTTGGCCATTCGTTTCGGCGAGCGTCGCGCGTTGTTCGTGGCGACGTTGGTTTTCGTTGCTTTGATTTTGTTCACGTTTATTCCTTACGCGTTGGAAGTTTATGGGAAAGGATATTTTTGGACCGTTTTATTTGGGGTGGATCTGATCATTGTGCTGACGCTGGCGGCCATGTGGCGGCGGCCTGAGCCCAAAATGTTGCGGCGAGTGTCGGCGATTTTAAAAGCGGATATTTTTGTCGGATTATTCGCCCTCTATTTAGGGGCGCGACCTTTTTGAGTTTAGAATTTCATTTCGTTTGGATTCCTTTCCCTTCTTTCAAACTAAGAAGCCGGTGTTGAACTGAGCCGGCAACTTGGATTTATCTTTTGGGACTTCTGAAACAGTGAAAGCAGTGGTGCAGCGGGTGACCCGTGGTTCGGTCTCCGTTGATGGCAAAATCCTCGGCGCGATTGGCACGGGGTTGGTGATTTTGCTGGGAGTTCGCAACGGCGACACCGCAGAGGACGCCCGCTACCTGGCAGAAAAATGCGCCAATCTCAGAATCTTCAGCGACGGCCAGGGGAAATTCAATCTTTCCGCGCTGGAGGTAAACGGAGAAATGTTGGTGATTTCCCAGTTTACGATTTACGGCGACACCCGCAAAGGCCGGCGGCCGAGCTTCATCGATTCGGCGCCGCCGGAGGCGGCGGAGCCGCTCTACCAGGAATTCATGCAGCATTTACGCAACTTAGGCCTGCGCGTTGAAGCCGGCGAGTTTGGCGCAATGATGAACGTAGAAATTCATAACGACGGCCCGGTGACGCTGATCGTCGAAAGTAAGGGAGGATGAATCCGCGACGGTGATTTCTCTTAACGGCAAGCGTTTGATTTTGGCCTCGTCGTCACCGCGGCGCGCTCAGCTTTTGAGGCTCATCGGTCTGGAGTTTGAAGTTATTGCCAGCCAACTAAACGAGGACGACGAAATCTACTCCATCCCCGAGGTGCATGTTTTGGAATTGGCGCAAAAAAAAGCGCTGAAAGTCGCCGAAACGATTGACGACGGCATCGTCGTTGGCGCCGACACCATCGTGGTTTTGGAAGGCGAGATTCTCGGCAAGCCGGCGTCACCAAAAGAAGCAAATAAGATGCTGCGGCAGTTGAGCGGCAAGATGCACACGGTTTATACCGGCTTTGCAATTGTGGATCGGCCGTCGGGAAACATGCTCAGCGATTACGAGCGCACGCTGGTGACGTTTCGAGATCTGACAGATGAAGAAATTGCGCGCTATGTCGCCACGGAAAGCCCAATGGATAAGGCCGGCGCCTACGGCATTCAGGATCAAAGCGCAGTTTTTGTAACCGGCGTCAACGGCTGTTTCTACAACGTCATGGGGTTCCCGCTGGCGAAGTTTTATATTAGGTTGCAATCTTTTTTGCGAGCTCATCACCAATAAATGAAAACGGGTGGCACTATGGAGAACATCGGACGCCTTCTTAAAAACAAACGAACGGGATTAAACAAATCCCTCGATGACATTTATGCCCAAACCCGCATCGCGGTGGATCATCTACGCCATTTGGAGGAAAACAATTTTGACTTTCTGCCAGCGACCTACATCAAGTCATTTCTAAAAACCTACGCCATCGCTCTCGGTCTCGACGACGAAGAGATTTTGCGAATATTTCAGCAAAATCAACAAGAGCAAAAAGCCGAAAAGGATAAAGAATCCAAAATTCAGCAAGAAAGACTGCAAGCGGCGCCGCCTCACAGCCGCCTGTTGGAGTGGGCGCTGACCGCGGGCGCGTTACTGCTGTTGATTTTTATTATAGTTGTTTATGTGCAGTACCGTTCGGAAACCTATGCACGCCCACCGGAAAATAGGAATGGCCACTCCCGAAGCCTGAATTTCAACGCTGGAAATCCTGCGGTGATTTTGAGTTCCACGCCGGCTGGCGTAACTACGAAAACGTTTCAATTAAAAATTGCCGGTCTCGAAAATTTGGCGATTCAGTTAGATATGACCGGCGTGTACTCAGCACAGCTTCCCGCCTCGCAAAAACTCAACACGGCAACCATCACGGCGGTGGAAAGATTCGATATCGTTATCGATGAGGCGCAGGGTCTCAACTTGAAATTCGACGATATGGAGATGACCGATTTGGGCGTCTCCGGCGGTCAAATGAGACTGACTATCGTCCGCAGCGGCCGTAACCGGTAATCCAATTCGCTTGCAGCAAACGAACGACGCCATGAGAGAGCTCACACCCAACACCATCCAACGCGTCTATTTCATCGCTATTTGCGGCACCGGTATGACCGCTTTGGCCGGCATGTTGAAATCACAAGGCTACGACGTGCGCGGTTCCGATCAGAATGTGTACCCGCCCATGAGCACATTTCTTGATGAGCTGCAAATTCCTTATCACATCGGCTTTGATGAAAAGCATCTCGAGCCGCCGCCCGATCTCGTGATCATCGGCAACGCCATGTCGCGCGGCAATCCCGAAGTCGAGGCCGCGCTCGATCGCAAACTCAATTATGTGTCGCTGCCATTTGCGCTGCGGGAATTTTTTATTCGCGGGAAATATTCCTGCGTGGTTGCCGGCACGCACGGCAAGACCACGACCAGCGCCCTCCTGGCGTGGGTTCTGGAAACGTCCGGGCGCGATCCCGGATTCTTCATCGGCGGCATTCCGGAAAATTTTGGCCGCGGTTATAAATTGGGAAACGGCAATATTTTTATCTCCGAAGGCGACGAATACGACTCGGCGTTTTTCGACAAAGGCTCAAAATTTTTTCACTACCTCCCCGACCTGGTGATTTTAAATAACATCGAATTTGACCACGCCGATATTTTCCGCAACCTCGATGACATCGAAACCGCCTTCAAACGCTTCATCAACCTCATCCCCCGCAGCGGCTATCTCATTGCCGGCTGGGATGATCCGCTGGTAAGAAAATTAAGTGAGAAAGCTTTTTCGAGAATAGTAACCTTCGGGCTCGCCGCAGAGGCGGAATGGCGCGCTCAAAATATCATGGTGGATGCTGAGGCTACGAGGTTCGAGGTTTATCATAAAGATAAATTATACGGCGGGTTTTCGACGCCGCTCTTCGGTCTGCACATGATCAAAAACTGTCTGGGGGTGATCGCCGCGGGCGTTGCGCTCGGGCTTTCGAAAGAAGAGATTGCGGCCGGATTAGCCACGTTCAAAAATGTGCGGCGCCGGCTGCAATTGAAGGGAGAAGCGAAGGGCGTCAAAATTTTTGATGATTTCGCTCATCATCCCACCGCGGTGCACGACACCATCGAAGGCCTGCGCGGCCGCTTTCCGAATCGCCGCCTCTGGGCGGTTTATGAACCGCGCACCGCCTCCAGCAAGCGCAAAATGTTTGAGCAGGATTACATCCAAGCCCTGGCGCTGGCCGACCGCGTGATTCTCACTCCGCTGCATTTGCCGGAAAAAGTTCCGGCCGCTGAGCGTCTCTCCGTGGAGAAGATCGCCAGCGCGTTGAACCAAATGAAAATTCAAACCTGGATATTGCCGGCCAATACCGAGATGCTCGATTTTTTGAAATTACATCTCCAGCGCGACGATATCGTGCTATTTATGAGCAACGGCGATTTTCACGGCATTCCAGATCAACTGTTAACTTTCATTTAAACTATGGGATTTTAATTATGGATAAAGGAAAAAGACGGCCTTTCAGAAGGCCGCGCAGAAATGAAGAATTCGACAACTCAAATATCAAAAGAATTATTTCGGAGGTTGAAGAAAAACTGAAAGACTCGCTCAAACCGGAGACGCTCTCCGGGCTGAACTCTTTTGAACGCAAGATGGTTCACCGCCATTTCGATCACAGCAAAGAATTCAAGACGCGCACCTATCGCAACGGCGAAGACTACACGCTGTGCGTTTACCCGGTGGGAAACCTCGAACGCTTCGCCAAAGCCAAAGCGCAGGAATGCCTGGACACCGGCGCCGATATCGATCTGCCGCCCATGCCCAGCTTCGAGCGCTTTATCATTCACAATGTTTTGAAGGAAGTGCCCGGCGTGGAAACCGCCAGCCACGGCGAAGGCGATCAGCGCCACATTCAAATCGTCAGCAAAAAATTCGGCCGCGGCTTGAAGCAGATCGTCAAGAAAATAAAATTGTTTTAGTCTCAATCAACGTTTATTAAACCTACCAGGTCTTGTAAACGATTAAGGTTTTACCCAGATCGGATTCGTGAGACACCGCAGCGTGCGCGCGCCGGTTTTGGAATCCAGCTCGGCGCGAAAGTAGCAGGGGCCGGAGTCGCTCACTGCGATCTGTTCGCGTTGGAGAAACGCATTTGCAAAATCATTTTGCAGATAAAACAAATCTTCTTTTTTCTCGGCCAAATTCCCGCGATAAATTCGAAGCTCGCTCAGCGCGCCGAATTCCGCGGTGGAGCGGCACTCACAAATTATTTCGATTCCTGCTCCGGCAATCTCGCCGCCCAGGCGCGCGGTTTCTTCTCTGCTGTTCTGTAATTTTATTTCCACAAAAGGGCCATTGCTGATCACCATGCGGCCGCTCTTAAAGCCATCGATCAACGCGGCCAGCGACAGGCCGTTTTCGAGCAGCACGCCCGTCCGAATCGCTCCAAACAGATGCTCGTGATGTTCCCGCATGGTGAAGAAAGGCCAGCCGATTTGCCGGAAGCGATTGAAGTTGCCGTGGGCATCGCTGCCGCCGCAGATGAAGATGCGCCGCCCCTCCAGCAGCAGCCGGATCCAGAGCCGTTTTCCCTCTTCAAATCCGTCGGCGGCGCCGTTCCAAATTTGCAGGCCGTGTAATCCCGCGTGCAAAAAATCTTGCTGCTGCCAATTTCCCCGCCGCAGCAGCAGCCACTCCAAAAATGGCGGTTTCACGGCGGGGTGAGCTGCAAACGCCGCCGAATTGGAATCGATTCGACTCAAAACGTCGGCAATGGAAAGGGTGGGTTGGGTGCGCAGCCACTTTTCCGCGCTGTCGCCAGCACCCGGCAAAAATTCCGGAGGATTCAAAATGAGAAAATGGACGTTGCGATTTTTTGAATTGCCCACCGACACCTCTTCTCCGGGCACGATCACAAAATCGGAGGCGTGTTGATTGAGCGATTGAATTTCGCTCTGCAAATTTTTCCATTTAACAAGATTGGGGTCGTTTCGCAGGTAGTTTTCCGGAAGGTCGTCGAGATCGTAAGAGTGATCGGTGGCGCAGAAAAAATGTAAGCCCATGGCCTGCGCCAATTGCGCGGAAGCCTCCAGCGGCGCGCCAAACTCCACCTGATCGCTGGTGTAGCTGGTGTGGCAGTGGAATTCACCAAAATACCAATTAGTGTTTTGCGGAAAATTTTCCGACGCGATGAACACCTCAAAGGGCGCGTGGCTGGCGGCGACGTAATTGTCGTTTTTGATGATTTTGCTTTTTCCGTCCTGCGTGATGGCGACGGTCACCTCAACCTGAGTTTCGCCTTTGAAATGTTTTGGGGGCGGGATTTCTAATACTCGGCGCCACAGGGGTTGGGCAATCTCTTGAGATGCAAAATCGAAAACGACGCGCTGGGTTTCGCCGCGATTGCTAATTACAATCTCAACGGCGTCGATCTGAATAGGATATTGATGGGCGTCCTTAACGATGATCAGTATCGGGAGTTTGGCCCCCGGCTTAATGCGGCGGGGGAGATCCGCGATGATCTCCGGTTCTTTTTTTCGCAGACGGCTATAGACGCCTTTGAATTTGTAATGCGTCTCGGCATAAAGGAGAACCAATGGCGTGAGAATTTCGAGAAAGTTCATTTAGTTGGTTACAAATTCTCGATCTTGATCGGAGTGGGATAAA
Organism: bacterium; assembly: GCA_037446635.1. Taxonomy (GTDB): domain Bacteria; phylum Zhuqueibacterota; class Zhuqueibacteria; order Oceanimicrobiales; family Oceanimicrobiaceae; genus DASWHH01. The sequence goes on from JBBIIG010000010.1 coordinate 77,031, forward strand.
AATATTTCTTTCGGCAGCATAGTTAGGCCGGAACCAGATCAAGAAGAGCGTGGGCAATTTCTGCAAACGCGTTTTTATTTTTGGGATCAGATAGTCTGATGGTTTTTAAATGGCGAAAAATCCAAGGGATGGCTTCTTGCGAAAGTTTTTCCGGAGGTCCAACCAGAACGGGAATTAAGCGATTTTTAAACCGCTTCTCTCCTAACGCATACTCGATTTCACTATGGATCCAGTGAGAGCGCAGGGCGTTCGGTGTGAGCAAAACGACCATGGCGTCTGAATCGCGAAGCGCCTGGGCTACCTTATCTGCCCAATTGTCGCCCGGCAAAATCTCGCGCTGGTCGTCCCAAACCTCCAAACCGGCTGCTTGCAAATACTTTGCGACTTTTCTCGCCAAGGCCTCGTCGGTGTGATTGTAACTGATAAAAACTTTCATAACACAATCTCGATTTAGAACAAATGAGTTGTTAATTTTTTTGACGAATTGAATTTAAATTAACCTGTGGTAAGAATCAATCAAATAAGCTTAAATTTTTTCTGCCGTCCGCCCTGCAACTATTTTTTTCATTTTCCAATTCAATTTCCAGTAATACGAAATGCCTTTCCATTCCACCTTCGTTGGAAAGAGCAGCACCGGCGTAAAAAAAATGGTGTAACAAAAATAGAAAATTTCCCAGAGTGGAAAATAAGCCAGCAGGTCGCGGCGGTGAATCATGCCGGCCGTGCGCCAGAGCAAACCGAAGTCGGCTAACAGCACGGCGCTCATTGCCAGCAAACCAACATCTATCGCAAGAAAAAGAAATGACAGCGGCAGCACAAGGTGCGTCAGCAGCGAGAGCGCCATGAGAAATTTGCCGTACCATCCCACTTCTTTGCCGCCGGCCGACCACCGTTTGCGCTGATGGTAGAATCGGCGCAGAGTGGGCATGGGGCGGCTGTGCACCAGCATCTCCGCATCGATGGGGTAGAGCACCCGCCACGACGTTTTTTGGATCAAGGTTTTCATCAGCGCAAAATCTTCGATGATGGTGAACCCCATTTGGCGATACCCGCCGACTTCCTCGTAAGCCGCCCGGCGGAACGAAAAGTTATTTCCCAAAACGCTCAGCGGCACGCCCATGCCAATAGCGCCGGCGCCAATGGAAAGCAGGTAAGCCCAATCCAGCGATTGCACTTTTTCAAAAAGAGGAGCGCCGTCGTTTTTTTCATCCAACAAAGTGAAGCCGCCCACCAGCCCCACGTCGGCCTCATAATAGGCGGCGTGGGTTCGCGCCCAATTGCGCGGAACACGGCAGTCGCCGTCGGTGACCAAAATCAAATCGCCGGTTGCCAACTCCATTCCCTGCGCGATGGCGTTGGCTTTTCCGGACAATCCCGGAATGGCGTTATGAATATGCAGCGTTTTGATGAGTGAAGATTTACTTTTGAATTCTTCAATGATCCCGCCAGTTTGATCCGCTGAACGATCGTTAATAAGCACGATTTCGATCTTGTCTTGCGGATATTCCAACTCCAGCAGCGACTGGATGCAGCCGCCCACTGTTTGTTCTTCGTTTCGCAGCGCAACCAGCACGGAAATTTTCGGGGCGCGTTTTTTTTGGGGATACCGCAGCCGCGTGGTTCCGATAAACATGAACAGAGTTTGTCCCACGTAGAGTGCGGCGGTCGAAAAAATCAGGATCACGAAAAGCTCAAGCATGAGTTGGCGTCTTTCTTAACTTGGGTAACCGATCGATAAGTTTAGTTTGATGCCCACGGATTTGCGCAGAGTGATTTTCACCCTTCCATTTGAAATTTGAGAATCTCCCTAACAAACCTATCGCCGCGATGTAAATGGGATGCAGCGCCGCGGCGGCAAGAAAGATGAACGGAGAAAACCGAATTTGAAACCAACGCGCCCCGCGATTCAAAAAATAATATTCGGAAAAACTTTTGATGAAAAAAGCCGCGCTCACCACCGGCAAAATGATTGGCTGAAAGAAGCTGCCCATCGCGCCCAGCACGAGCAGCAGATTCAAAACATAAACGGCGGCGAGGGAGAGGGTGACGGGCGCGGAATAATTGGCGCACTTCGAGGCGTAGCGAATGCGCTGCTGAACGAAGTCCCGCAGCGTTTCCGGCGGCGCCGTGGGCACGAAGGTTTTGGGATTGGCGGCGTAGCGAATTTTCCAGTTCGTGGATTCGCGCACCCGTTCAAGAAAAAAATCATCGTCGCCGGAAATCCAGCGGCCGTGTTTTTGAAAGCCGTCGAGTTCAAAATAAATCTGCCGGCGATAGGCGAGATTTCCGCCGCTGCAGCTCATCGGGTAATTGAGTCCGGCGCTGGCGGCGGCCACGCACGCCATCGCGAAATAATCGAGCGCCATAATTTTGGAGAACAGCGAATCATTTGTTTGATAGGGATTGTAGCCGGCAACCATCCCAACGTTCGCGGTGAAATATTTGACGATCTCCGCGATCCACTCCGGGCCCGGCTGGCAGTCGGCGTCGGTGGTGAAAATGATGTCGCCGCGGGCGCTGCGGACGCCGAGATCGATGGCACGTTTCTTGGGGGCGAAATCCGGCGCGCGATCGGTGATGCGCAGCAGCCGCACCCGCCGGTTTGTTTTCGCAAAATCTTCGACGATTTCGGCGGTGCGATCGGTGGAGCGATCATCGACCACAATGACTTCCAGCCGATTTTGGGGATAAGTTTGATTTAAAATTGCCGCCAGACAGGTGGCGATGTTTTGTTCCTCGTTGCGCGCCGCCACGACGATGGACACGCTGGGTTGCGCGCCGCTTCGCTCGCAATCATATTTGCGAAAGCCTTTTCGCGAAAGAATTAAAGCGAGGGCGTAAAGCCCGGTTAACGAGCAGAGGGCGATAAAGTAAAACGCCATTTAAGTTTCTGGAATGGGTGAAAATGTTATGCCGCGCGCGATCAAATCGCCGAGCGAGTTTTTCAGGGCGTTCAGCGTGGCGCGGCTGTTGGCGTGGCCGTCGTGCATCAAAATGATTTTGCCGGGCCGCGCTTGTTTTAGCAAATTTCCGCTGATCGTTTCCGCCGTCGCAGCGCTTTGGTAGTCTTTTGTCGAAGCGCTCCAAAGAATCATTTTGTGGCCGGAATCATTCAGGACGCTCAGCAGATCGGCGCCGAACCGGCCGTAGGGCGGCCGGAAAAGCGTCGTTCTTTTTCCAATGATTTCCGCGATCGCGGCGTCGGTTTCCGTCACTTCGGCGCGAATGAAATCTTTGGTTTTTCCCACCAGCCGCGGATGCCGGAACGAGTGATTGCCGACGGCGTGCCCGTCCTCAAAAATTTGTTTGATAATTTGCGGGTGGCGCTGCGCTTTTTCTCCCAACACGAAAAAAGTAGCGCGCACAGCGTGTTCACGAAAAAGGGCCAGAATTCCGGGCGTGATCGCCGGGTCGGGCCCGTCGTCAAACGTCAAATAGACGTGCGCCGGCGGCATGCGCCAGATGACGGTTGGCAAAAAATTCAAGTTAGCCATTTTTGATTTTCGATTTCTCAAAAAGAAAATACAAACCGATAAAAGCCGGGCCGGCGACGTTTATGATAAAAAGCAAAATCGCTGCGTTGAACGCCGCCGCGGCGCTGACTCCAATTTTGGAGAAAAAAAAGACGGCGGCGCCTTCGCGAATGCCGAGATCGCCGAATGAAATGGGCAGCAGGGTTTTGACGAGAAACGCGCCCGCCGCTGCGGTTAACCCTTCCAAGAAATTGAACGACTGGAAGCTTAAAATCAGAAACAGCAATTGCAGCATGAAAATAAAATAGAACAGCGCCGAGTAGAAAAAGATCAGCAAATAGTTTTTGACGTTAAGGCCGGTGGGTTGGAGCGCCGCGGGAGCAGTGGAAAATTTAAACAGCGCGGCCGCGCCCGCCATCAGAAAAACGAGGGAGAGGCTCAACATTTTCCAGCCGGCAATTTGTGAAAATAAAATCGCGGCCAATCCAAATACAACGGTGACGATCAAATTGCTGGCTTTGTCGAGGATCGCCAGCGTCAGAGTGGTTTTCTTGGGGATGAGATCGATCAGCCAGCCGCGCCCAATTTCTCCCAATCGACCGGGCGTGATCATGCCCAGCGGAAAACCAATCAGCAGCGATTTTAATGAGACCAACGGCTCCACGGTTGCATCAACTCGCGTCAGCAAAAAATGCCATTTCACCCACTGCACGCCAAGATTGGGAAGCAGCAGGGCCGCCGCGGCGGCGAGATAGCGCCCGTCTGCTTTTTGAAATGTCGCCAATAAAATGTCAGCGTGAATGCTTTTTATCAGCGCGAAAACGACGCCGGCCGCGACGGTCGCTTTGAGCCAGAACAGCCGTTTGGGATTAGCGATAAAGCCGCAAACCCTGCGAGCAGTTGGCGCAAATCTCGAGGCTGCTGCGGTCGGTGAGCATGCGCTCTCGGAAAGATTCATAGTTGTCCGAATTCCAAATTTTATGAACCGAATTCTGTGCGGACACCACTCCAAAATGGTGGCGGGCGTTTTTGTCGAAACAGCAGGGGACGACGACGCCGTCCCAATTTACCAGCGCGCTGGTCCACGGCCGCGGGCACGCGCCTTTGACGATCCGTTTGGGCAGCAGATTATTTTCTTCAACACGATAGCGCGCGAGACTGGAATTTTCCGGCAGCCACCCCCGCGCCTCGTCGAGGGTTTCCACGTGCACGGTTTTGATCAAAAGTTTATCGGCGCCTAAATTTTTCGCCAGCCGTTTCATCTCGGCATTTTGATGCTCGTTGTGCCGCATCACAATAAATTGGATGAAAATTTTCGGCGTACGGCGGTTGCGGCGCGCGCGCTCGCCAACGAGATTTTCGATTCCTGAAAGAACTTTTGCGAGCTGGCCGCGCACACGGTAGGTTTCGTAACTTTTTTGATCCGCGCCATCGATGGAGACGATCAGTGAATCCAACCCGGAAGCCACCGTTTGCGCCGCCGTTTCCGAATTCAAATAATGGCCGTTGGTGCTGGTGGTGACAAAAATGTCTCGGCGCTTGGCGTATTCCACGAATTTCAAAAAATCACGGTTGATGAACGGTTCGCCCTGCTGGTAGAGGAGCAGATAAAAAAGATAGCCGCCGATTTGATCGATTATCATTTTGAAATGATCGAAATCCATCGCGCCGGCGCGGCGGGTCATCCGCCCGTTGCCGGTGACGCACAGCGGGCAGCTCAAATTGCAAATGTTGGTGGGCTCGACCGTGAGAATAAATGGCTTTCCCAAAACGATCGGTTTTTTTCTCGCCGCGGAAATGATAAAGGAGGAGAGGGCTAATCCGGCGTTGAGGGCGCGCCGCGGCGTGATTGTTTTCAAGAGCAGGGTGATCGGAATTTCTTTCATCGGTCAGTTTTCAGCCAATTTTTTGCGCAATCAAATACCAGGTTGGGTTGATAAAATGATTGAACACACCGCCGCGCTCGTTCACCAGCGCGCAGACGGCTTTTTGCAAATGCAGTTTTTGGGCCAAACCAATTATGGCCAGGTGGGCGTCGCTGTTCACCACCGCGGTGGGTTGGGCAAAGAGCCGCTGCGCCGCCATTTTGTTCACGAAGCGAAAGTGAAAATGATTTTGCCGCAGCCAACGCCGCAATGTTGGCAGCGAAAACAGCGCGGCAAAATCACGGCGCACTTGGGATTCGCGGCGGAGAAATTTGGTGATAAAAAACTCCACGCCCGCTCTCGGCAGCGCCGCGACCAGCGGGAGATTCCAGTGCGGATCCGAAATCCAATTCAGCAGCGACCAGCGGTTGGGCGTTGAAATGTAAAGGCGGCCGCTGGGTTTTAAAACGCGGCGGGCTTCTGCCAGCGCTTTTTGCGGTTGAGGGAGATGTTCCAGCACATCCTGAAAAATCACCCAATCAAAACGATTGCTTTTGAAATTCAATTGCTCTGCGCCGCCGGTTAAAACGCAACCGTTTTTTTGAGCGGCGGTTAGGTTTTTCAATCGCGCCGTTTTTTGTGAATTGAATTCCACTGCGACGACTTGCGCGCCGCGCGCCAGCAGCGCCAGGGTGGTTCCTCCCATTCCAAAGCCGACGTCCAAAATTCGTAAGTTGGCCACCGGCTGAAACAATTCTAAAATATCGGCCACCAGCTCGCCGCGCGCGCGGGCGAAACGGGCGTAGTTGGCCCACAGGCGGTAGTTGGGGTGAGTTGGCGGCGGCAGCCACTCCGGGAGTTCCGTCTTGAGATTTATTTCCATTTTATTTTGCCCACCAATCCCAGCGGTGAAATGATGATCTGGTTGATCAAAAAGAAAATTTCCCAGATGGGAAACATGAAAAGCAAATTTGATTTTCCGAATTTTTTGGTGATCAAAAACAGCGCGGCAAAATCTGCCACCAGTTTTGACGCAAAAAAAATTCCGGCCGCTCGGGCGCGGCCGGGTTCGAACGCCGCGTAAATTAAAAATCCAAAAAGTATGAGGTTGGCGAGATTGAACATTCCGTACGCGGCCTGCAGCGGTTTCGAATAATATTTCGCCGCGGAGACGTGCCGCCGGCGCTGCCGGATGAATTCCGCCAGCGACGCCGCCGGCCGGCTGGGCACGGCGGTTTTGGGATTCAGCGAGTAGCGAATTTGCCAGCGCGTGCGTTTTTTTATTTGCTGCAGAAAAAGATCGTCGTCGCCGGAGAGGCTGTGCTGGATGGCTTTGAATCCGCCCACTTCTTCATAAACGGGTTTGCGGTAAGCCAGATTGCGGCCGCTGCAGGTTGCGCCGACGTTCCAACCGGCGGCGCCAGCGGCCACAAACGCGGCAGCAAAATTATCCAGCGCCAGAAGTTTTTCCCAGAAAGTCTGCGCGGGTTCAAAGGGCGCCGGCCCGATCACCATTCCTACTTCGTCGGAAAACAGCGGCGCGGTTTCGGCAACCCACTCCGGCGGCGGTTGGCAGTCGGCGTCGGTAGTGAAAATGATCTCGCCGCTGGCTGATTCGATGCCCTGGCTGAGCGCAAACTTTTTGGGACTGATGTTTTGCGGAACGCGCTCGATTTTTTTTAAGATGAACCGCTCTCCCAATTTTTTTCGGAAGCGCGCCATAATTTCAAACGTGCCGTCGTCCGAGCGATCATCCACGGCCACGATTTGCAGCCGTTCCGGCGGATAGGTTTGCGCAGCCAGTGCATTCAGACAGGCCTCGATGTTGGCGGCTTCGTTGCGCGCGGCCACCACCACTGAGACCGATGGCGGGCGGCCGCTGCCCTGATTTTTTGTCCGCAGAATTCCCAAAAACAAAAAGCCGATTATGAGAAGAAAAAATGTCAGCGCAGCGATTTCAATCCAAAGCATACGCAAGATATTGAAATTCAAAGAAACCGTCAAGCCAGAGACGTTTACTAAACCCGGAGGTTTAGTAAACATGTGAAAAGCGTTGACTTTTGGATTTCAGTTCGCTATTTTCAGCCACGTAATCATTGTAACTTCGGGTAGGTTTTTTGGCGCGCTTGAATTTAGCGATAGGTTTGAAAAAAATTCCGGTTGAAATTGACGATTCGCAAGTTTTAGCCATCAAAACGATTCCTCACACGGCGTCTCCCCAAGCCATCATTTCTCGGGCGTTGGAAAATCCCGTCGCCGGTGAAACACTCGGCGCTATTTTCAGCGGAGCGAAACAGGTCGTCGTCGTTGCGCCCGACAAAACTCGCAACTGCGGCGCCAACGCGATTTTGCCAATTTTAATAGCGCAATTGAACGCTTGCGGCCTCGCGGATGCCAATCTGAAAATCGTTCTGGCGACGGGCACGCACGCGGGGCATACGCCGCAGCAGGTTGCAGCCATTTTGGGAAACGAAATTTCAAAGCGCATCGAGGTTTTTGATCACAATTGTCGCGCCGCTGAAAACTTGACACTGGTGGGAGAAACCCGCTTTGGGACGCCGGTGTTCATCAATCACCGGCTGTTGGAAGCCGACAAAACGCTGGTAGTGGCCGCGGCTGTGCATCACTATTTTGCCGGCTTCGGCGGCGGCGCGAAGATGATCAATCCCGGCTGCGCCGGCTACGAAACGATTTCGAAAAATCACGCGCTCACCATCGATCCGCAAACCGGCTGGCTGCACGTTGGCTGCCGCGCCGGGGAGGTTGAGACGAATCCGGTGCAATTGGATATCGCTGATTCCATGAGATTCTTTGCAGCAAATTTTCTATTTGAGACGATCTTGAATGACGCCGGCAAAATCGCGGCGGCGTTTGCCGGCGAGATGATGGCGGCGCATCGCCAGGCCTGCAAATTAGTGGATGAATTTTATAAAGTGAAAATTGCTGAGCGTGCGGATTTGGTGGTGGTGAGCTGCGGCGGCTATCCGAAAGATATTAATTTTATCCAGGCGCACAAATCGCTGCACAACGCCTTTTATGCGCTGAAGGAGGGCGGCGTTATGTTAGCGTTGGCCGAGTGCCGCGAGGGGGTAGGCTCGCCAACGTTTTTGGAGTGGTTTGATTTTGCGGATGACGAATCGTTCCGAGCAGAATTAAAAAAGAATTACAAAGTCAACGGCACCACCGCCCTGGCCTTGAAAATGAAAACTCGCGCCGTGAGTATTATTTTGGTTTCAACTTTGCCGGCGGAGTTGGTGCGAAAATTGGGGATGATACCCGCCGCGACCTTTGAGGAGGGTTGGAAGCTGGCGCAAAAAAAACTGCCGCAACATTTTACAACCTACATCATCCCCAATGGTTCATTGACCGTACCCTTCCTGAATTGACGATGATGAACATTCACATCAAGCTGGTTTTTTTGTTTCTAATTTTTGTCGGGTTTTGTTGCGCGGGGTTGCAGCCTAACCCAAAATACCACAACGGCCGGGCACCTGCTAAAACGGAACCCGCCGATCGCGGGCCGCTGCGGCTCGAAATTTCGTACTCAGAATTTCGCCGCCGGTTGTCGCAGGAGGTGGAATCCTATTTAGGCGTGCCGTATCGTTGGGGCGGAACCACCCGCAGCGGGTTGGACTGTTCCGGATTTGTGAGCGTGGTTTATCTCAACGCCACAAAGTTGGAACTGCCTCGCAAGGCGCGCGCGATGTTTAAATTCGGCCGCTCGATATCTGCACGCGAGTTGAAGTTCGGCGATTTGGTTTTTTTCGAGCGCATCGAAAACGATGGTATTTCTCATGTGGGAATTTATCTTGACCGGCGCCAGTTCGCCCACGCCAGCACCAGCGAAGGCGTGGTCATCTCCACGCTTGATGATGTTTATTACAACAGCCGCTTCGTTGGCGCGCGGCGAATTTTTCAATATTGATTATTGAGTTTATTGGATCAAATGGAGCATTGGGTTGTAACGTGAACCTTTGGTTTGCCGTCTCAAAGCTGAGCTTTGAGTTACAAATCTATACTCCGAATTCGTAGGGAGGATACATGTCTAAAATTGATAGCGCCGCCGTTCAAAATTATTTAAGGCAGCAGAAGTTCGACGGCTGGCTGATTTTTGATTTTCGGGGGCAGAATTATATCGCGGCTTCCATCTTTGCGATGCCCAAAGATGCGCTGCTGACGCGGCGATGGTTTTATTTCATTCCCCAAAAAGGCGAGCCGGTTTTGTTGGTTCATAAAATCGAGCGCACCAATTTTCCGGATCCGCCGCCCAAGCTGGAGACCTATGTCGGCTGGCAGGAGCTCAAGATCAAGCTTAGCGCTATACTGGCGGGCAGCCGTTCCATCGCCATGGAATATTCGCCGGATGGCGCGATTCCGTACGTCTCGTGTGTGGACGCCGGCACGTTGGAGATGGTGCGCAGTCTCGGGGTGGAAATCGTTACTTCCGCCAACCTGGTGCAATATTTTCAGGGCCGCTGGTCGGAAGAGCAGGTGCAATCGCACAGCCGCGCCGTGAAGCATCTCGACCGCATCAAGAACGGCGCCTTTGCGCTGATTGGCGATCGTATCAAAACCGGCCGCGCCATTTCCGAACTGGATGTTCAGCGTTTCATCCTCGATGAGCTTGCAAAAGTGAATATGATCACCGAGGATCCCCCGATCGTGGCGGTCAACGCCAACGCCAGCAACCCCCATTATGCTCCTTCCGTCAGCCGGTTTAGTCCCATTAAAAAAGGCGACACGGTGTTGATTGATTTGTTCGGCAAAGAGCAAACCCCTGACGCCATTTACGGAGACATCACCTGGATGGGGTATGTCGGCGAAACCGTGCCGCAAAAACAGGCCGAGGTGTTTCAAATTCTTGTGAAGGCGCGCGAGGCCGCGGTGCAATTGTTAAAGGATGCGGCGGCGCAGGGCAAAACCATTCAAGGCTGGCAGGTGGATAAAGCCGTGCGCGATCTGATCGCCAAAGCCGGTTACGGTGATTATTTTTTTCATCGCACCGGCCACAGCCTCCACACCCGCATTCACGGCAACAGCGTGAACCTCGACAGTTTGGAAACGCAAGATCAGCGCGACATCATCCCCGGCGTCGGGTTCACCATTGAGCCCGGAATTTATTTGGAAGAATTTGGCGAGCGCAGCGAAATCAATGTTTATTATTCGGAACAGGGGCCGCAAATTTTTGGGCCGCGGCAAAGCGAGATCATCCCGCTTTTGAAATAGCATTAAAATGGAAAGCACGATCAAGCGCGGCGCGGAGATTGAATTAGAAATAGAATCTTTGGCGTTTGGCGGCCGCGGTGTGGCGCGTGCAAGCGGCTTGGTGATTTTTGTGGAAGATGCTCTGCCGGGCCAAATTGTCCGCGCCCGCATTTCCCGCAAGCGCAAAGAGTACGCTGAGGCTCGGCTCAGCGCGGTTTTAAAAGAGTCGCCGCTGGCCGCTGCTCCGCGTTGCCCCCACTTTCATGATTGCGGCGGATGTTCGTTGCAAAATCTTGACTACGCCGCCCAGCTAAAATACAAGCGCCAGCAGGTCATCGATAGTTTGCGGCGAATTGGCGGAATTGAAAAACCGCCAGTCTCCGACATTCTTCCGTCTCCGTCTCAATTTTATTATCGCAACAAAATGGAATACTCGTTTGGCGATCAGCGCTGGCTCCCGCGCGCGGAAATCGAAAATTCGCTGCTGGCCAAGCCGAAGAACTTCGCGCTCGGCTTGCACGCGCGCGGCCGCTTCGATAAAATTCTCGACCTCGAGGTTTGCTATTTGCAATCGCCGCGCAGCGTAGAAATTCTGAATTTTGTGCGCGAGCTGGTTTTGAATAGCGGCGTCCCGCCGTACAACCCGCGCAATCATTCCGGCTACTGGCGGCACCTCGTCCTTCGCGAGGGCAAAAACACCGGCGATTTGATGGTTAATTTGGTGACAGCAGACGGCCGGGGATTTCATAAAATGGTCGATGAACTGGCGCGGCAGCTTTCCCAAAAATTTCCGGAAATTACCACCATCGTGCACAACATTAATCGCCGCAAAGCGCAGGTGGCCACCGGTGATGAAGAACGAATCCTGTTTGGGCCGGGAGTCATTCGGGAGAAAATCGGGCAGCGGATGTTTCAGATTTCCGCGAATTCGTTTTTTCAAACCAATACCTGCGGCGCGAAGCTGTTGTACGATAAAGTTGTTGAATTTGCTGACTTTCAACCGGAGGAAGTGGTTTACGATTTGTACGCGGGCGCCGGCACGATCGCGCTTTATATTGCCGACCGCGTGCGCCAGGTGATTGGATTCGAAATTGTCGAAGACGCGCTGAACGACGCTGAGCGCAACTGCGCGCTCAATGAGGTGGCAAATTGCTGTTTCGTTGCCGGGGATTTGAAGGACACGCTCGATTTCGAGGCTGTCAAAAAATGGCGAAAGCCGACCACGTTGATTATCGATCCGCCGCGTGCCGGCATGCACGACGACGTGCTGGCGCGAGTGGTGGAGTTGCGTCCCCCAAAAATCGTTTACGTCTCCTGCAACCCCGCCACCTTTGCCCGTGACGTGAAAATTTTTTGTGAAAATGGCTACGAGTTGAAAATTGTGCAGCCGGTGGATATGTTTCCGCACACGGCGCACATTGAGGTGGTGGGGATGTTGAATGCGAAAGGATAAATTAAAAATCCTGATTTGTTTCGATTGCCCTCTCCACGGCTTTTCGCTGCGGCAGCGGTAGGCGAGTCAGCCGCCTCTTTAAAACCAGTCAAGACCACTCGCCCAAGTAGCGAATCTCTTCTTCCAATTGAACTCCGAATTTAGCTGCGACCTCCGTTTTCACTTTTTCGATGATTTTTTTGATATCCTGCGCTTTGGCGCCGCCGGTATTGAGGATGAAATTCGCGTGCATTTCAGAAATTTGCGCGCCGCCGATGCGCAGCCCCTTGAGTCCGCTGGCCTCAATTAACCGCCCCGCAAAATCGCCGGGCGGATTTTTAAACACCGAGCCGGCGCTAGGGCCGCTGGGCTGATTTTTCCGCACTTTCAAATAGTCGGCCATCGTTTGCTCGATTCGGGCGGGATCGCCGGGCTTTCCTTTTAAAACTGCGGTCAACACCACCTCGCCGGTATCTTTGAGCTTGCTGTGGCGGTAGGAAAAATCGAGATCGGCAGGGGAGAGCCAAATGCTTTCTCCCTGTTTTGAAAAAATGTGAACGCGTTCAACCCGCTCGCTGATCCATTCGGTGCGCGTGCCGGCGTTGACCGCCACCGCCGCGCCAACCGTTCCCGGAATGCCGATCAAAAATTCCAATCCGCTGACGCCGTGCGCCGCGGCTTCTTTTGCTAAAATGACGAGGTTGGTTCCGGAGTCGGCTTCCACTCGAAACTCGGGAAGAAATGAAAGACGTTGCGCGCGGTTCAAAATCACCAGCCCACGAACCCCTTTGTCGGAAACCAGGCTGTTCGCGCCAAAACCGAGGATGGTTGGCTGGGCGTTGTGCTGGCGGCAGATGCGAAGCACGCGCTCCAACTCCGGCGCGCTGCGCGCGATGAAAAAGAGATCGGCGGGGCCGCCGACCCGCCAGTTGCAGTGGCGCGCCAAAGGCTCGTGCTCGCGGACCCGCTCGCTGCCGAAAGCAGCCAGCAGCGCCTTTTTTAACTCAGTCAGCACGGGCGTGAAATTAAGAAAGCGGCGATTGATTGTAAACAAAAATATTTGAAACCGTTCTAAAGAAATGTCTCGTTAAGAATCAAGAAAAAAAAGCGATCCTACACCGTTTGCAACGGTGTATTTCCCTCGATGTGACTATTGACTATTGATTGTTGTCTAATTTATTCAAGCTCAATTTGCTTTTTGGTTTTCGGTTTCAGGCGGGGTGCTGAACCTTTCATCGGTTCAAGAAATTCCTTGACCAGCCCGCCCGCTTCTTTCCACTCGACTTCTTCCAGATTTTCAATGCCCTCTGTGAGTTTGGTGAGAATGTCATCCTGGATTCGCCCGCGCGCTTGCGCCACCGAATAGGGGAGAAGATGAAATGAGACCATTGAGTAGCGCGGAATGAAACGATCTGGGAAGCGTTCTTCCAGCGCCAACTCAACTTGTTTTCGAAATAGAAATTTCGGATCGGCAACCTTGTCGCGCATCTCGATGAAATTCTCCAGCGCCATGTCGGCGATGGCGTCGGTATTTACTTTGCGGAGCGATTCAAATTCTCGGAAAATCTTCTCCCAATCGCTTCCGAATTTTTCCAGACACTCATTGAGCACGCTGCAATCTTCAAAGGCGCAATTCATCCCCTGACCAAAAAACGGCACAATGGCATGAGCGGCATCGCCGAGCAGCAGGGCTTTATCTGCAACCGACCACGGCTCGCATTTTATCGTGACCAGCGAGCCCGTGGGATTGGCAAAAAAATCTTCCAGTAAAGTGGGCATCAGCGGCACGGCATCGGGAAATTGCGTTTTGAAAAATTCGAGAACTTTTTCTTTAGTGGAGAGGCTTTCAAAGCTCAACTCACCTCTGTGCGGAAAAAACAGCGTGCAGGTGAAGCTGCCGTCCAAATTGGGCAAAGCGATGAGCATGAACGAACGCCGCGGCCAGATGTGCAGCGCATGTTTCTGCAACCGAAATTCGCCGTTCGGCCCGGGCGGAATGGTCAGCTCTTTGTAGCCGTGTTCGAGATATTGCTGCGAGAGATTGAAGCGGCCAATTTTCATCATCTCATGGCGCAGAGCTGAGGCCGAGCCATCGGTGCCGATGACGGTTTTCACCGCGAACTGCATATCCGCGCCGGAGGTTTCATCGCGAAGATGAAGTTCGCTGTTCTCGAAATTCATGCCGGTGCAGCGCTGATTGAAATGAATCTCAACGCCGTGCCGCTCGGCTTCATCCAGCAGCGCCTTATTAAGCTCCGCCCGCGAAATGGCGTTGATGACTTCGTTTTCGTTCTTGCCGTACGGATGAAAACTCAGCTCACCTTTGATGGAGTGCATCATGCGGCCTTTCATGGGAATGGCCAGCCGTAGAATTTTATCGTCCATTCCGACTTCTTTCAAAGCGTGAATTCCGCGCGCGGAGAGGGCAAGATTGATGGAACGCCCGGCGCTGATTTGCTCTTTGCGCATGTCCGGTCGGCGCTCGAAAATTTTCACTCGAAAGCCGCGTTTGGCGAGATAAATGGAGAGCAAAGGGCCGGCGAGTCCAGCGCCGATGAGGATGACGGGTTCTGACGATTTCATTTCAACTCTAGGTTACCCCCACAGCTTAGGTTATCATCATAGTGGCTTATTGGAGTAATGGAGTAGCGGAGTAATGATCTACGAGAGCAGCCGACCCTGCTCTTTAAAGATTTGCACGAAATTATAAACCTCCGCAAAGGTGTTGTACAGCGGCACCGGCGCGGCGCGAATCACATCCGGCTCGCGCCAGTCGCAAAAGATGCCCGCAGCGTTGAGTCGATCGTGCAATTGCTTGCCATTCTTTTTCACGCGAATCGAAAGCTGGCAGCCGCGCTGCTGTGGATCGCTGGGCGTGATGATCGAAATATTCTCATCGTGATTTTGATTTAACAGAAATTCCAGATAGCCGGTGAGCCGCTCGCTTTTTTCGCGCAGCGCGTTCATGCCGACTTCATCGAAAATATCCATCGAGGCGCGCAACGCTGCTAATTGTAAAATCGGGGGATTGCTCAACTGCCAGCCCTCGGCGCCAGGCATGGCGTCAAACTCAAACGGCATCAGAAAGCGCGTTTCTTTATTCTGCCCCCACCAGCCAGCGAAGCGGGGGAGATCGAATCGCCGCGCGTGCCTCTCATGGACGAAGCAGCCGGCAATCGCGCCGGGCCCGGCGTTCAAATATTTGTAGGAGCACCACACGGCAAAATCGACGTCCCAGTCGTGCAGGCTCATCACAATGTTGCCGGCGGCGTGGGCGAGATCGAATCCGACGATACAGCCTTTTTTGTGGCCGGCGTTCGCGATGCGCTCCATTTCAAACGCCTGCCCGCTGTAGTAATTGACGCCGCCCAACAAGATGAGCGCAACGGAATCGCCCTCACTTTCGATAAACGCTTCAATGTCGTCAGTGCGCAGCGTGGATTCGCCCTTCCGTGGACGAAGCTCCACCAGCGAGGTTTTCGGATCGCGTTGGTGAAATTTGATCTGCGATTGCACCGCGTACTGATCCGAGGGAAACGCATTGGCCTCGATGACGATTTTATGTCGCTGCGGTGTGGGACGATAAAACGAAACCATCATCAAATGCAGATTCACGGTGAGCGAGTTCATCACTACCACTTCGATGGGTTTCGCGCCCACGAGTCGCGCAGTTTGCTCAGCGAGAAACTCGTGATAGGGAATCCACGGCTTGCGAGCGCTCAAGTGGCCGCGCACGCCTAACTTCGCCCAATCCTCCAATTCCTGTTCGACGTACTCTCGAACGGTTTTCGGCTGAAGCCCGAGGGAATTGCCAGAGAAGTAGATGGCATCATCGCCGTTTGGTTTCTTGGGGATGTGAAATTGCTCGCGATATTTTTTGAGGGGGTCGGCGGCGTCGAGTTCGCGGGCGAAGGATTGAGTGGGTTGATAGTTCAGCATAGTCGTTCGCGGTCAGATTTTTCGAGTTCTTTAAGAAAATGTGGCAACACTTACTATTCGGCCGTCTTCATATTTCTTCTTAGGGAAATGTTTCAGGTTCTTTGTAACCAGAAACTCTGCACGACCGACAAGCGCGGTCTCCAAAAACTTGTTGTCATCTGGGTCCTTGCACATTCCAGCTAATCCTGTGATCTCGACTGTAGTCGAGAGGTTGCTTATTAGCAGAAGAAAAATATGTACGCTTTCAGGAGTTATTTTCTTAGAAAGAGTCAACACACCAGAATACTCTTCGAGAATGGGTGGTGAGACGATCCATTCAAACTCATCACGATAGAAACGCTGGAAAACTTTGAAAGCGGCCCCTTTACTATTCGCTAATGCGGCGAACACAACATTTGTGTCTATAACCGCCGTCAAGCTTGCTTTTCCGAATTCTTTTTGAGACGACGATAAGCGGCGATGTACTCATCAATTTGTTTTCCTGTTAAGCCGCCCGCCTGCTTGATCTCTTTTTGTATTTGTTGAACAATTTCCTCGAAACGAAGTACTTTTTTTTCATCTTCTGAAAGAAGAGATTTAAGTGCATATTTGAAGGCCTTAGAGTCGTTGCCGCGAAATTTTTTCTGGGAAATTTCTTTGAAACGTGCGGCAAGGTCGTCGTCAACTTTGAATACTAACTCGGTCACAGTTTTCCTCCAGAATTCGATTTTAAAGAAATATTATAAAAACCAAATGATAAATCAAGTTTAAAAATAATCGGCGCTAAAAAATTGCTTGCATACGTTGGCAAATTTTGATATATTTACGCCGTCGCAAATCGTGCGGGAGTGGCTCAGTTGGTAGAGCATCACCTTGCCAAGGTGAGGGTCGCGGGTTCGAACCCCGTCTCCCGCTCAAAGAAGATCAGAGCTGAACAAGCTCTGTTCTTTTTTTATGCCCGGCGGCGTAGCCAAGTGGCCAAGGCGGAGGTCTGCAAAACCTCTATTCATCGGTTCGAGTCCGATCGCCGCCTCCACGATTTCCTAAATCACAACGCATTTTTTAATTCGGCGCCGGGGTGGCGGAATTTGGTAGACGCAAGGGACTTAAAATCCCTCGGAGATTTATCTCCGTGCCGGTTCGAGTCCGGCCCTCGGCACTTGGCCGTGCGAAAAATTTGGCTCGCGACACACCCGCGCCGGGGTGGCGGAATTGGCAGACGCGCTGGACTCAAAATCCAGTGGACTTCGGTTCGTGAGGGTTCGAGTCCCTCCCCCGGCACATAGGTCTCTGCTCCTACCTTTCTCCTCTCACCGCCATTAGAAATCGCAACTGCAATTTATGACCAACAAAATTCTTTGTGTCGCGGCGTCCGTCGCCGCGGGAATTTTATATTTTATCTTAGGAATTGGGCCCTGGCTTTTATTAGGACTGTTCGCTTTAACCCTGATTTTACGCCTCACTGAACGGTTCAAAAATTCGGGCAAATTCGTTGAAATTTTATTTATTTTTTATTTCATTACCTACGCCATTTATAGTTTAGGGATTTATCACCCCTATTCGTTGATCATCGTTCTAACGGCGTTGGTGGCGCTGATTTTTTACGAAGGCCCCGAATGGGGCCAACTCTACTTTATCCCGGCTAATACCGCCGCCTATTTTAAAACCGCGATCTTGTTGAGCATCGCCAGCCTCACTGCATTTGCGGTGACGATCTATTTTCGCTACCCCGAGCTCACGAACCCCGCGCCGCTGCAGTGGCCGTTGGATGCGTTAATATTGGTTGGGGTCGGGTTTGCGTTTTATCGCGCGCTGGTGGAAGAAATCATCTTTCGCAGCTTCATCTTCCAGCGCGCCAACTCTGCAGCCGGTGGGGCCGTCGCGGTTGTTGCACAGGGAGTGATGTACGGTTTGATGCAGTACCGAGTTGGCGTGCCGCCGGGAATCGAAGGACTGACGCTCGGCAGCCTCTACGGGTTCGGATTGGGGTATTTGGTTTTTAAATCAGAAAGTATTTTTTTAGCTATTTTCGTTCAGTTCGTAGTGACATTAGGAGTTTTTGTGGAATTAATTATTTTGGGGAGGCTTTAACCATTCGCGAGCTAAAGCAGCCGAGTGCGGTAAAATACCTCGCCGCCGTGACCTTTTGCGATGAACAGATTCTCGATGCATCCAAAACACTGTTGAAAGAGCAGTTTGGCGAATGGGATCTCGAGACCGCCATCTTTGCCTTCGACCATTCAAATTACTATGAAAAAGAAATGGGCGCGAACCTCTCGAAAAAATTCTTGAGCTTTCAACCATTGGCGCCAAGCGAGCTTTTGATTCAGCGGAAGCTGTTTGCCATCGAGTTGGAAAAGAAATTTTCCGTGAAAGGCAAGCGCCGCGTCAACATCGATCCGGCGTATCTCGAATTGGCGAAATTAGTGGTTGCAACCACTAAAAACTTCGACCACCGCATTTATCTCGGCAGCGGAATTTACGGCGACGTGCAACTGCGCTATCGCGGCGGGAAATTCGTCGCCAATGACTGGACCTATCCGGATTACCGCTCGCCGATCGTTTTGAATTTCATCACCGAAGTGCGGCGTATTTATTTCAATCAACTCAAAACGCTTTCATGACTTCCGTCAGTTACAAAGAAGCCGGCGTGGATCGCGAAAAAGGCGACGCCATTAAAGCCGCCATTAAAGAGGCGGCCAGCGGTTCCTTCGATCAAAAAGTAATAAAAGGGCTGGGGTTATTTTCCGGCTTTTACGCTTTGGAGACGAAAGACCTTCGCCAGCCAGTGCTGGTCTCCAGCATGGACGGCGTGGGCACGAAAGTCAAAATCGCCCAGATGATGGGCAAATTCGATTCCCTCGGCGAAGATTTGGTGAACCACTGCGTCAACGATATCATGGTGTGCGGCGCGGACCCATTGTTTTTTTTGGATTACATTGCCGCCGACCGTCTCGAACCGAAGGTGGTCGGCGAAATTATTCGCGGAATCACCCGCGCCTGCCAGGCCGCCGGCTGCGCGCTGGTGGGAGGGGAGACCGCCGAAATGCCGGGCGTGTATGCGCCAGAAAATTTTGATTTGGCCGGCGCCATCGTCGGCGTGGTCGAACGTGAGGCCATCATCGACGGGAGTAAAATCACCGCTGGCGACGTTTTAATTGGCGTGGCTTCCAACGGGCTGCACACCAACGGTTATTCATTGGCGCGAAAAATTTTGTTCGATTTTAAAAAATTCGACCCTAAAAAACATGTTTCGGAGTTGGGCACGCCCCTCGGCGAAGAGCTGCTGAAAGTTCACCGCAGTTATCGAACTCTTATTCAAAAAATCCGGCGGCTGCCGGGACTGCACGGCATTTCCCACGTCACCGGCGGCGGCATCGTGGACAACACCCGGCGCTTGCTTGCCGAAAATCATGATCTCCAGATCAATTGGGAGGCGTGGAAAACGCCCGCGGTTTTCAAATTGATCCAAAAAGCAGGTTCGGTTGCGGCGGCGGAAATGCAGCAAGTTTTCAATTTGGGAATAGGTTTGGTTTTGATCGTGGATAAAAGAGAAACACAAACTTTTTTGACGGCTTGCAAGCAGGCGAGCGAACCGGCGGTGGTAATCGGTTCGATTGTCCAAAAGGAGTAATTGACGTGGCGCGGTTATCGGTCATCGGCGCAGGAAGTTGGG
>JBBIIG010000011.1:0-300 GCA_037446635.1 bacterium
TTCATTGCCGGCGCTTGGGTGCGCGGTGAACATTTTTTCGGGCGCCAGCATATCATCCGTGAAATTTTGGAAGGCAACCGCAGCAGCATCTGGATCGCTGGCACGCGGCGCCTGGGCAAAACCTCCATTCTCAAACAAGTGGAGTGGCTTACCACGAACGGCGCGTCGCCGCACAACTACGTTCCCATTTTCTGGGACCTGCAGGGCAGCCAGAACGTCGAAGGACTGAAAGAGTCTTTGCTGGAAAGCCTCGAAGATGCGGAGGAGCTCGCACGCCGCCGTGCCTTCAACGCCGAGGCT
>JBBIIG010000011.1:310-94498 GCA_037446635.1 bacterium
GAAGATGCGGAGGAGCGTTTTGCTGCGATCGACGTTCAGGTCTCAGAAATCGAAGAAGAGGATGTGTTTGGAATACTTCGTGAGCTGCGGCGCAAAGCCAAAGAGCACGACCGCCAGTTGCTGCTGTTGTGCGACGAAGCGGAAGAGCTCATCAACATCGAAAAAAATTCTCCGCAAGCTCTGCCCAAGCTGCGGCGCGCGCTGCAGAAGGGTGAAACCATCCGCACCGTGCTCGCCGCCACCAAACGGCTGCAAATTCTCGAACACAGCTCCGCGCCCGAGACTTCGCCCTTTCTCTTCGGTTTCGTTCCCCCCATTTATTTGGGCCGGTTGGAAGATCCGGAAGCGCGGCGGCTGATCGGTCTCGGCAATTTCGACGCGCCGGTCGTCGAAGAAATTATGGCAAAGACCAACAATCATCCCTACCTGCTGCAGTTGATCTGCCGGCGTTTGTACGAAACGCGCGATCTGCAAAAAGTCATTGAAGAGCTGAGCGCCGACGATCTCATCGCGCGTTTCTTTGCGGTGGATTTTCAAAACCTCGACGACAAAGACCAGCAAGTTCTGCTGCATATTCTGCAGAATAAAGCGCTGACTCTGAAAAACCTGCAGGATCATTTAAGTGAGCCGCCGGGGAAACTGATCCCCCGCCTTCTCCAGCTCATGCATTTAGGGGCCATTAAGGAGGAAGATCGCCAATATAAAATCGCCAATTATTTTTTTGAAAACTGGCTGCAGCGGGAGAAGGAAAATTTATTTTCGGACTCCGCGTTGAAACGCGCCATGCCGACGCAGCTCATCACGCCGCCGGAATTCGACGCCAACGAATTGCCTAAAATCGGGCAAACGCTTGGTGAACATGAAATTTTGGAAAAGCTGGGATCGGGCGGCATGGGCGCCGTGTTTAAAGGCAAAGACCGCAAGCTCAACCGCACCGTAGCGCTGAAGGTTTTGCTGCCGGCTTACATGAACGATGCGGAATTTAGGGAGCGCTTCATTCTCGAAGCGCAGGCGGCGTCGGCGCTCAACCATCCGAACGTCTGCACCATCTATCAAATCGGCGAACACAACGGCGTTTATTTCATTTCAATGGAATTTGTCGAAGGGCAAAATTTAAGAGCCTGGCGCAAGGCCAACCCCTTCGATTTCAACAAATGCTTGGAGCTCGCGATTCAGACGGGCAAGGGGTTGGCGCACGCCCACAGCAAAGGCATCGTTCACCGCGATATCAAGCCGGACAATGTGATGGTTACCACGGAGGGTGTCGCCAAAATCATGGATTTTGGCCTGGCGAAATCGCTGCAGCGCACGCGCGTCAACATCACCAAAACTGGCGCCGCCTTGGGTACCCTGTGCTATATGTCGCCGGAGCAAGCCAGCGGAGTGCCGGCGGATCACCGCTCCGATATTTTCTCGTTCGGGGTGCTGCTGTACGAATTGTTTTCGGGAAAACTGCCGTTCTTTGGAGAGGTGGAAATAACGGTCTTGTATTCGATTTTGAACGAGGAACCCGCGCCGCTGCGGGAAGCCAACCCGGATTTACCAGAGACATTGGAAAGAATCGTGCACCACGCCCTGCAAAAGGACCGGGACAAACGCTATCAAAATATGAACGATCTGGTTGTGGATTTGGAAGTGGTGAGATGTGAAACGTGAAAGTTGTGTAGATCCCCCCCCAAAAAAAACTGGGACTTTCTCATAAATCCTTTTATAAAAAAGTCCCAGCATCAGAAGAGTCACAGCATCCCTTTTCCCGAAAAAGACCGTTGATTTGCAGATCGGCGCCTCCATGCTCCGAAATCTGCTGCTCTTTTTCGCAAGTTGTATGCCACAAGAAAGCCAACAAGTTTAACTTAATTAGTTTTAAATAGCTTACACTTACTACTCAAAAAGCCGGACGAGGATTAAACTTGTTTGAACAATGTACAATGTTCAACGATGAGACAGGGGCCTGCAGAAACTTTTTAAAAATATCAAAAACTCGTGAGAGTTTTTCGAGGTATAGATTGTCATTATTTTTCAGTAACGGGTGTAATTTTAATTAAGCAGTGTGTGAAGGTGGAGAATCCGGAATAAGATGGCTTGTGTGAGGCCCGGCCGGATGATGGGATGGGAAGCCGCTCAGTAGCTGGGAGACCTATTGGGCGGCTTATTTATTTTGAGCTAAAATTGCTCGATAGTTTTGATTAATGAGTTGGTCAGCCCACGGTAAGATTTTTTGGGCGGCACCACAATCGCCAGCACCACTTCCTGATTAAAAGCTTGAAAGAAACGAAAGACGACTTTCCTGCGGTTGTTTCCTTCTACAATTAATTCCTTGATGTTGGAAATCTGCCCCATCAAATCCGCCATTTTTTTGAGCTCACGAAAGAGGAGAGAAAGCTCAACCAGTCGATCTTTGGGCAGCACGCCATTTCTATAGCACTCGGCAATGGGTAGGCCCTCGCTGGAAAACAGATGCACCATATCATAATTTCCGCTCTCTAAAATCTCGCGCATGGCATCTTGAATGAGAAATTGCGGCGGCTTTTGTTGATCCATTTCGAGCTCACCTCACTGTTCCACTAATGCGTCAATTTTATAAACCACTTCCGAGATGATCATTTTCAGGGTAGAGACCACCTCCACGCCGCGCGAGGCGATGGCCTCGGTATGCGGCACGCCAAAAAAATTCAGCTTGGCCTGCATGGTTTCGATGGTTTCAATGTCCCGCAGATCGCGTTTGTTGTATTGGATGACCCAGGGAATATTTTGCAGCGACATGCCCATCTCGATCAAATTTTTTTCCAAATCTAAAAGCGAGTCGAGGTTTTCGCCCATGCGATTTTGCTGCGAGTCGGCTACGAACACCACCCCGTCGGCGCCGCGCAAAATGATCTTCCGGCTAAAGTTGTAATAGACTTGTCCGGGAACCGTATAAAGATTGAACCGCGGCTTCAACCCTTTGATGCGCCCCAACTCGAGCTGCATGAAGTCGAAATAGAGCGTGCGTTCTTCACGCGTTTTGAGGGAAACCAGCTCGCTGCGCATGGTGGGGTCGAGGCGGGTGAAGATGTACTCCAGGTTGGTGGTTTTACCACTCAACCCTGGCCCGTAATAAACAATCTTCAGGTTGATTTCCTGTAATGCTTTGTTGATGAACATGGCGGTTTTGAAAATCAACGCTAAAGTTTCAACGAGCGGCTCAGCTCTTCGCTCAACAACGTTTTGAACTCGAGATCAAACAGCTCTTTGGTTTTCTTTTCCTCCTCCTTAACCGCTCCGAGGAGCTTCGTCAACTCGTCGATGGCTTTTTTAGTGTAGATGCGAATGATGCCCAGCGCCACCTCGGCGTCGAAAATCACCAGCAGCACAAAGTTGAAACCCACGTTGGAGAGATACATGTTGGTATGTTCGCCCTCGTGGAAAAGAAACTTGAACGCATCTTTCTCCCCCAACATCGCGGCGATTTTGGCGGTGGCGGAAAAATTGTTGGCGGCGAGCGAGGAGATGATCGGAAGATCTAAATTATCGACGCTGCCTTTGTGAAGAATCGGGTAACCGTTCGACTCGCAGAAAACAATCAGCTCCGCCCGTGTATGAGCAGCGAGATCGTCCAGAACTTTGCTGATGCCGTCATAAACGTCTTCGGAAAGAATCAGTTGGCTGCCGTTGTTCATATCCATGGAATTACCTCCCGGACAACTTGATAAATGATTTCAAAATCTATTGGCCTAATTCCAGCCGTTCAGCTAAAAACGGCGGCAAGCCCGACTGGAAAATTTTGCTTTGGGTTTCTGCGATGTCGTAATCCACCCGAAACATCTCATAAATTTGCGACTCGGTTTCGTAAATGGCAAACGCCGCTTTGGGAATGAAATCGCGCGGCTGGCCAACGCTGCCCACGTTTATAATGTACCGCTTCTCCGGCTCGATGTGAACGGGATTGTCACGAATGACGCGATAATCGCCCTGGCCGTTCACCACCACGATCATCGGAACGTGCGAGTGGCCGATGAAACAAACCTGCCCGCTAAACTCCGCAAAATTTTTGACCGCGTCGCCAATGGTGATAATGTAGTTCCAAGCCGCCGGATTGTTTGGAGTCGCATGAACTATAGTAAAACCGTCTAACTCTTTTTTTAAAGGTAAGCTCAACAAAAAGTCAATGGATTCCTGGTTTAATTGCGCCGCCGTCCACTCGATGGCAGAACGCGCCCACGGATTGAAGTAAGATAAATCCAGCTTCCCCAGCGGCGCATAATCATGGTTGCCGGCGAGGGTCACATCGGCGCGCTTCTTAATCACTTCCACGCATTCGTTGGGGTTGGGGCCATAACCAACAATGTCACCCAAACACAAAAGCGAATCCACTTTCATCTTATCAATTTCCGCCAATACGCTCTCCAGCGCCTCCAAATTGCCATGAATATCAGAAATGATCGCGTATTTCATGACCCTCGTAGATTTTGATAAGAATTAAGCGGAATATACAATTTATCGCGTTCGTAAGCAAGCACATTCTCTGATTTTAAATGATATTAAAAAATAAAGCCAGAACCTGCAAATTGCATAATTCTGGCGCGGTTAAATTTTTAAGAAGAAATGTTTTACTGGATTGAGTGGACCGAGCCGCTCGCTTTGCTGGTTTTTGCCGACGATATCGGCGAGGGCGCCAACACCACAAAATTGGCGGCTTGCGTCGCCAGCGCGCCGCTGTTGATGTCTTCAACCGTGATCACCAGCTTGTAGCTGCCTAACCCTAAGTCGGCGATGGGAAGGCCGAAACTCAAGACGCACTCCGCCGCCGGCTTGGGATAGGTTTGCCTGAGGGTTTTGACGGCCTGCCCGTTTTGATCGAAAACCGTGGTTGCGACATTGAACGCGCTAAACGGCTTGGCGCCGATGAAATCCAAGTTATAAATTTCTGAATAAAAATATAAGGTCGTGTATTCGAATCCAAAGAGATGCGGCACGTTGGGGATAATTTTGAGATTGTTTTTAACCAGCACGCTCTCGCCGGCGCTTTGCTCAATCGAAGACGACAATTGCAGCGAGCTTAACTTTAGAGTTCCATCAAAAAAGTCTGGCAGAGTGATTTTTTTGTTGAAGTGAAAATCCGCCAGCGTTTCGCGATCAACAACTCGAACCTTGGCCAGGTAATCGCCCGGATTAGCAAAAAGGTGAAGCGAATCAACTGCGGCTCCCACGGCAGGAAAATCTCACTGTACGCGCCCACCTTCACCGAGTCCACGTGACGCAAGTTGGCGACCACCGCGTTTTGTGCGTCCAAAATCGTAATCGCGATTTCATAATTGGCAACGAAGCCGTCCATCACTTTGATGAATTGAAATTTCTGGGCGGCGGGAATCTGGCAAAACACCTCGAGGAACGTTTGCGGAGGGGTATCGCCCTTAAACGTCAAAAACTCGAACGAGTAACTTTGTCCTAATTCTTCTACATCGTCATTGGCGGCGGCGAACATCGGGGCGCCAACCGCAAAAACTGCCAGCAAAATCACCTGCAATCCTTGCAGAACCCGATTTGCTTTTGAGAATGACTTCATGGTCCTACTCCTTTAGGTAGTAAAAATCTCGTGATTTTGGTTACGGCGAATCATTAAACAGCAATTCGCATTCCAGTTTTTTGGAATAGGGAGCGGGCGCGAGTCTGTTCCATTTAAGTTCATTTTATAGCGATATTTGTCTCAATTTGTGTCATAAAATTTTCGGGAGTCCAGGGGCAAAACGCATCGGCACAATTTTCCACGAGCTACAAAATTGTAGGATATTTTTGCCTATTTAGGATGGTTGATTTCATCGCTCCTGTGTTATACATTGCAGTTTAAAATGAGAAAAATCCGGCATCAAAATTTAGCCCTGCTGCTCGTCTCGGCGGCGGCCTCCGAATTCCTTTACCTGCTCATGGCGCAGGTGGAAAACTTGCGGGCGCACATCCCGGTGTTCATTTTTTATTATCTCCTTCTGTTCGGATTGTACTGGTTGGCGGCGCAGCGCGTCTTTACTGCGGCAAACCAGTCCGAAAGCCACCGCGCGTCCACCAAAAAGGTACTGATCATTGGAATTGGCTTTGCCGTTTTGTTCCGAATCACGATGCTGCTCAGTCCGCCCGCGCTTTCCGACGACATTTACCGCTACGTTTGGGATGGCCGGGTCGCCAACAGCGGAATCAATCCGTACCTTCACCCGCCCGCCGCCGACGAGCTGGCGCCGCTGCGCGACGATCACATCTATCCCAAAATCAATCACAAGGACATTCCCACTATCTACCCGCCGCTCAGCCAGGTGATTTTTCAGATCGTTTATAAAATTCACCCCTCGCTTACCGCCTTCAAAATTGCACTGCTCGGTTTTGACCTGCTCACGATGGCGGTTGTGTTTTTGATTCTCAGGCATTTGGCCATCGATCTGAGACGAGGTTTGCTTTATGCCTGGAACCCACTGGCAATCGTTGAGATTTCCGGCAGCGGCCACGCCGATATCATCGGCGTCTTTTTTTTGATGCTGTCGTTGTGGCTTCTATTTAAAAAGAGGCCGCTTTTCGCGAATATCTCACTGGCCTTGTCGTTTCTGTCGAAAATATTCTCTGCGATGCTCTGGCCCATTTATTTTTTCACCCAGAAGAAAAACAAAATCGCTCTCGCGCTGATGTTCCTAATTTTTGCCGCGGCGTTTTACTGGCCCTATGCCGGCGCCGGCCGCGGCTTATTCACCGGACTTCTAATTTATGGCGAAAAATGGCAATTCAACGCCTCGATATTTTGGATCATTTTATCGGCGGTGAAAGCGCTGCTGCCGGAAAGCTGGATCGTGCGCTGGATGATCGCACCCTACGGCTACACCGCCGACGCCGTCACCCTCGACAGCCGCGGCACGGATCTGGCGCTGATGATCGCCAAAGGCCTCGTGGCGCTGGTTTTCGCGGCGATGTTTTGTTACTATTTATTGAGGTTGAAGAAAGATGTTGAGCGCGCCGGCCCGGTGTGGCTTGCCAAACTCAGTTTAATTTTGCTGGGAAGTTTTTTTCTTTTGAGCCCGACGGTGCAGCCGTGGTACCTGTGCTGGCTGCTGCCGTTTTTGGCCCTCGCGCCGAGCCGCCCCTGGCTGCTGCTCACGGGGCTGGTTGCGCTTTCGTACTGGCAGTTGATTGAGTATGATCGCTCGGGGTTGTGGCAGGAGCTGCTGTGGGTCAAGCTGGTGGAATATCTGCCGTTCTATTTGCTGCTGGTGTGGGATTTTTGGAAGGGCAAACAGCGCGGATAATGAGATGCGCGCTAAAAACTCTCATGTAATCTTCTGTGCGGATTCGTTCTTTTCAGCACGCCGTTCCATGTTGGAATGATCGCATCGGGGTTCGTTCGTTGAAGATAAAATTGGTATTCCTTGATTCCAAAATGTCTCATTTTGGAATGCCTTTAAAAAAAAGTTGCCTATGAAGGACTTTTTGCTAACTTAGGAGCAGACTGACATTTTGTAGAGTTCACCGAATTGTTTTTGTCGAACAACGAATTCAGGAGATGGTATCAACCTCTTATTTCTGTATTGATGAATTTAAGCAATACAAATGAAAGACAACAGTTGTTGGTTTACGGAACAATACGCTGGATGAAAAACATTTTATTACAAGTGCGAAGCCGAACTGGCCAAATAAACTTTCAAAAAAAAGCAAGCGGGAATGCGGTATAGGGAAGGTATATTTACCTTTCGTGCTGAACCCTGAGAAGTATATAACTGGGTAAGAAGAAAACGCCCGCGGAATCTACTCCCGTGGAGCAGTCATTCGTTGGGTGTTTTTGAGCTCAAAATTTTTCAATGCAATAATAACTTATATAATTTTTAATAATCAAGCCCTTTTTTGGGGAAAGCCCGACTGATATTTATCAGAGTCAAAGGAATTGTAAATGGAAACACTCTCCTCCCTCAACCCGCCGCAGCGGCTACTGATGGGACCCGGCCCCAGCAACGTTCATCCGCGCGTCTATCAGGCGCTGTCCACGCCCATCATCGGCCACCTTGATCCGGAATTCCTCAACATTATGAACGATATCCAGAATCTCTTGCGCTACGTTTTTCAAACTAAAAATCAATTCACCATCGCCATCTCCGGCACCGGCAGCGCCGGCATGGAAGCGGGGTTGGTGAACGTCATCGAGCCGGGAGACACGGTGATCGTTGGCGTCAATGGCGTGTTCGGGGGGCGGATGTCAGAAATCGTGCGGCGCGGCGGCGGCAACCTCGTGCAAATCAAATCGCCGTGGGGCGAAATCATCGATCCCCAGCGCATCGCGGACGCGCTGAAAACTGCCGGCAAAGTGAAGGCGGTTGCGCTGGTGCACGCGGAAACCTCCACCGGCGCGCTGCAGCCCATCGAAGAAATTGGTAAACTTTGCAAACAGCACGGCGCGCTGCTCATCGTCGATGCGGTCACCTCTCTCGGCGGCGTGCCGGTAAAAGTGGACGAGTGGCAGATCGATATCTGCTACAGCGGCACGCAAAAATGTTTGAGTTGCCCGCCCGGACTCGCGCCCATCACCTTCAGCGAAGCCGCACTGCAGGTGGCCCGCCATCGTCAAACCAAAATTCAAAGCTGGTATTTGGACGTCACCCTCATCGCGGATTACTGGGCCGACAGCAAACGCGCGTATCACCACACCGCGCCCATCAGCATGAATTACGCCCTGCGCGAGGCGCTGCGGCTGGTGCAGGAAGAAGGCCTCGAGGCGCGTTGGGAGCGCCACCGCCGCAACTGGCAGGAGCTGCTTGCCGGTCTTGCAGAGCTCGAATTGCAACCGTTGGTGGTTGAACCGTACCGCCTGCCGAGTCTCACTTCCGTGAACGTGCCAACCGGAATTGACGAGGCGAAAGTTAGAAGAACGCTTCTCAACGAATACAACATCGAAATCGGCGGCGGCCTGGGCGATCTCGCCGGCAAAATTTGGCGCATCGGTCTCATGGGCGAATCGTCGCGCAAAGCCAACGTTGTGTATTTACTGGCGGCGCTCCATGAAATTCTTGTCGTCCGGTAGGGGCAATTCATGAATTGCCCTACCGCGAAACACAGGGAGTGGCAATTAACCGAAAGGGAGTGGATCATGAAGGACACGTACAAAATGCCGGACACCGCGGCGGTCTTCTGTCCGTATTGCGGCATAAAATTGGAGGTCTTTGTGGACGTGTCGGGCGGAGAAGTGCAAACCTACATTGAAGACTGCGAGGTGTGCTGCCAGCCCATCGAATTTCGATTGGAGTGGCACGGCAAGCGCCCGCACTTATCGGCGAAACGAGGGAACGAATGACGGGTGAAGTCATCGTTCTCCACCGGCCTTCATTAAAATCCTGGTTGTTATTTGCGGCCGTGCTTGCCGCCGCGGCGATCCTCGTGTGGCAGGCGCCGGCCGAACGTTCGCTGGGCGACGGCATTAAGCTGGTTTACATCCACGTGTCGCTCATTTGGGCCGCAATGGTCGTGTTTATGGCGGCCGGGGTTCTGGGTTTATTTTCGATCTTCCTTCCAAATGGGCAATTGCAAACGTGGCAGGAAAGCGCAAGCTGGGTGGCGCTGGCGTGGTATGCGGCGGTGGGCGTGGCGATGGCAATGCTGGCCGCCAAAGTCAACTGGGGGGCGGTTCACTGGAACGAGCCTTTGTTAATGGCCTCGCTGCGATTTTTAGCGGCGGCGCTGATCGTGCAGGTTGCAAAATTTTGGATAACCTCCGCGCGCGTCCGCGGCGCCCTTCATGCGCTGCTGGCGTTTTTTCTGATGTTTTCGATTTTGGGTGCCCCGCAGGTGATGCACCCGCAAAGCCCGATTCGGCAATCGCCTGCCGCGGCCATCAAACTGACTTTTTTAGGAATGTTTGTGCTGAGCTCGTCCGCGGCGATTTGGTGCGTCTGGCATCTGCGAAGACGGTAGGAATTTGATCCAACACCGTTTGCAACGTTGTTTTGAATACTGTGGTAGCAACATTATGAAATGGACGGGCCGCAGCAATTGCCAACTGCTCACTGCCAACTGGATCCCAACTTCAAACTGAAATAAAAAAATGAATGCCCTAAACCAGTACCCTGTAATCATCGAAATCGCTCTGCACTGGGGCGAGATGGACGCCTTTCAGCATCTCAACAACACGGTGTACTTCCGCTATTTCGAAAGCGCGCGCATCGCCTATTTTGAAAAAATCGGCTACCTGGAATTCATGCAAAAAACTGGTCTCGGCCCCATTCTCGCTTCCACCCAGTGCCGCTTCAAAATTCCACTGACCTATCCCGATCGCGTCTCCGTGGGCGCGCGAGTTACGCAAGTGGAAGAAGATCGCTTTTTGATGGAGTACGCCATCGTCAGCCACAACTTGCAGAAAATCGCCGCCGAAGGCCAGGGGGTGATTGTCTCGTTTGATTATCGCGAAAACAAAAAGGCGCCGCTGCCGGAGGAGATCAGACAGCGAATTCTTAAATTAGAAAGTGCGATTAGCACCGCCGCGGTTATTAAATAGAACGGTCAGAGATACAAAAATCCGAATTCCTAAACTCGAAATACGAAACAAATTCTAAAGTACAATTGCAATATATGCTGAAACTGGATCGCAACCGTGTGTAGTTTTGATATTTGAATTTCAGATTGGTTCGTATTTCGACATTCGGATTTTAATAACAGGAGTGATAATACATGTCATCGCAGAAATCCACCTTCCCCAACACCTACGCCGATATCGAAACCGAAACATTGCTTTCAGCTTATTCCGCGGGACCGGAGCGGGTGCGGCAGGCCATTCAAGGCTTAAAACCAGCCGACCTCAAAGCCCACCCCATTGCAAACAAATGGTCGATTCAGGAGATCGTCGTGCACCTGGCGGATGCCGAAATCATGGGCGCGGCGCGCATTCGGCAAGCCTTTGCGCAGCCCGGCAGCACGGTCGCCGTTTACAATCAGGAAATTTGGGCGAAGGAAATGGCCTATCAGGAGTACGACACCAAAACCTTTTATGCCTCGTTGATGATGTTCGATGCCCTGCGGCTCGCCACCGCCAAACTGTTTCAACGCGCCGACGCTGCGGACTGGGAAAAATTCGTGGTGCACCCGGAATGGGGGACCCTCACCCTGCGCCAGCTTCTCGAACTCTACGCCGATCACAGCGAACGCCACCTCGAACAAATTCTTGCATTGCGAGAAAAGCTAAATAAATCGCTCAACTTGAAATTGCTTCTGGAAAAGAGACTCTACTAATGACTGCGGAAATCAAAACCACCACCTACGAATGGCTCTACACTTTTTTCATGGCAATTTTCGTGACCTTTGTGCTGCTCACCAATACGGTGGGCGTCAAACTGTTCACCGTTTTCGGGCAAACGCTGCCGGTCAGCATTTTGTGGTACCCGCTGACTTTCCTTATCACCGACATCGTTTCCGAAATGTACGGCGAGCGGCGGGCGCGATATTTGGTGATCATGGGATTTGGGATGAGCATGATCATGCTGGTCTATTCGCTCATTGGCGTCGCCTTGCCGCCGGCGTCGTTTTATCCCTTGCAGGAAGATTACACCAACATCTTCGGTCCGGTGTGGCGGCTGCTGTTCGCCTCCATGTCCGCCTACCTGCTGGCGCAGATGATCGACGTTCGCCTGTTTCATTTCTGGAAACGGCTCACTAAAGGCAAACATTTGTGGCTTCGCAACAACGGCTCCACCATGATTTCGCAATTCGTGGACACCTTCACCGTCAACACCATTTTTCTTTATAACAACCCCATTGTCTTCACCGGCGATTTTGGCGATTTGATGCGAATCATTTTGGGAGTCTATGTGATCAAGTTAGCCATCGCGGCGCTGGACACGCCATTCTGTTACCTGGGCGTGTGGCTGGTGGAACGCGCAACCGGCGTGAAGGGTCGGGAGGTGGCATAGCATAGACAGAGAAAAGCTTAGCCACGAATTTTCATCAATTCACCAATTGCCCGCTCGACATGGCTTTGCCTGCCCGAAATCCCTTGTCGGTCAGTTGTTTGGGAATGTAACTCCAGAATTTGAAACCATGAGCTGGCTTTCGGATAACGTTCTAAACCATCTGCGCGAAGTAGCGGAGCTGCCCGATTTAAGCCGCACCAAATACCGCTGCCTCGAAAAAATCGCCGCGGGCGGCATGGCCACCGTTTTCCTCGCCGAGGATACCGAGCTGCGCCGGCGCATCGCTCTGAAAGTGCTCACCGCGGCCGACTCCCGCGGCGAGCTGGCGGAACGGATGATGCAGGAGGCGCGCGTCATCGCGGCGCTGGAGCATCCGAGCATCGTGCCCATTCACGACGTCGGCGCGCTGCCCGATGGCCGCGTCTTTTACACCATGAAATTTGTGAACGGCCGCCGGCTGGATGAATTTATCCGCGGCGCCCACTCGCTGCCCGAGCGGCTGCGCATCTTTCAAAAAATTTGCGAGGCGGTTGCCTTTGCCCACAACCGCAGCGTGATTCACCGCGATCTCAAACCGGAAAATATCATGGTGGGAGATTTCGGCGAAGCGCTGGTTATGGACTGGGGACTGGCTAAACTGCTCACAAGTCGCAGCGCAGAAACAGAAATCAATCCGGACTCACAACCGCGGTCGCTAAAAAACGCGTTTTCCAAAACCACGGAACACGGCACGGTGATGGGCACGCCGGCCTACATGTCCCCCGAACAAGCCCGCGGCGAAATCAATCAAATTGACGAACGCAGCGACGTGTATTCGCTGGGGGCGATCCTCTATTTTCTGCTGACCGACACGCCGCCCCCAGCCTTCGATTCAAGTCAGGAACCAAACGCCAACCCCCGGCGGCTTAATCGTAAAATTCCAAAACAACTGGAGGCCATTTGCTTCAAGGCCCTCTCCCCTGCCAAAGAAAAGCGCTACGCCAGCGCGCGCGAGCTTTCCGAAGATATCGAGCGTTTTCTCAACGGGCTGGCGGTGAGTTCCTACCACGAAAGCCCGCTGGAAAAATTGGGGCGCTGGATTTCCAAAAACAAATTTGTGGCGACGCTGTTGCTGGTGTATGTGATCGTGAGATTTCTGATCTATTTTTTAAGCCGGCTGTAAAGAAATCAAATCGGTTGTTTAATAGAAACGTAAAGCAACGTTTCCTTGAATTATCAATGGAGGGAATATGTCGAAACCCGTACTTGGTTTGATTTTGGGAGCCGTTCTCGGCCTGATTGACGGATTTACCGCGTATCTCTACCCGGAGGCGCGGCCCGTTCTGGGCACGATTCTCATCGGCTCAACCTTCAAAGGGCTGCTGGTGGGCGTCATCGTCGGATTCGTGGCGCGCAAATACAAATCGCTTCCGCTGGGCGTTGGACTCGGCCTGGGCTTGCAGCTCATCATTTGTTATTTTATCGCCGCCAATCCCCAGCCGCCGTTGACCCGGCCCTACTATCTCGAAATCATGCTGCCCGGCGCGTTGGTGGGGGCGATTGTGGGCTACGCCACGCAGGTTTACGGCGGGTCTCCAAAACCAGCCGCCTCCTGAAAAAATTCAGAGGTGAAACATGAAATCGGTTATTTTGATCTTTTTAATATTAATGGGGGCGAACATCCTCATGGCTCAATCGAATGAACGATTTATTTTCGCGGAGGCCGAGATCGGGGCTGGCGTCAAAGACGTCTGGACGGCCTGGACCACCGCAGAAGGCATCCGCAGTTTCTTCGCGCCAGATTGCAAATTAGATTTGAAAGCCGGCGGCGACTACGAGATCTACTTCAACCCGCAAGGCCAGCCAGGCGAGCGCGGCGCCGAGGGCACGAAGATTCTCGCCTTTCAGCCGGAGAAAATGCTGAGCTTCACCTGGAACAATCCGCCGATTTTACCGGGCATCCGCTGGCAGTACACAACGGTCGTTCTCCGCTTCAAACCAATTTCCGAAGCGCAGACGCGCGTGTCGCTTTATCAAATCGGCTGGGGCGAAGGTGAGGAATGGGACAAAGCGTTCGACTATTTTGAGAAGGCGTGGAAACAGGTGGTTTTGCCGCGCCTGCAGCATCGTTTCAAAGTCGGTCCGATTGACTGGAACAATCCGCCGGAAACAACTTCCAGAAAAACAGAATAGAATTCCGGAGTGCAAAACTTAAGTTTTGCACTCCGTTTTGAAGAAGGGAGGAACCTCATGTTTTCCGATTTGAATTACTTGGCAATTTTGGTTTCGGCTGCCCTCTACTGGATTTTAGGCGGCGTCTGGTACGCCGCGGTTTTCAGCAAAAGCTATCAGGCCGCTCTGAATTTTTCGGAAGCAGAAAAATCCAAAGCAACCAAAGAATTTCCGAAAGCGTTGGCGGCGCATTTCGTCAGCGGGCTGATTTCCAGTTTGATCATTGCCGGGCTGGTGAAAGGCCTGGGAGTCAATTCGTTCGTCGGCGGGATGGGCTACGGCTTGCTGCTGTGGCTGGCGTTCGCGTTTACCATCAACCTGAATTATTTCATGTTCGAAAAACGCCCGCTCTCGCTGTTTTACATCAACAACGGTTTCTTTTTGCTGGCGTTTGCCGTCCTCGGCGGGGTGTTGAGCGTTTGGAAATAGCAATTAAAAAGTGCCAGGCACTTTTGAAGTGCCTGGCACTTAGGATCGCCGCTGCCACTTCAATTCATATTCGCACCAATCAAACACCGGACAGCGATCGCACAACGGATTCTGCGCTTTGCAGATTTGCCGTCCGTGCTTCAGCAAATTAATGTGAAACGAAAACGCTTTGCCGGACGGCAGGATCTTCTGCATCAAAAAATGGGTTTTGTCCGCGCTGGCGTTTGGGGGGACAAACCCAAACCGCCGGCACAAGCGGTGGACGTGGGTATCCACCGGGAAAATGTCTTTGCCGCAAGCGAACGCCAGCACCACGCTGATGGTTTTGATGCCCACCCCCTTCAATTTTGTAAACGTAGCGATGACGTCTTCCTCGGGCAGCGAACAAATAAAATCGATGTTCAGCTCGCCGTACTCATTTTTGATCCACTTCAAAATCTCTAAAATGCGCTCGGATTTTTGATTGGCGAGGCCGGCGGATCGGATGACGTCGGCCAGTTGCTTTTTTGAAAGCTTGATCACCGCTTCCCAATTGGGATAGGATTTTTTCAGCGCCTCCCACGCCAGATCGCGGTTCCAGTCGCTGGTGCTTTGAGAGAGAACGGTTTGAATCAGGCTGTCCAGCACGCTGCGCTTTTTGCGCCGCCAGGTCTCGGCGCCGTAGGTCTCCTCCAATTTGGCGATGACCGCCGGGAGCTTTTCATCTGATTTCATACACGCCCTTTTCCGTAACCAGAAGGTTCACCCGCTCGTCGTCGGCGCGAACTGGAATCTCATCCACAATTTGAAAGTGGTAGCACAGGGCGATTTTAAAAGCGTTGGTGTGACGAAGGAAATCGTCGTAATAGCCGCCGCCGTACCCGACGCGGTTTCCGTGTAAATCAAACGCCACCCCCGGAACCAGCACCACGTCGATTTCCGACAAGCTGATCACACGAATTTTTTCCGGCGCCGGTTCTAAAATGCCGAACGCGCCGGGGCGCAAATCTTCAAAATTAGAAATCAAAGAATGAATAAGTGTGTGTCGGTTCAAATCGACCACTGGCACCGCCACCCGCCGGCCCTCCGCCAGCAGGTCTTTGATAAGCTGGTGATTGTTGACCTCGTTGCGCCAGGCCACGTAGGTGTGCACGGTGGCCGCCGATCGAAATTGCGGAACGCCTTTCAGATGGGAGGCAATCTCTGCGCTTTTTGCCTCAACCCAATCCCACGACAGACTCCGCCGCTGTGTTTCGATACGCTGTCGAATGTCCTGCTTACGCTGCTGATGGTCTTCCGTCATGCACGATCTCGAAAATTGACCTGGCAAAGGTGTCGTCCATGATGCCGATGATGCCGGTTTCCCCTCGCCCCAAAGCGCCGGCAAACGCGCTTTTCGATCCAAACACATACTGGGGGACGCTGGCGGGTTTCGCGGCTGCGATTTTGTGGCGGGCGTTTTCAGACAGGTCCTCGGCGAGGATGACCGCGCGCACTTTGTTTTTGCGAATCGCCTGCAGCGTGGCCTCCATTCCGAGGGTGAGTTTTCGCGCCCGCTGGGCAAATCCCAAAATCTTCAACACTCGATCAAACTCGTTCATTTAAAAATTTCAAAAGCGCCGTTTTGAGTTCAAGTCCCGCGGCGGCTTTAAATTTTCGTTCAAAACTCTTTCGCTTAAAAGCATTTTCCACGCAGGCCGGGTTGTAACATAAGTAGGCGCCGCGCCCGGGTTTTTTAGCTTCAGAATCCATCTCAATTTTGCCAGCTGGCGTTCTCACGATTCGCAGCAGCGCGTGCTTGAAACGTTTCGTCCCACAACCGCTGCAAGTGCGAATGGGCTGGTGCCTGAATGTTGACTCTTTTTCCACGATTTAAAATCTGATAGTTGGGCAACAAATAATCTTGTTCGGCGTTTTTTCGGTGACTTCGGTGTTGAGCTGCTTTTGTGTCTTCAGTGATTTCAAGTGTTGAAATTAAAATTTAATTTTGCCCGTCAGAATATCCTTGAACATCACCCAATCACCCATGAAACTGAACAGCGGATACGTGAACGTCGCTGGGCGATTTTTCTCGAACACAAAATGGCCAACCCACGCGCAGCCGTAACCGATGACCGGCAGCAGGAGTAGCAGCGCCCATTTTTGAGCGGCGAGTACATAACCCAATAACAGGATCACGAGCAAGCTGCCAACAAAATGCAGCCGGCGGCAATTGGCGTCGCTGTGCTCGGAAAGATAGAATGGATAAAACTCCGCAAAGGTTTTGTATTCCTTCTCCATGTTTCTTCCTCCAGTTAAGTAGGGGCGTATTGCAATACGCCCCTACTCTGGCAGCAGCACGACTTTCACATAATTCTCTTTGTTGAAATAGCGCTGCGCCGCCTGTTGAATGGTTTCCAATTTGAGATTCGCAACTCGTTTTTCGTAGTCTAAAATTTCCTTCGGGTCATCTTGATATTCATAGTACGAGCGCAGAATGTTGAGCCAAAAGCCATTCTCTTTCAAGTCGGTTTCGCGCTTGCGGCGCTGGCTTTCCTTAACTTTGGCTAAATATTTTTCCGCAGTGCCAAAAGTTTTGAGGCTGTCGATTTGCTGAAAAACCGCAGCCGTCAACTCGTTCACACGCTCCGGTGCGCAACCAAACGAAATGTTGATGCTGTATTTTTCGTCGGGGTAGCGCGCCACCGAGGGCCACACGCCCACGCCGTAGGTTCCGCCCAAATCTTCGCGCAGCACCTCCCGCAGCTTGATGTCGAGTACGTCAGTCATGGAATTGAGCTCGTACGTGTTTTGGCGAGTCCACTGGAACGGGCCAGTGAAGATCATCGTCACCCGGCTCTTGGGCTCGACGCCTTTCTTCACCAATTTGTCGATGACGCCTTTTGGCGCATCTTTGCCAACGTCCTTCCACGTCTCATTTCTTTTGATGGCCGGCAACCCGCCGAGATACGTTTGCACCAACGGCTTGATGGCCGCCGGATCAAAATTGCCGACAAACAGAAACGTGAAATCGCTGGCGTCAGCGAAGCGGTCACGATAAATGTTGAACGAAGTCTCGAGATTCATTTCATCTAACAGCGCTTCGGTCCACGGACGAGATCGAAAGTGATAGTTGGCCATTGTCACTTGAATCGTGTCCTGATATGCCGCCTCCGGGCTGGCGCCGCGGTTGCGGATGACTCCTTTGGTGCGCGACTGGAACGACAAAAACGCCGTGCTGTCTTTGCGCGGCGCGGTGAAGTAAAGATAGATCAACTGAAACATCGTCTCGATATCCTGCGGAGACGCGTTGCCGGAGAGCCCTTCCTGCAGCTCGTTGATCCACGGCGCCACGTTGACGATTTTGCCGGCTAATTTTTTCTGCAGCGCGATTTGATCGAAGCCATCGAGTCCGCCTTCTTGAATGAGCGCGGACGCCGTGACCGCGGCAACGTAATTGGAATCGGAGATCAGTGAATGTCCGCCCGGACTGAACGCGGTGAAGAGAATCTGATCGTTTTTGAAATCAGTAGGTTTGAGAATGACGCGCACGCCGTTGCTGAGCGTCCATTCCGTGACGCCCAATTCAGCGATGATTTTTTCTTCAGAAATATTTCCGGGAGTTGGCTGATCCGCCACCAGCGGCTGGTCGGAAACTTCATCGACGTACGGTTGAATTTCTTTTTGGTTGACCGACTCGAACACTGCGGACAATTCGTCTTGCGTCGGAATGGCGAGCCCGGCTTTTTCGGGCGCACTCACCAGCACCACGCGGTTGCCATCGGTGATCCACTCGGTCGCCAGCCGGTTGACTTCCGCCAATTGAATGGTCGGTAAAAATTTTTTGTACAATTCAAATTCATATTGGATGCCGGGGATGGGTTCGTTCTCCAAAAAGTTGCGGATGTACTCGTCCGCGAACTGAACGGACTCGGTTTTGTCGCGCTCGTTGTATGCCTGCTCAATGCTGCGCAGCATCTCGATTTTTTCGCGATCCAACTCGGTTTGAGTGAAGCCGTGCTGCCGCACCCGCAGCGCTTCGGTGAGCAGCGTCTCCAGCCCTTTGGCAATGCCATCCTCTTTCACCGCCGCGCCCAAAAAATAAAAATCTTTGGAGCGAATAAAACTGGCCTTGCTGGAAAAGCCGTACAGAAACGGCGGCGCCGGCGTTTGCAGCAATTCTTCGAGACGGTTGTTCAAAATTGAATTATAAAGATTTTCGATCAACAGCTCTCGATACGCCGCGTGCGATTGCTGCTCGGTCAAATCCTGTTTGAAATAGAGACTAACTGTGGTGTTAGCGGCCTCGGGATCGCTGGCGATGGCAAACAAGGTTTCGCTGTGATCGGGAACAGGATAGTGCGGACGCTCGCGTTGAGGTTTCGACGCTTCAAGTTTTGAAAAATGTTTTTGAATCAATTTTTCGATAACCGTTTTATTGAAATCGCCGACGGCCACCACCGCCATCAAATCCGGACGATACCAATTTTCATAAAATCGCGTGCAGGCCTCGCGGGGCGCCGTCTCCAAGATTTCCTTTTTGCCGATGGGCAGACGCTGGGCGTAGCGCGACTCGTGAAATAGAATCGGCAGTTGTTTGTCCAACATGCGGGCGTTGGCGCCGCGGCCGAGACGCCATTCCTCCACTACCACGCCGCGTTCCCTTTCGATTTCAGTTGAATCGAAGGTGACGTTGTGCGCCCACTCCTCCAAAATTTGAAACGCGGTTTCGAGAATCTCGGCGCTGTCGGTGGGCACTTGCAGCATATAGACGGTTTCGTCAAAACTGGTGTAAGCGTTGATATCCGGCCCAAAGCGCATGCCGATGGATTCGAGGTAATCGACGATTTCCTGCTTCGCGAAATTCTTGGTGCCGTTGAACGCCATGTGTTCCACGAAGTGCGCGAGACCCTGCTGGTCGTCGTCCTCCAAAACCGAGCCGGCATTCACCGCTAATCGCAGTTCGGCACGATTCTCCGGCTTTTTGTTTTCGCGGATATAATAGGTGAACCCGTTCTCGAGTTTGCCGATGGTGATTTGGGGATCGACCGGCAGCGGGCGGTTCAGCTCTAATTCAGAATTTTTTGATTGGCTTTGGAGAGGATTCGTTACAATACAAAAAATCAGGATAATGAGCCGGCCTGAAAATTTTTTCATCGGCGTTCCTTTTCTGGTGTGAATTGATATTTGCACCCGTAGGGCGTATGGCCATACGCCCCTACGGGGTTGTCATTCAAAATTTTTCCAAAAATCTATTTCTTGCTGATCCGGTTTTCCTTCGAGATTCTCGCGATCAAATTGCCATCGCAATGGATTATACACACTGTATTCCCGAATACGATTCAATTCATGCTCGTTGCGAATAATGTGTTCGTAATAGTTTCGCTGCCAAACCGATGTGGAAAAACTTTTGCGTGCCTCGTTGATTTGTTTTGTAGTGGTGGATTTAAACCCTCTGACAATTGCACCTAAATTCTTTGATGGCGAGCGAAATGTGGTAGGGGCGTATGGCGATACGCCCCTACCGTCGTCGAGAATTAAGATGATCCCATGAACATGGTTAGGCATGATCACGGACTCATCCAAATCTACATTAGATCGAATTTTCGGTGTCTTGTCCCATTCAGTTTTAATGATCTGACCGATGTGATTTAGGTGCATTTTGCCGTTAATGATTTCACCAAAGATGTTTTGGCGATCGTCGGTACAGATCGTCACGAAGTATGCTCCCGCTTGAGAATAATCGTATCCTTTCAAACGAATGGAACGGCGGTGATGTTTTTCAGAAGTATCGGTCATCTGCAATTTCGTAGGGGCGTATGGCCATACGCCCCTACCTAAAAAAATATCGAATGCCCACCGCTGCGCTCATGGTAAAATCGGTGC
Organism: bacterium; assembly: GCA_037446635.1. Lineage (GTDB taxonomy): Bacteria > Zhuqueibacterota > Zhuqueibacteria > Oceanimicrobiales > Oceanimicrobiaceae > DASWHH01. The sequence goes on from JBBIIG010000011.1 coordinate 20,695, forward strand.
TGGGGACGAGTTCTAAAATGGGCACCACTTCGAGAAACACATCCAGCGTGACGTTTTCAAAATGATAAGCCAAGCCCACTGGCACGCGCACACCCAATCGCGTCTCGTCGTTATTGTTGCGGGGAGCGTCGTCGTCTCTCAATTTGATGCGGCCGCCGATGCCGTAGTAAAACGGCAGCGCGCCTTTATCGACTCTGATCAGACGAAAGTTGTGTTTAAGATAATCGACGTGAATGGTGAGAGAGTTGTAGCGCTCGAACGACCACGCCACCGCGAAATCCAACGCGCTGGATGGGCCAATCCAGCTTTTCAAACTGATACCCGTCGGCTCACCTAAAATGATGCCGACGCCGAAGCCGCGATTTTGCGCCGCCGCCGAATTGATGGTAATCATTAACAGCGGCGCGACGATCCATTTTTTGCTCATAAAATTTTTCGTTTGCAAGTTCGAGATTAATTTTATAATTTTTTCAGCGATAAACGCCACGAATATAAACTGATGGCCTTTGAATGTCAATAAAAAACATGGACGGCTTTTTCATACGAATCGCCAATCGGGATTTTGGTCCGGTGTCGCTGGCCGCGCTCAAATACCTTGCCCACCGCGGCGATTTCACCAGCGACGATCTGATCTGGAATGAAAGCAAAAGTGAGTGGGAAAATGCCGGCAGCCTTGACGAACTCAAAGATTGCTTCCACTCGCAGAACGGCCGCCGCTATCAGAACAAGTTGTACGCCGTGGCCAGCGGCAAGGGCGGCGTAGGCAAAACCGTGCTCACGGCAGCGATCGGGGTTGCGCTGGCCGCCAGGGGTAAAGAAGTAATTATGGTGGACGGCGATCTCGGCGGCCCCGATCTCCACACTTGCATGGGCATCCTCGAACCGCCGCTCACCTTTTTCGATTTTTACACCCTGCAAAAAGATTCCCTCAATGATATCGTGATTGACACGCCGGTGAAAAACCTGCGCATGATCAGCGGCTCGTGCGGCACCCTCGGCGTCGCCAATCCCAAATTTTTTCAAAAGCAGCGGTTCATCCGGGAATTGAAAACCCTCAAAGCCGATTTCATCATCCTCGATCTCGGCGCCGGCGCCGACTTCAACGTCATCGATTTTTTCCTGCTGGCGGAAGAGAAGCTGCTGGTGGTGACGCCGGAACCGACGTCGCTGCACGAGGCCTTCGGCTTCATCAAAATTTGTTTGCTGCGAGAGCTCACCCGCGCGCTCAAAGGTCGTGCGCCGGCGCTGGAAATTCTCGCTAAAGACGAAGTCAACCGGCCCGGCAAAATTCGTTTGACCATCGCGGACCTTTTAAAAGAAATCGAAACGGTGGACGCGCCGGCCGGCGAAATCTTTCGCCAGGTGCTCGAGTCGTTCCGGCCGCGGTTAATTTTAAACATGGTAAAAGACTCCGACGAGATCAAAGAAGGTCTGGCCATTCAAGCGGCGGCGCACGAGCTGCTGTCGGTGGACGTGCAATATTGGGGTCATATTTCCCTCGACCCGAAGGTGGCGGAGGCGGTGAAAGAATTCAAACCATTTTTGTTATATGATCCCAATTGCGCGGCGTCGCAGGAACTGTCTGCGCTGCTGCGGCTGTTGCGATAAATTAAAACATTTTGAAAGGAGGTTGATTTTATGACCAACATCAAACCGCTGGGGGATCGCATTCTGGTCAAAAAATTGGAAGCGGCGACCCAAAAGGGCAGCATCATCATTCCGGATACCGCCAAAGAGAAACCGCAACAGGGCGAAGTGATAGCGGTGGGCCCCGGCAAATTGGACAAAAACGGCAAGCGCATTGAGCCGCGCGTGAAAAAGGGCGACAAAATTTTATTCGGCAAATACGCCGGCGATGAGTGGAAAATGGGGAATGAGGAATACCTGTTTTTAACCGAGGACGAGGTGCTGGCGATTTTGTGAGCCGTTTGAAAACGTTTACTAAACTTTTCCGCCAAAGCGGATCCGCCGAGTGGACAAAGTTTAGTAAACGTGAGTTAAATAGAAAAGCCCGACTGCTAAGTTGGGCTTTTTATTTTGGTATTACGCTCGCATAAATAGAATAGAAAGGTGAGTCCAGACAAACAGGAAGCACAGGTTAGACAAGTGAAATTTGAACATGCCGCTCCGAGAGTGAGCGATCAGCGGTTTGAGCGTCGCATCTTATTCAATACCCCCGTGTATTAACCGAATAGGTTTTCACCAATGGGAAAATGTCCTTGATTTATATGACAAAAAAAGAAAGTGAATCAAGAACAATTTTTCAGCGATTTGCGAGAGTATCATGTGAAATTGGCAGGCGACAGACGTAAGCTTCCCCTCTAAATCCTTTCCGCACTCACCTACCCACGAACGTACTCTTACAAAGTAACTTCAAATCCAATCTCGCCCCGGGGGAGGCAACACACAACGCTCGCTTACAGCTATGGACGACCTCCTCATCAAAGTCAACGAAAACACCATCGGGCCGCTCTCCTTCAAAAAAGTCGAGAAGCTCGTGCACCAGGGCGTGCTCACCTCCCACGATTTAGTTTGGGACGCCCGATTCGAACAATGGACTCCAGCGCAAACCATCCGCGAGCTGCAGCATCTGTTTGGCGCGCCGCCGGCGCGTGTCGCATCGCCTGTGTCTAATTTTTCCTCAGAACAGACCGGCTTTGCCAACAAACCAAAAATTTACGCTGTGGCCAGCGGTAAAGGCGGCGTGGGCAAAACCGTGCTCACCGCTTCGCTGGGGGTGGGACTCGCCACCATGGGCAGCGAGGTGATTTTGGTGGACGCCGATTTCGGCGGCGCTAACCTCCACACCTGCATGGGCATCCTCAAACCGGATTACAGCTTCGACGATTTTTACAGCAACCGCCAGCCCCTCAGCGATTTCCTGCTGGAGACGCCGGTGCGCAATCTGCGTATGATCAGCGGCTCGTGCGGCTCCCTCAGTTTGGCTAATCCCAATTACCAACAAAAACAGCGTCTCATTCGCGCCCTCAAAACCTTGCAGGCCGATCACGTCATCATCGATTTAGGCGCTGGCGCCGATTTCAACGTTATCGATCTTTTCCTGTTGGCGGATGAGCCGCTGCTGGTGGTTTCCAACGAGCCAACTTCCGTGCGGGAAGCGTTCGATTTTATCAAAGTGTGCACCTGGCGCGGCTTGCGCCACACGCTCAAAAATTATCCGCAAGCGCTGGACATCCTCGGCGGCGCGGAAATTCATCGCCCCGGGCGCGAACAGCTTACCGTCGAAAACGTCGCCGCCATCATTCGCTCGGTGTCCTCCGAGGCCTATTTGATGGCGGTCAATTTTTTGAGATCGTTTCGCCCGCGCCTCATTCTCAATAAAATTCAGAGCAAAACCGACTTGGATGAAGGCGTCGCTATCGCCACCGCCGCCGCGGATCTGCTCTCCATTGAAGTCGATTACCTCGGATACATTTCTTATGATCCGCGCGTTTCCGACGCGGTCAAAAATTTTAAGCCCTTTCTTTTGTTTGATGCGCGATCGCGGGCGGCGCAAGATCTGGCCGCCTTAATTCGAGTGAAGTTGTTGGGGAAGAAAGGCTTCCGGGAAATGATCGAGAAGCGCCTTTGGCAGAGACAGGTAGCGGATTTTTCGCGAATCTATCCGCAAGTCGATTTACTGAAAGACGCCATCACCTGCTCGGACGCCTGTTTTTACTGGGAGAGCTGCGAGTTCAAAAACCCCCATCATCCCTGCCGCGTCCGCCATTTAGAATCCACCTTCCGGGACTAATTACTAAGTGCCTCCGTTTCAGAAATATCTGTAGGGTTGGCTCTGCTGCCTCAATTTGTTGACCCCATCCTAACCTTCTCCTATCAGGGGAAGGGATTTTATTCCCTCTCCTTTATATTAGGAGAGGGCTTCCGCCAAAGCGGATCCGCCTGCCTGCGCAGGCAGGCTTCGCGGAAGGGTGAGGTCTCAGGTATCCCTATCCGCCTTCAGGCAAAAGCGGATCTGCTCAGCGGACAAGCATTTTTGAAATGGTGTGCTAAGGGTTGGACTTAACCTCGACTTTGATCCACTCCGCGGCGCCGCCGTCTTTGCGCTCGTTGTTCACGTATTTGATCTCAACCCGGGCATCGGCGCGCAAATCCGCCAGCGTACCTTTTTGATTGCTAAGTTTCATGGGACTGCGATCCAACCAGATTTGGGTTTCGTCGCTGAGTTTGACTTTGTAACTCGCGGTCGAATCGGACACCGTCAACATTTTTTGTTGGAGATCGAGGGACGCAATTTTGCCGATGCTGGTGAGCTTTCCCGACAGCCCCGGCGATTTGCCAATGGGGATGAAAATTTCCGTGGCTTTTTGCGCCCGCGCAGACGCCGCGCCTAGCGCTAAAATAGCCGCGATTATTATTAGAGTTATTTTTTTCATTTCTGAGTTCTCCTAAGTTTGAAAGTCTCGTTTTTTCGAGAACCGGAGTGCAAAACTTAGTTTTGTGCGCCTGCCGGACGGGCGAGGCTGAAGCATTGCACTCCGTTTACTCCGAAATTTCCACCAGGTCAGCGCGCGCCAGTTTTTGCTGCTGAATGGCGTCGCGCACGTGTTTGTCTTTGAATAGGAAGCTATCCAATGCCTGCTCGGTTAGCCGGCGCGCTTCATTGAGATTTGCCACGGCCTGCGGGTGCAGACCGCCGCCGGCCAGCACGCGGATGCTGTCGTCGGTTTCTTCCAGCGCGCTTTGCAGCAAGCGATCGGAGTCGCGGCCGCGTTCCAAACTGCTTTCCAAAAATTCGATGCTTTGGCGGATGTTTTCCAACGCATTCAACACGCGCAGGAACGCCGCCACCGCAACAATCTGCGTCCCGTCTAACTCGATGCCGGCGCCGGTGGCCTGCGCCAAAAGCTGGCCCGCCGGCGAATTGTTGAAAGACTCGCCGTCGTAAAACGCCACCGCGCCTTCGATGGTTTCGATTGAATTATTGTGGAAAAAGGGTCCGGAATCCGCGGCCTCGATGAGCGGCGGCGTGTTGAATTCGCCGTTGCCGGGGATGCCGAAGCCATCGTCCGGCGGCACGAGTTCGCCCGTGAGCCGCGCTGGTTGATCTGGCAGCTCTTCCACGCCGGTGTCAAAATTGCGATTGTCGTTTGCGGCGCCAAAAATGGCGGGGTCGCCGTTGGCGCCGGCGTTGAAATGGCAGATGGAACATTTGCCCAGCGTGCGATCATTAAAAATCTCCTGCCCTCGCCGCGCCACGGTGCCTTTTAACGGCAGCGGCAAAGTTATTTCTTCCTGCCGGCCGAGGGAAAGTTGGAAGGCTTCGAGGGCGTCCAATTCCTCATCGGTGGGGAGACGAAAATCCACGCCGGGCACACGATTCAAGGTTTTGGTGAAATGCTGAATCACCGCGCCGATGGCAAACGAACGCAGCGAGCCATCGCCGGGCGCGCCGTCGCCAGACCAGCCGGTGCGCGGACCGCTGCGGCTGTTGACGGAGGTGCCCAGCGCCAGCGTGTGCGGCACGCCGCGCATCACGAACTTGTTGGGCAGATCATCGAAGCCGTCGAGGTTTTCTAAAATTAGCCCGAACTCGCGCATCAACCGCGGGTTCTCAAAATTTTCGCGAAGCTCCGGCACGAACTCGGCCACGAACAGCGGATCGTTGTCTGGCAGCGCGGCGATGAACGCCGGGTCGATGGTGAAATTATTTTCAGCGGGATGGCAGGTGCCGCAGGTGCGGCCGTTGCCGTTGAAGGTTTCGTTGAAGAAAAGACCGCGGCCTCTGGCAATGAGCTTTTGTTCGGGCGAGGGTTCCGGCGGCGACTTACACGCCGAAATCGTCAGCCCCATCGCAATGACAAGCGTGATGAGTCTCTTCATCGGTTCCCCTCCTTTTGTAACAATAGTTGGAATCGTCAGTGTTTTTTAGAGGTACATTCGTGGATGAACGTATTTTCTATGATCAACCGCTCTAGTTCAATTGGTCACCACGAGACGGTAATAATCGATATTCAGATTGACAATTCGAGTGTAGGGTATGACAAAGAATTCACCCGGCATATCATAATAATTATCTTCGTTTTCATCATCTTCCAAATAACGGCGGTAAACATTCTTAAGAGTGATTGTCGATAACCCACCTTCGCTGGCTAACTCATAAGCCACTAATTCACCCGAATAAATAATTGATTTGTCCGCATCTTTAACCAGAACATCAATCAAGGCAAAGCCGATATTTTTTGATTCACCACTAATTTTAGGGAAATCGAGAATTTCGCCGCTCAAGAGGTAATGCCATAAATTTCCGAAGCGGAACAACAAATATTTCCGATCGAGCTTAAAAGCCCTTACTGTTTTCATCGAACCCCACCCTAAAATCGCTGCGATCCCCCAGAGGCTAAGATTGTAGTACATGATTTCAGCAGAATGGTTTTTAAAAGAGGCAAACGCATACGCGGAGTTTGCATCATCCTTTGTTCCGATGAGCAAATAGGCTATCGAAGTAAAATTTATGTCATGATCAAACAATTCCTGAGTTGTGATGACGCCTAAAATCTGCAAAATTGCCCCAGGAACAATAGCCCACATTAATTCATCAATGGGTTTCGTGTTAAGATATTTTTTGGAGAAAGGTCCGGAGAGGTAGGTGCGTCGAAGGACAATGCCCGGAACGAAAATCAAAAATAAGAGTACCGTTCCGAATGCGATATTCATGTTATCTCATTCGCGAAAGGGGAAAATTATTTCTTTATCCTCGAAACGCGCATGAGCCGGTAGGTCTTGCCGTCAATGGTAAATTTTTGTTCCTTACCGCTTTTTTTATTTCTGCGGATCTTTTGATTCAAAATTTTTGCTTTGAGGGGGTCGTTGATCAACTCTATTGCTTCTTTACTTAGCGGAGGCGCCATACAATTCTCCTGTGACTTAAACCGTGAAGTAATATAAAAAATTAATTGGTTATTGCAAATAAAAAATTGTTCTGGGGATTCACTGCAATCCCCGCAAGTACGCCACCATATCTTCCACTTCTTCCGGATCCAATTTGAAATCTTTCATCGGCGTGGCGGGGATGATCCGCTGCGGCGTTTTGATGAGATGATAGAGGTAGGAATCGGATAATTTCGCGCCCACGTGCGTCAGGTCCGGGCCGACGTTCTGCCCCTCGCCGCTGACTTTGTGGCAGCCGACGCAGCCGTATTCAAAAATCAGATCGCGGCCGGAAAGCGTCATATCGCTGTCGGCTTCGGCCCAATCGAATTCCGGCTCGGGGAAGTTCGAATCCATTTTGTTCCGCATCAGAAACGCCGCCAGGTCGCGGGCTTCCTGTTCCGTCAAATCAAAGTTTGGCATGCGAACGAGCGGCCGCTGATCTTTCGCCGCCCAGCGAACGCGATACGGCTGCGTGAGATAACCCACCAGCCAGCTCTCCTGATATTTGTTGCCGGCAAATTCCAACCCCGGCGGTATGTTCAACCCCTGCGAAGTTTGTTGATGGCACTCGCCGCATTTCAGCGCCGAGTACAGCGTCTCGCCGTTCCGCGGATCGCCGGGCTGGATTCGCACCACATCCTCGGGCTGAGCCTCAGCCTTCGCCTCCAACTGCTGTTTCGCGCGATTGGCATCCGCGGCGCCCCAGATGGTGAGAATTAAAATCGCCATCACCGCGGTCGCGCCGACGCCGGAGGCAATGGGCCGCCGCGAAAGCTCGCGCTCGGGATCGCGATCGATGAAGGGCAGCAAAAGCATCAACGTAAAAAATGCGCCCGGCAAAATCACCGCGCCGATGATTTCCAACTTCCCCTCAAAAATTTTCAGCAATTGAAAGAGGCTGTAAAAATACCAATCGGGGCGCGGCACATAACTGGTATCGTTGGGGTCGGCTTTGGGTTCGAGGTGGGCGCCGTAGTTAGCGGCCAGCAACATAATGACCGCGATGACCAGAAACGCCGCCGCGCTGTCGCGGAAGAGCTGCTGCGGATAAAAGCGGCTCGGGTAGTCAACCGCGTCGCCTTCCTTTTGCCACGGCGGCGTGGGACCCAGCGAACGGATGTAGTACAAATGGCCGCCCACCAGCAGCACCAGCAGCAGCGGCAAAACGATCACGTGCAGAGAATAAAATCGCGACAGGGTGATGGTGCTCATCTCGCTGCCGCCCTGCATGATTTTGATGATATACGGCCCAATGACTGGCACGACGCCAGCGATGTTGATGCCGACTTTGGTGGCGAAGTACGCTTTCATGTCCCACGGCAGCAAATAGCCGGTGAACGCAAATCCTAAGGTGGCCAGCAGCAGCCCGACGCCGAACACCCACGTCCACTGGCGGGGACGTTTGTAGGCGCCGTAAAAGAACGTGCGGCAAATGTGGGCGAAGATCACAATCACCATCCCGCTGGCGGCAAAATAGTGGATGCCGCGAATGAGCTTACCGAACAGCACCTGCGTTTCAATGTATTGGATGCTCTCGTAGGCGGCGTCGGCGTTGGGGGAATAATAAAATGAAAGAAGAATGCCGGTGACGATTTGCACAACAATGAGCGCCAGCAGGACGGAACCCAAAGTGTGCGGCCAGCTCACGCCTTTGGGCATGGGCTCGTCGAGCAAGTCTTTTACAATTGCAAGCAATCCCTTTTCGGAATCGGAATGGCTCATCAACTCCTCCCTTAAAATTGGCGGCTCACAGTCCGAACAAAAACCCCACGGCGATCATGTAGAAGTTGCTGTCCACTTCCTGGAAAGGAATGTCATCGAAACGGTAATCGAGGAAGACATAACGGAGATCGCCGGTGAGCCGCGACTTGCCGCCCACGGGCAGCTCCACGCCGGCGCCAAAGTGCCAGCCGAATTCCTGTTTGGTCTCATTGTCCACGCCCGGAACGTTGACATCGAATGTGGTGTTGTACCAGCCGGCGCCCACCGCGCCGTAAACAATTGGCAGAGGATAGAACATGCCGGTCACGAGAATCGGCCAACTGCGGACGGTGAGCGCGTCGTTGCCATATTTTTCCTGGCGATAATTGATGGCGCCCTCGACGCCCAGCGCCGACGAGAGTTTGAGCCGCAGCGCCGCGCCAAACAGGAATCGGCCGTCATCGGCGTCCTGGGTCTTGTAATAGCCCACTTGCGGCCCCAATTTTATGCTCTGCGCGTTGACTGGCGACGTCATCAAAACCAACACAAACACCAGCAGAATTCTCTTGAACATTTCTATCTCCTGATTTTTTTCATGTATCATAAACTATTCAAATGAAAAAAGCAATATGCTAAACTGAATTATTCACTACAAAGTACACGAAAACTACTCGATTAAACTATAGTTAGTTCATCGTGAACTTCCTGCTCGTCGTGGTCATTTATCAAATAGCGCGGCCAACTCAATTTTTTGTCAAAACAAAATTTTCATTTTTCTTTTTAGAATCATTTAATAGAAGGTCGATGCTGGCCTTTTGCTGCTGGAGATTCTCGGCGCTGGCGGACTTGAGTTCCTGCAATTTTAGATTGAGTCTTTTTCTTTGCAGCTCCAGCTCATCAATCTCCTGAAACCATTCCACTCGCAATTCTCTTCCGGCATAATCGATGCGCGCTTTCAAAACCTCGATCTCGTCTTCGAGCTCCGCGATCTTCGATTGCACTTTTTTTTCGTATTCACGGACTTGCTGATTTATCGAGGAGTCGCCCTTGCTGCAAGCAGACAGCAGCGTCCACAACAACGCCAAAATCAGAAACCCTAACACGCTGGCCGCGAGGTTGCGGGCACCGTTGATCAGCGCCGCGGCGAGTAGGTTCCATATCTTGTTCATGGTATCTTTCCTTTCTTCATCATTTCGAGAATCATTTTTAAGAAAAAGGCTTCACCCCGGTTAAACCGGAGTGAAGCCCTTTAAATGCGCTCATAATGTGGTACCTGGTGTGTGTTTGTAACTCAGGTATGGGGTGAGGAAACAGTTATGAGCGCGGGGTTTACGAAACGATCGTTGCGTCTTTCTGCTTTTTCGTGCCGTTTTTGCGGCGCGCATCTTCATCGTCATCGAAAAAGTAGGCGCTCTTTTTCTCGTCATCTTCGGCTTTGGGCGCGCTGCCATAGAACTCTACTTCTTCGCGCTTCTTTTTGCGGACGTGCAAGAAAAGGCCCATCACCAAAATAACCGCCAAAACCACCACTCCTGTAACCACCGGCGTGGAAAGCCAGAACGAGGTGTCGGCGCCGTTGCCGGCTTCGATTTCGTACGGCTCACTTTCAAAGGCCGGCGATTTGCTTGCGTGCGGCGCAATTTGCTTCTCGGATGGCTCGGGCGTCGGGGAGTCGGGGGCTTTAGCGTCGCGTTTGGCGAGGGGCTCGCTGTGGGCTTTTACCCGTCCCGCCAAAATGTCTTGCTGCAAATCCACCACGGCATTGACATCCGAAAGCCGCCGCGACGTTCGAACTTTTTGGATCGCCTCAAAGCTGGGCACGACGATCTTTTCGCCCGGGAAAATCAGATCGCCGTCCGGCGCGCGGTTGATCAGCGCCAGCTCTTTCCAATAAGACGTGTCGCCGTAATATTGCTGCGCGATTTTGCTCAACCAGTCGCCCTCTTTGATTTCATGGGAGAGCGGCTGTTCGAGCCGCAGCAGGCTGCTCAACAGGTTGCCGGCGGGTTCCATGAAAATCACGAACAGGCCCATGAGCAACACTGCAAACAAAAACCGTTTCATAACTAAACCTCCATTTATTTTAATGGTGATGATCTGCCATTCAATTTCGCCAAAGCCCGTATTACAAAGGCGATGCCAGTTTTGAAACCGCCGGTCACTTGCCGCGCTAAGGCTTTCAAATTCATAAATTAATCTAAGGGCGAAGAAACGATTTTCAGGGGGAGGATCAAAGCGATTTTCAGGTAATCCATGTAATTGTTACACGACGAGAGGCAACGCCGGTTTTTCAAAAAATGTTCTTCTAAAAAGAGTTAGATGAACCTCAAAATTTTTTTTGCAGAGGTTGCATTATTGCTTTTTTTTTCTTAAAAAGTTTCGACGAAAATCTTTTGGAGGACCAACATGGCAGCGAAAAAAGGCTGGATCATCTTTTTTGTGATTTTCGGTTTGTTCGTGCTGATGGGGGTGGCGTTCATATTCGCGATTCGCACGGCGCTGCAAGACAAGCCCCTCGTCAAAAAAGATACGGTTTTGAAGTTGACCCTTGCGGGCTTGATATCGGAACACTTTCCCAGGGATGCCGTGGCGCGAGAATTTGAGGGCGCCAACCTGCAATTGCATGATATTCTCAGCGGCCTCGCCAAAGCCAAAGTCGATGACCGCGTCTCGGGCGCGCTTTTGGTGATTCATACTCCGGACATCGGTTGGGCGAAAGCGCAGGAAATCCGCCGCGCAATTCTGGACTTCAAAAGCAGCGGAAAATTCGTGACCGCGTTCATGGAAACCTGCGATGAGCAGGCCTACTACCTCGCCTGCGCCGCCGACGCCATTTACCTGCAGCCCAACTCTTTCGTGGAATTCAACGGCTTCGCCGCGGAGACGCCGTTTTTGAAGCGGATGTTTAACAAACTGGGGATGCAGCCGCAAGTGGAAAACATCGGCGAGTACAAAAGCGCCGGCGACATTTTGAAACGGGAGTCCATGAGCGACCCCCACCGCGAAGCCACCACGGCCCTGCTGCAGGATATTTATGATGAATTCGTGGAGGTGGTCTGCGCCCGCCGCGGCCTCCAGCGCCCGGCGTTCGAAGCGCTGCTCAACCGCGGGCTGTACGATTCCGAAGAAGCGCTGGCGGAAAAATTGGTGGACGAGCTGAAGTACGAAAGCGACCTCGAAGATTTGTTGAAAGAGAAAGTTTTTGGCGCACCAACCGGCGACAGCAAAACCCGCAGCGTGAACACCATCGCGATCCAGAGGTACAACAAAATCCCGGCAGAGGAAGTGGGGCTGGCGCAGGGCAGCAAGATCGCGCTCATTTACGGCGTGGGCGCCATTGTCTCCGGCGACGGCGGCGTCGATCCGTTCTTTGGTCGCAACATGGGTTCGGGCGAAATCTCTGAGCTTTTGGAGACGGCCCGCAAAAATACAGCTGTCAAAGCGGTGGTGCTGCGCGTTGATAGCCCCGGCGGCAGCGCCCTCGCCTCGGATGTCATCTGGGCGGCGATCAACAAAGTGAAGAAAGAAAAACCTGTGGTGGTTTCCATGTCCGACGTGGCGGCCTCCGGCGGCTACTGGATTTCCATGGGCAGCGATGCCATCGTGGCGCAGCCCACCACCATCACCGGCTCTATTGGCGTGGTGGGCACGGTTTTCGATCTCTCCAAAACTTACGATAAACTCGGCATCAACTGGGCGACGGTGAAAACCAACCCCTACGCCGATATCCTCACCGACAAGCGCCCCATGAGCAATGAAGAATGGAAAGTGTTTAAAACACAAATTGCGGACGTCTATCACACGTTCGTGAAAAAAGCCGCTGACGGCCGCGGCCAAACCTGGGACGAAATCGACCGCGTCGCCAAAGGCCGGGTGTGGACCGGCAAGCGTGCGCTGGAGTTTGGACTGGTGGATACCCTGGGCGGTTTGGAAGCGGCGCTGGCCATCGCAAAAAAGAAAGTCAACCTCGCCGCTGATGCGCCCACCCAGTGGGTGGTTTATCCGCAGCCCAAAGGGTTTGTGGAATCGCTGATGGAAAAAATCGGCGCGCGAGTGGCGAAAATGACGTCGCTGCCGAACGAATGGGCATTGATTCGAAATTTGCCGGCGGAGACGAAGCTCGCTCTGCAGCAGTTGGCAATTTTAAATCGCTTTTGGAATGGCGAGATTTTGGCGATTGAATCGCAGGTGCCGGTGGTCAAATAGTTTTTAAAAGCCGGCGCCGTTCGGGTTGCTTTTCCGCAAAGCGGATCCGCTGTGCCGAAAATCCGATTATTTTCGGAGAATCCGCGTTCTTCGCTTTGCTCGACAAGGATTTGCAATCCTTGTCGGGCAATTATCTAGGAATTTTAATTTCCCTTTCAAACAGCGTTCGTAATTTTCTGACTGCACAGGCAAATTCCGAACACGCGGAGTGCAAAACTGAAGTTTTGCACTCCGGTTTTACCGCTTTATTCCCGCCGCTCACCTCTGGTTAATCCGCTTATTTAATTCCACGGTAAATTCCGTGCCCTTCCCGACCTCGCTGGCCACCGAAATTTTGCCGCCGTGCTCCTCCACCACAATGCCGTAGCAAATTGGCAGCCCCAGTCCCGTACCCACGCCGACGCCTTTGGTGGTGAATCCCGGGTTGAAGATTTTGTCGAGGTTTTCTGGTGGAATACCGGCGCCGCTATCTTTGATTTTCACCACCACCCGGCCATCTTCCTCAAACGTTTTTATGGTAATCGCGCCTTTATCTTCAATCGCCTGAATGGCGTTGATCAGCAGATTCATAAATACCTGGTTTAGCTTGCGCGGCATACACTCGATTGCGGGGATGTCGCCGTACTCTTTGATCACGGCGATGCGATTTTTCAATTTGTGATGGAGCAGAATGAGCGTTTCGTCGAGACACTCGTTCAAATTGGCTTTCTGGTATTCCGCTTCGTCGAGGCGGGCAAAATGCTTCAAGCTGATTACCAGCGCGCCGATGCGTTCGCAGGCGATTTTGTTGATGCGATTCAACTCATCAGCGTTTGCTAAAATTTTCGTTAATTTGCCTTCGCTTTTTATTAATTCCGAAATTTTCGAGTCAGAAAAAATCACTTTCAGTTTTTGCAAAGCACGATGGATGATATCGTTGTTGCTGGCGATCGATCCCAGCGGATTGTTGATCTCGTGGGCGATGCCCGCCACCAATTGTCCCAACGACGCCATCTTCTCGGACTGGATGAGTTGCGCCTGCATCTGCCGCAGCTCGCGGGTGCGCTCTTCGACTTTGAGTTCGAGATTTTCGTTCAGCTCGCGAATCTGTCCGATGTGATAGCGCAGCAAAGCATAATAAAAAATGAACGCCGCGATGGTGAACGGAATAAACGTAAACGAATGGGAGGGAATGCCCTGCAGCGGCAGCAGCAGCGCCAGCACGCCCCCGAAAAAGAAGATGATAACAAAGCCCGCGAGGTTATACTTCAGCCAGACTCGTTTTAACCAATCGCGGGACCGCCGGTACGAGTCGATCATCAGCGCCAGTTCCGTCGTCCCCACGTAGATGAAATAAAACACGGCCAGATTGAACAGGGGCCCGTAGGCGTGCTCGAAACCAGTTACCGGGTTGAATTCCACGCCGGCGATGATGGCGTCGCTAAAAATGAGCAGAGCGAGCAGCGCCAGGTTTAGCAGCACCACTAGCCAAAAATGGAAGCGAATGGGCGCGCCCAAAATTTTTTCATTCAACCGCTGCTGGCGGTCCGTCAGCAGCAGGACATAGTACAAACCAAGAATTTGGCTGGGAATGGCGAACAGGTAGGGAATCTTCGTCCACTGTTGGGCGGCGGCTTCCGTGGCGGCGAGATGAAACACAAACGCGCTGACGTTTGAAAGCGCCGCGACCAACATCAGCGCGCTGAAAATTTTGTTGATGCGCTCGTGGGGATTTTGCAGGTAGAGAATGATCCCTAACGCGCTCAGAAGAATCGTAGAGATGAGCGAAGGAATGGCGAACGGGTTCATACCCTCAACACTGTCGTACGGCGCAGATTATCTCAAAAAGAAGGTGACGCCGATTTTCAACGTGATCTCGTGGGCGGTGATATCGCGCTTGACAACCTCGTCGGGATTAACTTGGTTTTCTTCGGGTGCGGGGATATTATAAATTGTCTGATACTCAACCGACACATCAAGCCAGGGGCCGATGCCAATGTCGTACATCAAGCCGCCGCCGGCGTTCCAGCCCAGCGCGGCGTCGTTCTCGCTGGAAACGGTGTTGAATTGATCGAGATTGATGTTTGTTCTAAAAAAATAGAATCCCCCTAGCGCGCCCACATGAGCTTTGAAATTTCTGGTTCCGAATATGAATTGTGGGCCGAAGGTCAGGCGGAAGGCGTCGTTGCGCACCTCGGCCAGGATGGGGATGCCGCCGAAATTCACGGTGGTGAGATCTCTGCCGTAGCTCAGAAAAGCAAAATCACCCCGCAGTCCAACGCCGCCGAGGGATTTCATTTTGCGCGCCACCTTAATTCCAAAACCGCCGCCGGTTTCAGAAACATTAGCAAAATCTGAGTTGGGAAAAGAGACCAGAATGTGCGGGCCAACCGACCACTGGGCGCGCGCGCCGTCCGGTGCCAGCGCCCAAAGCCCTAACGCAATTACGAGTATGAGTCGTTTCATTTAGCGTCCTCTAATTAAATTGGTGATTAATTACAATGGTAGGGAACGCATAATATGCGCTCCCTACGCGGATCATTATTCAATTCTTAATCAAATCCTTCAACTTCTTGCCGGCTTCTTTCAGCCCCTTTTCTTTTTCAGCTTTGATTTTATTTTCTAACTCTTTTTTCTTGTCGTCCAAAAACGCCAGCTTGGAATTAATACCACTTTCGATGGCGGTTATTTCGCCCAAAATTTGATTTTCGAATTTGCTGACCGCCGCCAGCGCCTCCTGCTTTTTGGGAGCCACGAGGGCGTGCAATCGTTTTTCGATTTCCGCCTGCGCTGCTTTTACGGACTCGCCCAAGGCGCCTTTCATGCGCTCCGCCAGCACATTATCGATGTTCGAACCAATATGCAAACGCAAATTGTCCGGCGCGCCGCTGACGCGCGCCGAGAGGTTGAGCTGGTCGATAGAATGGAACACTCCGGAAGTAATTCGAGAAATAATGTCGTCGCGTTTGAGATGTTCCGCAAAGCCGAAGCTCACCGGCCGCGCTTCCAGCCCAAGTTGAAAATCGATTTGCTGGCCGACCAAACTAAAGCGGATGACGACGTCGGCGCGCTGCGCATCGATGCGGGAGGGGAGATACGGCCGCTCCGGCAGTTTAATGTCGCCCAATGGAATTCCGGAAGCTTTGATTTGAAAGCGCTCGGCCGGCGTCTCGGTGGTGTGATCGATTTCGCCGGTGAGCTGATAGGCGTTGGCATTGGGCAAACGCGCGTCCAATTGAAAATTGAGCGGCTTGCCGTACACCGCTGGCTGCGAAGTGATGCCGGTCACTTTGCCAGCCAACCGAAAAACTCGGCTGGTGTCTTGCTGGTTGGTGGCGCCGCTGATGAAAATTTCTTCAATCAAAAATTTTGGTTTGGCTTCCTGAAGCGGGAAGTCGATATCCTGGCCTTCGAAACGCGGCGGGTTTTCCACTTTGCCGGCGCTGGCGAACTGCTGCAACTTTTGCGCTGCCGGCATGTACTCGCGTACTGTGTCGATGTACGGCAGCAGGTTGATTATTTGATCGACGATATTTTTGCCGAAGATCATGGCGCCGATGTTTTGCGGCGAGAAATCCGGCAAATTGGCTTTGCTCTTCACCGCGTTGAAATCGTCGGCGATCCAGTTGTCCACGCTGGCAATGGTGCTGGTGAATTGTTTGAAATCCTGGGTAGCGGAATTTTTCTTGTGCTCGAGATCTTTTTTGAAGCCGTTGAGCGTGTCGTAAATGCGCTTGGATTTGTCGAGCGCCGAAACGAGGTTTTCGACGCCTTTGATCTCCTGCGCGCGCAGCTCGTTGATCTGCGTCTCGATGCGCGCCAGCTCCTCCTTGGGATCGAACTCGGCGATCGTCGCCCGCCAGCGCTGCTGGGTGGAATCGACCGTGAGCTTGAACGCCTCGAGGCGTTTCACCGACTGGATGTCGAAGAACGCCATCAGGCTGTCCACGTTGATCTTCTGTTTCAACATGTTGGGGTCCAGCGCTGGCAGCGCCTCGACTTTTTGCTTGAGATTGGCGGTGATGTTTTGCATCCATTCCGGCGGAGGTTCTTGCGGCCGCGGCGGCAGCGCGCCGTCGGTGGCGCGTTTGGTGCCGACGCGGATATCGGCAATCGTGATATTATTAATGATGACTTTTTTACGAGCCAGCGGCGCCGCCTCCATGTCGAACGCCATCTTGCCGGTTTCGAACAGGTTTTTCCAGGTGTCGTTGGGATTGGTCACCTGCAAACGGTCGAGAGAGATGGACAGCCCCACGAGGCTGAAATTCAAATTATCGATCTCCACCTTCGCGCCCACCATCGACTCGCCGGCGCTTTCAAGGCTGCTCTCGATAAAGCGGTCGCTCAGCAAATAGGCGAGGCCCGCAACCAGCAAAACAATGACGGCCAGCGCAATTAATCCCTTTGGTCTCATGAGCCGAACTCCAGGTCGCGAATTTTGATATACCACTTAACCAAAATGTTGCCTTTGAGCGCCTTCATGAATTTCGACTGCTCCAACTTAGCAGCCCAGCGGTTGCGATAAGCGATGATACCTTTCTTGGTGAGGAAGTAAACCGGCGCTGCCAGAATGAGCGCAATCAGCAAACTGCCCATCACCACCGTGTTGTTGAAACGGGTAAACGGCGCGATGGGCCAGTTGTACATGGCCGTCCACAACGCGCGCAGATTTTCGATTTGCGCGAGGACGTAAAATCCCAAATTGTGAAAAACGGGATCAAAAATAAACGCCACAAAACTGAAGAGGAAAATGGCGAAGAACACCGCGGCTAAATTTACTTTAGTTAAGATCGCGGCGGCGAGAATCAGCACGTTTTGCAGCGTCCAAAATGGCGAGAGCCCGATGACGAATCCCATAGCGAAGCCGCCGGCAATCAACCCCGGCGACTCCCCCGAGCGCAGCACTTTGATAAGCTTGCTGATGAATTGCAGGAAAAACATGGTCTCCCTTCCCGGTAAGTTTCAGGCTGGAATATAGAATATTGAAAGGATTTAGTCAAAGAGTTTTTGGGGAGAGATTATCCTGTACTGCTGAATGCGTTTAACTCGCGAACTTAAATTTGAATCGGCTTTCTCCGCGTTTGTCATCAAATTTCAACACGCGTTTCGAGCCTATGCGGGATTCCTCAAACATGCTCATGGTCCGAGTTTTGAACATTCGCAACTTGGTTGCAGCTAATCTTTGGACTACTTGAATAAGTAGGGAGAGTGTCGTTCTGTTACCGGATTTGGCGCTGAATCGTACTTCTAATATACAGACCTTCAAAAATTTAGTCAAAGAATTTTGTTGCTTAATGAATCTGTCCTCAGCCGCTCAGAACGCGCGCCAGACGCTGCACGCCTTTGTTGATTTCCGCTTCGGTGAATGCGGCGTATCCCAAAATCAGTCCCTTTTTGCGATTGGTTTTGAGACAATAATTGGATAAAGCGGGCGCCACCACCCCTGCTACTTTTAACCGCTCGGAGACGCGGCGATCGTCAACGCCGTTGGGCAGCCAGCCAACGAGATGCATACCCGCCCCCGAGGGGCGCAATTCAAGCCGCCCCTGAAGTTGGCGCTCGGCCGCGGCGATGAGCGCATCGTGCCGCTGTTTGTACAGCGCCCTCATGCGGCGAATGTGGCGCCCGAAATGCCCCTCGGAAATAAATTGCGCTAACGCCGCCTGCTCCACGATGGCGCTGTGGCGATCGCTGCTGGACTTGGCCGACAAAAACGGCCCAACCAGGTCGGGCGGCACCAACATGTAACCCAGCCGCAACGCCGGAATCAGCACTTTGCTAAACGTTCCGATGTAAATTACCCGCTGCTGGCGGTCCAAGCCCTGCAGCGACGACAGCGGCGGCCCGCTGTAGCGGTATTCGCTGTCGTAATCGTCCTCCAAAATCCAGGCGCCGGTGCGGTCCGCCCATTCGAGAAGTTGCAGCCGGCGCGTCAGGCTCATGGTGACGCCCAGCGGAAATTGGTGCGAAGGCGTGACATAAACCAGCCGCGCGTGCGGATCGAGTTTCACACCCGCGGCGACATCCAGCCCTTCGTCGTTGACGGGTACCGGCGTGAGGCGAATGCCCGCGCCCTGTAACGCTGCCCGTGCGCCGCGGTAACCCGGTTCCTCGAACCAGCAGGATTCGCCGGGGTCAAGCAAAACGCGAGCGCACAAATCCAGCGCCTGCTGCGAGCCATTGACGATGATGATTTGCTCGGCGTCGCAGCGGGCGGCGCGGGCGGTGCGCAAATAAAGTGCGATCGCCTCGCGCAGGGGGCGATAGCCGGCGGCGTCGGCATATCCAAACGCTGTTTCCGGCAGCGTCCGCCACTGGCGAGTCAGCAATCGCGACCACAGCGCGAACGGAAATTCGCTGATGGCGGGCAGGCCGGACTGGAAAGGCACGAAGGACTCTGGCAGGCTCACGGCGCTGACGGAGGTTTTGGCAATGGCTTGCCCGCGCTGGGAGAGCGTGCGCGGCGCAGTTTGGCGGCGCGGCTTTTTGAATTCAATGCGCAATTTCTCGGGCAGGGTTTCGGTGACAAATGTGCCCGAGCCGGGTTTTCCCAGCAGGTAGCCTTCGGCAAAAAGAAAATCAAACGCCAGCAGCACCGTGTTTCGCGACAGCCCCAATTCGCGGGCAAGAATTCGCGTGGGCGGCAGGCGCTGGCCCGGGCGAAGGCGGCCATCTAAAATTGCCTGCCGCAGGCAATCGTAAAGCTGGCGATAGAGCGGCGCGCCCGCGTCCGTTTTGAGCGCCAGGCCGGCGATCTGAAAATCGGTTTCGGTTTTTGCCATCAGTATTCTCCGAAAAAATTGGCTCTATGAATTTAGTTGAAAGTGGCTCTTTTGTCAATGCCAATTTTTAGGTATAATTGTCTGCTGAAATTTTAAACTTGGAGCGCAGATCATGAATGAGCAACTGCAATATTATAAAAACAAACTGGCGTTTGAAATCGATTCCTGGGATCTGAGGGTTGCATTAGACAAGGGCGAAAACGTCATCGTGACCGATGCCCGATCCCCCGAGGCTTTTGACAACGAACACATCCCGGGCGCCATCAACCTCCCGCATCGAAAAATGAGTGCGGAAACCACCAACCATTTTGACAAAACGGCGTTGATAGTTTCATACTGCGACGGCATCGGCTGCAACGCTTCAACCAAAGGCGCTTTGAATTTGGCGAAATTGGGTTTTCGGGTGAAAGAACTCATCGGCGGGCTGGATTGGTGGAAGCGAGACGGCCATAAAACCGCGGGCCGGGCGGTCGGCGCTGCGCCTGCGGCGATTGCGTGTGGCTGTGACGATCACAAGCTATCATAAATTGGGGTGAGGATCATGTGCATCAATCTTTTAAAAAACGGCGCGAGTTGGGCAAAAGAAAAAATCCTGATTCGCGCGTATGATTCGGCGTGCGCGTTGAAACAAGAAATTCGCAGCAAGATCAGCCAGCGCCAAAGAGAGAACTGGGAATTGTATTCGATGTCAACGCGCGGCCCATTTTTGACCCTGTGCTTTCGGAGGCACGAATAAGCGGGTTTCCCTCAAAAATTATGAATTTGACTTTCTATTTAACAACCGTCTTGATTTGGGGCACCACCTGGATTGCCATTAAATTTCAGCTCGGAGTGGTGGCGCCGGAGCTTTCCATCGCCTACCGGTTCGGGCTGGCGTCGCTGCTGCTCACGGGCTACTGCCTGCTGCGCAAGTACTCCCTCAAATTCAGTTGGCGGCAGCATCTGGCGATGGCGCTGCAGGGGCTGCTGCTGTTTTCCGCCAACTATTTTTTGGTGTATCTCGCCAGCCAGTACCTCGCCAGCGGACTGATCGCGGTGGTGTTTTCCACCATCATTTTGATGAACATCGCCTTCAATGTTTTTCTTTTTAAGAAATCGGTTCAGCAGCGGACTCTGATCGGGGCGCTGCTGGGCCTGGTTGGCATCGTGCTGGTTTTTTGGCCGGAGATCGTTGGGTTTGATTTGAGCAAATCGGGGTCGCGCGGCTTGCTGCTGGCGATCCTCTCCACCGCCATCTCGTCCTCGGGCAACATTGCCTCAGCGTATAACCAGAACCGCGGCCTGCCGATTGTGCAGTCCAACGCCATCAGCATGGCCTATGGAACCGGGTTGCTGTTGATGTTAGCGCTCGTTCGTGGAACCGCCGTCCGTTTCGATCCGGCGCCGGCGTACGTGCTCTCACTTTTCTACCTGGCATTGTTCGGCTCCGTGATCGCGTTTGGCGCCTACCTGACGTTGATTGGCCGAATTGGCGCTGATCGCGCGGCGTACGTCGCCATTCTTTTCCCAGTGATCGCGCTGGCCATCTCGACGGTTTATGAAAATTATCACTGGCAGGCGCCGGCCATTTTGGGAGTGGCGCTGGTGCTGCTGGGTAACGTTTTTGTGTTGCTGCAGCCGCAGCATCTGCGGCTCATTAAAAACAGCTTTCGTAATGCTACCCGCCTGAAATAATTCTATTAAACAATAAGGATGAACTTTTTGGTGACGCGAGGCCGGCGCCGCCTCGAGTTGAAAGGTTCGTTATGCGACTCGTATAACAAACTACAAATTTCCATGCACCTCAGAACGCGCCGCCATCCACATCCCGAATGAACCTGACCACTCCATCAAAATAGGTCTTCTGATCATCATACATCGCCAGATGGCTGCCATTGGGACAGTAGAGGTAGCGGCCGTTCTGCACCGCGCTGGCCATCCATTCCATGTGTTTGGGGTCCATGGTGTCGTACTGAGCGCCGATGACGAGGGTCGGCACGGCGATCTTTCCCAAATCGGCGGTGCGGTCCCATTTCACTAATTTACCGCTGGCGCCAAGCTCGCTCGGTCCTTGCATGAGCACATAAATGTTTGGGTTCAAATGTTTGAAAGCGCGATTCACCGGGTCGGGCCACTGCTCGAGCGGCATGCGCAGGATGTGATGAACGTAGTGATGCTCAAAAAGCAGCTCCATGTAGCGAGGATTCTGGTAATCCGCTTTTTTTTCAATGGCTTTGATCTCGGCCAGCGCGGCTTGATCCATGTCGGGCATCAGCGCGTTCTCTGCATATTCGTTGTACGCTGGGATGCTGGCCATCATGTTGGAGATGATAAGTCCTTTGAGATGCTGCTGATACTTCAGCGCGTATTCCATCGCCAGAATGCCGCCCCACGAGTGGCCGAGGAGATAAAAATTTTCCGGCGTCAATCCCAGCGCCTGGCGCACTTGCTCCACTTCCTCCACGAAGCGCGGCAAGTCCCACAGCTCCGAATCGTCGGGTTGGTCGCTGTAATAGGAACCGAGCTGATCGTAATAGTAATACTCGATGCCCGCCGCCGGCAAGTAGCTGTCGCACGCCTCGAAGTACTCGTGGGTTGCGGCCGGGCCGCCGTGCAGCAGCAGAACCTTGATGCGCGGATGGTTTCCGACGCGCTTCGTCCAAACCTTGAACGTTCCCTTTGGCGTGTTGATGGGGATCAGCTTCACGCCGCCGCTCAGCACGTCGTCGCGGCCGCTGTTGTCGAAATAGGGTGCGGGAGTGGTTTGGTCAGAGGGGGGATTTTTAGTGCAGGCGTACCAAACCAAAGCACTGAGTACGAGCAAGAGGATTCGTTTCATTAGTGAACCTCCTCGATCTTGTTTTTTTTTGAGATGATCACCAGTTCCTGGAGAGACAACCAGAGGTTTTATACAAAAACCAGAAATGAATGTCAACAGAAATTTAGAGCAAATTATTAGAACCGTGGCGGTGGTAACCATCAAAATTATTTCTTGAATCTCTACTTTTTATTGAATAGATTGCATTAAAATCGTCGCGGAGGTAGCCATGTCTATCAATCAGAGGTCTTCTATCTCACCACAAGCTGTAATTGAACTGATTAGCCAGATGACCACTTATGAGAAAGAGGAACTTTCCAAACTTCTCGACTTGAAATCAATGGAAAAACCGATCAACCCGAAAATGGTTGCCGTCGCGGCAATCCCAAATTTTATTTAGGCACGACCCCCAAAGGCTTGAACCTTGAAATTCCCGTCGAAAAGTTTGCGGCGGTTTTTCTGCTTTTTCTAGAAGAGATATCTCCCAAAAAAATTGAAATCTCCTCAAGTTACCGAGGTGAGTTTAAGGAAGAGCAGTTCGCTTTGGTGGCATTTCAAAATCTCATGAAATCTGAGCCGGAATATTTTCGTGATCGTAACGCCTTGATCGAGATGGACGAAAATGAAATCGTTTCCAGCGGTGGTGAATGTTTGTCGATTATTTTAAGCCCAGCTATGATGCGTAAACGCAATGAATTGGCGTCCAAGATTGCAGCTGCCTGCGGATATACCCATCAATTCAAACGAGGGCAATTTTATGCAATCGTTTGGGAAGATGAAATGGAGATTAGAGAAAAATGAAGAAAATCGTGAAGAGCACAATCAGCTTTTACAGGTTGCTCATTGAACATAGCCTAAAGCCCTATGAACCCTCTCCACAGCACTTGCTAAAAAGAATGTTGCTGCCGCTTTGCGAACAGTTCAATATTCTTGTCAAGCATAGTACTAAGAACGACGCCTGGAACATCATTCAAGGATTTTCCACCGAATGCCAGACCTTAAAACAAGAATCAAAAATCTGAATTGGCAACGAACTGCGTTGAGTCTTTCCCCATCCTGATGCACCGCTGCAATTTTTCTTGATTTTTTTATCCCGATCGGTTATTTTGCCCACCGATATTTAGTCCCGACGCTTCGGGTGAAGCGCCTCTTATCAGAAAATGGTAAGCGGCGTTTTGTATGATCAGCCGATTCGTTTTGGAAAATAATGACAACTCAAAAACCTTATGATACTATCATCATCGGCAGCGGCTTCGGCGGCGCCATGACGGCGCACGTGCTGGTGAACGCCGGTTGGCGCGTGCTCATGCTCGAACGCGGGGACTGGGTGCCGCGCGGTCCGCATAACTGGGCCGCCGACGCCTCCGTGGATTTGACGCCCTACTACTCCACCGAAACGCCATATCGCGTGTTGGCCGGCGGCAATCGCAAAATTATGGGCGGGTACCACTGCGTCGGCGGGCCATCGGTGTTTTACGGCGCGGTGTCGATGCGGCTGCGGGAGGCGGACTTCGTGCCCGCGCCGGAGATCGTCGGTGATTCTGGCGCGGAGTGGCCGTTTCGCTACGCCGACCTCGAACCCTATTACTCCCGCGCCGAAAGCATCCTCAATATTGCCGGCGAGGCCGGACAGGATCCAACGGAGCCGCGGCGGTCGTCGGCTTATCCACAAGCGCTCAACCATCTTTCCCAAACCTCACAAAAAATTCAAACGGCGGCGCTGCGGCTCGGCTACCGCCCCTTTCGACTGCCGCTGGCGATTAATTATTCGAATCAGGATACCCAGCAACTTTGTATCGCATGCAACACCTGCGATACCTTTGCCTGCGCCATCAACGCGAAAAATGACATCGCCACACGCGTGCTTCCTGAGCTGATCAAGAAAGGATTGGAATTAAAACCCAATGCCGTGGCGCTCAAACTGGTGCCGGTGAAAGGCCGCATCCTCGGCGTGGAGTATTTCGACAAAACCACCGGCGAAATTGTGCGCGAGGAAGCCAATACTTTCATTCTATCCGCGGGCGCGTTGGCCTCGCCACATTTGTTGTTAGCTTCGGGGCTGGAGAAATTCAATCCCGGCGGCGAGGTCATCGGCCGCTATTTGACGCGCCACTGCAACGCCATCGCCTTCGGATTTTTCCCCAAAAAACATCCGGTCGAATTTCAAAAACAGCTTGGTCTTCACGATTTTTATTTCGGGCATCCCAGCATCAAAAAACCCGCGGGCAAATTGGGCAGCATGCAGCAGTTGCAGACCCCGCCGATTGGATTGGTGCACGAAATCGTGCCGCGGCCGTTCGGAAGAATTTTAGGACTCGGCGTGCCGCACTTGACCGGCCTACTGGTGATGGC
Source organism: bacterium (assembly GCA_037446635.1). Lineage (GTDB taxonomy): Bacteria > Zhuqueibacterota > Zhuqueibacteria > Oceanimicrobiales > Oceanimicrobiaceae > DASWHH01. The sequence goes on from JBBIIG010000011.1 coordinate 45,409, forward strand.
TGAGGATCAGCCGCGCTACGATAATCGCGTGGCAATCGATTGGACGCACCGCGATCGCTTCGGGCTGCCGCAGCTGCTCATCAGCCATCGTTACACTCGCCGCGACCGCGCCGCCCGCGACGCGCTCTTAGCCAAGGCGAAAGAAATTTTGAAAGCCGCGGGCGCGTGGTTTTGCTATGTGCATCATATCAAAACCTTTTCGCACGCGGTGGGCACCGTGCGCATGGGCCGCGATCCCCAAACCTCGGCCCTCGACGCCAATTGCCAATTCCGTGGCCTCGATAATCTGTTTGTGGTTGACGGCAGCTTCATGCCAACTTCGGGAGGACTCAACCCGAGCCTCACGATCTCGGCGAATGCATTACGAGTAGGAGAGTTTATTCGGAAAACGATATAGGGCAATGAACTTACTTTGGACTGCGCGAGCCGCGCTCGCGCCTTACTTTGGACTGCGTGAGCCCTGCTCGCGCCTTACTTTGGACCTTACTTTGGACTGCGCGAGCCGCGCTCGCGCCTTACTTTGGACTGCGCGAGCCGCGCTCGCGCCTTTACTTTGGACTGCGTGAGCCCTGCTCGCGCCTTACTTTGGACTGCGCGAGCCCTGCTCGCACCTTTACTTTGGACTAGGTGAGCCCTGCTCGCGCCTTAACGCCCACAGCTAATTGAAGATTGGAATTTATTTGAAATTTTTCTTTGAAGTTTGTGATTTGACAAAAATACCATGCCGCTGAATCAACCCTTGAACCTCGCCTTCCTCGGCTGCGGCTTCGCCACCCGGCTGCACAGCAAAACTCTGTCGAAGTTTGGAACTGAAGTGCGCCGTTTTTACGCCAGCCGCAACGCCGCGAAGGCAGCGGAATACAATCGCAAATTGGGCGGTAGCGGAACGTTCGCTTCCTACGAAGCCGCCATGCAAGCAAACGAAATTGACATCGTGCTGGTGGCCACGCCGCCGGCGCAGCATCTCGAGCAGACGCTTTCGGCGTTGAAAGCCGGCAAACACGTCATCGTCGAGAAACCGCCGTTTCTGCGCGCCAGCGATTTTGAGGTCGTTCGCAATGCTGCAAAAGCAGCCAGGAAAAAAATTTTCATCGCGGAAAACTATTTTTACAAACCGCTGGCGATGAAGCTGCGTGCGCTGATAAAATCCGGCGTGATTGCTGAGCCGCTGTTCATTCACGTGAATGCCTTGAAAGAACAGCGCATCAAAGACTGGCGCGGCGATCTCAGTTTATCGGGCGGCGGCGCGCTGTTCGAGGGCGGCATCCACTGGATCAATTTCATCGCCAATTTGGGTTGGGAGATCAAATCCGTGAGTGGCCTCCGACCCGGTCCGAAAACGGAATTCGAGAAAAGCATTTTGGTCAGCATTGAGTATGAAGACGGACCAGTGGGAGCGTTGTATTATTCTTGGGAAACGCCGTCGCTGTTCAAAGGCTTGCGGCTGTCGAAAATCTACGGGCGCGCCGGCAGCATTACGTTTGAGTCCAACGGCGTTTTCGTTTTTGTGAGAGGGAAGAAAAAGCAATTGATGTTTCCGGGCTTTAGTGACATCGCTGGATACAAAGGTATGTTCGCCGATTTTATAAAGTCGATACGCGAAAACGTTGAGCCGCAATTCACACTCGATTTGGCAGAACGAGATTTGAAATTGATTGAAATGATTTATGCAAGTATGTAGTAGCGCCTCCAGGAACGACGTGTTCAATAAATATTAGAGTGCCTGCAGGCACTACTACCAACAAATAATGGAGGGATTTCAACTGATGGAATTACTGATTGCACTGATGGTCGGCCTCGTTGCCGGACTCCACACCTCAACCTGGGGCATGTACAAAGACGCGCCCTACGAAGGCTTCACCTGGCCGAAATATTTTCGCAGCACCCTCATCAGCGGCATGGTGGCGGTGGCGGTGACGCTGGTGACGAAACTCGACACCACCAACATCGCAAACCTGGTTGTGCTGTATGGGTTCACGTATGTCATCGAGCGCGCCATGGTGGAATTTTATAAAACCTTCCTGCGCGTGGAAGACCAATCGAAATATTTCATCCCGATGCAGTTCAGCGTGCAGGGCAATGTGGTGAAAAGCCGCGCCGTGCAGTTGTCCGCCGGCGCCCTCTACATGACCGGCGTGCTGCTGGGAGTTTATGGCATTTACTATTTGCAGAAGATCGATTTCCAGCCCACGGGCGTGGGCACGGTACTCATCATTGGCAGCATTGGCGGCTGGATTTCCGCCTTCGGCGGCGCCTGGAAAGACGCGCCCAAAGAGGGCTTCCAGATTTTGAAATTTTTCCGCAGCCCGATCATTTCACTGATTTACGCGTTTATGCTGGCCAACTTCACCGATAATTACTTGTTCATCGCCATGGGCGCGCTGGGATACACCGTCGGCACCATCGAGACTTACAAAACCTTTTTCTTCCCCAGCAAGCCGCGCGGCAAATTCGCCGGCAAAGAGATCAAATTTCCGGAGATGCTGCAGCGGCGGCAATATTTTGTGCCGTTGTACGTTGCCATCTGGGCGGCGGTGCTCACAGGCATGGTCGTTGCTTTCATGCAACCGCACCAGGGTTTGATTTAAACAATTCCAGCGCCTCCCAATTTAATTTAGGAATCCTAATAAAAAAATCTTGACATTCAGTTTAGGGTTTTTATATTAACTGCTTAGGATTCCTAATTAAATATTAACCATCAAAGTTTGGGAGGTGCGAACTATGCTAAAACTCAATCACTCTGGCGTTTCAGCCGCTGCAATCGTTGCAATGTTTGCGCTTGCCTGGATGCCGTGGGCGGATCACCATCAGGTGGACTACCCCGAAGGTTACCGCTCGTGGCCGCACGTCAAATCCATGGTCTTGCAGGAAGGCCATCCGCTTTATGAATCGTTCGGCGGCATTCATCATGTTTACGCCAACGAGAAAGCACTAGCCGCGATGAAGGCGGGCAAGGCCTATCCGGACGGCGCCGTGCTGGTTTTCGATCTTTTGGAAGCAAAGGCGGAAAACAACGCCGTTGTCGAAGGCGCGCGCAAAGTGGTGGGCGTGATGCAAAAGGATTCCAAAAAGTTTGCTGCCACCGGCGGCTGGGGCTACGAGGGCTTCAAAGGCGACACCCAGGAGCGCCTGGTGACGGACATGCAGACCGCCTGCCATTCCTGCCATGCCGCGCAAAAGGATCAGGACTACGTGTTCAGCACGTACCGCCAATGAAGCGGCTGATCTGGCTTGCGGGCGGCGCGGTGGTCTTTTTGGCTTTCGTGATTTTCTGCAAAGATTTTAATCGCGCCGCCGGTACAGCGGCGTTGAATCCAAACGACCTCGCCGCCGGTGCCAGCCTCTATGGCAGTTGGGGCTGCGCCACCTGCCACGGCGAAAGCGGCCGCGGCACGGCTAAAGGACCAGCGCTGGTGGAATTGTCGCGCAACTGGGAAATACAAATGCTCGCGGCGTATCTGCAAAATCCGCAGGCAGTACGCGCGCGTGATAAGCGGCTGCAGATGTTGTCGCAACGGTATTTCCCGCTGTCCATGCCAGCGGTGGAATTGCCGGCCGCCGATCGCAAAAAGCTGGCGGCCTATTTGCTTTCGCTAGAGTGACTCACTGAACCTTGCGAAGATTCACAACCTTCGCAAGGTTTTTAAAAAGATTAAAAAGAACAAGTCCATGAAATCCATTTTCAACCTCGATCATCAGCACGAAGACCTCGACAGTAAAATTGCCGCCGCCCTCGAACGGCTATCGCAAGCGTTCCGGGTTTTGCTGTGGGAGAAAACCAAAAACTACAACCTCAGCCCCATTCAAATTCAGATGCTGGTTTTTCTTTTGTATCACCAAAACATTGCCACGGTGGGGCAACTGGCGCGGGAGTTCAGCCTTACCCCGGCGACGGTAAGCGATGCCATCAGCTCACTGGAACAAAAAAATCTCGCGGCGCGCCAGCAAAGCGAAAACGACCGCCGCAGCATTGCCGTGACCCTCACCAGCGAGGGCAAAAAGATGGCGCGCAAGCTTTCCACCTGGGCCAACGTCGTTCACGAAAACATCGCGGCGTTTGACGCGCGCGACAAGTTGGTGGTGATGAATTTTCTCATGCGCCTCATCGAAAGCTTGCAGCAAGCCGGCGTCATCACCGTGGCGAGAATGTGCATCACCTGCAAATTCTTCCAACCCAATGCGCATCTCAAAACTGATGCGCCCCACCATTGCCTGTTGTTAGACAAACCGCTCGCCCACCACGCCCTTCGCCTCGACTGCCCCGAGCACGAAAGCAAAAATTAATTGTTGACATCCTGCGCCCACTTTGATATAATCACAACCATAATCCACACCGATCAAAAACTTCCGTTTCATCCACCCAATTGGGAAGGTCGAATGCTGCGAACTACTGAACACCAACGGCTCGCCGACTCCGAAGCCCGCGTCGCCGATTGGAAAAACTGGGGACCGTATTTAGCCGAACGCGCCTGGGGTACGGTGCGCGAAGATTACAGCGCCGACGGCGCGGCCTGGGATTATTTCCCGCATGAACACGCCCGCAGCCGGGCGTACCGCTGGAACGAGGACGGCCTCGGCGGATTTTGCAATCGTTTTCAAAATATTTGTATGGCAGTGGCGCTTTGGAACGAACGCGATCCAATATTAAAAGAGCGGCTGTTCGGACTCAGCGGCCCGCAGGGCAACCACGGCGAGGACGTCAAAGAATATTATTTTTATCTCGATGGCACGCCGACGCATTCCTACATGAAAATGCTCTACAAGTATCCACAGGTGGAATTTCCATACGCTGAGTTAATTGCAGAAAACCGCCGCCGCGGCCGCGATGCCGACGAGTTCGAGCTGTTCGACGCCCTGCACAGGGCTTTCGAGCAAAACCGCTACTTTGATATTTTTATCGAATACGCCAAAGCCGATGAGGAAGATATTCTGTGCCGCATCACCGCGGTGAATCGTGGCCCCGAGCCGGCACCGATTTATGTTCTGCCCCAGCTTTGGTTTCGCAACACCTGGTCGTGGGGCTACCGTCTCGAGCGTCCGCAACTGCGCCGCGACGGCGACGCGGTGCTGGCCGAGCATCGCCACCTCGGCAAACGTTTCTGGTACGCGGGTTCGGAAAATCAAACGCCGGAATTTCTTTTCACCGAAAACGAAACCAACTTTGAACGTTTGTACGGCGTCGCCAATTCATCTCCGTTTGTGAAAGACAGCATCCACGACGCCGTGGTGCAGCGACAAAATCAGCTGGTTAATCCCGAACAGCGCGGCACCAAAGTCGCCGCAAAATTTTTTGATCGCGTCCCGGCTGGAGAAAACTTCGTCGTGAAAGTTCGATTCGCCGATTCAAAAAAAGAAAACCCGTTTGCGGATTTCGACGACGTCTTCGATCAGCGCATCGGTGAAGCCGATGAATTTTACGCCGCGGTTCAAAATCCTAAATTAAGCGCGGACGAAAAGCTTGTGCAGCGCCAGGCGTTTGCCGGACTTTTGTGGAGCAAACAGTTTTATCACTACGGCGTGCAAATGTGGCTCGACGGCGACCCGGGCCAGCCCCCGCCGCCGGCTTCACGCAAAAATGGCCGCAACAAAGATTGGACGCATCTCTACACCCTCGATGTGCTTTCGATGCCGGACAAGTGGGAGTACCCGTGGTTTGCGGCGTGGGATTTAGCGTTTCACTGTTTGCCGCTGGCGCTGGTGGATGCGGAGTGGGCGAAGCGCCAGCTCACTCTGCTTTTGCGCGAGTGGTACATGCATCCCAACGGACAGATTCCGGCGTATGAGTGGGCCTTCGGCGACGTCAATCCGCCGGTGCATGCCTGGGCCGTGTGGCGGGTTTATAAAATCACCCGCAACCTCACGGGCAAGGCCGACAGCCATTTTCTCGAAAGCGCGTTTCACAAACTACTGCTCAATTTCACCTGGTGGGTGAATCGCAAAGATGCTGACGGTAAAAATATTTTTCAGGGCGGATTTTTGGGACTCGACAACATCGGCGTGTTTGACCGCAGCGCGCCGCTGCCCACCGGCGGCCACCTCGAACAGGCCGATAGCACCGCCTGGATGGGCATGTACTGCCTCAACATGCTGGCGATAGCGCTGGAGTTGGCGCGCACCAATCCAGCTTACGAAGACGTGGCGACGAAATTTTTCGAGCACTTCATTTACATTGCCCACGCCATCAATCACCTCGGCGATGGCATGAGTTTGTGGGATCCCGAAGATCACTTTTTTTACGACGCCCTGCACACGCCCAACCACCCGCCGATTCGCTTAAAAGTGCGCTCGCTGGTAGGGCTGATCCCGTTATTTGCGGTGGAAACCATTGAGCCGGACGTGCTGGAACGTCTGCCGCGCTTTCGCCGGCGCATGGAGTGGTTCATCCAATATCGGCCACAACTGGTGGCGGGTATCGCTTCGCTCACCGAGCCCGGCGAAAGCCAGCGCCGCCTGCTTTCCATTGTCAATCGCGAGCAGTTGCAACAAATTTTGCCGCGCATGCTGGACCCGATGCAGTTTCTTTCGGAGTACGGGCTGCGCTCGCTGTCGTGGCAGCATCTCCACGAGCCGTACACCTTTCGCGTCGACGGCGAAGTTTACACCGTGAGTTACGAACCCGCAGAGTCGCGCAGCGGATTGTTTGGCGGCAACTCCAACTGGCGGGGACCGATTTGGTTTCCGCTCAATTTTTTGATGATCGAATCGCTGCAGAAATATTATCACTACTACGGCGACGCCCTGAAAGCGGAGATGCCGCGTTACTCCGGCCAGCAGCGCACGCTCGATGAAATCGCAACGGAGTTATCGCGGCGGTTGGTGAAGATTTTTCTGAGAGATGAAAAAAACAGCGGCCGACGGCCGGTGTTTGGAGAGAATTCCTATTTTCAAACCGATCCGCACTGGCGGGATTGCATTCCGTTTTACGAATATTTTCACGGCGACAGCGGCGCCGGCCTCGGCGCCAGCCACCAAACCGGCTGGACCGCGCTAGTGGTGAAGCTCTTGCAGCAAAGCGGAGGTAAGTGAACTGCAAGAGATGGCGACAGGAGTGTCGGCTATCCGCAGGAATACAAGTTAGCAACGATCATCTGACGATTACTCCTCCCGGTGCACCGTCTCCATCGAAAATGCCGGCAGGCACACCGCGATGTACTCCGCGCCTTCCGGGCCGGGGGTGCTGTATTGCACCCACTCTCCTTCCTGCACGATCACCGCTTCGCCGGCGTTGACATCAAAAATCAGATCCTTTGAAGTCACTCGCAGCATCCCCTTCAAAACTACTGTGTACTCATCGAACTCCGGCGTTTGTCCGGGTTCAATCCAGCCGCTGGGACTTTTCATGCGGGCAATGCTCACTCGCAGAGTGCCGGTGTTTTCGCGCCCGATGAATTCTTCGATCAATTTGGGCTGGTTGCCCGCCGCCTGAATGATCGCCGGCGCGTTGATCTTGATTGGCATAGAATCCCTCCAGTTTTTGTATTCATAAAAAGACGAATTTGTTGTAAATATATTCCTCAAAAACCAATTGAGACAAGATTTTCTTTGGCGATGTTCTATTTCCTCAGCGTTCATCTGCGAAATCTGCTCTACGAATTTTTGACTCATCGCTGTCCGAGAATCATGTTGCTTTTTGAGCGCGATTCGATTACTTTTTAACCCGAGGTCGGTCATTAGTTAGCAGGAGATATAATCATGCCAACAACCGAACAAGTGCCGCTGTCTCAGTTAGAAAAAATGCTGCGCAAACTCAATCTGCCGGGCGATACCCGAGTGACAGTGAGATTTGATGATGATGAAGCCGCTGAAAAAGTTCTAAAGCGGAAAAGAGCATTAGAAGCCATGAAAAAGCTGAGAGGCTCTGGAAATGGAAGGCTACTCGAAACCCTGCTCAAAGAACGTGAGAAGGATAAATCGCGGTGAAAAAATACGTGCTGGATACATCAGCGCTTTTTGCCTACATTGAGAATGAAGATGGAGTTGAACAAGTCGAGTCTCTTTTTGAGCAAGCGATCAATGAAAAGATAGAACTCTATGTTTCAGAAGTTGCAGTCATTGAAGTCTTTTATGTTTCATTGAGCGAACAAGGTGAGAAAATTGCAAATGAACGCTGGCGGCTGATAAATGACTTGCAACTCAACCGTGAGCCGCTTGACGATAGATGACAAAGATTGTTGGACGAATCAAATCCAACTATGTAATGTCATTCGCCGATTGTTGCATAGCAGGTTTAGCAAAATTAAAGAAAGCAACACTCGTCCATAAAGATCCGGAATTCGAGCAGATCGAAAAAGAAATTAAACAGTTAAAATTACCTTATAAACAAAAGACGCGGGTTAGTTAAAAATTAAATGACCCTCTTCGACCAACAAGCCAAAGAAGACTTGGCCAAATCGACACCGCTGGCCGACCGCCTGCGCCCGAAAGCGCTGGCGGAGTTTGTAGGCCAGCAGCATCTCGTTGGCGAAGGCAAAATTCTGCGGCGCGCCATCGAGAACGATGAGTTGGTGTCGATGATTTTTTGGGGACCGCCGGGCGTGGGCAAAACCACGCTGGCGCAAATTATCGCGCACGAAACCAGGTCGGATTTTTTTACGCTGAACGCCGTCTCTTCCGGCGTTGCGGAAGTTCGGAAGGTTTTAGAGAAAGCCGCCGTCAATCGCAAGCTGGCCAAGCGCACAATTCTGTTCATCGACGAAATTCACCGCTTCAACAAAGCCCAGCAGGACGCGCTGCTGCACGCGGTGGAAGACGGCACCGTGCTGCTCATCGGCGCGACGACGGAGAATCCTTCGTTCGAAGTTATTTCGGCGCTGCTGTCGCGCTGCCGGGTGTATCAACTTTTCTCATTTTCGGAAGAAGAGCTAGCGGCGGTGATCGAGCGCGCGCTCATTGCCGATGAAATTTTGCAAAAAGAAAACGTCTTTTTGGAAGATGCGGCGAGAAAAAGCCTCATTCATCTTTCCGGCGGCGACGCCCGCGTGGCGCTCAATGCGCTGGAACTGGCGGTGAAGTTAGCGCCCCAATCCGCGGACGGCCAGAAGCGCATCGACGTAAAATTGGTGCAGGAGGCAATGCAGCGCAAGACGCCGATTTACGACAAGAAAGGCGACGCTCACTACGACACCATTTCCGCGTTCATCAAAAGCGTGCGCGGCTCGGATCCCAACGGCGCGCTGCACTGGCTGGCGCGCATGATCGACGCCGGCGAGGATCCGAAATTCATCGCGCGGCGGCTGATCATTCTCGCTTCCGAAGACATTGGCAACGCCGACCCGCAGGCGCTGGTGCTGGCGACCGCGGCGTTCACCGCGGTGACGTATATTGGAATGCCGGAAGGCGCGCTGGTGTTGGCGCAGGCCACCACCTACCTCGCCTCCGCGCCCAAAAGCAACGCCTCGTACAAAGCGATTGCTGCCGCTTTGGACGATGTGCGCGGCCAGCCGCTGGAGCCGGTGCCGCTGCATCTTCGCAACGCGCCCACGCCGCTCATGAAAAACATCGGCTACTCCGACGGCTACCTCTATCCCCACGATTACGATCAGAATTTTGTCCAACAGGATTATTTGCCCGCGGGTTTGAAAGAGCGCGTGTATTATCAACCCACAGAAAATGGATTTGAGAAAAATTTTAAGGAACGGCTGGCGCGATTGTGGGCGAAGTACAAGAAGTAACACAACATTAATGTTGTGTTACGAGATGTTCAATATGCAAACGATTCGATTAGTTTTAATTGCATCTGCCGCCATCGGTTTTTGGATTATCGCCGGCAAGGCATCCCCGCAGGATTCGACGTTCACCCAAACAGCAGCGCCACCAATTAATGTTTCGCGTGACACGACTCAAAGCGACATCCAACCCGCGAAAGTCGGCATCGACACCTCTGTCGCCTATTCCGCGCGCATCGTGGACACCTTCAAAGATCGCAACGAGACTCACCTCATCGGCGACGCCACGTTGAAATACAAAAACATCACCATCACTGCCGGCAAGATCACCGTGAAGTGGAACGAGAACACGCTGATCGCCGAAACGCTGCCGGACAGCACGAACGGCCGGAACGCCAACGACGCGGATAGTCTTTCCACCCGCGCGAATGGCCGACCTGTATTCACCGATGGCAAAGAGGAAATGACCGGCGATCGCATGGAGTACAATTTCAAAACCGACCGCGGGCGGATTTTGCGCGGCCGCACTCAATTTCAAGACGGCTACTACACCGGCGAAACCGTCAAGCGGGTGGAGGCCAAAGAATTCAACGTTGTCAACGGCCGCTACACCACTTGCGATCGCGAAGAGCCGCACTTCCATTTTAAGGGAGATAAAATGAAAGTGATCATGGGCGACAAAGTGGTGGCCAAGCCGGTGACCTTTTTCATCGGCAAAATTCCGCTGGCGATTTTGCCGTTCGCGATGTTTTCCACGAAGGAGGATGGCCGGCAGTCGGGCGTTATCATTCCGCGGTTTGGAACCAGCCCGGATGAAGGGCGGTATTTGCAGGATTTGGGTTACTACTGGGCTGCGAACGATTACTTCGACGCCCGCGCTACACTGTCTTTTTTCGAAAAGACCGGCGTGCTGGTGAAGGGCGGCGTCAATTATGCGCTGCGCTATCATTTCACCGGTTCGGTTAGCGGTTCGTTCACCCGCAAAAATTTTGGCGCCACCAGCCAGCGCCGCTGGAACCTCGAGGTTCGGCATTCCCAGCAATTCAATCCCAACACCAGCCTCAACGTCAGCGCCAGTTTCGTGAACAATCGCAATTTCTATAGAGACTTGAGCGACAACCGCAATGAACGCCTCAACCGCCAGCTTGTCTCCAACGGCACCTTTTCCACGCGCTGGGGCGAAGGCAAAAACAGTTTTTCCATCAACCTCTCGCAAACCAAAGATTTGGAAACCGGGCGCGAATTGATCACGCTGCCGCGGGCGAACTTCACCCGCAGCCAGAGCGCGCTTTTTCCGTTCGATGAAAAGAAAGCGCAGCGCACGAAAGCCAAGCAGAAGTGGTATAATTTCATCCGCTACAGCTACGGCAACCTGCTGGTTAACTCGACCAGTAGAGACAGCACCAACGACGCGAAAACCGATGTCGAGCGCCGGATGGAACACGATTTGGCGCTGTCGTTTACGGCGCCGGGACGTATCTTCGGGTTTCTCACTTTCGGCCAGAATTTTAGTTTCGAGGAAGATTGGTTCGATCGCACGCGCACCTTCAGTCTGGTGGATTCCAGTAACGCCATTGTTTTCAGAGAAGAAAAGGGGTTCGCCGCCCGGCACTTATTTCAATACAGCGTATCGGCCAGCACCAAACTCTACGGGACGTTTAATACGCGTGTGGGCCCGGTGCGCGGCCTACGCCACGTGGCCACGCCTTCGATTTCTTTCGCGTATCAACCGGATTTTTCTAATTCTTCCTGGGGTTATTACGAAACCGTTGTCGATACTTCCGGGCGCGAAATCAAACGGGATCGTTTTGAGGGCAGCGGCGCCAAACGTACTCCCATGGGCGAATTGAACAACTTGAGCTTTTCCTTGAGCAATCTGTTTCAGATGAAATTGGGTCAGGGCGACAAAGAGAGGAAAATTGATCTGTTCAATCTCGATTTTCGCGGCGGCTACAACTTTGCGGCGGACAGTTTCAAGGTGGCGAATTTGTCCACTAACTTTCGCGCCAATCCTAAAAAGGATCTCTCCGTCAGCATGAATTTGAGCCACAGTTTTTATGATTTTGATCCCGCTACCGGCCGCCTGCGCAATCGGCTGCTGATAAAAGAAAACGGCTTTTTCAATGCGCTGCGGCTGCTGCAATTTAACTTCGACGCCCGTTGGAGCCTGCGCGGGAAAAGCGCCGCGGCGCAGCCGCCCGCCGGCGCGGCGCAGCCTCAAGGCGCGGAATCCCCAGGGCCAGCGGGCGCGCAGCCCGAAACCGGTTATCGCGATCCGCTGGCGCCGGAGAGGGCTTTCACGGCGTTGGATGTCCCCTGGAGCGCCAACATTGGGTTTTCGTACAGCGTCAACAAATTCAATCCCTTGAACACCACCCGTTCCGCCTACCTCGATCTCAGCAACGTGGAAGTGCAGCTCACCAAAAATTGGCGCGTGAGCTACAATCTGCGCTACGATATTGAGGGCGGCGAGGTGGCGGACCAGCGTATTGCGCTTTACCGTGATCTGCACTGCTGGGAGGCGCAGTTCAGTTGGAACCCCTCGGGTATTGGGCAGGGGTTTTATTTTAAAATTGGCATCAAAGCGCCGCACTTGCAGGATATTAAGATCGAGCAGCGCGGCGGGACGACATCGGTGTTCCGGCCGTTTTGAAGTTTTGAAATTCGTTAGAAATGTCTCGGGAAATCCATAGAATCATGCAAGACTCTTATGATCTCGATGCCTTCGGAAGTAGGACGGTAGAAGATGACGTGCCGGCCGTCGTGATAGCTATAAGGTGAGCCAATGATTTCGTCGCGTTTTTTTCCACTCTGTGGTTGTTTAGCCAGGTAGGAGAATCTATCTTTAAGCTGCTTTAAGTAGTTGAAGCGTTGTTCCCGGCCCCATTGTTGGTCCGTGTAACGGCTGATGTCTCGTAAATCGTCCAGAGCTTTGGGAGTGATCTTGACTTTTTTCATTACTTCGCAGTTGTGTACCCTAACTCCTGATCAACTTCTTGCATTAGATCATCAAAATCAAACTCTATAAATTGCCCGTTATTCGCTTGCTCAAGGCCAATGGCAATTTCTTGATTCAACGCCTCGAGTTTCTTTTTGTAATAATTTCCATACCTTAAAACGATATCTGAGATAAATGCATCAGCGTCCGCATAAATTCCGGACTCTACTTGGTTTTTTACAATTTCTGCGGCTTTTTCAGATAGTTGTATTTTCATCGTACGTTCCTTTTTCTGTCGCTCTCAATTAAATAAATCCTAAAAATTATGCAAGCCATTTTTTGTGATATTTAGTTTGCAGCAACGCGGCGGCACGACGTCGGTATTCCGGCCGTTTTAGGTTGTAATTCGTAAGCGCTTTGTAAATAAGGGCTTTCCTGCTCGCAACTTTTGCTTGCATTTACCTTGTCAAAATCTTATATTCACACGACTTGACGAATATCTTTACAGGGAAGCGAAATGTCCAGACGGATTATCACGATTGCGAACCAAAAAGGAGGAGTGGGGAAGACCACCACCGCCGTCAATCTTTCGGCGTGCCTGGCGGTGGCGGAGCACCCGACGCTTTTGATTGACATCGACCCGCAGGCCAACTCCACCAGCGGCCTCGGCTTGAATCCCAAAAACATCCAAAAAAGCATCTATGAAGTCGTCATTGAAAATCTCGATATTGAGAGCGCCATCACCAAAACCAGTTTGGATTATTTAGACGTTCTGCCGTCGGCCACCCGGCTGGCCGGGGCGGAGATCGAGTTGGTGAACACTATGTCGCGCGAACGCGTGCTTACCGGCGCTTTGCAGGGACTGAAAAGAAAATACGATTACATTTTCATCGACTGTCCGCCGTCGCTGGGGCTGCTGACCATCAACGCCCTCACCGCCGCCAATTCCGTGCTCATCCCCATTCAATGCGAATATTATGCGCTGGAGGGGCTGGGGCAATTGCTCAACACCATCCGCCTGGTGCAAAAAAATCTGAATCCGAAATTAGTCATCGAAGGCGTGCTGCTGACGATGTACGACGGCCGGCTCAATCTTTCGAAACAGGTGGCCGACGAGGTCAAAAAATATTTCGAAGACAGAGTTTTCAAAACCATCATCGATCGCAACGTGCGGCTGAGCGAAGCCCCCAGTTACGGCAAACCGATCATCCTCTACGACGCCATCTCCAAGGGTTCGGAAAACTATATGAACTTAGCTGAGGAAATCTTAAGCAATGGCCGTTAAGCGGTTGGGCAAAGGCTTAGGAGCCCTCATCCCTGATTTTTCCGAGACCGATGTTCAGCAATCGGAGCGCCTGCGCGATATTGACGTCTCCAAAGTTACCCCGAACCCCTTCCAGCCCCGGGAAACCTTCGACCCCGTCGCCCTCGAGGAACTAAAACAATCGATCTCCGAAAACGGCGTCATCCAGCCCATCACCGTGCGCGAAGTGGATTCCGGCTACCAGCTCATTGCGGGCGAGCGCCGGCTGCGGGCGGTGCGCGATTTGGGATTGGATCGCATTCCGGCATACGTGCTGCAAGTGAACACCGATGCCGAGATGATCGAGCTGTCGCTTATCGAAAATATCCAGCGGGAAAACCTCAACCCCATCGACGAGGCCAACGGTTACCAGACCCTCATCACCAAGTGCCGGCTGACCCAGGACGAGGTAGCGAAAAAGGTCGGCAAAGACCGCTCGACCGTCACCAACTTTTTGCGGCTGCTGAAATTGCCGAAGATCATTCAGGACAGCCTGATTGCCGGCGACATCACCACGGGCCACGCCCGCGCGCTGCTGGGGCTTCCCAGCGCCGGCGAGCAGGTGACGCTGTGGAAGAAAACCGTCGCCAACAAATACTCCGTGCGCCAGGTAGAAAATCTGGTCAAAAAATTCACCGAAACTCCAACCAAGAAAAAGGAAACGCGCAAAGAAAGCAACCCCTTTGTGCGCGAAATCGAGGATAAAATAAGAAGCATTTTAGGAACGCAGGTCCGCATCCTCGAAAACAGCAAAGGCCGGGCTGGTAAAATCGAAATTGAATATTACTCGAAGTCCGACTTAGAACGAATTCTGGAAATGCTCGAGCAGATTCAGGCAGAAATTTGAGCCTTGCTTTTTGTGGAAATTATCTCTAAATTGCGCGCCGTTTCTTCACTTGTGATTTTTTTTCATATATATAGATGAAATTTTCAAACTTGAAATACATGCAAAAACGAAGCGCCAAACGAATCTCCATCATGGTGGTGCCGGAGGACGACCGCGAGCCCGTCAGTTTTCGCCTGCGCACGAGCACCGTCAAACTTCTCTATGTCTTAGGCGCGATTTTGTTGGTGCACATCATCATTGGCGCCATTTATTATTTTAAATACGCCAATCTGCTCGATTACAACCAGCAGATTCTGGCACACAACGGCCAGCTTCAGGAAGACAACAAGCGCGTCAATACTCTGGCCAATCAACTTTCCATTTTAGAGCAAGAGTATAAAAAAGTTCGCAGCTTGCTGGGAGTGGACGGCGGCAGCGCCAGTAATACTCTGCACGCGCAAGCCAATAGCGCGGCAACCTATTCTGAGCCTTCTTTTCAAACGGACAATTTGCTGGCGCAGGTTGCAAACGAATTGGACAACAATTCCGGGTTGGATTTTTACGAAGCCCGCAACCGGGTTTTGGTCGCGAATAACCACCGCCGCCTGAATTTTTATCCCGAAAACATCCCCAGCCAGATGCCGGTGAAAGGCTTTCTTACATTGGATTTTCAAAAGGAGGCCTGGTTTTCGGCCAAGAGCCACTCCGGCATCGATATCGTCGCCAAAAAAGGCACCATCATTCGCGCCGCGGGCTCGGGGGTGGTGGTCTTCGCAAACTGGACAGTGGATTTAGGCAATTTGGTCATCATCGATCACGGCGGCGGCTTCCTCAGTTTTTACGGCCACAACCAGCGAATTTTGGTGGCGGAAAAAAACCTGGTGAAAAAGGGCGATCCCATCTCGCTGCTGGGAACCTCCGGCAAAAGCTCCGGACCGCATCTTCATTTTGAAATTTGGCGGGACGGCGTTCCGGTCGATCCCAAAGAGTATGTTACCGATTTTAACGAAGGCGTCAACGCTAAATTCTAACTGGCTTTTTAAACTTCCAAGGGCAAACACATGATCGGCAGAAAAAACGGCGACGAATTCGAGGCCGGCGGCAACCTTAACACGATGCTCGGCAAAGGCTCATCTTTTGAAGGAACTCTGAAAGTGCAGAGCACTCTGCGCGTGGATGGGAAAATCAAGGGCAACGTTTCCGCCAGTGAGTCCCTGGTGGTGGGTAAAGAAGGCGATATCAACGGCGAGGTGGTGGTGCGCAACGCGGTCATTGGCGGAAAACTCAAAGGAAAATTGACCGCCTCCGGCAAAGTGGTGTTAGAGGCCAGCTCGGTTTTTTTGGGGGAGATGAAAACCGGCAAGCTGGTCATTCACGAAGGCGCGGTGTTTGAGGGCAACTGCTCCATGGACGGCGCCAGCGGCGGCGACCGCAAAAGCGAATACGGCAAGAGTCTCTCCGCCATTCTCGAAAAGGAAGAAAAAGTAAGCAAATCGTGAATCAGAAATCGCACAAGGCGGATCAGGGATTGAAAGGCGTGGCGTTTTATATGGATTTGGGGTGGCGGTTTGCGCTGGCGATTGCTTTGGGAGCGGGCGGCGGCTACTGGCTCGATTCAAAACTTCAGACTCTCCCATTATTTGTGATTGTTGGTTTACTTTTGGGGGCGACCTCCGGCTTTCTGACGATCTATCGGGCGGTCTTTCCACCGAATTCGACAAAGACGCGTGAACGTGAGTGAGAATTTCAAATTTCTGATTCAAATCAGCGGTCTGACCTCCGTTCTGCTTCTGGCGGCGCTCGTTCCGGTTTTGTACTTTGGCAGCCCCCGCCTGGCGTGGGGCGTCTTTTGCGGCTACCTGGTGAGCCTCGTCAACATCTTACTGGCGTTCTTTTCCATTCGCTGGGCGTTCCACAAATCCACCAAAACTTTCTTTGCGGTGGTGGTCGGCGGCATGGGATTGCGGTTTTTCATTTTAGCGGCAGTGATGTTTTTCGTGTGGAAATTGGCGTTGGCGCCGCTGCCGGCGTTTGCGATTTCGCTGGTGGGATTTTATTTAACGCTGCAAATTTTTGAGATTAGGTTTATTCAGAGAGAGCTTCGAGCTAATAAAACAACCTAACGCGGACTAAATAGATTTCACCTGTAAGAGACTAAATTATGATCAATTGGCTTTTGACTGGCGGCGAAGAGAGCGGCGGGGAAAAATTAGGCGCCGATTTCATAATGGGCCACATCGTTGACCACCCGCTCGTGCACATCGAAATTTTTGGATTCGATCTCTCCATCACCAAGCACGTGCTGATGATGTGGATTGTGTCGGCGATACTGATCGCGGTTTTTGCGGCGGCGTTTCGCAAACCGAAACTTGTTCCGCGCGGCCTCGCCAACTTTTTCGAGTTCATCATCGAGTACCTCGACAAAGAGGTGATGAAACCGTATTTGGGCAGCCACTCTCATCATTACGCGCCTTATTTGTTGACGGCCTTCTTTTTCATTTTGATCAGCAACTTGCTGGGGCTGGTGCCGGGCGCCGCCACCGCCACCGGCAACATCAGCGTCACCGCCGCGATGGCGCTGCTGACGTTTGCGATGGTGCAGATCGCCGGCATCAAAAATCACGGGCTGGTGGGATATTTCAAGGGCCTCATCCCGCCCGGCCTGCCAATCTTCATTTTGCCCATCATGGTGCCGGTGGAACTCATCAGCTTGTGCACCAAGCACTTCGCGCTGGCGATTCGTCTTTTCGCCAATATGGTGGCGGGGCACGTAGTTATCTTCGCGCTGCTGCTGATTATCTTCACTTTCAAAAGCTACGTCATCGGCGCGGTCACCTTGGGCGGCATTTTGTTCGTGAGTTTGCTGGAGATTTTGATCGCGCTGATACAGGCGTACATTTTCACGATTTTGTCGTCGGTGTTCATTGGCATGGCGGTGCATCAGGAGCACTAACCGCCGATTAGTTTGATAGGATGTGGTGGGATGTTGGAGTATTGGAGTGTTGAATAAACGCGGATTGATGGATTGATGGATTAATGGATGAGTGGACTACTGGCACTGATTCGCGAGTGGCGTTTCACGTCTCACTCCATTACTCCATTACTCCTCGTTATTGAGTGGACGAGGGAGAGGGTTACAAAATAAGTTTGGAAGGAATACATTTTAATCTAACCATTTAGGAGGATTCATGTCAGAGATTGCCTATGCGTTTTTAGCGGGAGGATTTGGAGCGGGAATTACGGTAATTGGCGGCGCTTACGGCGTCAGCAAGTTGGCCAGCGCGGCAATGGAAGGCATTGCTCGTCAGCCGGAAGCCGCTGGCGACATCCGCGGCGTCACCATCATCACCGCCGCCATGATCGAAGGGGTGGCGCTGCTGGCGTTGGTTATCTGCTTCTTACTCAGCCTTAAATAAAAAAGTACGAATATGCTACTCGATCCACATTGGGGTACATTGTTTTGGACCGCGCTGACGTTTGTCTTGCTGCTGGTCATTCTCAAAAAGCTGGCGTGGACGCCCATCTTGCAAACGCTCGCGGAACGTGAGCGGCGCATCCGCGAGGCGCTGGAAAAGGCCGAGGCCACGCAAAAAGAAACCGAAGCAGCAATGGCGCAGCACCAGGCCAACCTCGAAGCCGCTAAACGCGAGGCGCAGGAACTGTTGGCCAAAAGTCGCAAAACCGCGGATGCCGCTAAAGAGGAAATTTTGCAGAAAGCGCAGGCTGAGGCCAACAGTTTGTTAGAGCGCGCCAAACGCGAAATTTCGCTGGAGCGCGAAAAAGCGGTGGAAGAAATCAAAAAGCAAACGGCGGAGCTGTCCGTGCAGATTGCGTCCAAGCTGATTGGCAAGTCGCTCTCGAAAGAGGATCACAAACAGCTCATCGAGGAATCGCTTAAAAAAATGGTGCAGGTTAATTGAAAGAAAATATTCTGGCAAAACGTTACGCCAAAGCTCTCTTTCAATTGGCAAAAGAACGGCGGCTGCTGGAGAAAATTCCGAGCGAGGTTGAATTTTTGGACGCCAATGTGAGCGGCCATTCCGAGCTGCGGAGGCTGATTAGCTCTCAGGAAATCAAGAAGAGCGAAAAAAAGAAAATTCTCGAGAAGCTTCTGCAGGATCGCGTCTCCAACGTTTTCTTCAATTTCATCACGCTGCTGTTGATGAAAAACCGCGAGACACTGTTCCCTGCCATTGCGCTGGAATTCCGCAAGCTGCTGGATCGCCATCACAAAAGGATGCGCGCCGCCGCCATCACCGCGGAGCCGTTGGATGAGAAATCGGCCCAAGCGCTGAAAGCGTTTTTGGACAAAACCTTCGACGCCGATATCCAAATCGAAAATCGCCTCGATAAATCGATTCTCGGTGGGTTGATCGTCAACGTCGAGGGCCGGGTTTTTGACGGCAGCGTGCAAAGCCAGCTCAAGCGCTTGCGCGAGCAGTTGTTGGAAGGTGGCAACTCGCGTATCGCCTAAAGCGGTATTGGAGTAATGGAGTATTGGAGTTTTGGATTGCTGGTTTAATGGATTGTTGAATTTCTCCATCACTCCACTACTCCTCTCGAAATGCCACTGTTTGTGGCCGTGTATAATGAACCCAGAAATTTAAAACATAGAATGGGAGAAAAGCCCGGATGGAAATTCGTCCTGAAGAAATAACTTCGATCATCAAAAAGCAAATTGAGAGTTTCGAAACCAGCATCGAGTTGGAGGAAGTAGGACAGGTGGTGCAGGTGGGCGACGGCATCGCCCGCGTCTATGGTCTCGAAAAAGTCATGGCCAGCGAGCTGGTGGAATTTCCTGGCGGCCTGTTCGGCATGGCGCTGAATCTCGAAGAAGATAATGTCGGCTGTGTGCTCTTCGGCGAAGACACCCACGTGAAAGAGGGCGACCCCGCCAAACGCACTGGGCGCATCATGGAAATTCCGGTGGGCGAAGAGGTGTTGGGCCGCGTCATCAATCCCCTGGGCCAGCCCATCGACGGCAAAGGTCCCATCAAAGCGGTGAAGAACATGCCCATCGAGCGCAAAGCGTTGGGCGTGATTCAACGCCAGCCGGTGAAAGAGCCGCTGCAAACGGGCATCAAAGCCATCGACTCGATGATTCCCATTGGGCGCGGCCAGCGCGAGCTGATCATCGGCGACCGCCAGACCGGCAAAACCGCAGTGGTGATCGACACCATTATCAATCAAAAAAATTCCGGCGTGTTTTGCATCTACGTTGCCATCGGCCAGAAAGCGTCGAGCGTCGCAAAGGTGGTGAAGATTTTAGAAGATCACGGCGCCATGGATTACACCGTGGTGATTTCCGCCACCGCCAGCGAGCCCGCGCCGCTGCAGTATATTGCGCCCTACAGCGGCGCCACCATCGGCGAGTTTTTCCGTGACAACGGCAAACACGCGCTCGCCATTTACGATGATCTCTCAAAGCACGCCTGGGCGTATCGCCAGCTTTCGCTGCTGCTGCGGCGCCCGCCCGCGCGCGAGGCCTATCCCGGCGACGTGTTTTATCTGCACTCGCGTTTGTTGGAACGCGCCGCCAAACTCAGCGACGAATTGGGCGGCGGCTCGCTGACCGCGCTGCCCATCATCGAGACTCAGGCCGGCGACGTCTCGGCCTACATTCCCACCAACGTGATTTCCATTACGGACGGCCAGATTTATCTCGAATCCGATCTGTTTTATGCCGGCGTTCGTCCGGCCATCAACGTCGGACTCTCGGTGTCGCGCGTGGGCGGCAACGCGCAGATCAAAGCCATGAAGCAGGTGGCCGGCCGCTTGCGCCTCGACCTGGCGCAGTACCGCGAGCTCGAGGCCTTTGCGAAATTCGGCTCGGATCTCGACAAAGCCACGCTGGCGCAAATCACCCGCGGCCAGCGCATGGTGGAAATTCTCAAGCAGGATCAATACGCGCCGCTGCCGGTGGAAAAGCAAATCGCCATCATTTTCCTCGGCGTCAACGGCTATCTCGATGCCATCCCGGTTGAGCAAATCGCGCGGCTGGAAAAAGAATATTATCAATTTTTGGAATCGAATTATGCCGACGTGCTGAAGGCGATTGTGGCAAAGAAAACTCTCGACGATGATTTGCGCGCGCAACTGAAAACCGCCGCGGATGAATTCATGAAACTATTTTCGGTGAAATAATGGCCACGTTACGCGACATCCGCCGGCGCATCAACAGCGTGCGCAGCACCCAGCAAATCACCAAAGCCATGAAAATGGTGGCAGCTGCAAAACTGCGCAGGGCACAGGAACGGCTCCTCAGTGCGCGGCCGTACGCCGATCGCATTCATACGCTGCTGGCGCACGTGGCCGCCGAGGTCGATCGCAGCAAACATCCACTGTTGGTGGAACGCGAAGTTAAAAACGTGCTCTATCTTGTGGTGAGCGCGGACCGCGGTTTGTGCGGCAGCTTCAACGCCAACATTTTGCGAAAAGCCAAATTTGAAATCGATTCGCAAAAACAAAACGGCGAGATGGATTTAAAGCTCATCACCATCGGTCGCAAAGGTGCCGAGCATTTTTCCCGACGCGGCTATCCCATCGCCGAAAAACACGTGAACTTTTTTGATCATCTCGAATTCAAGCACGCGGCGCTCATTTCGAGTCAAATTCAAAAAATGTATCAGGAAATGCAGGTGGACCGCGTGGTGGCGATTTACAACGAATTCAAATCGGCGGCGATGCAAAAGGTGATCACCCAGCAATTGCTGCCCATTCAGCCGCAGCGCCCGCAGATGCAAATTTATCAACCCGTCGAGTATTTGTACGAACCTTCGATTGACTACATTTTGAACGAAATTTGCCCGAAGTTTTTGAACGTACAAATCTGGCGGATGCTGTTGGAATCGTATGCTTCCGAACAGGGCGCGCGCATGGTGGCGATGGAGTCGGCCAGCGAAAACGCCCAGGAGATGATTTACGATTTGACGCTCTATTACAATAAAGTGCGGCAAGCCAGCATCACCAAAGAAATTGCTGAAATTGTCGGCGGCGCCAACGCCCTCCGCGGCTAGTTCCCTCCCCTGTTTTAGGGAAGGGTTAGGGTAGGGTCCCTCTTGGTATTGGAGTGCTGGAGCCTTGGATTAATGGAGTATTGGATCATTGGATTATTGGATTATTGGATTATTGGAACAACTGATGCGAGTCCTTTTCACTATTCACGTTTCTCGTCTGCCGTTTGCCGTTTCACGTTGCAACACTCCATTGATCCATCACTCCATTACTCCGCATCATTACTTGCACTGAGGTTGCTATAAAAATGAAACCAAAGAAGAATAACCAAATTTTGGAGAATGAATGAAGGAAGGTCACATTTCACAAATCATCGGCGCGGTGGTGGACGTGCAGTTCGATGACGGTGTTTTACCGGAGCTGCTCACCGCGCTGGAAATCGATAAAGGCAATGGCGAGCGGCTGGTGCTCGAAGCCCAACAGCACTTGGGCGAACAAACCGTGCGCTGCGTGGCGATGGATTCGACGGACGGCCTGGTGCGGGGAACGAAAGTGCGCGCCACCGGCAAGCCGATCTCCGTTCCGGTTGGCCCGGGCACGCTGGGACGCTTGCTGAACGTTACTGGCGATCCCATCGACAACCTCGGCCCGATTGAAGCCAAAGCCTATTACCCCATTCACCGTCCCGCGCCGAAGTTCGAACATCTCGAAACCAAGTCCGAATTGCTGGAAACCGGCATCAAAGTGGTTGACCTTTTGGAGCCGTACATGAAAGGCGGCAAAACCGGCTTGTTTGGCGGCGCCGGCGTCGGCAAAACGGTTTTGATTCAGGAGCTGATTCGCAACATCGCCACCGAGCACGGCGGCTACTCGGTCTTCGGCGGCGTGGGCGAGCGCACCCGCGAAGGCAACGACCTCTGGCTGGAGATGAAGCAGTCCGGCGTCATCAGCAAAACCAGTCTGGTGTTCGGACAAATGAACGAACTGCCCGGCGCGCGCCAGCGGGTGGGGCTCACCGCCCTCACTCTCGCCGAGTACTTCCGCGATGAAGAAGGCAAAGACGTGCTGCTGTTTATCGACAATATTTTCCGCTTCACGCAAGCCGGTTCCGAAGTATCCGCGCTGCTCGGACGCATGCCGTCGGCGGTGGGTTACCAGCCAACGCTGGCCACCGAAATGGGCGAGCTGCAGGAGCGCATCACTTCCACGAAGAAAGGATCGATTACCTCGGTGCAGGCCATTTACGTGCCCGCCGACGACTTGACCGATCCCGCGCCCGCCACCACGTTCTCGCATCTCGATGCCACCACCGTGTTGTCGCGCAAAATTTCCGAGTTAGGAATTTATCCTGCGGTCGATCCGCTGGACTCCACCTCGCGCATTCTCGATCCGCACATCGTCGGTGAGGAGCATTATCAGGTGGCGCGCTCGGTGCAAAAGATTCTGCAAAAGTACAAAGACCTGCAGGACATCATTGCCATCCTCGGCATGGAAGAGCTTTCCGACGAGGACAAAATCGTGGTGAACCGCGCCCGCCGCATCCAGCGCTTTTTGTCGCAGCCGTTTTTTGTGGCGGAAGAATTCACCGGCCGGCCAGGAAAATACGTCCGGCTCGAAGACACCATTCGCGGCTTCAAAGCCATCGTGGAGGGCGAATACGACGACCTTCCTGAACAGGCCTTCTGGATGGTTGGCACCATCGAAGAAGCCGTGGCGCAAGCACAGGAAATGGCCAAGGCGGCGTAGGTTCCCTCCCCTTGCCAAGGGGAGGGTTAGGGTGGGGTTTGCTGTTGGAGTGATGGATTAATGGATTAATGGATCATTGGACTAACTGATGAGATTACTATTCACTTTTCACGTCTCACGTCTGACGTCTCACGTTTCACGCTCCAAAACTCCATTACTCCGCATCATTAGAGAACTATTTTGATTGTTGGCAGAGCATGCTTCCAGAGAAACTAAGGTTTGAGATAATCACCCCGCATCAGAAAGTCTATTCCAGCGACGTTGACGCCGTGGTTTTGCCCGGACACGAAGGCTATTTCGGCGTCCTGCCGGGACACACGCCGTATTTGGCCACGCTAAAAGTTGGCGAAATCAAAGTGGAAATCGATAAAAAAGAAATTTACTTAGCCACCAGCGGCGGCGTGGTGGAAGTCTTCCCCGACTCAATTTCCGTTCTCGCCGAAACCGCCGAACCCGCAACCGCGATTGACCTCAAGCGCGCGCAAGCCTCCCGCGACCGAGCCCTCAATCGCTTGAAAGAAGGACGAAAATCCTGGGACATCGAGCGGGCGCAAGCAGCTCTGGCGCGGGCGCTCAATCGCATCAGTGTGGCGGAAAAGGTATAAAGCGTAACCCCCGGTGGCACCGGGGCTGGAGGTTACTGAATTAGCAACAACCCTCCGCAGCGGAAAATACCAAACTCGTTGGTATGTCTCCTTTTTTCTCTACTTCATCACCACCTCAAACTTGACGTCCGGAGTTGGGTCGCGATGCTGCATAGTAAAATTTTGGAGGAAGTTGGCTAATGATAATTAACCAAACAGCAACAGGTAAAATCAAGAAAAAACTGGTTGCTTTCCGGCAAGCCATTTTCTCCTTGCATTGCGAGAAAAAAAATCCTAAACTCCTGCCACTGAAAACCCAAATCCATCACACTCTCATCTCTTTCAAGATTTCGCGAACATGAACAAACCACTTAAGATCACGGTCACCGTCAACGGCAAAAAGTACAAATCGTCGGTGGAACCGCGTTTGTTGTTGTGCGATTACCTGCGCCACGAGCTGGGGCTCACCGGCACCCACGTAGGGTGCGAGCACGGGGTATGTGGGGCTTGCACCATTTTGTTGAACGGCGAGGCCGTGCGCTCCTGCCTGATGTTTGCCGTGCAAGCGAACGGCCACAACATTACGACCGTGGAAGGATTGGCGACGGCCGGCGACGAGAAGCTCCATCCGCTGCAAGCCGCGTTTCGCGAGGCCCACGCCCTGCAGTGCGGCTTCTGCACCCCCGGCTTTTTGATGAGCCTGGTGCCGTTTCTGCAGGAACATCCCAATCCCAACGAGCAGGAAATCCGCGAGGCGCTCTCCGGGAATTTGTGCCGCTGCACCGGCTATCAAAACATTGTCAAAGCGGTCAAGCAGGCCGCCGCTGCCAAAATGTTGGAGTAAGGAGAGATTATTTCGCTCGCAGCACCGCCCGCCCGGAGGCCGTGCTGATTTCGATGAGCGGCGAGTCGCCGCCGCGTTTCGTGGTTTTCGTCACGTACTCATCGTCATCGCCGCCGCGATAGTGGATATCTTCAGTGTCAAATTCAAAGGGCGCGGTGATGCTGCCGCGGCGCATTTTCGCCGTCATTTTGATCAACCCTTTGATGGGTTGGTTGTTGAAATTGAGAATCGCATCACCGGAAGCGGTTGACACCGAAAGATCGTGCGCGGGACTTGCGGTCAGCGTCACCTCCACGTCGCCGGAGGCCGCGTTGAAGGAGCTGGCGGCTTCCAGCGTGACGCTCTCGGCGGTGATGTCGCCGCTGGCGGCGTTCACATCCAGCTCGCCGCTGGCGTTGGTCAATCGAATTCTTCCGGAAGCGGTGTTGAGTTTCAACTGTCCTTGGGCGTCGCTGGCGTCGATGCGGCCGCTGGCGGTGCTAAGTTTGGATTCACCGGAAAAGCCGGCGACGGTCACGTCGCCGGAAGCCGTGCTGATATGAATTCTTCCGTCCAACTCAGCGGCGTCGATTTCGCCGCTGGCGGTGCTGACCGAGATTTCGCCGTTGAGATGACGCAGCCGAACGTCGCCGGAAGCGGTGCTTGCTTCCACCGAACTCAACAAATCGGAAACGTCCAGATCGCCGGAAGCGGTGGAGAAATCGATGTTGGTTTTTTCGGGCGCGGTGATGCGCCAGATGGATTCGCCGCTGCGGCGGCCGAACCGGCTGCGGCCAAAATTTTCGGTCAAGTACAGGCGGTCGCCGCGCTGCAGCAATTCCGCCTCGAAATCTTCGTCGTCGTAAGTGTAGTTGACCACCACCGTCACCTCCGACGACGCGCCCTTTTCGATGATGCAATCGCCGCTGACGGTTTTGATTTTGATCTCTTTCACATCTTTGAAGGTCTCTTTGATCTCGCCGGCTTGCGCGCGGACGCTCAACATCAAAAAACTAAATAGAAACAGGAATGATTTAAAATGGTGCATTTTTTCTCTCCGCTGTTTTTGTGTGATGAATTTAAGGATTTCTTACTAATGATGTATTTTGACAGCGGAAACATTAAAATAGTTTGCTTATTAAAATCAAATGCCACAGTCACAGAGAAGACGCAGAACAGGCAAAAGACGATTCTTTCTCGGTGAACTCTGTGTCTCTGTGGCCTATCAGAATTATTCTTTGTCAAAAAATCTCGGTCACTCGTGAGTTTCGCGTCTTTCGTGAGACGACTTTTTAAAAAAGGAAAGAACATGACTTACCTCGAAAACATCCGCACTGAATTTCACAAAGCCAAGAAATTGGCGGATGCCGCCATTCGCCAAGTCAGCGACGAGGATGTGTTCGCCGTCATCAGTGCGGAATCCAACAGTATCGCCGTCATCATGAAGCATCTCGCCGGCAACATGCTCTCCCGCTGGACGGACTTTCTCACCACCGACGGCGAGAAACCCAACCGCAACCGCGACTCGGAATTTGTGATTCAAGCGTCCGACACCAAGCAGCATCTGCTCGAATTCTGGGAAAGCGGATGGACATGCCTGTTCCGATGCGTTGAACCCGCTCACCGCGGCGGATCTCGACAAAACCGTGTTCATCCGCGGCGAGCCGCACACGGTGATGCAGGCCATCAATCGCCAGCTTGCGCACTACTCCTATCACGTGGGGCAAATCGTTTTTCTGGCGCGCTATTTTGCGGGCGCGAACTGGCAAACGTTGAGCATCCCCAAAGGCAAGTCAGAAGAATTCAATCGAAAAAAATTGCGGCAATAGATTTCATTGTGGGCCGTAAACAACGACGGATTCTCCAAACTTCTTTCCCAGGTTTTTGAGATACGCCTCCATCGTGGCGTGGTAGCCAAAAAAGAAGCGCGCCATGAACCGAAAAACAGGATTGTAAATTTCGCCGTTTTCGGTGATGGTGAGAATGCTGCCGCCGTCGGATTCCTGAATTTCATACGTCCAGCTTCCGCCAAACGGCAGGGTCGAATCAGCAATGACCGTGACCATTTTGGTCGGCGGCTCGAACACCGTCACTTCGTAGGGCATCCTCCCCATCTTGCTCACTTCCACCCACACGGGATGGCCGTTGCGTTCCGGCTGCTTTTCTACCGACTGCACCTCCGGCCGCCACGACGGCAGCGCTTCAAAATTGCTGATGACATCCCAAACGGTTTGCGGCAATTGGTTGAATTTTGCCGCGCGTTTGGCGACGTGCTGCTTGGGCAGCAGCATTCCAATTACGGTTACCAGTGCGACCAACCCCACCAAAATGACGACGGCAACGATCACCCACTTCATAGTTTTCCTCCTTTAGTAACTGCGTTTTTGAGATTCTCCAGCTTCCCCACGTCCAGCCAGTGGCAGCCATCCACTCGAAACGCGCGAATGCTTTCCCCGGCGCCGGCCAAGCGCAAATAGCTCGCGATAATTGAAAAGGCGCCGGTCTCGGTTAATTTGTCGAAAATACTTGGCGAGATCACGTGGATGCCGCAGAACGCCAGCTCTTGCAATTCGCCCTGAGGTTGGCGGGTTAAGATGGTGCGCGCGTCTTTTAGAGATTTCCAGCCGCAGAGCTGGCCGGTTTCATCAAATAAAAAATAGCGGCTGCTGGCGCGCTGGTTCACCGCTAGCGTCGCCAGGCTGTCGGCAGCGCGCTGGGCCGCAACCATTTTTTTGAGATCGATGTCGCTGAGGATGTCCACGTTGTGGAGAAGGAAGGGCTGGCCATCGTCGAAAAACCAGGCGGCCTGCTTGAGTCCGCCGCCGGTGTCGAGCAAATCCATTTCGTGAGAAAACTCGATACGAATGCCAAAATGGTTTTTGGCGTTCAAAAATTCGATGATCCGCTGGGGAAAATGGTGCAGATTGATGATGACTTCGGCGACTCCGAACGAGAGGAGGTGGGTGAGAACGTGCTCCAACAGCGGCTTGCCATTGTATTCGATGAGCGCTTTGGGCCTGGTATCGGTGAGGGGGCGCAGCCGCGTGCCGAGGCCGGCAGCGAGGATCATGGCTTTCATTTTAATCCCTTGATACTGCAATATTTGTAGGGGCGTATGGCCATACGCCCCTACAACTTGCGGGTGTAGCTCGTCTCCACTGCTTTGGCTTCCTCGCCCTGCGGCGTAATGTTGTACGCGGTGATCACAATGTGATCCGCATCGATGATTTCGATCTCGGTGCGCCAACCCCAGGGCGGGCCGCCAACGCCATCGTCGTATTGGCCGCGGACGGAAAATCCTCTTGGCGTGGCATCGCCTTCGGAAAGCATGATGCCGGTGCCGGTATGAAAACTGTCGATCCACGCGGATTCGAACGTGCCGTGCAGGAGGTAGTAGCCGTAGATGGCCATGCCCTCCAGCGGCTTGCCCATGAGACTGCCGCTGTATTCGTGGATCACAAACCGCCCGCCTAACGCCAATCGCATCGTGCCGCGCCAGGGTGATTCGTCCGCCAGTTTTCCTGGCTCAAACCAGGTGCGGGTGACGCCTTCCCACTCGCCGGCGAGCTGCGCGAGTTTGTGATGCGCTCCGCCAGCGGCCTGGGATTGTTTGAGTTTGTCATCGTTCATAGCAATTTCCTTTCTAATCACTCTTAAATCGCAAAGAACGCAAAGCTGGCCGCAAAGGTCGCTAATCGAAAACAAATTTTTTCAATTGCGCTCCTGTGCGTTTTCTTATTTTGTCAGCACTACCTCTTCGGCCCGCGCCAGTTGAATGGCGTTAAACAAAAATTTATACGTGCCCAGCGTTTGCGCCCGGTGCTGGGCGCGGAAGCCAATCAGCACCACCCGGCCTTTGCCCACCGGAATATCGAGCACGGCCGCCAGGCCTTTGATTCTGTCTTCGCCGTCCATCCAGCCGCTCAGCAGCAGATTGTTATCCGAATAGTACGCCGGCACCGCCGTGCGATTCTTCCAATAAAGGGGACGAAACGCCGGGCTGTTGACAAACATGGCTGCCGCTTTTGAGGGCATGCCGAAAGCGATCGGCTCGGAGTTATCGACGATGATCTCCAGCAGCGAGCCGGGGCAAAAAAATTCCGTGTCTTTGACGTCCTTTAGAACGTTCACCGCCGGCAGGCCAAATTGCTCGATGGCAAAATCGCAGGCGCTGTCGAGGGTGATGAGGAGGCCGCCCTTTTCCACAAAATCTTTGAGCCGCTTGACGCCCTCCTCGCCGATGCCGTCGAGATAGATGTCCGGCACCGGCGGCGAGAAAATATCCGGCTTATCTTTTTTGCGGCCGGTGAGGATCTGCTTCGGCTCCATATCGGGGAGGATGATGACGTCGTAGTCGGCTTTCAAATTGTCGCTGCGGAGATTGGCGTTGTAAATGGATTTGTAGGGGAAGTCGTACTGTTCCAAAATCAGGCGCGTCCAGCCTTCGTCCATGTTGGCAGTCCACGGCTGGTACAATCCTAACTTAAAATTTTTGATCTGGTACGCCACCTGGCCTTGCAGGCTTCTTTCGGTTTGCTTGATTTCCAACGACAGCGCCCGGGCCAGCGCGTTCATCTTCTCCAATTTCATTTCTCCTTCTGGAATATAAAGCGCGCCGGGCTGGTAGCGCCCGCCTGCAACTTCGACGGCGTTTTTGAGCCAGTAAATTTTGCGGCCTTCGTTTAGCATTAAATTGACCGCGCGGGCGCTGGCGTTGCTGGCGTGGCTGATGATGTAATCGCGCTCTTCATCATCGAGCAAGGGCAGAACCGGACGGACGATGCTTTCCACCTGCTTCAGTTCCGCGGAAAAAGGCGACGGGATCTCGAAGATTTCGACGCCCATCATCAGCGGCAGCGTCCAGCCGGCGACGTCGTACGGGCGGATGGGCGGGCCGCCCGGGTAGTTGCGCAGCTCCGGGTAACGCTGGCGCTCCATCAAATCTTTGACGTACGGCCGAAACGGCTGCGAAAGCAAAATCACATAATCGCCTTTGGAAAATTTCAAATGGCCGGCGGTGAACTCCCCGTTAGCCTGATGCACCTCCACGCCGCCTAACATGAGAATGTCCAGCATGCGCAGCGCGGTGATGGGATCGTGCTGGGCGGCCGGAATCACATAAGCATACGGCGGCTCGCTTTTTCCTTTGGCGATGGCGTCCTGGTTCATCTTGCAAAAATTGTAGATGATGGATTCTTTTTCTTGCGCCGCCAGCTCCAGTAGGGAGAAGGTGATCGCCAGCTCGTAGTCGATGATGTCGCGCAGCCGCCACCAGCCGCCGGGCCAAGGGTCGAGGAAATTCATGCGCTGATTGTATTCGGGCAAACCCTGGCGGCCGCCGGTGAGACTACCTTTGGGGAAATAGAGCGGCGTGGCGATCTGCACGCTGGCCATCTCCGAGAGAATGCCCATCATGTTGTGCCACCACGGCGTCATCACCGAGGTGCCCTGCCACCAGGCGGTGTAAAACGCGTCGGTGACGATGCCGCGGAAATTCTGCGCCTGCAGATCGCTGGCGATGTGTTTGCCGAATTTGTTCATCTGCGCGAGCAAAAGCGGATGCAGGTTGGGATTCACCGGGTCGGCGTAGGGCGGCAGAAACAGCCGCGCGTTCGCGGAGCCCATTTGATGCTGGTCATACACAATGTGCGGGAACCACTCGTGGTAATATTGCCGCGACACCATCCGCGTTTCCACCAAATTCATCATGAACCAGTCGCGGTTGTTGTCGTGCCCGGAGTAAGGATGATAAAGATACGGTAGGGGCGAACCCTCGTGCGGGGTGTCGAGATACTGGTTGTACCAATCCACCACCATCTGCATGCCGTCCGGATTGAGCGAAGGAATCAGCAGAATGATCACGTTGTCGAGAATCTTCTGCGTGCGCGGCGAATTATCCACTGCCAGCAGGTACCCCAACTCAATGGCCTCCTGGCTGGAGGCAATTTCGGTGGAATGAATGTTGAGGGTGATCATCACCACCGCCTTGTTTTCCCGCGCCAGCAAACGCGCGTCGGCCTCCGAAAGATGGCGAGGGTTGGCGGCTTGCTTTTGCAAATTTTTGTATTTGGCGAGATTCATCATGTTGTGGGGCGCAGAGACGATCGCCATGATGAACGGCTTGCCGCGGGTGGATTGCCCTAGTTCCTGCACGGTCACGCGATCGGATTGATCATCCAAAAGCCGGAAGTAATCCACCACTTTATCCCAGCCGAACAGCTTTTTATCCTCGCCGATTTTGTGGCCGACAAATTTTTCGGGGGTGGGAATCTGGGCAAAGGAGGCCAAACTATCAAAACTTAGAAAAATGAGTACAAGCAGCAACGTTTTGTTGAGTTGCATCTTTGCGTGTCCGAATTTTTGTGATCGAAATTCAGCTCTACCTTTTGTGGGTTACTTTGATGTTCGGCGCCGCCTGTTGGAGATCGCGGATGAACGCGGCGTGATCGTGCGGTGAAATTAAAATGAATTTATTGCGGCCGTTTTGTTGGTAGGTGATTTTGAGCCGATCCAGCGACAGCGCCGGCGAGCTTAACGGATTACGGGTCGCCGAAATTTCTTGAATGGCCGGCAAAGGAATACGCCACCGCAAAATACCGCTGCGCACTATTAAGGTTGAATGAGTGATTTTATAATAAAGCGGGTAAAGAAATGAAAACATCAAAGCCGCCGAGATCGTACTGGCGAAAATCACCACCCATCCAGCATTTGGTTCGGCGTCCGTTAGCGTTAAAATATAAATCGCGAGCACGATTGGAAGTACAAGTCCACTGCCGATGACTACCACAAGCCATGTATCTTTTTTTGAGGGATAAACTCGTTCCATCAAAACCTCAAATGTTGGTTAATTTGATTCTGCTTTTCTTTGAAGGATAAATGCGCACCACTTCCTCCCGTGGTTTCAACGTGACCAGCGCCACGATGAACAGGCTCATGTTGAAAACCACGCCAATGGCAATCACCAGCCAACCGGGAATGAGATGAAACACGTCGGCGCGTTTCAAGATGTCCGAAAAGTGCTCCACCGGCGTCGGATGAATGGAAACTTTGGTTACCCAACAAGTCGCCAGCACGATGAATATCCAACTGTAATTGCGGCGCAGGCGGCGGCCAAAGGCTTCGAGGAAGGTCATTTTGAAACGCGGGTGCTGCAGATCGCGGCTGAGCAGCTCGCGCCAATCTTCGTGAATCGGGTTTCTTGAGGGTGTGAACATGGTGGCGAAAAAGTTTTCGTTGATGAGCGCCACTCGCCAGCGCCAGAGGTCGAAGTACTTGTAGCGCCGGCTTTCGATGATCAAAAAGAACAAAACGAAAATCGTGGCCAGAATGATCACGAAGTGGGGAATATCCGGGTGGCCAAATCCGAAGGACAAAAACGCAGCAGTAGTAATGATCGCCCAGTTGGTGGTGATGTCCAGCCGCGTGCGCCACACCGTCGAGCGGTACATTTCGCCGCGATAAAAATGGGAGAGGGCGGTTACAAACTCCGATGAACTCAACTGCATTTTGGCCGGGGCGTCATCGCTCACGGGCTTCGTCACCTCCTTTTTAAATTAAGCAAAAGAAAACCGCTTCTTGAGAAGCGGTTTCAAATCTATTGCAGCGCTATTTCCTGCAGAGAACGATCGCGAATCCGTTTGAATTGATCGTCCGCGTTCCACTGCGGCATCTCGGGTGCGTTGGCCACTTCCAACCCTAATTTCAAAACGAAGCGGCCAATTTGTTCGGCGCCTGCGAGGCTCCAGTTGGGATCATATTCGTCGTCCACGCCGTGATAGCGCAGCCGGATGTATTCTTCCATCATTTGCCGGCCCCAGTTTTCCGGCTGGCCGACGTAGCTCAAGCCCGCGGTCACAAACACGGCTGGCACACCGACTTTCACCAGGCTGAATTGATCTGAGCGGAAGAACAGACCCTGCTCCGGCATGGGGTCGGGGGCGACCGTCAATTTCATCTCCTGCGCCACTTTTTGGACGGCGTCGCGAAGAGTCGAGCGCTCTGCTCCCCGCGCGGTAATGTCGTGCGTTCGGCCCCACACGTTCACGCCGTCGATGTTGATGTTGGCGGCGGTCTTCGCAAGTGGAAACACCGGTTGCTGAGCATAAAACTGCGAACCCAACAAGCCCGATTCCTCGGCGGTGACGGCGGCAAACAAAATCGTGCGTTTGGGGTGAAACGGCAGTTGCGCCAGTTCGCGAGCGACTTCCATCAGGGCGGCGGTTCCGGAGGCGTTGTCGAACGCGCCGTTGTAGATGTTGTCGTCCGGCAACTGCGGATTCATTCCCAGATGATCGTAATGGCTGGTGTAAAGAACACATTCGTTTTTGAGAAGGGGATCGCTGCCTTCCAATTTGGCGATGACGTTCGGCGAATGCAGCACGCGGGTGGTATTTCTAATTTCCGCCGATACCCGCAGGGGCAACGGCATCGGCTTGAAATCGGCGGAGTTGGCTTGCGATATTAACTCCTCCAAGTTGTGGCCGAGAGTCGATAAAATGTTACTCGCCGCTTCCTGAGTGATCCAACCTTCGAAAGCGCACAAATTTGCATTGGGTTTCTTAATATAGAACTGTTCTTTGGAACGCGAATTTTGAACGACGTTCCAGCCGTAGCCGGCCAGCGGTGTGGTGTGAATGAGGATGACGCCGGCCGCGCCTTTACGGCCGGCTTCTTCGTATTTGTAGGACCAGCGGCCGTAGTAGGTCAAGGCGGCGCCGTCAAAAAAATTGGAATCCGCAGACGAGGGTTCGTTCACCAGCATGAAAAGCATTTTACCGCGCACATCGACGCCGGCGTAATCGTTCCAATTATATTCTGGCGCATCGATGCCGTAACCCATGAACAGCGTCTCGGCGTTGCGAACCGCGGTGGCGTTGGTATCCATTTGCGTCACGCCGACGAACTCCGCGCCGGGCGTCAAGCGCCAGGTTCGCTTTGCGCCGCGGAGGGTGAGAGCGGAGGTGTGGGTGACGCCCCGCAGCACGACGTTTTGGAAATAACTGCTGTCGCCCGCCGCCGGCAGCAGTCCGGCTGCTTGAAATTGCGCGGCGATGTAATGAGCGGCTTTTTCGCCGCCAGGGGTGCCGGGGGCGCGGCCTTCCATCTCATCAGCCGATAAAATTTGCAGATGGGTGCGGATGCGCTCGGCTTTGACGGCGCCGTCCAATTTGCCGCGGGTTTCTGGAGAAGTGCAATTTGTAAAGATGAAAAGTGTGAACGCTAAAACGGTGAGCCAACTGCGATGGGGCATCGGCATGAAATCCTCTCCTCCTCCGAATAATTTCATAACGTCCTTTCAAGAAATCAGGAAACTTCGGCGTCCTCCCACCGACCAGGAATGGCCGCCTGGCACGAGTAGCATCTTCCTTTTTTGACGCGATTTTGCAGCACGCGAAATCCGTAGCGCGTAATCAGCTCCGCGCCGCAGGACGGGCAGTAGGTGTTTTCGTATCTGCCGACCCGGCCAGGCAGGTTGCCGGCATAAACAAACTTCAGACCGGCTTCATAGCCAATTTCCGCGGCGCGAATCAACGTGCTCACCGGCGTGTTGTCCGGATCGGTCATTTTATAATCCTGGTGGAAAGCGGTGACGTGCCAGGGGATGTCCGGCGAGACGCTGGCTAAAAACTGCGCCATGTCCCGCAGCTCGCTTTCGGAATCGTTGAAACCCGGCACGAGCAAGGACACCACTTCCAGCCAGAAGCCGCGTTCGTGCACCATTTTAATGGCATCCAGCACGTGCTGAAGCACACCCCCTAATTTGCGGTAGTTTTTGTCGTTGAACGACTTGAGGTCGATTTTGTAGAGATCGGTGTGCGGGCGAATGTAATCGAGCACTTCGGGGGTGGCATTGCCGTTAGAAACGTAAGCCGTAACAAATCCTTCCTTCTTCGCCTCTTTGAAAATTAACATCGCCCACTCGCTGGTGATGAGCGGCTCGTTATAACTGCTGACGATCAGCCGGGCGTTGTATTTTTTTCCTAAAATGATGAGATCGAGTGGGCGGACGGTTTGCGGCGGCGCGACGGCGTTGGGGTCGCGCAGCGCCTGCGAGGTCACCCAATTCTGGCAATAGCTGCAGTGAAAATCGCAGCCAAGCATTCCGAAGGTCACGGCTAAAGAGCCAGGATAGGCATGATAAAACGGCTTTTTTTCGGTGGGGTCGCACTGAATGCCGGCGACGTAACTGGCCGGCACCATGAGTTTTCCACCCTCGTTGAAACGGACGCGGCAGATGCCGTCGCGCCCCTCTTTAATCAGGCAGCGATGGCCGCAGGCAAAACAAGTGAGACTACCGTCCGCGTGCGCCTCATACAATTCTCCCTCCATGGTGTAGCTTTTCAAAACATCTTTGAGCGTCAAAGCTTCAGCCATGGCAAATATCTCATATCAAAATCACCGCAAGTTCGTTTCGGTCACAAGGCGCGGCGAACTTTGTTGGTAGGAAATTTATTGACCACTAACTGTTTCAGGCCACGCCGAATGCGATCGGGGCTGACCGAAATAATTTCACAACATTTTTCAAAAGAAAATATATAGTCGGAATTTTTTTCCTCGTAAATCCAGAATTTAGCGCTTTTACAATTTTTTTCTAATTGGCTGAGCTCGTGTTCCAGTCCCTTTTTTCGCAGTTGCCGGATTTTAGATGGATTATGGCCATCAAGATAATCTTTAACAGCACGCAATACTACAGAAACCACTAACTTACGTTCTGTAATATTATTGGATCTCATCGTGTTTTCTCCCTCTTATCTGGGTTGTGGTAATTTTGCTTCAAACACCGAAAACCAAGGGGGGACACTCTAAGTTGGCAAAACGGACAGATCAATGGAATTTCAGCAGCTATATTCTACAAAAATGTCGAAAAAACGTGATGTCAATATAAGATATTTTTGTCTATAAATCAAGCCTAAACTTGGGTTACTTAATCAGTTTCGATACCTCTTTGAACTCCGGCGTGCCCGCCCGCTCCAGCAATTCAAATAAAACCGATTCCACCGTAGTGAGCACCACGCCCGAGTAAGCCATTCGCTGCAGCGCGGTTTCATAGTCCAGCGCCTTGCGCGACGAGACCGCATCCTTTGGCAGGTGCACCTGAAAGCCTCGCGCCAGCAAGTCTAGCGCGGTTTGCTGGACGCAGACATGACACTCGATGCCCGTAACCACTGCTTGATGAACTCCCCGAAGTTTGAATTCGTCAATCAGCGCCTCCGCCCCGCAGCAACTGAAGGTCATTTTTTGAAACGGCTGGCCGCCCTCCAGCGCCTGCAAAATCGCGGGCTCGGTGGCGCCCAGCCCCTGCGGGTACTGCTCGGTGATAAAAACGGGTACCTTTAAAATCTGGCAGCCTTTGATGAGCTTGACGATGCTTTCCACCACCTGCTCGCGGTGCAGCATCACGGCGTTGATTTTCTGCTGCACATCGACGATGAGCAGGGCGGTTGTCTGGCGGTTCAAAATCTGTGGGTGGCGGATCATGGTTGTCTCCAATATTTGATTTGAGAATTTCATTTGAAATTCTTAAACTCAATATACAATTTTTCACAAAAACTGAAAAGGAGTTTTCTCGCGATGAGCTTTTCGAATCCTGCGGCCGGGGCCAAAAACGCCGCTTCGGCCTACGTGACCGCGTTACTCAATTTGCTCGGAGACCGCGACCCGCTTGCGGTGCAGGAAAAATTAATCCCGTCTCTGGAAGCGGCAGTAAAAGGCTTGGGTGCAGCCGCGCTGCGCCAGCCGGAACAACCGGGCAAGTGGTCGATCATGGAAGTTATCATGCACCTGGCGGATACCGAGATGGTTACCGCTTTCCGCTTGCGGATGATTTTAGCGCACGATACTCCGCCGATTCCGGCTTACGATCAGGATTTGTGGGCCAAACAGCTCCGCTACAACGACGCCCAATTGGAGGACGCGCTCGAGCAATTGCGCGCCGTGCGCGAGGCCAATCTCAGGCTGCTGCGTTCCCTGAGTCCGGAACAATGGCGGCGCTACGGAATCCACGAAGAGCGCGGGGAGGAAAGCATCGAGCGCTTAGCAAAAATGATCGCGGGACACGATCTGGCTCATCTCAACCAGATTGAGCGGATCAAGAGGGCAATTTCTTAAAACTAAAAGCTGGAGCCAAAAAATGACTTTTGCAGATTGGAAAAAACTCTTTGCCGACAATTTGGCTACGATCGTAATCTTGTTGGTGATCTTAGTCCCGAGTATCTGGGCGATATCATCCTGGTATCACTCGGGCCAAATAAGCTCGTTATCCGCGACCATCGAAACCCAAAAAGAATCGTTGGCGTTTCTGCAAATGAAACTCAAAGACTGCGCGGAAGCAAAAGAAGACCTGGTGGACGCCCTTAAAGCTAACGCGCCCATAAAACCCGATGGTTTTCAAACGCCCGGCGCCCCCAATGATGCCGGCTATCCCATTATAAAAAATCCGGCAAAATTGACGAGATTGGAAGTGAACGATTTAGCGGACTTTTACGAACTAACCCGCAAATGGCCGGGCAATCCCCATTTGCAATTTGACGACGGCGATATTTCTTATTGGTACCAACGCGGATTGAGTGAGCAGGAGCTCAGAAAGCAATTTGAGGCGCGCCGGCTGATTTTGCAGCGCGCCGAAAAAAGCGGCCGCAAAATTCCCACGAAAGGCGATCTCTCCGCCTTAGCCGAGCAAATAGTTGCAGATTTATGATTTGAGAGACAAACCAAAAAGTATGGAGGAATCATGGCGCTGAAAGATGCGATTTTACCTGAGTTCGATCACGAAATGGCCAACACCCGCAAAACCCTCGAACGCATCCCGGAGAACAAACTGGACTGGCGGCCGCATCCAAAATCTTATAGCATCAGAGAGCTGGCCACCCACCTCGCCAATTTACCCAGTTGGGCCAGCATTACCATCAATCAGGATTCGTTCGATCTCGATCCGCCGGGCGGCGGCTCCGCTCGCGTCCCGCCGGCCGCGTCCCGAAGCGAAGTTCTCGAACGCTTCGACAAAAATTCCGTGGAGGCGCGCGCGGTTATCGCGGCCGCCAGCGATGAAACCTTCCGCAAGCCGTGGTCGCTGCTTTCCGCTGGAAAAGAGATTTTCATCCTCCCGCGCATCGCGGTGCTGCGCAGCTTTGTGATGAATCACACCATCCACCACCGCGCGCAGCTCTCCGTTTATCTGCGGCTCAACGATGTTCCGGTCCCCGCTCTCTACGGCCCCTCAGCAGATGAGGGATAAATTAGATGATTTAGTAAGATGAGACTCATCTCGAAGACGAGTCTCATCTGTTACTCACAAACTTATTTCCTTTAATATAAAACCGCCAGGGCAAATCCGTGGCTTTTGAGATGCCGATGCGCGGCCCGCTGGCGATTTCAAATTGCCGCCGCGAATCGCGCCGCAAGCGAATACTTTTGCCGACAGGCTCGCCGTGCAGGCTCGGTTTAAAACCAAACGCCTGAAAGAGCTTGCCCGGGCCGTTGGTTAAATTCTGCACCCGCTCCACGCCGCGCCGGGCCTGCATAGCCTCGACGCCAGCGGTGGGCTCGATGGCGCGAATCAGCACCGCGCCCGTGCCGTGTTTTTCAGTGGTAAAATTCAGGCAGTGGTACATTCCGTAAATAAAATAGATGTAGATTCGGCCGTAGGTTTCCCGCAGCATAACGCCCTTTTGCGGCCGGGTGACGGCGTGCGAAGCCGCGTCGTCTTTGTAGGCCTCGGTTTCCACGATGACGCCTTCGCAGCCGTTGTAAATCAATTTAACCCCGAGGAGACGGCACGCCACGGTGAGGGTGTCAGCGGCAAAAAATTCGGGACCAAGGAATTGCGGCATAAAATGTTTGGCTCCTAAGCGCCATGAATATAATTACCTAACCCGTCTTATTCAAGCTCAAAAAAATCGCCTGAAATAATCCGTTGAAGTTTAACGGATTATTTCATATATTTCCACCAATTAGTTCAAGTCCGAGGGTTATGGCGTTTCACACGATTCCGTTGCGGGATATCCTTGTCGACGGGCCAGAATTTGACACATTCATCTTCACCTATCCTCTGCAGGCGGCTGCGCTTAGCGCTTCCATCCAAAAAGTAGGGCTGCTCAACCCGGTGCGGCTGCGGGAACACGAGCGCGGCTGGCAAATCGTCTGCGGCGCCCGGCGCGTCCTCGCGTTTCAGGAACTGGGGCGACAGGAAATTCCGGCGCAGACGATGAAACACGCCAGCTGCTCCGACGAGCAAGCGCTGCTCTTGAGTTTAGCCGATAACGCGCCGCGGCCGTGGAATCCAGTTGAGCAGGCGCGCGTCCTCTATAAATTTCATCATCTTTGTCACTGGGATGTTGAGCGGCTCGCCCGCGAAATGGCTCCGCAGCTCGGGCTGCCGCCGGCGCCGGAACTCGCGCAAAAATATTTGTCGCTGTTGAGTTTCGAAGACGAAATTCTTTTGGCCCTCGCCAACGGCGCGCTTTCGCCGGCGCATGCGTTTTTGCTGATTCCGCTTTCTTCGCCTGAACGCGGGGCCATTTTTCAGGAAGTCATTCAACGCTGCTCCCCCAGCTTAAACGAATGCCGGGAAATCATCGACGCCCTGCTGGATCTGAAAGTGATTTTGAAAAAAAACATCCCGGAAATTTTACAAGCGCCGGCGTTGATTGACCTTCTGCGATCGCCGGGCAAACCGGCGCGAGAGAAAAATCGGCTGCTGCGCGAGCAATTGCGGCGCCGGCGGTATCCCCGGCTCAGTCAATTGGAAGATCAATTCGAGGCGCAGATCAAGGCGCTGTCGTTAAGCCACCAGACGCAGATTCGGCACGCTCCCTATTTTGAAGGCAATCATTTGGAAATTCACCTGCGGGCGACTACCAACGCCGGCCTGCGTGAAGCGCTGGCGCATTTGCAGGCCGCCGCCCGCCGCGGCGGGTTCCAGCCGCTGTTTGATCTCGTCAAAGGCGGGGGGCAATGAGGTACCGGCCCGACATCATTTTTGTGGAAGAATCCGTCCGCGGCGAGCCGATGACCCGCGACATTTTGAGCCGGCTGGTGGACGTCAAAGTGGAGTTCATCGAAAATTACCAGGCGCTGGGGTGGAAGTATTTGCATCCCAATGCCCGGTTCAAAAAAGAAAAGAAAGCGCTGGCGCTGGCGCGCAAGCACGGGGAAATGGTCAAAGAGGTGGAGCGCGATTTGTTCCGAGCGACGCCGAATGAATTTTACATCGTGCATTCGCAGGGCTGCCCGTTCGATTGCCAGTACTGCTTTTTGTACGATTACCTCGGCCACCAGATCCCAACCATTTTTGTGAATGTTGAGGACATGCTGCAGAGCGTACGCGACGTCATCGAAAGCCGGCCGGCGGAACGGTTGCTTTTTCACACCGGCGAATTTTCCGACGCGCTGGCGTTCGATCACATCACCAATCTTTCGAGGCCGCTGGTGGAGTTGTTCGCCCGCTACCGCCATGCCTTTGTGGAATTTCGCACCAAGTGCGGCAACGTGGAAAATCTGATCGGGTTGCAGCACAACGGCCAAACCATCATCTCGTGGACGTTCAGTCCCCAGCGGGTGGTGCAGCTATTTGAATACGGCTCCGCGAGCGCGGAGCAGCGCATCGCGGCGGCGCGCCGCTGTCAACAGGCCGGCTATAAAATTGGGCTGCGGCTCGATCCCCTCATCCGCTACCCGGGCTGGGAAAATGATTATCGCGAGTTAATCGAAAACATGGCGGCGCAACTGCAGCCGGATTTAATCAGCGATTGCCAATTGGGGGTCTTTCGCTACACCCCCGGTTTGGGCCGCATCATCCGCGAACGCTTTCCCAAAAGCTACCTGCGGCTGGAGGAATCCGTGCCCTGCAGCGACGGCAAATACCGCTACCTCAAACATCTGCGCCTCGAGATGTATCAAAAGATCATCGGCTGGCTGCGCTTGCATTTCTCCGCAAAGCGGATCGCCTGCCTGCGCAGGCAGGGCATCCGACCGGATTTGAAAATCGAGTTGTGCATGGAATCGCCGGAGGTGGAGGATGTTCTATTGCAGCAGCAGTAAGGGCGTATTGCAATACGCCCCTACGTTAGAAATAATCGCCATCTAAGAGGAAATATGATGTTGAATTCAAATTTACTTTTCTCGGCGTTCCTGTTACTTACCTGTCCAGCGCTTTCATTTTCCTGCAACGGCAACCCGCAAGACCCGGTAGAAGATTTTACACCCGTGCTCGCCTTCCCAAACTTGCGGTTTGATCTGCCGGTGTTTTTAACTCACAGCGGCGATGGCAGCAATCGCATCTTCGTGGTGGAGCAGGACGGCGTGATCAAAGTGTTTCCGAATTCGGAGTCCGCCAGTCAGGCCGCGACGTTTTTAAACATCGACGGCCGCGTGACCTCCGGCGGCGAAATGGGTCTGCTGGGGCTGGCCTTTCACCCCAACTACGCCAGCAACGGCTTCTTCTACGTCAATTACACTACCGAGCAAAACGGTCCGCGCCGCACCGTGATTTCCCGGTTCAGCGTTCAGGCCGGCGCTCCGAATGCCGCCGATCCCAACAGCGAGCTCATTCTTTTGGAATTCAATCAACCGTTTTCCAATCATAACGGCGGCATGATCCAATTCGGCCCCGATGGCTATTTGTACATCGCCACCGGCGACGGCGGCAGCGGCGGCGACCCGCAAAACAACGCGCAAAACCGCGCCAACCTGCTGGGCAAAATCCTGCGCATCGACGTGGACAACCCCAGCGGCGGCCGCAACTACGGCATCCCGCCGGACAACCCCTTCGCCGGCAACACGCAGGGCTTCCGCGAGGAAATCTTCGCCTACGGCCTGCGCAATCCGTGGCGCTTTAGCATCGACTTTTCCAGCGGGCAAATTTGGGCCGGCGACGTGGGGCAGCAAATGCGCGAGGAAATCGACTTGATCGAAAACGGCCAAAATTACGGCTGGCGGATCATGGAAGGCAACCTCTGTTTTAACCCGCCTAGCAATTGCAACCAAACCGGCCTGACTTTACCGGTGCTCGACTACGATCGCAGTTTTGGATTTTCAGTTACCGGCGGCTATATCTATCGCGGCACCAGCAAACCCACGCTGCGCGGCGCCTACATTTACGCCGATTTCGGCTCCGGCCGTATCTGGATGCTGCGGTATGAAAAC
This sequence comes from bacterium, assembly GCA_037446635.1. Classification (GTDB taxonomy): domain Bacteria; phylum Zhuqueibacterota; class Zhuqueibacteria; order Oceanimicrobiales; family Oceanimicrobiaceae; genus DASWHH01. The sequence continues at coordinate 87,390 of JBBIIG010000011.1, forward strand.
GGCGCCGTCACTGAAAACGCCGAACTGTTCGACGCCAGTTTTAATATTTCATCGTTTGGGGTGGATGAAAACGATGAGCTTTACATTCTCGAATATTCCAGCAGTGGCGCCGTTTATCGCTTTCAGGAGAGTCCCACCGCCGTCCGCGATGAGAAGGATACCCAGCCACACCAATTCGTCCTCGAGCAAAATTATCCCAACCCCTTTCCGCAGAGCCGCGAGTTGACCACCATTCGCTATTCGCTGCAGAAGCTGGCGCGCGTGGAAGTTGCCATCTTCAACAGCCTCGGCCAGAGAATCCGCACGCTCGTTGACGACATGCAGGGGCCCGGCGGATTCCAAATTCATTGGGATGGCAAAGACGAACGCGGCGACGCGGTCGCCAGCGGCGTTTATTTGTATCGGCTTAAAATAGGCGAAAACTTTTTTACGCGAACGATGACGCTGGTGCGATAAGGGCCGCATTTCTAAAACTAAAATCGCTAACAACAGAAAGGAAATAAAATGTACAATAATATCGAAGATGAGATTGGACAGGAAATCGAAACCTTCTGTCCAAAATGCAAAACCGAAATGGTGCATCGCATCACAGTCATCAAAGACGATAAAATCCGCAAGGTCATGTGCAACGGCTGCCTCACCGAGCATGTTTACAAACAGCTTTACGAAGTGGAGAACGAAGAGGAGGGTGAAAAGCGCAAACCCGGGCGGCCGCGCAAAGTGGAGGCCATCAAGGGCAAGCGCGGCCCGCGCAAAAAAAACTGGTCGTTGATGGTGGGCCGAATCGACGAGGCGCAGATTGTGGATTACGACATCAAAAAAGATTTCAGTGAAACGCCGGCCATTCGCCACAAAAAATTTGGCGTCGGCGTGATCACCAAAGTTTTAGCGGATAATAAAATCGAGGTGCTGTTCCAGGACGACACCAAAATCCTGGCGCAAAATTGGAAGTAACTCAAAGCTCCGCTTTGAGAGGCAAACCAGAGGTTTGCTTTACACTCATGGCTCAGGATTCTTGCCGGATAATTTCAATCACCGTAATTTCCGCGGGCGCGCGGTAGCGAATGGGCGCCAGAGTCAACCCTAAGCCGTTGTTGATGCTCACAAACATGCGCCCCACGTGATAGGTGCCGCGATGATACGGTGACTCAAACTGCGGCGGACTGATGGTGACGCCGAACGGCTTGAAAATAATTTGCCCGCCGTGAGTATGCCCCGCCAAAAATAAATGATAGCCGCGCTCGGCCGCCAGCTCGATTAAATTCTCCGAGGGCTGGTGGGTTACCACCACATCCAGCACCCCCCGTGGCTGCTGTCCCATCAGAAAATTCACTTTATCGACGTTGGGGCGGCGGCGATAGACGTTGGTTAAAAACGTCACCAGCAGGCTGTCGCTGCCCACCCGCACAAAACGGTTGGCGTCTTGCAAAACCTGAACGCCGTTTTGTTCGAGCTGTTGGATGATCTTCGGCACGTCCGACCAGAAATCGTGGTCGCCGAGACAGGCGTAAACGCCGTACTGCGACTGCAATTTTCCCAACGCGCGCGCTCCCAATTCGATGTAGCGGTTGCCGGAGGTCACCAGGTCGCCGGTAAAAAAAATGACGTCTGGCTTGAGCGCGTTCACTTTTTTGACGTAGCGCTGCAGCCGAAATTTGCCGGTGCGCGAATCGGCTTGCACGTCGCTGATGTGCGCGATTTTCAGCCCATCCAGCGAATGCGGCAGATTGCGGTAGGTAAGCTTGATTTTGGAGACGCGAATGCGGGTGGTATCCACAACGATTTTCACAAACACGAAAATCGAAATCAGCACAAACAAAACCAGCATCACTTTGAATTGAATATCCAGCCAGGTGGTTTTGAATCTTTTATAAAAAGGAAAAAATGGCAGCTTGAGAACATCCATCGCCAGAAACCACGGCAGCAGCTCCGCGATGATGAGCAAGCCAATCCAGAACGGGTAGGAGAAAAGAAAATCCCAGACGCGGTTGCCTTCGCGCGCTGATCGCGCCAGACCCTCCCAGCCCAACTTGTGCACCAACATCAGCAACAGCGGATGCAGGTTCAAATAACCGACCGCCGCCAGCCAATACCATCGCAGTTGTATTTTCGGCCAATCAAAAAAATGGACGCTGGCGTGATAGAGTTTCCAGCCAACGTAAAAATAGGCGAGCAAAATCAGCGGCAAAATCGTGGCGGTGGTGCGCACTAACCAGGGCATGGGCGTTCTATCTCTGCCAGGTGAATTTGGAAATCGTGTCCGCTGCGGTTTCCCATGCTTTCAGTGGCGCGGACCACTTGCGATCCTGCGCCCGGCGCAGATAGATGATTTGAGCCGCGTGATAAAGATAGTGCTGGGCAATGTGCTTGACCGCGTAGTCGAGCGTGAACTCCTTTGGGGCCTCCGACGCTTTTCTGATTTGCAGCAGCTCGTCGTCAGAGTTTAGTCTTTGCACGATTTGCCGGATTTGCTGATGCGCGGATTTCATCGCGGATTGAATTGCCGGCAATTGGTTCGACTCCGCATCCGAAAACACCGGTGCGATGCCCATCTGCTGCAAATACCAGGCGTCCACGCGGATAAGATGGCGGCAGATTTCGGCGATGCAGCGCGACTCAGGCGCAGGCTTCCAGCTCAAATGCTCATCATGAATGCCCTCGAGGGCGGCTAAAATTAGATCACAGCAGAGCTGATAAATAGTGAGCGTGATTTGAATGTTGGCGTTCATTTATCCCCAATAATGCTCCAACTCCACTCCTAATCCATCGGCGAGACGATTCACGAAATTATAGTAGCCGGTGATCTGGTTGATGTCTAAAATCGCGGCGTCGCTGAATCCGTGCTGCCGCAGTTTCTCCACATCCTCTGCCTGCATTTTCCACGGCGTTTTGGTGAGTTTTACGGCGTAGCGCAGCATCGCTTTCTCCGCCTTGGATATCGCGGCCTTGCGAAAATCTCTTTGCAACTGTTCAATAACGTCATCATCTTTAATCAATCGGCGCAGACCCGCCGAGTGGTGCACGATTCAGTAGTGGCATTTGTTCGCAACCGAAACCGTCACCGCGATCATCTCCCGCTGCGCCCGGCTGAGGTCGGATTTGCCGTACATCAGAGTTCGATAAAACTGGTAATGCCCTTCCAGCGAGGGATAGTTGAGGCTGTGAATTTTAAGAATGTTGTCCACTACGCCCTGCGGCGTGGTGTGAGCATCATAAAATTCCTTAAGTTTGTCCTGGGCTTCGGTTTCGCTGAGGACTTTTATCCAGGCCAAGATTTAATTTCTCCGTTAAGCCAGCGGTGTGCAAAAATCAGCGCCGCGTATTTTTGTTTGAACTCACGCTTGCGCTCGCTGATTTTTTGCGCCCCAACTCTTGCATTTTTAAGCAAACTTCCTAATTTCTCGTTCGCAGGATTATCTCGATCTTGTCCCGCTTTGATATGGAACCCTGTAGGGGCGATTCATGAATCGCCCCTACGGTTTGAATGAAACAAAATAGCAATTAAATCAAATTAATCAACTGCAAATTTGGGGAGAACGTTTTTTGAGGGAGAATGATTTTTATTCGCTCATCGCGCGCGAGCTCCATTTACGTCCACAACAAGTTGAGCACACGATCGCGTTGCTGGACGACGGCAACACTGTGCCGTTCATCGCGCGCTATCGCAAAGAAGTCACCGGCGGATTGAACGAAGAACAGATTCGCCAAATCGAAGACCGCATGCGCTATCTGCGCCATTTGGAGGAGCGCAAAGCCGCGGTGTTGGAGTCGATCGAAAAACAGGGCAAGCTCACGCCAGAGTTGAAAGAGAAAATTGAGAACGCCACGAAATTGCAGGAAGTGGAAGACCTGTATCTGCCCTATCGCCCCAAGAAACGCACCCGCGCCACCGTCGCCAAAGAGAAAGGACTGGAGCCGCTGGCGCAAATCATGCTGAAGCAGGAGATCGAAGACCTGGTACTCGATCTCGTGGTCGAGCCGTTCATCCATCCCGAAAAAGACGTGCACACCGTCGCCGATGCGCTGGCCGGCGCGCGCGATATCATCGCCGAGTGGGTGTCAGAAAACGCCGACGTCCGCAAAGAAATTCGCGCCTTCACGTTTCGAACGGGCATGTTCACTTCAAAAGCTCGCGACGAAAAGGAATTGTCGGTGTACCAAATGTACGCCGACTATCGCGAGCCGGTGAAGTCCATTCCGCCGCACCGCATTCTGGCGATGAACCGCGGCGAGCGCGAGGAAGTGCTGCGCGTCGCTATCGAAGTGGAGCTCGAGACAGCGCTGGAGTTGCTGCGCCGGCGATTCATCACCAATCCCAAATCCATCTTTCTCGATCAACTCAATCTCGCGCTGGCAGACAGTTACCAGCGATTGATCGCGCCGGCCATCGAGCGCGAAATTCGCAGCGAGCTCACCGAAAAAGCCGACGAGCACGCCATCAAAGTGTTCGCGGAAAATGTGAAGAACCTGCTGCTGGCGCCGCCGGTGCGCGGCAAGATCATCATGGGCATCGACCCCGGCTACCGCACCGGCTGCAAAGTGGCGGTGATCGATGACACCGGCAAATACCTCGAAGGCCTGACGATCTATCCCCACGAGCCAAAAAAGCGCTGGGATTATTCGAAAGTGCAGTTGAAAGAATTGATCGAAAAACACGGCGTGAATCTCATCGCCATTGGCAACGGCACCGCCTCACGGGAAACCGAACAGTTGGTGGCGGAGGTGATCGGGGAAAGCGAACGTGAATTGTTTTATGTGATCGTCAGCGAAGCCGGGGCGTCGGTTTATTCGGCGTCCGAAGTGGCAGCGGAAGAATTTCCCGATTTGCCGGCGGAGCTGCGCGGCAACATTTCCATCGCGCGGCGGCTGCTCGATCCGCTGGCGGAATTGGTGAAGATCGATCCCAAGTCCATCGGCGTGGGGCTCTATCAGCACGACGTCGATCAGAACCGGCTCGCCGAGTCGCTGGATCGCGTGGTGGAATCGGCGGTGAATTACGTGGGCGTGAATTTAAACACGGCGTCGAAATCGCTGCTGAAGTACGTGGCAGGCATCAACAGTCGGGTGGCGGAAAACATCGTCAAGTATCGGGAGGAACACGGAAAGTTCCGCACGCGCGCGGAGCTGATGGAGGTGAAAGGTTTGGGGGAGATGGCGTTCGTGCAAGCCGCCGGCTTTCTGCGCATCCCGGACAGCGATCTGTTTTTCGATTCCACCGCGGTGCATCCGGAATCGTACGGCGCCGCGGAGAAGCTGCTCGAACGCCTCAATTTGAAAACCGATGAAGTCAAAGGCAGCGGCCAATTGCTGCGGCAAAAAATCCAGGAGGCGAAAATCAACTATGCGCAATTGGCGCAGGAGTGCGGCGTCGGCATTCCCACGCTGGAGGACATCATCGCCAGCCTGGAAAAACCCAACCGCGACCCGCGCGATGAAATGCCCAAACCCATCTTCCGCAGCGACGTGCTGAAATTGGAAGATTTGAAAGAAGGGATGATTTTGAAGGGTACGGTGCGCAACGTGGTGGACTTCGGCGCATTCGTCGATATCGGCGTGAAGGTAGATGGCCTCGTGCACCGCAGCCAGATGGGAAAAAAGTTCGTGAAGAATCCACTGGAGGTGGTGGCCGTCGGCGATGTCATCGATGTAAAAGTGGTGAAAGTGGAAGCGGAGCGCGGGCGGATTGCGTTGAGTATGGTGATGAGTTGACAGACACAATCCGATAAAAAACTTTTGACTTTGTAGTTTAATACGGCTATTTTTGCAAAAAAAATGGTCCTGCTCTTTCTTATTATTACTCTTTCATATTTCACCTCAATTTTAAAGGCCATTCATGCGTGAAGTAGCTATTACCCTACTCGGGCAGGCAGATTCTGGTGTAACCCCAGAGAGTGACTTAATCTTATCAAAAGTTTACTCAGCAACTGAGGAAATAATCGACGAGATTAAGGAACAATATCTGGAAGATGCAACTCCTTGGGTCGTGGGTTTTTCTGGCGGCAAGGATAGCACAGCTGTTCTGCAACTTATCTTTTATGCGCTAAGCGAACTCTCACCATCCGAACTGACAAAAGAAATCCATGTTTTGTCCAACGATACTTTAGTAGAGAATCCAAACGTAGTTAAATTTTTGGACGAGCAGCTTGAGCGGATTCGAGTTGCTGGCAAAACAAAACTCTTCGCCCATAATCCCGATCTCTTTAGTGTTTTCAAATCTACTCCAAAATTAGAGGACACCTTTTGGCTTAATTTGATTGGCAAGGGCTATCCGTCTCCCAATCGTTGGTTCCGCTGGTGCACGGAACGAATGAAGATCAATCCCACAAATGAATACATTCTAAACACAGTTAACAAACATGGGAAAGCTATCATTGTGTTAGGAACTCGAAAAGCTGAATCAAGTAATCGAGCCGCCTCCATGAGTCAATATGAAATACCCGGGATTAGACTCCGAAAACACACCCTTCCCAATGCGTACGTTTTTGCCCCTATCGCGGAAATGACCAATCAGGAAGTCTGGGCCTACCTGATTAATACAGAGAATCCCTGGGGAACGGATAATCAAAAATTGCTGGATTTATACCGTAGCGCCTCGGACGTTATGGAGTGTCCTCTTGTTATTGATACCACCACACCAAGTTGTGGAAATTCGCGTTTTGGCTGTTGGGTGTGTACAGTAGTAGATAAAGATCGTTCCATGTCACACATGATTATGAACGGCGAAGAATGGATGCAGCCGTTAATTGAATTTCGGGATTGGTTATATGAAATCCGAGATGACGAAAGCAAACGAGAAAACATTCGGCGCAACAATCAGCCTGGAATCGGACCCTTTAAAATCGAAGTCAGAAAAGAAATACTGGAGCGCCTCCTGCAAATTGAAGTCAAAGTAGGTTATGAACTGATAACGAAACCCGAGTTAATAGCCATTCAATATCAGTGGAATTACGATGGTAATTTTCGTTACTCGGTTGCCGACATATTTGCAAGTATTAAAGGAGATCGCACCATGATTCCTCAAGATCAAAATTCTGAGCGCAGAAGTGAGGAGTTTGAAATTCTCGAAGCAGTTTGTCGGGACTACAATATCAAGTCGGATCATATCAAAG
>JBBIIG010000012.1:0-63390 GCA_037446635.1 bacterium
CCGAAATTCGATTTCTCCCGCAAGGTTCCGAATATCTTTGCGGGTGTGATCGTCGTCGCGAATCTCCGGACTGGTCTGGAATACGCGGTTGATTCTCTCCATCGACGCCGCGCCCTGCTGAATGAGATTGATCACCCAACCCAACGCGATCATCGGCCAGGTGAGATTGCCGAGATAGGCGAAAAACGCCACGAAATCGCCGAGGGAAATTCGCTCCTGCATCACCAGGCGGCCGCCCATCCACAGCACGATCAACGCGCCGGCGCCGACCAGCAGCGTCATCGACGCCCACATCGCGCCGCGAATTTTTGACATGCCGAGATTCTTTTGGACGTAATCCTCATTGAGTTTACGGAAGCGCGCAATCTCCGCCGCCTCCTGCACGTAGGCCTTCACCACCCGTATGCCCGAAAAATTCTCCTGCGCCTTCGAGGTGATATCGCCGTACTTCGCTTGAATTTCCTCGTAGGATTTGTGCAGCCGCTTCGCCATGCGGTTGACGATGATCGCCATGAGGGGAAACGGAATCAACGCCATCAGGGTAAGTTTGACATTGATGTACAACATGATGCCAAACGCCGCCATCGAGACCAGCGTGTTGAACGAATACATCACCGCCGGGCCCACCACCTGGCGCACGGCTTCGATATCGTTGGTGGCGCGCGCCATCAAATCGCCGGTTTTGTATTTATGATAAAAGGATTGCGACAGCGTTTGTAAATGTTTGAAGAAATCGTTGCGGAGATCGTATTCGATTTTGCGCGACACGCCGATGATCGTCTGGCGCATCAAAAATCGGAAGATGCCTTCCACCAGCGCCACCCCCACCAGCAGTCCGGCATAATAAAAAAGGATGGTCGCAGTGATGTTCTTCTCCAAATCATCGATGGCGAGCTTCATCACCCACGGACCGAGCAAGGCAAAAATGTTGGTGATGATCACAAAAATACAGCCAGCGATCATCGTGGTTTTATGGCGAGCAAGATATTTCTTGAGGGTTTTTAGTTCTTTGAACGACTTAATGGCTCACTCTCCTTGTAACTTTTTTAAACAACAGTTCGCAGGCGCGGATTGTTGTAGTGAGAAAGTCTAAGGTCTCTGTTCGCGCTCACCTCGCTTCCGAGATTGTGGAAAAAATACAAACTCTCTCGCAGTTTTACAAGCAGAAAGTTCTACCTTAAAATGAAAAACCCCAGTGTGTTCCACCGGGGCTTTAAAAATTATACATCAAAATAGACGCAAACTATTTTTCTTTTTTCAAACTGTTGTAAACAATCGCCAGCCATTTATCCTGCGAAATAAACGGCCACGACCAGCTCTGCCACTCTTCCGGCAAACCGGCTTTTTGGATCTCCTCGAGAGTTTTGCCGTCGTTTATATATCCCTGCACGATAGCGCGGGTGGTTACCAGCATGTTATGAAATTTTTTCAAGTCCTCTTTGGTGGAGAGCGGGCCGTGCCCCGGAATCACCTTCACATCTTGCGGAAGTTGATTTAAAACGGCTTCGGTATTTTGGATAAGTCCGGCCACATCGCCGCCGCTGTCGAGATCAACAAAGGGAAAACGGCCGCTGAAAAAGTTATCGCCCATGTGAACCACATTTGATCCTTTGAAAAAGATCACGGCATCGCCATCAGTATGGCCGCTGGGATAGTGCATCACCTGCACCTCCTCGCCGTTAAAATGAATCGATAGCGATTGATCAAACGTAATCACCGGCCACGCGGCCGGCGGCGACGCCGGGACACGGTGGTTAAAAAACGCCAGATTTTGATCCGCGCTTAAACGCTTCCGCACGTTGGTGTGGGCGATGACCACGCCGTCGCGGCCGAAAATTTCGTTGCCGCCGGTGTGATCGCCGTGCCAGTGGGTATTGAGAATGTACTTTGGCACGCCGCCACCCAGCTCTTTAATCGCCGCTTTGATTTTATCCGACAGCGGCGCCAACTGATCGTCGATCATAAGCACGCCGTCTTCGCCCACCGACACGCCGATGTTGCCAGCAACGCCGGATTCCAGCATGTAAACGTTGCCAGCCACCTTCGCGGCTTTGATTTCTACTTTGGAATAATCCTGCTGCAGCGCCGCCACCGCGCTGACGACGAGCAAACCGGCGAAAATGAACATGTAAAATCTTCTCATTGAATCTCCCTCCTGGTTAAACGGCACGAGGTATGGTGGAAGGTGATATTTACCGCTGGCTTTGTGGAGCCTACTGATTTTTTATTTAAAAAACTGACTGATAGTAAGCAAGATCGTAATCAAAGTTCCGAACAGGGCTAATGTGCCCACTGTCCATTTAGTCATCGAGGCCAAGTGTTCATGCATGCGGTCAAACCGCCCATGAACCACATCGAAGCGCTGCGTGATTTCGCGGCGAAACTCTTTGAACTCATCGCGCAGTTCCGAAACATCTTGATCCAAAACTTCCAATTTTGTTTCAACATTTTGCAGGCGGGTTTCTACATTTTGCAGGCGGGTTTCTACATTTTGCAGGCGGGTTTCTACATTATCCAATCGCGGTGGAATCTCACGATACTCGTCCCATGAGACGGCATTGTTCTCCAAAATATCCTGAAACCATCTGGCGAGGGCTTCGGTGGTCTCGCTGCCAAGCGATTTTTTGACGGTTTCGGGAGCAGGTGGAATCATTTTATATTGTAGCCACAGTTTTTTATTTAGTGTGAATTAAAATAGTTAGCCAAGATCAGAATGTCAACATATTTTGTTCAAAAGACTGCTGGAAATCTTTCATCGCCGTTATCACGCCGGCGCCAACATGATTGCCACCAACCGCCCCATCGAAGACTGTGGCAAAATCCTCGGCGACACCGCAGCCACCTCAGCTATTCTCGACCGCTTCCTGCATACCCCGTGGCCGAGTTTTGCCGTGCTGAGGGTGCCGAGTCGCGCATAAACTGGCGTGCGACATTTCGTGCCGTAGCGGATGTAGCGCAGAATGCGGAAATAGTCGTAGGTGGAATTCCAATCGGCGTCGCGCAGCTCGCCGTTTTCGGTGTTGAAGCGCAGCGGCACATCGCTGCCCACGCCGAACTGCCCGAGCGCCAGCTCCGCTCGCAAATTAAAAACGAAGAACGTTTCGTCATCGATGAACGCCATGCCGAGGCCGCCCATCATCACGCCGTCATCAGTAAAGGTCACGCGATTGTACCAATCCCACTGGCCGAAGGCCGGCGCGACAGAGAAAATCGCTAACAAAATCAAACTTGGAAATAGCGGATGCGGAAGTCTCGGTGTCATATTGTTTTCCCTGCAAAACTCTGACAGGGTTCCAAACCCTGTCAGAGTTATGAATTTTTTTGTCCGCGAAAGTAGCCATCGAACCCGCCAAAGTCAAGTTGTAAAATTGTAACGGCGATGTTGCAAAAGTTTGATTTGCGAGTTTGAGCTGCGGCGAGTATTTTTGCAGCTAAAAACCCTGACGGGGTTAAGTCAAATTTGGGGAAATAAATTTGAAACGACTTTCTCTTCTACCGTTTATCATTCTTCTGCTCTTCCGTTGTTCCGCCAACCAGCCGGCAGCATTCGCACCTGGGCCCGCCGCCGGGGAATTTTCGCTGCTGACGTACAACGTCGCCGGACTGCCACAGGGGGTCTCCGCTTCCAACCCGGAGAAAAATATCCCGCTCATCAGTCCGCTGCTCAATCAATTCGATCTCGCGCTGGTGCAGGAAGATTTTTATTACCACGAACAATTGCGGGCGCAAGCGCGGCATCCCTATCAATCCACGCCCAAAGCGCCCGCCGCGCAATTTACCGACGGCGACGGCCTCAACCGGTTTTCCGAGTTTCCGTTTGCGAACTTTCTGCGCGAGCTGTGGCAGCACTGTTCCAACGAAGACGCCAGCGATTGCCTCGCGAAGAAAGGCTTCTCGGCCGCGGAAACGGAAATCGCGCCGGGCATTATTATCGATGTTTATAATCTGCACCTCGATGCCGGCGGCACGGCGGCGGACATCACCGCGCGCGAGCGGCAAATCGAGCAGCTCATCCGGCGCGTCAAAGCGCGCTCGACCAGCAAGGCGGTGATCATCGCCGGCGACACCAACCTCCGCACTAACTCGCGCCCCGAGGATGATGTGATGTTCGAAACCTTGCTGACCGAGCTCGATCTCTCCGACGCCTGCCGTACCCTCGGTTGCGGCAGCGAACAGATCGATCGCGTACTTTTCCGCAGCAGCGCCGAGCTTACCCTCATCCCTCTCTCGTGGCAACTCGATCCCGACTTCGTGGATGAGTCCGGCAACCCCCTCAGCGATCACCCCGCCATCGCTGTTGTATTTCAATGGGACTTCCAACCTAATTGATTCCCACTTAAAAAGGCAGGGGTTATAAAGGGGCAGGCGAGTAAAGGGCTTGTTGGATCGAGTTCGAGTGTTGGCCGTTTTGAAAACGGAGTCGGTGGTGGAGTTGGCAACGTCAAAACCGGAAAAGAAAATGGAGCTGCGGGTTGGGGTTCGGCTGGTGAAGAAAGTGCAAAAGGCAAATTGAAAAATGCAAAATTCAAATTTCGAAGCTCAGACACAATTTGCGTTTTTCAATTTTGCAATCTGTGTTTTTCATTTTAAATGAGCTCACCCTAACTTTTCCTGCGAAGAGAGGGAATCACACCTTCCCAAACACCGGCACGCTTGCGCCGCTGATGTCTTTTGCTTTCTCCGAACATAAAAATAGAATCACATTCGCCAGCGACTCCGGCGTCACCCAATTTTCAAAATTCCCTTTGGGCATGGCGGCGCGATTCTCCGGGGTGTCGATGATGCTGGGGATGACCACGTTGGCGGTGATGTTGTGCGCTTTTCCCTCTGCCGCCAGCGACTGTGTGAAATTGATAAGCGCGGCTTTAGAAGCAGCGTAGGCCGACATGCCAGCTGTTCCCTGTAGTCCGGCTTTGGCGCCAATGTTGATGATGCGCCCGGACTTCTGCTTCATCATCACTGGCCAAACCGCGCGGCAGCACAGCAACGCGGATTTGAAATTTATGTCCATCATTTGCTGCCACTGTTCCTCGGTCGTGTCCGCAACCGGGACGCCGCCAAAAAATCCGCCGGCATTGTTGACGAGAATATCGATGCGGCCGAACTTGGCCAGCACTTCATCCACCATTGCCCTTACCTGCGCGGAAACCAGCACGTCCGTTTGGACAGAGTGAAAATCCGTGCGGCCAATATGCTCCTGCAATTGCCGCAGTTTTTCGGCGCCGCGATAGGTTGCCACGACTTTAGCGCCAGCGTTCAAAAAAGTTTGTACGACTTCACAGCCCAGCGCGCCGGTTGCGCCGGTGATAATTGCAATTTTGTCTTTCATCGCTTCGATTGATTTTCGATTGATTATAGACTAATGATTATTGTCTAATTGCTCGTTATCAGTTGTCTTTTGACAATTGACAATTGAGAATTCACCATTCCCTATTTTCTATTTGCCCGCCAATTGTCAATTGTGAATGGCGAATGGTGAATTGTTAATTGCCTACTGCAAAACTGCCTACTGACCTACGCTTTTTTCCCAGAATACATACTTGCCGCGAACTCGCCGTAGCCGTTGTATGGCAAAGTCGGAATGCGTTCGCCGGTTTCCACCACGCGCTCCGTAGCTTTAAGCACTATATGAAAACAGCAAAAACCTTTTACATAGCAATATACAAAACTTGATTTTGAACAACAATATCAGCGGCTAAATGAAAAAATAAATTTCTTAATTCGCCATTTGACGTTCGCTCGTGGGCGGCTATTGATGGAACTGGACGTTGGTGCAAGGTTATCGACCCACGTGGGGGCGCGACTACAACGAAAACCAGCGGCTCACCTTCACCAAGAACACAGTCGTGCCGGTGGTATCGAACGGCGCCTTCGTCGAAACCGAGCTGCGGGTGGCCGCGCCATTAGAAAACGTTAAGCAATTGGCCGATTCCAAAAACGTGCAAGCGCTGGTGCGAGTTGAAGGATTGACTCCCACAGCGGACGCGTTTGCCAGTTTGGGGCATATTTATGATTTCAACAAGTCGGTGGAAAAAAGCTCGCTCAGCCAGCAGAGTGAAATCACAAATGGACAAATCCCGGCCGCGTTTGCTTTATTACAGAACTACCCCAACCCGTTCAATCCGGAAACCGTCATCAAGTATCAAATCGCCGCTTCGGCAATGCCGTGGCGTCGGGCGTGTATCTGTATCGTTTGCAGGGGTGAACACGCGGCGGTGAGCAATCTGACGCTGCTGCGACGGTGAGCCATTCACCTTTGCGGAGGTTTCAAACCTTCTGCGTCAAAACCCCGGAGTCTTTTGAGACTCCGGAGTAAGGATTCTTTTTTGATAGCTTGATTATCGCAGCTAGTATGTTTATATTTATCCGTCACAAAAATCGGTGTGGAAAATGAACGGCCAAAAACGCGCTCCGCAAAAAAATAAAATCAACCAGAAGAAACTGAGCTTCTCGGTGTGGTATATTCTGCTGGCGCTGTTCATCATGTACACCCTCCAGAGTTTTATCGTTCGGCAGGATGTGGACAAAATTCCGTACAGCGAATTCAAGCGGCTGTTGAATGAAGACAAGATCAAGCGCTGCACGGTTTCGCCGGAAAAAATCACCGGCGTCAAACTCGCTGAAAGAGTTGATGCTCAAGCCGCGGCGCCGGCGGAAGATGAGTTGTTCAGCTTTCAAAAATCAAAATTGGGCCCGGGTGAAAGCTATTTTGAAACCGTGCGCGTGGAAGATCCGGAGCTGGTGAAAGAGCTGCAGGCCAAAAACATCAAGTTCGATGGCAAAGTTGGCGACGATTGGTGGGTAAGCCTGATTTTTTACTGGGTCTTGCCCATCATGATTTTGTTTGCCATCTGGGGGTTTGCGTTCCGGCGCATGAATCCTCAGGGCGGGCTCATGTCCATCGGCAAAAGCAAAGCTAAAATTTACGTCGAAGGTAAAACTAAAGTCACATTCAAAGACGTGGCGGGCATCGACGAGGCCGTGGAAGAGGTGCAGGAAGTGGTGGAGTATCTGAAGAATCCCAACAAATTCAAATCGCTCGGCGGTCAAATTCCCAAAGGCGTGCTGCTGGTGGGGCCGCCGGGCACGGGCAAAACGCTGCTGGCGAAAGCCGTGGCCGGCGAAGCCAGCGTGCCGTTCTTCAGTCTTTCTGGTTCGGATTTCGTGGAGATGTTCGTGGGCGTGGGCGCGGCGCGGGTGCGCGATCTGTTTCAGCAAGCGGCGCAGCACGCGCCCTGCATTGTGTTCATCGATGAACTGGACGCCCTCGGCAAGGCGCGCGGCATCAATCCGCTGGCCGGCCACGACGAACGCGAGCAAACCCTCAACCAACTGCTGGTGGAAATGGACGGCTTCGACCGCAACATCGGGGTCATCATTATGGCGGCCACCAACCGTCCGGAAATTCTCGACATCGCGCTGCTGCGTCCGGGCCGCTTCGATCGGCAGATCGTGGTGGACCGCCCGGACATCAACGGCCGCGAAGCCATTCTGAAAGTGCACTCGCGAAATATTAAATTAGCCCCAGACGTAGATTTGCGGGTGATTGCTGCCCGCACGCCGGGATTTGTGGGCGCGGATTTGGCGAACGTCATCAACGAGGCCGCGCTGCTGGCCGCCCGCCGCGATAAAAAAGAAGTAACCCTCGAAGATTTGGAAGAGGCCATCGATCGTGTGGTGGCGGGGCTCGAAAAGAAAAGCCGGGTGCTCAATGCCAAGGAAAAAGAAATTGTCGCCTATCACGAATCCGGACACGCGATTGTGGCCGCCAGCCTCACCGATGTGGACCCGGTGCACCGGGTATCCATCATCCCGCGCGGCGTGGCGGCGCTGGGATACACGCTGCAACTGCCCACCGAAGATCGCTATTTGATGACCCGCACGGAATTGATCAATCGCCTGAAAGTGCTGCTGGGGGGACGTGTGGCCGAAGAAATTATTTTCAACGAAATCTCCACTGGCGCGCAAAATGATCTCGAACGCGCCACCGCTTCCGCGCGCAGCATGGTCACTGAGTACGGCATGAGCGAAAAACTGGGGCCGCTTTCCTACGCCAAAGAACGCCGCTCGATGTTTTTAGGAATGGAAATGAACGGCGGCGTTTACAGCGAACGGGTGGCCAGTGAGATTGACGCCGAGATTAGAAAAATTGTTGACGGCGCTTATAAAGAAGTAAAAAAACTGCTGCTGTCAAAAAAGAAGAAATTGCAGGCTCTGGCAAAATTGCTTTTGGAAAAAGAGGTGGTGGAAGGAGAGGAATTGGAGGCGTTGTTGAATGGGAAAAAAGGCAGAACGTCAGAAAAGAAGAATGCCACGTAATTTCGTGTCTTCAAATTTCAAGCGATTTTCTCGCACATGAAACTCGGAACCGTTCACTACATCGACTGCGCGCACTTTTTGCCCGGGCATCCGAAATGCGGGCAATTACACGGGCACACGTACAAGGTCGAAGTGATCATCGAAGGGGAAAATAAAGACGGGATGGTGATCGATTTCGCCGATATGAAAAAATCCGTCAACGCGGTTTTGCTGGAATACGACCACAAATCTTTGAATGATTTTCTGGACTACCCGTCTGTGGAAAATATCTGCGAGCTACTGCACACGCGGCTCAAAGAACGCCTGCCCTTCCGCTTTACCATTCGCGTGTGGGAGGGCGACGGAAAATGGGCGGAGTTGTGAAACTTTGTCATCAAAAAAACTATTTCGAGAGGTCGGTATGAGATACAAAGTTACTTTAGAAAAAACTGAGGAGGGATACGCCGTTTGGTGTCCCGGTTTGCCTGGCTGCTGGTCACAAGGAAAAACCGAAAAAGAGGCATTAGTGAACATAAAAGATGCAATAAAAGCATATTTGGCAACCGCTGAAGAAATTTGGTCAAACTAAACAAAAGCACCCGTTTTGCGCTTTACTGCATTTTGGAGCTGAGCGCCAAACCTGACGGCGTGGTCTCCGCCGGTGAAATTGCCCACAAATACAACATCTCCGAACATCACGTGGCGAAAGTGCTGCAGCAGTTGGTGCGCGCGCGGCTGATTCGCAGCATTCGCGGCATCAAAGGGGGATTTCAAATCGCCGGCGACCCGAAAGAGATCACTATGATGGACGTGGTGGAAATCTTTGAGCCGCGGCCGCCGCAAGACGGCTGCTTGCTGCTGGATTTCGACGAGACCTGCAAACTGCAGGGCGACTGCCGTATCGGCGAAGTGTTCAACGAAATTCAGCAGCAGGCGTTTTATACCCTCAAATCCATTTCCATCGCCACCCTCATCGCTCCCAAAAAAATTTCCTGACGAAAAAATTCTACTTGACAAACAGTCTGGAATTTTTATATTGAAAACAGGTAATCAAGTACCTATTTACTCTATTACGTGGAGTCCCCGCTCATGCCGAACCTTCAAGCTTGGCAAATGCATCAAGTTGCGCAGCCCATGCGCGTCGTCAAACTAGCCGTTCCGCCGCTGGCGCCGAATGAAGTCCTGGTGCGGGTCGCCGGCTGCGGCGTGTGTCACACCGATTTGGGATTTTTTTATGAGGGCATCCGCACCGTCAAGTCGCCGCCGCTGACTCTGGGGCACGAAATCAGCGGCTTCGTCGAAGATGCCGGCTCCGACGCCAGACGCTGGATTGGCCAGGCGGTGATCCTGCCGGCGGTGCTGCCCTGCGGCGAATGCGATTTGTGCAAGAAAGGCCGCGGCGCCATCTGCCGCCAGCAGAAGATGCCGGGCAACCACATCGACGGCGGGTTTGCCAGCCACGTGGTGGCGCCGAGTCGATACTTGTGTGCAGTGCAGGTGAAAGATGAAACAGCCCTATTTGGAAATTCGGGCGTGACTTTACACGAACTCTCCGTGATTGCGGACGCCGTGACCACGCCCTATCAGGCGATTAAAAACTGCGGCTTAACAAACGGTGATCTGGCGATCTTTGTTGGCGTCGGCGGCATTGGCGGCTTTGGGGTGCAGATCGCCAAAGCGCTGGGCGCCACGGTCGTCGCCATCGATGTCGATGACCGCCGGCTGCAGACGCTCACTCGGTTCGGCGCAGAGGCCACGTTCAATCCAAAACAAATGGACAAGAAAGAGCTTCGCAAAGCCCTCCAGAATTTTGTTTCGGAAAAATCGCTCTCGTCCTACGAGTGGAAAATCTTCGAGACTTCGGGCACCAAGGCCGGCCAGGAGTTGGCTTTCAGTCTCTTGACGTTTGGCGCGACAATCAGCGTGGTAGGGTTCACGATGGATACCCTCGAGCTGCGGCTCAGCAACCTCATGGCCTTCGATGCCCGCGCCATCGGCAACTGGGGCTGTGATCCCAAATATTATCCCGAGGTTTTAAATTTAGTCGAAAAAGGGCAAATTAAACTGGCGCCGTTTGTCCAGACATTTCCCCTCAGTCAAATTAACAGCGTCTTTGAGAAAGTTCACCATCGTGAATTAGACAAACGCCCGATCCTCGTTCCCGATTTTAAGAACTAAATCGAGCGCAGATGACGCGGATGAGACGGATTTACGCAGAAAAAAAAGTACAACACGAGGATCACAAGCTTTGTATAACGTTGTGTTCCGTGATAAATAAAATCCGTGAGAATCTGTCCAATCCGTGTCATCCGTGTGCTATATAGAGGAGACGCTCATGAACGAATTTAAAGATCACAACCTCGTCCCCGATTTCAAATTTACCGAAATCAAATATCAACTCAAACCTTGCATCGACCCGAAGGGGCAGCCGGTCGAGGGCTTGTACAATGCCTGGATCATTTTAGACAACCCGCAGCAGCTCAATTCTTATACTACCCAAATGGTAAAAGAAGTGATTCTGGCGTTTCGAACGGCATCCAACGCCCGCAATGTAGCGGCGGTGGTGTTCACCGGCGCCGGCGATCAGGCGTTTTGCACCGGCGGCAACACCAAAGAGTACGCCGAATACTACGCCGGCCAGCCCGAAGAATATCGCCAATACATGCGGCTGTTCAACGACATGGTCACGGCGATTTTACACTGCGACAAGCCGGTGATTTGCCGCGTCAACGGCATGCGCGTCGCCGGCGGCCAGGAGATTGGCATGGCCTGCGATTTCTCCATCGCCAGCGATCTGGCGGCGTTCGGGCAAGCCGGCCCAAAACACGGGTCAGCGCCGGACGGCGGCTCCACGGACTTCCTGCCGCTGTTTGTGGGCATCGAACACGCTATGAAAAGCTGCACCCTGTGCGAGCTCTGGAGCGCCCACAAAGCCTACCGCCTGGGCCTGCTCACCGACATCGTGCCGGTGTTGAAAATGGACGGCCGCTTCCTCCCCAATCCGCTGGTGATCACCGAACGCTGGCTCGATGACAACGGCAAAATCGTGTACGGCGAATTTCGCACTGGCGCAGAAAAGGAGAAAGCCAAAGAGCAACTGGCGCGCTGCGAAAAAGATTTGTCGCTGCTGGATCAAGCGGTCGATCGCCTTTGCACTTCGCTGCTGATGACCGTCCCCGGCTGCCTCACCAAAACCATCGAATCCCTGCGCAAACACAAGCTCGAGCACTGGGACCGCAACCGCGAGGGCAACCGCGCCTGGCTGGGAATGAATATGCTCACCGAGGGCAAAGCCGGATTCCGGGCATTTAACGAAGGCGTCAAAGGGCAGCGCGAGGTGGATTTCATCAAGCTGCGGCAGTTGCTGGCGCAGGGGCAGCGCTGGGGAGATGAGTTAATCGAAGCGGTCATGCCGCCGCGAAAGTAATGCAAGGTGCCACGCACTTCCGAAAGTGCGTGGCACCTAAAAGAGCTTACTATTTATGGATTTCACCCTACGCAAAATAACCGCCGCCGATAGCCAGGCCATCATCGCTATCGATGCCATTCACTCCGGAGCGGCCAAGCCCGAGTACTGGCAGGAAAGGCTCAAACCGTTTTTTGAGCGATCAAAAAACAAGCAGCTGACTCTGGGGTACGTGGCGGTTGCCGAGGGACGCGTGATCGGCTATATCCTGGCTGAAGGCCGCGCCTGGGAATTTGGCTCGCCCCTCTGCGGCTGGATTTTTGCCATTGGCGTGGATCCCAAATGCGGCCGCAAGGGAGTTGGGTTGGCTCTCTGTCGCGAAGTGTGTTTGAAATTCAAATCCCTAAACATTCGAACCGTGCGCACTATGGTGCGAAAAGACGACCTCGACGTGTTGAGCTTCTTTCGCGCCTCGGGATTCAAAGCCGGCCCCTTCATTGAGCTGGAGTTGGAACTTTAAAAATAGAGTATTGGAGTAATGGATTATTGGATCAATGATAGGTGACTCACCAAAAAAGCTTTACAATGATCCATAAATCCATTAATCCATCGATCCAAAAAACTTTGGAGCCGATATGGTCTATAAAAAAATCGAAGCAAAATTACCGCACAATAATCAGGTACTTGCTCTCACTCTGAACGCTCCGAAGGGCAACGTACTGGATAAAGAGATGATGGGCGAGCTGACGCAAGCCGTTCGCCAGCACGGGCAGGAAGCCGCGATTAAAGCGCTGGTGTTTCAGGGCGCCGGCGACAATTTTTCCTTTGGCGCCAGTGTCCCCGAACACCAGAAAGAAATGGTTGGCGAGATGTTAATCACATTTCACGGGTTCATGCGAACTCTGATTGAAACCAGCAAGCCGATGTTGGCGTTGGTGCGCGGCCAGTGCCTCGGCGGCGGTTTGGAGCTGGCGGCTTTCTGCAACTGGATTTTCGCGTCCGAAGAGGCCGTGTTCGGTCAGCCGGAAATTAAATTAGCGGTGTTCCCGCCGGTGGCGTCGCTGATTTTGCCCCACCGCATCGGACAATCCGCCGCGGATGATTTGATATTGAGCGGGCGCGCCATTTCCGCACACGAGGCAAAGCAGTTGGGACTGGTGTACTCGGTTTCGGCCGACCCCGAAAAAGCGTTGAATGAATTTCTAACGAATCACATTTTGCCCAAAAGCGCCGCAGCACTGCGGTTTGCAGTGACCTCCGCTCGTTTTGAAATGCACCAGGCGTTTTTGAAAAACATCGATGCGGTGGAAAAGCTGTACCTGCAGGAATTGATGGCTACGAAGGATGCCAACGAAGGCATCCGCGCGTTTATGGAAAAGCGGCAGCCGGTGTGGAAAAATCGCTGACTGGATCGATGGAATAATGGATTAATGGATTTTTGAGTTACCGCGCACTGATCCATTGATCCATTGATCCATTAATCCATCAATCCATGAACCCAGCATAACTAATAAAACTTCATATCCATGTTGACGCTTAATTTCTCAAATAAGATTGTGATCATCACCGGCGGCAGCAGCGGCATTGGCGAAACCACCGCCCGCCTGTTTGCTGACTCCGGCGCGCGTGTGGTGATTGTGGATTTGCAGCCGCCGAGGGAATTAATAAAAAACAGCCGCTTTCTGCAAACGGATGTGTCCGACTTCACCGCGGTGCAGAAATGCGTCGAAACCATTTTGTCCGAAGAAAAAACCATCGACTGCCTGATCAACAACGCCGGCATCTCCCGGGATGCGACGGTCTGGAATATGACCGAAGATCAGTGGGACGCGGTTCTGAATGTCAATCTAAAAGGCGCGTTCAATTTTATCCATCACGTGGCGCCGCATTTCCGCGAAAGACAGCGCGGCAAAATTGTCAACGTCTCCTCCATTAACGGCCTGCGCGGAAAGTTTGGCCTGGCCAATTACTCGGCCTCCAAGGCCGGCTTGATTGGACTTACCAAAACCGTGGCCAAAGAACTGGGGCGGTACAATGTGAACGTCAATGCGGTGGCGCCGGGCTATGTGATCACACCGCTGACTGAAACGCTTCCTGAAAAAATTATTGCGGAAGCGAAGGCCGAAACCGTGTTTGGACGGCTGGCGGTTCCGGAAGACATCGCGAATGTGATCGCGTTTTTGTGCTCCGACTTCGCGCGCCACATCACTGGCGAAGTGATTAAAGTCGATGGCGGGCAATATATTTAGCTTGAACAATTCATTACGATGAATGAATGGATTAATGCTGTGCCTTTCATTAATCCATCAATCCATTACTTTTTAGCAACTGAGATCTCATTATCATAAACTTGCACATCGGAGAAAAAATGAAAGCACCAATCTTTGATGGGTGGCAAGATAAATCATTAGATCAAATCTTTAGCTTCTGCCGCGACTTAGTCGAAGCTCCGGAATACCCGACGGTCCGCCGCTGGCGGGAAGGTGGCGGGAAAGTGGTCGGTCATTTTCAGGTCTATTTCCCTGAGGAGATCGCTCATGCGGCAGGACTGCTGCCGCTCAAAATCTGCGGCGCCCAGGTCGACGGCATGGCGGCCGAGTCGCACTTTGGCTCCTACCTGTGTTCGATCATCAAAACTTCGCTGGAGCTGGCGCTCACCAAAAAAGTCGAGCTGGAGATGTTTGTCACTCACCCCATCTGCGACGCCGCCCGCAATCTTGCCGCCATTTGGGGCCGCAACTTTCCGTACAAATGCCAGATTCTCTATCTGCCGCAAAATCCCAACTCGCGCTATTCGATCACCTACTTGCAGCACGAATATGAACGGCTGAAACGCGACCTCGAAGCCATCGCCGGCCGCCGGATTACCGACGAGGATTTGCGCCGTTCGCTTGCGCTCTACAACGAGAGCCGGGCGTGGATGCGTGAACTCTATGCCATCAAACGGGAATCGCCCTGGCTCATCACCGCGGACGAAGCCTACTCACTAATTGCCCTGGCAGGATTCATTCCGCGTGAGGAATACAACGAATTCATACGCGCCGTGCTGCCTCTGATTAAACAGCGGCCGGCCAAAAAACAGGACAAGATGCGCGTGGTGTTCGAAGGCGGGTTCTGCGAGCAGCCGCCGCTCGACTTGCTGCAAACCATCGATCGCTCTTGCTATGTCGTGGACGACGACCTCATGATTGGGCTGCGCTACATTGTTGAAGATATTCCGCTCGATGGTGATCCGCTCTATCATCTCGCCGAGGCGTATATTGAAAAATCCTCCTACAGTCCGGTGCAGCACGATCACCGCAAGCCCAAAGAGAAGATGCTGCTGGAGCGCATTCGCCATTCAAAAGCGGAGGCTGCCATCATCACCGCGCCCAAGATGTGCGAACCCGGCCTGGAAGAACAAGTGACCTACAGCAAAGCGCTGGACGAGGCTGGCATTCCGTACTTCATCAGCGAGTTCGAGGAAAACCAGACCACGTTCGATCATTTAGGCATTCAATTGGAGACGTTTGTGGAGAACCTCCTTTTTAGTTGAGGCAACCCACAAAACACACAACCCACAAAACACGCGAAACACACAAAAAATACAAAAGAGGGTGAACAGTGCCAAAACTTATTTATCCCGATGAAAGTTATGCGATCATTGGAGCGTGTTTTAATGTGTACAAACATAAGGGGTGTGGATTTTTGGAGCCGGTTTATCAACAATGTACAGAGATTGAGTTTGAATATCAAACCATACCATTTTCTGCACAGAAGAGAATGAAATTAACTTACCGCGGACGCACATTGAAACGGACGTTTAAACCGGACTTTGTATGCTATGACAAAATTATCATAGAACTCAAGGCGGTTTCTCATCTCATCGACGAGCATCGAGCGCAAGTAATCAACTACCTGAACGCAACTGGGATGCAATTAGGTCTTCTGATAAATTTCGGACATTACCCAAAGTTAGAGTATGAAAGAATAATCTTGACAGATGAGTACAAATAATTTTTATCTTTCGTGTCATTTCGCGTGTTTCGTGGGCAGATTGGATTGATGGATTAATGGAGTGATGGCACACCCCTCCATCAAATCTATTAATCCATTGATCCATCAATCCATTAATCCAATAATCCTATTAAGAGGATTCACAATAACAATGAGAGCAAGTCCAATGATAGCGATGAAAGAAAACAACGTAGAGCTCGTCGGCCGCGGCACCCGCGAGGGCGGGCGACTCTTTCGCGAGTGGTTTCAGGAACTGACCGACGCGGCGGAACAGGGAAAAGGCGCAGCGTATGTTTTCGTGATGGGCAGCCTCAACGAAATTCTCAAAACCTTCGACTTCCCGGTAGTGTTTCCGGAAATCAACTCCCTGCAAACAGCGGTGCGGCGGGTGGCCGGCGAATTCCTCAATCAAGCCGAAGACTACGGCTACTCGCCAGACATCTGCGGCTACGTGAAAGCCGATGTGGCGGTGCAGCTTCGCGGCGGCGCGCACCCCATGGGTCGCATTCCCAAACCGAGTCTCGCGGTGCTCACCAACGCCTGCAACACCTACATCAAGTGGGCGGAAATCTGGGAGCGCATGTATCAGACGCCGATTTTTATCATCGATATTCCGGGTACCCGCGCCGCCGGCGCGCAGAGCTGGCCCGGCGATCCGCAGTTTGAACGCGATCGGCGCTATGTGGCGGAACAACTCAAAGAACTGATAGCCCTCTGCGAACGGGTTTCCGGAAAGAAGTTTGACATTGATAAATTCCGGGAGGTGCTGAGCCACGCCAACGAGATGAGCCGCGGCTGGCAGCAACTGCTGGAGCTCAACCACAAGCGTCCGGCGGTCTTTAACGCCCTCACCGACGGCACCATCTATCTTGGCGTCGCTAACGGCTTGCGCGGCGCCGCTGAGGGCAGCCAATTTTTCAAAGAACTGGTGGAAGAGATGGAATACAAATCGACCCACGACATCGGGACGTTAACAGAAGAAAAGTTCCGGCTGTTCTTTGTGGGCGTGCCGTGCTATCCCATCTTTCGCCGCTTCAACGAATTTTTCACCGAGTGGGGCGGCGTCTTCGTGCATTCCACTTATTTGTGGTTTGCCTCGGGCGGCACCAACCTCGGGTTTCAGTACGATTTGCAGAATCCCATCGAGAGTTTAGCGGAGGGGCTGCTCATCAGCGTACGCGACGCCATGGACAGCATGTTCCACCAGCAGCAGGCCATCCTCTCGCTCGCGGATCCGTTTCACATCGACGGCGTGGTCTATCATCCCATCAAAAGCTGCCGCACGGTTTCCACCGGACTTGCCGACGGCCGCCGCTATGTGATGGAGCGCCGCGACCTCCCGACCCTGTTCATCGAATCGGATTTGATGGACAAGCGGGTGGTCTCGGAAGCGCAGATGAAGAATCGCATCGATGCGTTCTTCGAGGGACTCATTTCGAGGCAACAATTGGCGGGCAGAATGTGATTTTGATGGAGTGTGGTGTGAGGATTAATGGATTGATGGATTACTGGATCAATGGATGGTTTTTACATCGATCCAGTAATTCATTTATCCAACAATCCATAAGATGTATCACAAATTTTGAAAGGTATTGAATATGTCATTCGCAGCCGGAGTCGATGTTGGCTCAACGCAAACCAAAGCTGTCATCATCAACGAAAAAAAAGAGATCGTGGGGCGGGCGCTGGTTGATACCGGCGCCAACGTGAGCGCCGCAGCCGAAAAGTCATTTCGTAAGTCATTAGAGGACGCCCATCTGGGCGACGAAGAAGTGGAGTACGTCATCGGCACCGGCTACGGCCGCTATAAAGTCACCTTTGGCAACAAACAAGTGACTGAAATCAGCTGCCACGGCCGCGGCGCGGTGCACCTGTTTCCCGCCACTCGCACGGTGCTGGACATGGGCGGGCAGGACAGCAAAGCCATCCGGGTGAGCCCGCAGGGTGAAATCATCGATTTTTGTATGAACGATAAATGTGCCGCCGGCACCGGGCGCTTCCTCGGCGCGGCGGCAGTGGCGCTCAACATCCCGCTTGAGGAATTGGGCGCGACCGCTTTGAAGGCGGAGAAGGCCGTGCGCATCAGCACTACCTGCACGGTGTTTGCCGAGTCTGAGGTTTTGTCCTGGCTGGGCAAAGGCAAAAAGCTGGAGGATATTTTTTGGGGGGTGCATCAGTCGATTGCCGCGCGTTCTATCGGGCTGCTGCGGCGAGTGGGCGTTGAGGAAGAAATCACTTTCACCGGCGGCGTGGCCAAAAACATCGGCATGATTCGCGCGCTGGAAGAAGGACTGAAGAAAAAAATTAACGTCAGCGATGAATCGCATTTTATGGGCGCCATTGGCGCGGCGCTGTTTGCGCTGGATCACATCATCGCCAGCCGAAAACCGGTTAGTTTGTAGTGCGAACGAGCGAAGAGTGCATCCAGGCAGCGTAGTCACGCTTTTCGCTCAACGCTTCACCGTAAAGCAGGGAGAAAGATTATGCCATATACACTCGGTTTAGACCTAGGCTCAACCTACACCAAAGCCGTCATTTTAAATGAAGAGAACCAAATCATCGGTCGTGAGATGGCCGCCACCGGTTCGAAGCTCAGTGAAGTAGCCAAACAAGTTTCGGAGAGCGCAGCAGCACAGGCAGGGCTGACACTCAACGACATTTCGTATGTCATCACCACTGGCTACGGCCGCCACCTCGTCCCCTTCCGCGACCTGC
Organism: bacterium; assembly: GCA_037446635.1. GTDB lineage: Bacteria > Zhuqueibacterota > Zhuqueibacteria > Oceanimicrobiales > Oceanimicrobiaceae > DASWHH01. Next base: position 18,416 of record JBBIIG010000012.1, read on the forward strand.
AGGTGACCGATCTCACCGCCACCGCTCGCGGCGCGCAGTTCCTGTTTCCCGGCACGCGCACCGTGCTGGACATCGGCGGGCAAACCATGAAAGCCAGCCGCCTCGATGAACGCGCCAAAGTCGCGACCTTTCGCCTTAACGACAAATGCGCCTCCGGCACCGGCGCGTTCCTCGAAAAGACCGCCCGCTACATGGGTTACACTACCAGCGACATCGGTCCCCTGCTGTCACTCTCAAAAGAGCAGGTTGCCATCTCCGGAGTGTGCGCTGTATTTGCGGAATCGGAGGTCATCAGTCATCTGTCCGAAGGAGTGCCGCCGGAGGATATCATGTACGGTGCCATCCTCTCCCTCACCGACCGCTCGGTGCAATTGATGAAGCGCATCAACTCCGAGCCGGAATACACGTTGGTGGGCGGCATCCTGCGCTGGCAAAAAATGGCGGAGGTGATTCGCGACCGCCTGCCTGCCGGCGCAGGTCGGCAAACCCAAGTGAACGTCCCGCCCGATGATCTGCCGCAATTTACCGCGGCGCTGGGGTGCGCGCTGTTGGGGCACGTTCGGCTGCGCAAACTGCAGGGGGAAATATCTTCGAGTGAGTTTCATTAGAGTTTGATGAGGGTACACCTTAGCTTTTAACAAAGGTAAAATCAATTAAATTACTAAGCAAAGGACAAACTATGAAAGCCACCGACATACTCTACGAAGAACATCGCATCATCATGGCGGTGTTGGCGTGTCTGCAAAAAATAGTAGAACAAGCGCAAAGCAGCGGCAAACTCAAAATGAATTCCGCAAACCGCGCCCTCGACTTTTTCAAAAATTTTGCCGATGGCTGTCACCACGCCAAAGAAGAAGACCGGCTCTTTGTGGTGATGGAAGAACGCGGCATTCCGCGCGAAGGCGGCCCCATCGGCGTGATGCTTTTCGAGCATGATGGGGGCCGCGATTTGGTTCGGGGCATGGCGCAGTGCGTTGAGAAAGCGGCGCAAGGAGACGCGGCCGCCCTGCAGCAATTTGCCGGGCACGCCCGCGATTTCATCGCGCTCCTCAGCAATCATATCGCCAAAGAGGATCAGGTGCTGTTTCCCATGGCCGATCAGGTGTTAGATGACGACGCCGCGGATCAACTGTTATCCGATTTCAAACATATCGAGTCGATGGCCGGCGGCGAGCGTCACTGGGAGTACATTGCAGTAGCAAAACAACTTTGCGATGAATACGGCGTCGCGTTTGTAGAAGACTCCCAGCTCCGAACCCTGAATGCCGAATTTTTGAATAGATAATGGATTGCGCAAGCCATGCTTGCGCCGCACTTTGAAAATATGGATGACAAAATATCCCGCACCAACGTTGCGCTGAATCTAATTTCAGAGCAATGTAAAATTGAACACGAGGGCTTCTGGGGATGCACGCTGCCGCCCGACGCAAAATTGATTGCCGAGGGCTGGGAACGGCGGTTCATCGCCGATGAGCGGATGGCGCGTGACGCCATCGCCACGTACTCTGAGCTGGGTTATGAAGTGCGGCTCGAAGCGGTCAACACCGGCAGCCTGCCAGAAGAATGCGGCGGCTGCAAATCCCGCTTCGCACAATTCAGCGCGGTTTACACGCGAAAGAAATTTGTTTGATTTAGCAGGGGAATTTCTGCTTGACATTCGTTCAAATTATCGTTATTTTAGCACCGTTTTTTGGACGGAGCCCCTGGAGTATCCTTTCCACATTTAATATAACACGAACGATTTAATTGAAGGAGAGACAAAAATGGCGGTTAGAGTGGGCATCAATGGATTCGGCAGGATTGGACGGAATGTGTTTCGCGCGGCCCAAAAATTGGGCGCAAAAGAAATTGAGTTCGTGGCAGTTAACGATTTGACCGATGCGAAAACCCTCGGGCATCTATTGAAATATGATTCCAACTTCGGCGCGTTTGATGGCGAGGTGAAGGCCGAAGGCGATCAGCTCATCGTCGATGGCAAGGCCATCAAAGTGCTGGCGATTAAAGATCCGGCGCAATTGCCGTGGAAAGATTTGAAAGTGGATATCGCCATCGAATCAACGGGATTGTTCACGGCGCGCGAAAAAGCGCAGTTGCATCTTTCGGCGGGCGCGAAGAAAGTGATCATCACGGCGCCGGCGAAGGGTCCGGACGTGACCGTGGTGGTGGGCGTCAATCACAAAAATTATGACCCGGCCAAGCATCATATTATCTCCAACGCTTCCTGCACCACCAACTGCTTGACGCCGGTGGCGAAGGTGATGATGGAAAACTTTGGCATCATCCGCGGCTTGATGACCACCATTCACTCCTACACCAACGATCAAAACATCCTCGATCTGCCGCACAAAGATTTGCGGCGGGCGCGGGCGGCGGCGCTGTCGATGATCCCCACCACCACGGGCGCGGCCAAAGCCGTGGCCGAAGTGATTCCCGAACTCAAAGGGAAAATGGATGGCTTGGCGATCCGGGTGCCCACTCCCAATGTCTCGCTGGTGGACGTGGTGTTTGAATTAGCCAAAAAGACCACCGGGGAAGAAATCAACGCCGCGTTTAAAAAAGCCGCCAACGGCGAGCTCAAGGGCATTCTGAAATTCTGCGACGAGCCGCTGGTTTCCAAAGATTTCAATGGCGATTCGCATTCCTCCATCGTCGACGGGCTTTCGACTTTCGTTATTGATGGCAACCTGGCGAAGGTGCTGTCATGGTACGACAACGAGTGGGGCTTCTCGTGCCGGGTGGTGGATTTGATTCAGCATATCACCAAGAGTCTTTAAGTAGAGAACGCATACTATGCGTTCTCTACGTGGAACCTTTGAAAAGTGGATTTTTAAACTTCGTGTACTTCGTGGTTGAATACGTGCTTTTGTGATTTTTACAATAGTTTTGCAAGTTAATGAAACGCCGAATAAAACCGAAACCACCGAGTGTTTTTCGGTGTGAAATAAAAAGGACACGATGAAAAAACGCAGGATGATTATTGGCGGCAACTGGAAGATGTACAAAACGCCCAGTGAAGCCGTGCAAGCGGTGAATGCTTTGAAGGTAAAGCTGGTTAATGTGAAGGAAGTGGAAGTTGTGGTGTGTCCGCCCTTTACGGACCTCGTGCCGGTGCACGAAGTTTTGAAAGGCACGCGTATCAAATTGGGCGGACAGAATCTGCATTGGCAGGATGAAGGCGCGTTCACCGGCGAGATTTCCGCGCAGATGTTGAAAGACGCCGGCTGCGAATACGTGATTGTCGGCCACTCGGAACGCCGGCATATTTTCGGCGAGAAAGACGCGGACATCAACAAAAAAGTGCGCAAGGCCATCGATGCCGGACTGATTCCCATTTTCTGCGTCGGCGAAAAAATCGAAGAGCGGCGCGCCGGCCAAACGCAAAAGGTAGTTGAAGAGCAGGTGCACGCTGGACTTGCTGAAGTTAAATTGGCCAACGCCGGTCAACTGGTGATTGCTTACGAGCCGGTGTGGGCCATCGGCACCGGTGAGAACGCTACGCCGGAACAGGCGGAGGAAGTTCATGTGATGATCCGTCGCCGGCTGAATGAGTGGTACGGCGCGGAACTGGGAAATCAGATTCGCATTCAATACGGCGGCAGCGTCAAACCGGCGAACGCCGAGGAGTTGCTGGCCAAAGAAAACATCGACGGCGCGCTGGTGGGCGGCGCCAGTCTCGAAGCTGAAAGTTTTGCGGCGATTATTAAATCAGCTGAAAAAGTAGGGAACGCATAGTATGCGTTCCCTACGTGGAACGTTTGTAAATTGGTTTTTTACAATAATCAAATTGTTATTTAGATTTACAACAACCGGAAGGAGAATATGTACACGTTTTTGATTATCGTGTATTTGCTCATTTGCATCGCATTAACGATTGTGATTCTGTTGCAGTCCAGCAAGGGCGGCGGATTGGCCGGCGCGTTTGGCGGAGGAGGCGGCATGGGGGCGGTGTTTGGCGGCCGCGGCGCCGCGACCTTTTTGAGCCGGGTCACCACGGGCTTGGCCGTTGCTTTTTTATTGGTCGCGCTAACGTTATCTTTTTTTAAACAAGGCGCGCTCGGCGAGAGCGGGGGGGTGGTGCAAAAAGAGCGGGAGAAAAGAAGCTCGGCAGCGTCGGGTCTCCCCTTACCCAAAAATTCTCCCGATTTATTGCCTTTAAGTTCCGAGCCGTTGCCAAGCAGTTCGGATAGCGCAAAATAAAAAATCAGCCGAAGTGGTGGAATTTGGTAGACACGCACGTTTGAGGGGCGTGTGGGGCAACCCGTGGGGGTTCGAGTCCCCCCTTCGGCACCACTGGAAATAAAGGGTCGCATACGCTGACTTATTAATGGACAGGGACGATCATTAGTAAGTAACGATGGATTTTGAGTAACTAAATCTGGGAGGGTTTCAATGAGACGAGTAATTAACTTGAAAGGTCTGATGGGAGTTATTTTATGTCTGCTGCTGAGCGTCGCAGTTGGTTTCGGCCAGGATTTGACGCAGCAGAAACAGCAGAAGCTCAATCAAGTCAATGAAATCGACGCGAAACTCAAAGCCAATCCAACTGCCGATGAGTATGAAAGCCTCATTAAACAGCGCGAAAAACTGGTCGCTGAAATCAAGGATATTGATTCCAAGTTGATGGCCGATACCGAGGCCATGAAAAAAATCAATGCCGTCAAGAAGGCCTTCAACGATGGCAACAACGCCTACAAATTAGGGCAAAACCAGCAAGCGCTGGATTTCTACAATTCGGCGTTATCTCTGGACTCAACCTTTTTCAAAGCGAACTACGGTAAAGGCCTGACGCTGAAACGTCTGCGCCGGTATGACGAAGCCATCGCAGCGTATCAAGCCGCCATTCGTCACAACCCGTCATATACCGACGCCTACGTGGCCCTGGGAAAAATTTACAGTGAAACCGGCAAGCCCGATCTGGCCATCCAAACTTATCAAAAGGCCATTCAAAACGATCCCCGCGATCCAAAAGCCCACTATGAATTGGGCGCAGTTTATCTGGATGCCAAACGGGATTACAACAAGGCCGCCGAAAATTTTACGAAGGCCACCCAACTCGACCCCCAATACGACCTGGCGTTTTACAGCCTCGGCGTCGCTTTGACGGAGCTCGGCCGCCTGGACGAGGCGGAGATGGCTTTGGAAAATGCGTTGGCCGTTACTAACCGCAAAAAATGGGCTGATCCCCATTACCGGCTTGCGGTTGTCTTAAATAAAAAGGGTGATTTTGCTGATGCCAGAAAAGCGGCGGATGAAGCCTTGCTGCAAAAACCTGGCTATGCTCCTGCTGCCTATGAAGCCGGCAAGGCATGCAAAGCATTAGGACAAATTTCCCAGGCCATCACCTATTTTGAACTGGCGGGCCGCGATCGCGCGTGGAAACAAGCATCGGACTACGAAATCAATCTGCTCAAAGAGCAGGGCAACAATTAGTCACTGAACTTAAACATCATGAACACCCTTCCGCGCAGCGGATGGGTGTTTTTTATTTGCGAAGGTCAAAGACTTTCTGGGCTCATGATTTTTTCAGGCCCGATGTTTTTTGAGAACCCGTGGGGCTCTACCCTAACGAGATGAACAAACCCTGGCTCAAATTCTACGAGGCGGGGGTTCCGGATACCATCGCCATTCCCAATACCACCCTCGTCGATCTGTTCAACGAAGCCGTGAGCGAACGGCCGCAGGCCATAGCTGTTTCATTTTTCGGCGCGCGCATGACCTACCGCGAGCTAGGCCGGTGCGTGGATCAACTCGCCCTCACTTTCCAGCGGCTCGGCGTCAAGCCCGGCGACCGCGTGGCCATCGTGCTGCCGAACATTCCGCAATATGCCATCGCTCATTTCGCGGCTTTGAAGATCGGGGCGATTCTGGTTCCCACCAACCCCCTTTACGTCGAGCGCGAGCTCAAGCATCAATTCAACGACAGCGGCGCCGAAACCGCCGTCGTGCTTGACTTCCTTTATCCCAGGGTGGAAAAAATAAAAAGCGAGACCAGCCTGCGGAATATTATTCTCACCAGCATTCGCGAATTTTTGCCGCCGTTTTTGAAGCTGCTTTATCCTATCAAAGCCAAACGCGAAGGCCGATGGCTCAAAATCCCTCGTGCGCCGGGGCTGCATTTTTTTTCCGAAATTATGAGCGAAACATTTCCCACCGCCCTGTCGCCGGCGGCCGTGAAATTGGAAGACACGGCGATGTTTTTATACACCGGCGGCACCACCGGCATCTCCAAGGGCGCTATTTTATCCCACCGCAATTTGGTCGCCAATGTCTTGCAAGTTCGCAGTTGGTTCACCCAATGCCGCGAAGGCGAGGAGGTGCTGCTGTGCGCGCTGCCGTTTTTCCACAGCTACGGGCTGACCACCGGCCTGCACCTGGCGGTGAAAATCAAATCGACGATGGTGCTGGTTCCCAACCCGCGCGATATTCCGTTGATCTTGAAAACCATCGAAAAAACTCGGGCGACGATGTTTTCCGGCGTGCCAACCCTCTACGTTGCCATCAACAATTTTCCGGAGATTGCGAAATACGATATTTCCTCAATTAAGGGCTGCGTCAGCGGCAGCGCGCCGCTGCCGGTGGAAGTGGCCAAAAAATTTGAAGCCATCACCGGCGGCAAGTTGGTGGAGGGGTACGGCTTGTCTGAGGCCTCGCCGGTGACGCACGTCAACCCCATGAATGGGCTGCGCAAGGAAGGCGCCATCGGGCTACCGGCGCCCAGCACCGACGCGATGATCGTCGATCCCGAGACGCGCGCCCCGCTGCCGATCGGCGAGGTGGGAGAATTGGCGGTGCGCGGGCCGCAGGTGATGCAGGGCTACTGGCGCCTGCCGCAGGAAACGGAAAAGGTGCTGCGGGACGGCTGGCTCTTTACTGGCGACATGGCGAAGATGGACAGCGACGGCTATTTTTACATCGTCGATCGCAAGAAGGATATGATCATCGCTGGCGGCTTCAATATTTTCCCGCGCGAAATCGAAGAGGTGTTGTACGAGCATCCGAAAATTTTGGAGGCGGCGGTGATCGGCGCTCCCGATGAATATCGCGGCGAAACCGTCAAAGCCTTCATCGTTTGCAAAAAAAACGAGACGCTGACCCCGGAGGAAGTCGTTCAGTTCTGCCGCCAGCGTCTGGCATCCTTCAAAGTTCCCAGGTTGATTGAGTTTCGGGAGACGCTGCCGAAAACTAATATAGGCAAAATTTTGAAACGAGCCTTGTTGGAGGAAGAAAGAAGACGAAGGGGGAACGCCGGCGTGGTCGGCTGATGCGAAGATATCGTTCGCGCTTTTTGTCAATTCAATCCTTGTGAATTTATATTTAGTTAGTTGAGAAAACATTATGTCCCAGCCCCGTTTAGTTGTTGAGCGAATTGCCGGTGATGATAGCACGGTGCGCATTCCGTTGTCGCAAAGCGATGACGTCTCCAATCTGATTTCCTCGTTGATGGAAACCCTGGAAGCTTGCTTTAAAAATGGACAATTCCAGTTCATCATTGATTTGAAGAACCTGCCTTACCCCTCGGCCAGCCTGATTGCCGCGTTGATCGAGGCCACGGCGCGCGCTCGCCGCTTGAACGGCGAGGTGGTGATTGTCAACGCCAGCCGCACCGCCAAAAATAATCTCACCACCTTCTCGGCGTTGAGTTATCTCACCGTCGATGGCGATGCCAGCAGCGCACTCGCAAAGGGGCAAGTGGAGGCGCCGGGTGCGGCGGTCGAGCCGGCTGCCGAAACCTCCGAAAAGCAGGAGGCGATGAAAATGGCGACCAAGCCGTTACTGCCCGAGGCGCCGCTTTTGCGGGAAGACATCAGTGATCCTCCCATCGTGGGAAAATTCGAAGAAGCGTTCGACGAGCTGGTCGTCGAAGGAGATAGCGATGCCAAGCAACTGCGGGTTCAGAGTCTTCCCCAGAATCTCTACAGAATATGTGATTTTGTAACGGCGCACGCGCAGAGAGTGGGCTTCGATTCCAAAGAAATTGGCAAAACGAAAATCGCAGTTTACGAAGCGTGTTTGAACGTGATCGAGCACGCCTATCATTCCAATCCGGACAACTGGATCGACGTCTCCGTGGATAATGATTCTCACAAATTCACGATTGTTATTCAAGACTACGGGTTCGGATTTGAAGAATTCCGTTTCAAGGATTACGACGTGCTGTCCGCGATGGACTCCCGCAAAACCGGCGGCTTCGGGCTTTATATCATCCGCCGTTCGATGGATGAAGTCGAATATATACCGGACAAAGTTAAAGGCAACCGCCTCATCCTAACCAAATACCTCAATCACATTCTGCGATAGCTATGCGCAAAACCCTTTCCGAAGAAATCAAAGAATTTCAGTTGCACAAAAAGAAACTGATCCCTATTTTGTTGGCCGCCGGATTGCTGGGGCTGGTTCTGCCGATTTTACCGGGAGCGGCCATTCTGTTTTTGGCGTTTGTGCTGCTCTTCCCAAAGGAAGGGGAAGCTCTCATTCAGCGAATCCGCGCCGCATTTAAAAAATAATCTCGTCATCGAGACAAAAGATGCAACGTAAACCATCTCTGCGTTTCTTGATTTTGGCGGCGCTGGCTGCCGCCATTTTAAGCCTGCTGTTTGTGTTCGCTTTCAATTCCAGGCGGACGCCGGCGCGGGTTTCATTCACTCTGCCAGCGAAGCCGGCGCTCGTGTTGGGGTCGCAAGAGCCGGTAGCGGAGCGCGAGCAGAAGGCGCGCAACTTCAGCCAGGTGTTTGAGAAGATCGCCGAGGCGCTGGTGCCGACGGTGGTTTATATCAAAAGCACGCGCACCATTTCCGCCGACGATTTCGAGCGCTTTCACGATCGCGAGGATTTGAGAGATTTTTTCCGCTTCCGCCTGCCGCAGGAATTCCGCCAGCTCGGAACTGGCTCCGGCATCATCGTCTCCAAAGAGGGGTATATTCTCACCAACGTTCATGTGGTGGAGAAATCGGATAAGATTCGCGTGGTTTTGAACGACAACCGCGAATTCGACGGCGAAATTGTCGGCATGGATCCGTTGACGGAGGTGGCGGTGCTCAAAATCGCATCGGAGAATTTGCCAGTGGCTGAATTAGGAGACTCGGACCAGTGCCGGGTTGGCGAGTGGGTGCTCTCCATTGGCAACCCCCTCGAGCTGCAGTCCACCGTCACCGCCGGCATCATCAGCGCCAAAGAGCGGCAAATCGATATTTTGCGCAACCAATACAGCGTGGAAAGCTTCATTCAAACCGACGCCGCCATCAACCCAGGCAACAGCGGCGGCGCGCTGGTGAATCTGCGGGGCGAAGTCATCGGTATGAACACCGCCATCGCCACGGAGACCGGTTACAACTCCGGCTACGGTTTCGCCATCCCCATCAATCTTGCCCGTAAAATCATGACCGACCTGATTCAGAAGGGTCGGGTGGAACGCGGCTACCTGGGCATCTCCATGCAGGATATCGACGAAAAGCGGGCACGAGCGCTGGCTTTGCCGCAGCCGATGGGCGTGTTTGTGGATCGAGTTTTAGAAGGCGGTCCGGCGGCGGCGGCCGGCCTGCGAGCAAAGGACGTCCTGCTTAAAATCAACAACCAGCCGGTGAACAAAAGCAACCAGGTGCAGGCCGTGGTGGCCAGGAAAAATCCCAACGAGACCGTGCAGCTCACCGTGCTGCGAAGGGGCCGTGAAATGGAAATCCCGGTGCGGCTGGGCCAGCGGGAAAACGAGTCGCTCGAAATCACGCGCCGAACCGCCTTCCACCAATACGAAGACCTGGGCATCACTTGCGAAACGTTCAGCCGCGAGCAGGCGCGGGAGATTGGCTACGTCGAAAATTTGGGGGTTCTGGTTACTAAAGTTGAAAGATTCAGCCCGGCCGACGACGCCGGCCTTCGGGAGCAAGATATCATCATCGAGATCGATGATTTTCTTATCTATTCCAAATCTGAATTTCAGAAAGTAATTCGCAATCTCCCCACCGGTGCGGTAGCCATCTTCACCGTTGTCCGCGACGATGACCGCTTTCATATCTTCATTGAAAAACCTGACTAATTTTTTTTAACCGCAAAGTTCGCTAAAGAACGCCAGGGCCGCCAGGAAAAGATTCACTTAATTTAAGTCTCCCAGACTTTTTAATTTGCTTTTTGAAATTTAGAATTGGTCATTTGGATTGGTTTCGAAATTCGAGATTCGAATTTCGAGTTTTAGATTCATACGTTATCATATTTGCGACAGCGTGTCATGATTTTTTTGAACGCGCTGGCTGGCATATTGTTTGCGAAAAACAGGGGATGGATTTCTGTATGTCGTTACGTCAGACGAATACTTGAAATTGTATGGCAAAACGCGATTATTACGACGTTTTAGGGGTTTCAGAACAGGCCAGCGCCGAAGAAATCAAGAAGGCGTATCGCAATCTGGCAAAGAAATATCACCCCGACGCCAACCCGGGGGATAAGACTGCCGAAGATCGGTTTAAAGAAATTTCATCGGCCTACGACGTACTCAGCGATCCCCAGAAACGCCAGCAATATGATCAGATGCGGAAATTCGGGTTCGCCGGCATGCGCCCGGAAGGCGGCTTTTCTTCTCAAGGTTTTGATTTCGATCTGAGCGATTTATTCGGCTTTGGAACGCGCAGCGGCGGCCGCCGAACACGTACGCGGCCATCTGAGGTCGATGAGTTTTTCCGTTTTAGCGGTTTGGGCGATCTGTTCAGCCAATTTTTTGATCGCGAAAACGGTTTTGGCCAAAGCAGCCGCACTGAAAGCGGCATGGATATTCACGCCGCCCTGGAGATTCCATTTGAAACGGCGGCATTGGGCGGAACCGCCGCGTTCACTATCAATAAAGAAGAGATTTGCTCCGATTGCCGCGGCAGCGGCGCGCAAGCGGGAAGCCATCCCGAAACCTGTCCGCAATGCCGCGGCAGAGGGATGCTCTTCATGTCGCAGGGCGCATTTTCGGTTACTAGGCCGTGCCCGCGCTGCTTAGGAAAAGGAAAAATCATTTCCCAGCCCTGCCGTTCGTGCCGGGGCAGCGGCCGCCAACTGGTCAACAAAAAATATTCGGTTAAAATTGCGCCAGGCGCGGAGGACGGCCAGGTGTTGAGATTAAGCGGGCAGGGCCATCCCGGCGGCGCCGGTCAAAAAAGCGGCGATTTGATTTTGACGTTGAAGGTTGGCAAGCACAAATTTTTCCAAAATAAGGGACTGGATGTTTATTGCGAAGTGCCCATCGACAAAAAGCGCGCAAAGAAGGGCGCCAAAGTTCGGGTGAAAACCATTTACGGCAACACGGTCGAAATCAACATTCCGCCGAACTCCATTAACGGTAAAACTCTGCGCGTGCCAGGAATGGGTATTCGCGGCCGCGATCGCGTTGGCGATCAGTATGTTAAAATCAAGGTCGTTTAGGAACTTCTATCCGCCAGCGCCGTTTGAAGGGTGAAATTTGTTTTTTTTTGAATTAATTCTTCTGTAAGGAGGACATACAAAATGAAATCGATGAACAGAAAATCTGTGATCGTGATCTTCTCGATCTTAGTGGGGGTGGTAGTTGGTTTGATGCTGGCCTCCAATTTTAATTTATCGAACAATGGCCTGGCCAATCACCAGCCGGCGCCAACGGCGGCCGCGGCAGTCGTTTCCCAGCCGATTCATTCGGATTTGGAAAGCACCAGCCGCGCTTTTGTTGAAATCGCCAAGCGCGTGACGCCGACGGTCGTCGCCATCACCAGTGAAAAAACCGTGCGCGTCACCAGCCCCTTCTCGAATTTTTTCCACAACGATGATTTCTTTCGCCGATTTTTCCCGGATCCGGGCGACCGCGAATACACCCAAAGAGGTCTCGGCTCCGGCGTGATCGTGTCTTCGGACGGCTATATTTTGACGAATTACCATGTGGTGAAGGACGCCGATGAGATCAATGTTGTAATCGATCGCAATCAATACGATGCAAAAATTATCGGCACCGATCCGGCCACCGACGTTGCGGTCATCAAAATCGAGGCCAAGGATTTGCCGGCAGCCACGATTGGGGATTCCGATAATTTAGAAGTGGGCGAGCTGGTGCTCGCCATTGGCAGCCCATTTGATTTGCGCTTGCAGCACACCGTTACCTCCGGCATTATCAGCGCCAAAGGCCGCGCCTTGAATATTGGCGGCGATCTCACCTACCAGGATTTCATTCAAACCGACGCCGCCATCAATCCCGGCAACAGCGGCGGCGCGCTGGTGAATATTCGCGGCGAGTTGATCGGTATCAATACCGCCATTTATGCCGGCACCACCGGCGGCAACATAGGTATCGGGTTTGCCATTCCGATAAATTTAGCCAAACGGGTCATGGATGATCTCATTTCTCACGGCAAAGTCTATCGCGGTTATCTGGGGGTTTGGATTACCACCCCCGATGCCGACATGAGTGAAGCTCTTAAGTTGAAAGACACTCGCGGCGCCGTGGTTAACGAAGTAGCAAAAGGATCGCCCGCGGATCGCGCCGGCCTGCGCAAGTACGATGTGATTATAGAAGTGGATGGTAAGACGATTGACGACTCCCAAATGTTGACCAATCTGATTGCGTCGTACGCCCCCGGCTCAACTGTGAATTTAAAAATCATTCGCGACGGCAAAACCAGGGAATTGAGTGTAAAACTTGACGAACGCCAAGAAGAGAAGAGCGCGCGCCCGCAGGTTTCACAACAAGGTTCCACCACTATGGACATGCTGGGGCTTCAGGTAAGCGAGCTCAACCGGCGTTTGCAAAATGAATTCGGCTATGAAGGCGAAAGCGGCGTAGTGGTGACCGATGTTCGCCAGGGCAGCCTAGCGGAACAGAAAGGACTCGCCCGCGGCGATCTTATCAAAGAAGTGAATCGCCAAAGCGTTTCCAGCGTGCGCGAATTCGAGCGGATTGTGGCAGCAGTGGCGCCCGGGGATATCGTCCTCTTCCAGGTGCAGCGTGGAAGCCGCAATCTTTTCATCGCCATTCGGCTGCCGAAATAAGTAAGTAAGTAGATGGTTTTGGAATTTATTGGAATTTAATTGTAGGGAAGAAAATTATGCCAACGTACGATTACTTGTGCGAAGCTTGCAACCACCAGTTTGAAATCTTCCAGAGTATCACGGCGCCGTCGCTCAGCGAATGTCCAAAATGCCGAGGCTCGGTGCGCCGGCTCATCAGCGCAGGTAATGGTCTAATTTTCAAAGGCTCGGGTTTTTACATCACCGATTACAAGAAATCGAACGGCAACAACATGGGCGAGAAAAAACCCTCAGAAAAGAAATCAGAAAAAGCGGAGACAAAACCAGCCGCTTCGACTTCTGAAGCGTCTTGAGAAACCGACGAAACTTTAATTGAAAAGGGTGCAGGTGATGCACCCTTCCTTTTTCATTGCCCTGACATGTTGGCGTAATGACGGTCGCGATTCTCCAGGATTTTTTAAGGCGACCGGGATAGTGCGTCCCATAAGTTCAATAAATCTAAATTTGTCGTTATCTTAATCGTTTTGATGGCATATTGTTTGCCAAATGAAAAAAGCGAAAATTGCTTTGCAATCTTGGCGTATTTTTGATGCTTGATTATCTGAATTTGATGGAGGTAAACGTATGAGTAAAATTATCGGTATTGATTTGGGAACCACTAACTCTTGCGTCGCGGTGATGGAGGGCGGCGAACCCGTGGTCATCCCCAATTCTGAGGGTTCGCGAACGACACCCTCGGTTGTGGCGTTTGCAAAAAACGGCGAACGATTGGTGGGGCAGGTAGCGAAGCGCCAGGCCATCACCAATCCTCAAAATACCATTTATTCAATCAAGCGCTTTATGGGTCGGCGATACGGCGAAGTCTCGAATGAAATCAAAGAAGTACCCTATAAAGTCATTAAAGGCGGCAACGATGTTGCGAAAGTGCAAATTGGCGACAAGGAATACACCCCGCAGGAAATCTCCGCGATGATTTTGCAGAAGATGAAACAAACCGCGGAGGATTATCTCGGCCAGAAAGTGACCGCGGCGGTGATCACCGTTCCTGCTTATTTTAACGACGCCCAGCGCCAGGCCACCAAAGAAGCCGGGGAGATTGCCGGACTCGAGGTGAAGCGCATCATCAACGAGCCCACGGCAGCGTCGCTGGCCTACGGTCTCGATAAAAAGAAAGATGAAAAAATTGCGGTGTTCGATTTGGGCGGCGGCACCTTTGATATCTCCATTCTCGAAATTGGCGACGGCGTGTTTGAAGTGAAAGCCACCAACGGCGACACCCACCTCGGCGGCGACGATTTTGACAAACGTGTGATGGATTGGATCGTGGCGGAATTCAAAAAACAGGAGGGCGTCGATCTCTCCAAGGATCCCATGGCGCTGCAGCGTTTGAAAGAAGCGGCGGAGAAAGCCAAGTGTGAGCTTTCCACGCTGACTCAAACTGAAATCAATCTGCCGTTTATTACCGCCACGGACACCGGCCCCAAACACCTCAACCTGACTTTGACGCGGGCGAAATTCGAGCAGCTTTGCGACGATCTGTTTCAGCGCACCCTCGAGCCGTGCCGGATCGCTTTGAAAGATGCCGGACTCAGCCCCAGCCAAATCGATGAGGTGGTGCTGGTGGGTGGCGCAACCAGAATGCCCAAAGTCCAGCAAATCGTGCGCGAATTGTTTGGCAAAGAGCCGCATAAAGGCGTGAACCCGGACGAAGTGGTCGCAGTGGGCGCAGCCATTCAGGGCGGCGTGTTGGCGGGCGACGTCAAGGATGTGCTGCTTCTGGACGTAACCCCGCTTTCATTGGGCATTGAAACCTTGGGCGGCGTCACCACCAAGTTGATTGAAAAGAACACTACCATCCCAACTCGCAAATCCGAAGTGTTTTCGACGGCGGCGGACAACCAGACTTCCGTGGAAATTCACGTGCTGCAGGGCGAGCGCGAAATGGCGGTGGACAACCGCACCCTCGGCCGCTTCATCCTCGATGGCATTCCGCCGGCGCCGCGCGGTATTCCACAAATCGAAGTGACGTTCGATATCGATGCCAACGGCATCCTCAATGTTTCGGCTAAAGATAAAGCCACCGGCAAAGAGCAGAGGATTCGCATCGAGGCCTCAACCGGGTTGAGCAAAGAGGAGATCGAGCGCATGGTGGGCGACGCCAAAACTCACGCCGCCGAAGACAAGAAAAAACGTGAAATGGTGGACGCGCGCAACCACGCCGACCAACTGGTGTATCAAACCGAGAAGAACATCAAGGAGTTGGGCGATAAGCTGAGCGCCGCTGAAAAATCGCAGTTGGAAACCGCAGTGGGTCGCGTGAAAGAAGCCCTCAAAGGCACAAATCTTGATGAAATTAAATCGTCAACCGAAGCCTTGACCAAAATCTGGGGAGAGATGGCCAGCAAGATGTACCAGCAAACTGGCGCCGCCAGCGGCCCGACCGGCGCCGCCAGCGGCGAAGCTCCCAAAGAAGAAAAAGTGGAAGAGGCGGACTTCGAAATCGTTGACGATGATAAGTCCAAAAATTAATCAAACAAACGATGCGATGTTTTTTGGGGACGCTGATTTTCGCAAAGCGATCGGGTTTATTTTAAACGGATGAGCCCAAAAAATCGGCTTTCATCTGCGCGAATCGCGTCCCATTGTCTGTCTCCTTCCTGCGCGGAAATTATGATTGCTTTTTTCTTAAATCTTTCTAAAATTGCCTTCCGTTTGAACCATCTCTGGAGGAATTAAATGGTTATTCATCGCACGCTGCCAAGAATTATTTTGATTTTATTGATCGTTTTTATCGCCGCGAGTTGCAAGAAGAAAACAGAAGAAGAGCTGCGTACCATCGCCCAAAATTTTGAAAAGGAAGAAAAGTTTACAGACGCTTTTAAGGCCTATGAAAAACTGTTGAAGTCCTATCCCAAAAGCCCCAACGCCGAAGAAACGCTCCTGCGCATGGCTTTTATTTCTTACAACAACCTCAACGATTTTGCCAAAGCCATCGAGCTGCATCAGCGCTTGCTTCAAGACTATCCCGAAAGCAAATTTGCCGTTCAGTCGCGGTTTATGATTGGTTACATTTACGCCAACGATCTCAAAGACTACGACAACGCCCGGCTGAGCTACACCGAGTTTTTGGAAAAACACCCCGACAGTGAACTGGTTGAAAGCGTGAAGTGGGAGTTGCAACATTTAGGGAAAGACCTCAACCAGCAACTGCAGGAACTGTTCAGCAACCAAAAAGCCGATGGGCGCGCCAAAATGAATTGACTACGTCGAAATTCGCTGTTCTTTTAAAAGCCGAGCGTTTTTTCGAAGAAGGTATTTTTTTTCGACTCAACTCATTCGGCTTTTTTATTGTTTCTTTCTATGATAACCCGCTGGAACTTTAATACTAAGCTAAAGTATATTCTTTCGATTTTTTTGAGGAGACGATGACGCGGCTTATTTTCTACATCTGCTTGAGTTTTTTCGCGACGAATAATTTTGCACAAACCCCGGATTCGACGGCCACCCCCGATTCTCTGGCGGAGGCGATCACCGCTTCGGTGCAGGTGGACCGCAAAGAGGTTCCGCAAAATTTCACCGTTAAATTCACCTTGCGAATTAGCTGGCAGGGAGAGGTCTCGCGCTACAAAGTCGAGAAGGTGGATAATCCCGTACTCACTAATTTTGAAATTGTCGGCAACTCATCATCCAATTGGGTCGGCGAAATTGGCGGCGCAAAAAAAATAATTCAAACGTACGAATACGTTCTCAAGCCGCTGTCGCTGGGAATGGGCTACATCGATGGGATGATCATCGATTACAAAGATACCAGATACGATGAAATCCACAGTCTCGTCACCAACCGCTTGGAAGTAAAAGTTATCGATCCAGTGGTTGAAACCAATTGGACGCTGTGGCTGTTGACGGGCGTGGGTCTGGTGTTACTGGTGGTTCTGACAGTGGCTGCGGCAATTTTTATCAAACGCAAAAACGCCCGCGAAGCGGAGCAGCGCCGGCAAATGCTGCAAATCATTCCCCTCGAAGAAACCTATCTCAACGATCTCAAACAGAAAATAAATTTGAACAACTCGAACAGCGGGGAATCGTTTTCGGCGCTTTCCAAACTTTTGAAGCGTTATCTTTCGGAGCGCTATCAAATTCCGGCTTTGGAAATCACCTCGCCGGAGATCGTCGTGGAGTTGAAAAAAATGGCCCTCTCCGAAAAGCTGATTGCACAGTTGGAAGAAGTGCTCAGCGCCTGCGACCTCGCCAAGTTTTCGGGAGGACAAGTGGAGAGCGGAACGCTGGAGCGCTGCTATACATTATTCGAAGACATTCTGAATCGGAACAAACGGGAGTTCATCGAATCTACAAATTAATCACGCATACGGAGGATAAATGGCAGTTGACATTCAGGCAATCAACGAGAAAATCAAAAGAGAGAGCGAGTTTGTAGAAAAAATTACCGCAGAAGTTTCCAAAGTCATTGTCGGCCAGAGGTACATGATCGAGCGGCTGCTGATTGGCTTGCTCAGCAACGGCCACGTGTTGTTGGAAGGCGTGCCGGGGTTGGCGAAAACTCTGGCTGTGAAAACTCTCTCCGCCGCCATTAAAACCAAATTTCAACGCATTCAATTTACGCCCGACCTTTTGCCCGCCGATCTCATTGGGACACTGATTTACGATCAACGCAACGGCGATTTCCGCACCAAGAAAGGGCCGATTTTTTCCAACTTAATTTTGGCAGACGAAATCAACCGCTCGCCGGCAAAGGTGCAATCCGCACTGCTGGAGGCGATGATGGAGCGGCAGGTGACCATTGGCGAAAACACCTTCCCGCTCGACGATCCCTTTCTGGTGCTGGCCACGCAAAACCCCATCGAGCAGGAGGGCACGTATCCGCTGCCCGAGGCGCAGATTGATCGCTTCATGTTGAAGCTCTCCATCGGCTACCCGAATAAAGAGGAAGAGCTGGAGATCATGCGGCGCATGGCCGGCAGGCCGGTGCCGGAGGTGAAGCCGGTGGTCGATCCCGCGGCCATCATTTCGGCGCGCAAGTTAGTGAGCGAAGTTTATATTGATGAAAAAGTGGAGCGCTATATTTTGGATATTGTGTTTGCCACTCGCCATCCCAAAGAATACGGATTGGAGGAATTACAGGATTTGATCGCGTTTGGCGCCTCACCGCGCGCTTCGATTTATCTGCACCAGGCCTCGAAAGCGCATGCGTTTTTGCGCCGGCGCGGCTACGTGGTTCCCGAAGACGTGCGCGCCATCGGCATGGATGTGCTGCGCCATCGCATCATCGTGACCTACGAGGCCGAGGCCGAGGAGAAAACCGCCGAGGATGTGGTGCGCACGGTGTTGAACAAAATCGAAGTGCCGTGAGAAATGATCCCCAAAGAAATTCTCAAAAAAGTCAAACGCATCGAGATTCAAACCCGCGGCTTGGTGAACGATGTTTTTTCCGGCGAGTACCACTCGGTGTTTAAAGGCCGCGGCATGGAGTTCTCCGAAGTGCGCGAATATCAAATCGGCGATGATATTCGCAGCATCGACTGGAACGTTTCGGCGCGCATGGGGCATCCTTATGTGAAAGTGTTTGAAGAGGAGCGCGAACTCACGGTGATGCTGCTGGTGGATGTCAGCTCGTCCGGGAATTTCGGAACCGTCGAGCGCATGAAAGGGGAAATTGCCATCGAGATTTGTGCGCTGCTGGCGTTTTCCGCCATCAAAAATAACGACAAAGTCGGGCTGATTATTTTTACCGATCGGATCGAAAAATTCGTCCCGCCCAAAAAGGGCAAGTCGCACGTGCTGCGGGTTTTGCGGGAGCTGCTTTATCACCAGCCGCAGGGCAAAGCCACCAACATCGCGCTGGCGCTGGAATATTTGCGCCGCGTCGTTACTCGCCGTGCGGTGGTGTTTTTGGTGTCGGATTTCATTTCGGAGAATTACCAAAAAGCTCTGCAGATCGCCAATCGCCGCCACGATCTGGTGGCCATCACCATCACCGATCCGCGGGAAACCGATTTGCCTGATGTGGGTTTTATTGAATTGGAAGACGCCGAAACCGGCGAGGTGATTTTGCTGGATACCTCCGACGTCCAGCTTCGGGAAACGTTTTCGGAGTCGTCGTCCAAAACCATCCGAGAGCGCGATCGGCTGCTGCATTCCATGAACGTCGATACCATCGACGTGCGCACCAACGTTTCCTATATCGATCCGCTCATTCGCTTTTTTCGGATGCGAGCCAAACGCTATCGCTAAGTACATGATTTCATAATTACGATTGCGTATTTGTGGCGCTAACAATATGGATCCGACACTGTTTGCAACAGTGTATTGGAGCGTCGTTAAGACAAACACAGTTTCAAACTGTGTTAGGAACCGTTTCAATAATACGTATCTGAATTTATGAAATTGTGTACTAAGTTCCCTCTCCTCACGGAGAGGGTTAGGGTGAGGTCAAATATCGAATGCTAAATTTCGAAATTAAACGGAGAACGACAGTATGAAAATTGGAAACGCGATCGCTGCGGCGATCCTGTTCACGATGTTTCTGGTTGGCTGTGAAAAAGAGGTTCAACCCAAAATCGATCTACAAAAGAAACGCGATTTTGCCAACGCGCTCTACAACCGCCAGTTGTATCATCAGTCCATTGATGAATACAATGACATTTTGCAGAATTATAATTTGCAGCCGTCGGAAGCGGCAAACCTGAATTACATCATCGGCGATATCTATTTTGAGCGCGTGCGCGATTATGAAAATGCTCTCGCTTATTATTTGAAGGTCAAGCATCTTTATCCCGACAGCCCGCTGCTGGCGGAGGTGAGCAAAAAGATCGTGGAATGTTTAGAGCGGCTGCAGCGCTCCGCCGACGCGCAACAGGCTCTGGACGAATCCACGCTCATCGAGCCCAGCGAAGCGAAAAAGAGCCGCCCCGGCGAGGTGATTGCTAAAATCGGCAAAAAGTCCATCACCACCGGCGATCTCGAGTTTGAAATCAGCCAACTGCCGCCTTATGTGAAATCGCAATTGAACGATAAAAGCAGCAAGATCGATTTCCTCAAGCAGTACATCGCCACCGAGCTGCTTTATGATTCCGCCAAACGTAAAGGGCTGGATAAAGATAAAGAGGTAATCGAAGCGACGTTTCAGGCCAAGAGAAATTTCATGGTGCAAAAACTTCTGCAGGAAGAAATCTCGCAAAGCGTCGATGTTCAGGAATCGGATGTGAAACTCTACTACGACGCCAACAAAGAAAATTACGCCAAAAAAGACGACAAGGGCAACGTCACTGGAATTCGGCCATTTGAAGAAGTAAAGACAAAAGTCATGCAGGACTACATCCGCAAAAAGCAGCAGGACGCCTACGATCAACTGATCCAGCGTTTGATGCGCGCCGAGGCGGTGCAAATTTATGACGACAAACTGCAATGAACATGATCGGGCGGGCGCTTAAAATATTTTTTCTTTTCGTGCTGGCCGCGTTTCCCGCGACGGCGCAGCATTCCGTCGCCATCGATTCGCGAATCGACAAAAGCACCATTCGCATCGGCGATGTTGTAACCTACAGCATCACCGTCACCCGTTCGCCGGAGGTGGAGATGATGTGGCCCGGCATGGCGGCCAATTTAGGCGCGTTCGAGATTCGCAGCTACGAGCCGCCCCGTTCTGAAAAGAAGAACGGCTTGATCGCAGACCGGGTGGCGTACACCATTTCGACGTTCGATATTGGCGAATTTGAAATTCCGCCGCTGACCTTTCGCTACACCCTTCCCGGCGATACCACCCAGCATATTTTGCAAACCGAGAAACTGAAAATTGTAGTGGAGAGTTTGAAGCCCAGCGAGGCCGGCGACATCCGCGACATCAAGGGGCCGCTGGGTTTGCCGCGCAGCTACCGGCAGTTCATTTTGTGGGGCAGCCTTGCGCTGGCGGTGGCGCTGCTGCTGAGCGCGCTTTACTATGTTTATCAGCGCAAGAAAGCCGGCAAAAGTTTGCTGCCGAAAAAAGTCGAGCCGCCGCGGCCGCCGCACGAAGTGGCGCTGCAGGCGCTCCAGGATCTCAAGTCGTCCTCGCTGCTGGCGGAAGGCCGGGTGAAGGAATATTACATTCGGGTTTCGGAGATCATTCGGCGCTACATTGAAGGCCGCTACTTCATCGTCGCGCTGGAGTTGACGACCTACGAGTTGATTGAACGCCTGCGCGCCGCCGACGTGGAACCGGAGATGGTGCAACTCACCCAGGAGTTTCTCGATAGTTGCGACTTGGTGAAGTTTGCGAAGTACCAGCCAACTGAGGATGAGAATCAGCAAGTTTTGGAGCGCGCTTTTGAAATAGTGGAACGCACAAAATTGGTGTACGATCAGCCGGCCGCAGAAACGGCGCCGGCCGCCGAGGCCTCCAAAAGCGAAGTCGTTTTACCCGAAGCTGTTGAGGAAGCGAAGTAATTATGCTGCGATTTGCCAATCCCGAATTTTTATTGCTGCTGGCGATGATTCCGCCGCTGATCTATTGGTACATTCGAAAACATGCCACCCGCGCCGGCGCCATTCGCTACTCCAATATCGGGCTGGTGAAGAATGTCAATCATTCCTCAAATAAAACAAAGTACCGCCACGCCACGTTTGCGTTGCGGATGCTGGCGCTGACGCTGCTCATCATCGGCATTGCGCGTCCGCAATCCGGGCGCACCGAGGAAGAGATCATCACGGAGGGCATCGATATCGTGATGGCGCTGGATATCTCCAGCAGCATGTTGGCGGAAGATTTCAAGCCCCATAATCGCCTGGAGGCCGCTAAATTGGTAGCGCAGGATTTCATCAAGGGGCGGACCAATGACCGCATCGGTATGGTGGTCTTCGCCGCCAAAAGTTTTACCCAGTGCCCGCTGACTCTCGATTACGGCATTTTGATGAACTTCATCGAAGAAATTCAAATCGGCATGATCGAAGATGGCACAGCCATCGGCATGGGCATCGCCAACGCCGTCAATCGGCTGCGCGACAGCAAAGCAAAAAGTAAAGTGATCATCCTGCTCACCGACGGCCAAAATAACCGCGGCCAGATCGACCCCATCACCGCGGCGAAAGTGGCGCAGGCGTTCGGAATTCGGATTTACACGGTTGGGGTGGGAACCTACGGCGAGGCGATGTACCCGGTGGATAACCCGATTTTTGGGAGGCGCTATGTTCCCATGCCCGTTCAAATTGATGAACCGATGCTGCAGGAAATTGCCCAGCTCACCAACGGCAGTTATTTTCGCGCCACCGATACGCAGAGCCTCGAAAATATTTTCAAGGAAATTGATCAACTGGAGAAAACCAAAATCGCAGTGAAGCAATACACCCGTTTCAAAGAGTTGTTCGTGCAATATCTGTTCGCAGCGTTGGGGCTGATTGTGGCGGAGGTGGTTTTGAATAACACCAAATTTCGGAAGATTCCCTAATGGTTCAGTTCGCGAATTTGAACGCGCTGTTTCTGCTTTTTTTGATTCCGCTTCTGAGCGTTTTCTATTATCTGGTTTTTAAATGGAAGCGACGCGCGATGAATCGTTTCGGAAATTTAGAATTGATTAAAAAGCTCAGCGCTTCCACCAGCCGCCGCCGGCAAATTTGGAAAGCGGTTTTGGTGATTTGGGGCGTCGGTTTTATGGTGCTGGCGCTGGCGCGGCCGCAAATCGGCACCCGCCTCGAAGAGGTGAAACGCGAGGGCGTAGATATTTTTGTGGCCCTGGACGTCTCGTATTCCATGCTGGCAGAAGACGTCAAGCCCAGCCGTTTGGAGAAAGCGAAGTACGAGATTTCCAAATTCATCGACGGTTTGGAGGGCGACCGCATCGGGTTGATTGCTTTTGCCGGCGAGGCGTTTATTCAATGTCCACTCACCCTCGATTACGGCGCGGGGAAAACGTTTTTGGAAATTATGGATCCGAGCCTTATCCCCGAGCCCGGCACCAATTTAGGCGCGGCGATTGAGTTGGCCGCCAAAAGTTTTGAGAGCCAGGAGCGCAAATACAAAGTGCTGATTCTAATTACCGATGGCGAAGATCACGGCGAGAACGCGCAGCAAATGGCCGAAGCCGCTGCAAAAGAGGGCGTGGTGATCTACACGGTGGGCATCGGCTCCCCGCAGGGCGTGCCCATCCCCATCTACGACGAACGCGGCCAGCACATTGGGTTTAGAAAAGATCGCAGCGGCGAGGTGGTGTTAACCAAGTTGGACGCCTTCAGTTTAGGAAAAATTGCACAAGCGACCGGTGGCGAGTATTATTATTCTGCCACCGGCGAAACCAAGCTCGACAAGATTTACGATCAGATTGCAAAGATGGAAAAGCGGGAGGTGGCCTCGGCCAAGTTTACTCAGTTTGAAGAGCGCTTTCAATGGCTGCTGGCGTTTGCGATTTTTTTTCTGGCAGCGGAGGTGATCCTCTCTGAAAAAGTTAAACCCAAAGGGGAATGGCGCGGCCGCTTTGAGTGATTCAATGCGAGTGATCAATTCACGAAAATTAAACGAGAGGCAACCATGATAAACAATTACACGGCAAAATACACGAAGATCAGTTCTGGTTAGATGGTGCAAGCGATTGAATGGCCAGAGATAATTACTGAAGGCAAGACAATTGAAGAGTGCCGTGAATTGCTTAAGGACGCGCTTCATGAAATGGTTCTGGCTTATCAACAGCAAAATAAGGAAGTTCCGGTTGGAGGGTGTTTAATTGAGCAAGTACCGGTCGTGGTTTAGCATTGTCAGTCAAGCGTCGTGAGCTAATTCGATATTTTGAAGAAAACGATTTGTGTAAGCAAGCCGGATTAAAACCAAAGTTTTAGAGATAGGTATCATGAAAAAGATCATCTTTGGCATCATTTTGAATTTCATTTTATTTTCAGTGCTTTTTGCCCAAGGCCACAAGCAGGTCAAAGAGGGCAACGAGCTGTTCTTCCAGGAAAAATACGACGAGGCCAATAACAAGTACCGCGACGCCCTGCTCGAGAACCCTGAATCACCGATTATTCATTTCAATATCGGCGACGTCTTATACAAAAAGAAAAATTACGAGGAGGCGCTCAAATCTTTCGACAAAACCACCGCGGCGGATGATATCCTCCTGCAATCGAAAAGTTACTACAACCTGGGCAACACGTTATATCGAATGGGGAAACTTCCCGAAAGCATTCAAATGTACAAAAAAGCTCTGGAACTGAACCCCGACGACGAAGACGCCAAGTACAATCTCGAATACGTGCGGACAAAAATTAAAAACGAAGCCGAAAAACAGCCTGCGCAAAATCAGCCCCAAAGCAGCGGGCAACAAGAGCAACAGTCCGCTCCAAATCAAAATCAAGACGAGCAAAACCAGGATCAACAAAAGCAAGAAGAGCAGCAGACCGAGCCCCGCGAAGATCAACAACAGCAGCAACCGCAGGAACAAATGCAGCAAGCGGAGCCGGCTCAGGAAATTTCAAAAGAGGATGCGGAACGAATTTTAGACGCACTCAAAAATGAAGAAGGAGAATTACTGCAGCAGCAGCGCGCGAAAACGCCCGGGCGGCCGTTTCGCGGGAAGGATTGGTAAAACTTTTAGAATTTTATTTCTCTTTGGGTAGTAATACTTTTATGAAGCAAACTAAGATTTTCATCGCTGTGGCCGGATTGCTGGCTTCAAGTTTTCTGGGCGCGCAAGATTTGCAAATCAGCGCCTATGTGAATCGCACCCAGATTCCCATCAACCAGCAATTCGAGCTAACGATCGAGCTGACCGGCGCCGACGCCAACCGCGCACCGCAGCCTGAAGTACCGGATCTCAGCCAATTTGCAGCGTTTCTCGGAACCAGCACCTCGCTGAGCACGCAAATTGTCAACAGCCAGATCTCGGTCTCGAAAATTTACAGCAACCATTTTGTTGCCACCAAAGAAGGCCAATTTCAGATTCCCGCCATCAAAGTGGATTTCAAAGGCCGGACTTTCACCACCGCTCCTATTGACATTGAAATTGTGAAAGGTCAAGCCGCCCCGCCGCCGGCGACAAACCGGCCGAATCGCGGCGGCACCAGCACTGACGCCGAGGACTTATCGCATCTTTTGTTTTTGAAAGCGGAAGCGAACAAGCACAGCGTCTATCAAAATGAGGCAGTGATTGTCACTTATAAAATTTACTATGCCCTGCCCCTGCGCGGCGGCAATATTTCTCAGACGCCCAATATGGTTGGATTTTGGTCGGAGGAATTTCCGACCCCCCAACCGCCGCGCATTTATACGGAAATCATCAATGGCCGTCAATTTCAAGTGCAGGAGATCAAAAAGGTTGCCTTGTTTCCACAAACTGCCGGGACGAAGCGCCTCGAGCCGTTGGCGGTGGAGTGTGAAGTGCAGTTGCCCCGCCGGCGCAGCCGCGATTTTTTTGACAGCGTTTTTGACGATCCTTTCTTTGGCCTCGGCCGCACCGCGCGGCAAACCATCCGCTCGAATCCCATCACCATTACGGTTCTGCCCCTTCCGGAGGAGGGTAAACCGGCGGATTTCTCCGGCGCGGTGGGGAGTTTTTCTATTTCTGCGCAGGTGGACAAAAATCACGTTCAGACCAATGAGCCGGTTACTTTGAAATTAAAGGTGTCTGGAATCGGCAATCTCAAAATCCTGCCGCAGCCCAAAATCGACTTCCCAGCAGATTTTGAAGTTTACGAGCCAAAGGTGAGCGAGAACATTCGCCGCGAGGGCGACCAGATCGCCGGCGACAAAATTTTTGAATACGTCATCATTCCGCGTTTCCCGGGAAATCAGATCATCAAGCCGGCGGGATTTTCTTATTTCGATGTGAACAGTAAAAGTTACAAACGAATTGCCACGGCTCCCCTCGAGATTACCGTGGCGAAAGGGAAAGACACCTTCGCGACGATTCCCATGGGGACATCGAAAGAAGATGTAAAATTGATAGGCCAGGATATTCGCTTCATTCAAATGCGAATGCCGGAGTTTCAAAAAATAGGGCCGCCGTTTTACAAATCGGCGCCGTTTTTCATGATGATGGTTTTTCCCCTGCTGATGTTGGGCGGCGCGATCGTTTACCGGCGGCATTTGGATAAGATGATCTCCAACGAAGCCTATGCCCGCAGCCGCACCGCCAACAAAATGGCTTTGAAGCGATTACGAAAAGCTCAGGCCCAAATGCGCAGCGGCAACCCCCGCGAATTTTACAGCGAAGTCTCCAAGGCATTGATGGGGTTTATCGGCGACAAGTTGAACGTGCCGCCGGCCGGCCTAATCACAGAGGAAGTGGAGAATGTGCTGCGGGCGCGCGGCATTTCCAACGAGGTGGTGCGCGACTACCTCGAGTGCCTGAAAACCTGCGATTTCATGCGCTTCGCCCCGACGACGGCGAAAAATGGCGAGCTCAAAAACTTTTTTGAAAAAGCGCAAAAGGTCATCATCAGCTTGGATAAAGAGATATGAAAGTGGCGAAACTGGTTTTGGTTTTGATCCTCGTCGGTGGTGGGGCGGCCGCTTCCTTTGCCGATGAAGTCGAGTCCCTCTACATACGCGCCAACGAACATTATCAGAAGAATGACTTTGCTTCGGCAATCGCTGAGTATCAAAAAATATTGCAGCTCGGCTATGAGAGTTGGGAAGTGTATTACAATTTGGGCAACGCCTTTTATAAAAATGGCGATGTCGCCCGCGCGATTTTAAATTACGAGCGCGCCCGCAAGCTCGATCCAAAAAATGACGACGTCAACTTCAACTTGGCCCTGGCGAACCTGTCGGTGGTGGATCGCATCCCGCAGTTGCCGCAATTCATTCTTTACACCTGGATTTACGAATTGGCGTCGCTGCTCAGCTTGAAATGGCTCGGAATAATTACCAGTTTGATCTATATTTTTTTTATGGGGATGGTCATTGGGCGGATCATGCTTCGTTCAGCCACTGCGATGCGGCTGCTGAAAATTTTTACGATCGCGGCCGGAATTTTTTTAGTGTTTTTTTCTGGATTATTTTTGCTGCGAGTTTATGAAAATGAATCGATCATCGAAGCGATCGTGATCGCCGAAAAAGTCGATGTGATGAGCGCCCCCGCCGGCGCCGGCACAGAATTGTTCAGCCTTCACGAGGGCGTGAAAGTGCAGATTCAGGATCAATCGGGAACCTGGATGAAGATTCGCCTTGCCGACGGCAAAGTCGGCTGGCTCAGCGGCGACAGTGTAGAACGAATTTAATGCCAAAGTGATCGCCAATTTTTGGCAGGGTAGTCGCTTGAATGTTGATTATCAAAAGTATGATCGGGATTATTCATTAAATCTCAAAAAAGCTGCGCTGGTTACCCTGATTGCGTTTAATTTGCTTTTTTTGTTTTCGCCGCGAATTAATTTTGAGCGGCCGGAGGTCGATTACAAAACTATCGTGACCATTGATGTAGAAAACATTCCCGTTACCCGGCAGAGCCGGCGCGTCTCCCCGCCGCCGCGTCCCACTATCCCCATTCCCACGGATGATGAAACTGTTCCAGAAGACGAGACTATCGCGGTGACCGACTTGAGCGTCGCCAATGTTTTTAATTACCCCAAGGGTGCACCAGCGGGCGTCAACATCACGCCGCCGCGGCCCATTGCCTGGGTGTTTCCGGAATTTCCGGAAAGCGAGAAAAAGCGGGGCGTCCAAGGGGTGGTAAAACTCAGCATTCACATCAACGAGCGGGGGGAGGTCATCGAAGTGGTAGTGCTGCAAAACACCACTGGCAGCGAAAAATGCGCCGCAGCGGCCACGGTCGCGGCGTACGGCAGCCGCTTTTTCCCCGCCCGCGAAGGGGGCAGAGCCATTCGTTATTGGCTTACTCAGCCCTATCGTTTCGATGGTGGAAATTGATTGGCGGCAATTTGGTTGGCAGTCACTGTTAATGAAGTTGCATATGATTTCGGTTGAAATTCAAGAATGAACCAATCTCAAGCCTGAACGTTTAAACAAGTGCACGTTTTTTCGGAAGCGGTCGATGGCATGGCCTTTGCAAAAAATGTTTGACAGAAATTATGATACGTACCTTTAAAAATTGAGGAGAGGATCATGGCTAAGCTACTGAGAACTCGCATCCTTTGGGTGAGCCTGCTAATTGGCGGCGCGGTTTTGCTGTCGGGTTGCTATACCCAGTTGGCCAAGCCCGAAGGAACGAAAGTGGTGAGAGAATATGAGGGTGAACCGTACTACTCTGAGGCGGACACGGAGTACGTTGAGGAAGAGTATGTTGAAGAAGAGGCCTATACGGATTCGCGAGAAGTTCATGTCTATCATCATGTTCCCTACTATGGTTATTATGGCACGCCGTGGTGGTTCGATCCATTCTACGATCCGTTTTTCTACGATTATTACGGACCCTATTCCAGCTTCGTGTCGATTCATGTCGGCTACTATGATCCGTTTTATTTCAGCTACTTTTATTATCCCTACTCCTACCGCTACCGGCCCTATTATTACGGTTTTGACTGTTATCGTCCCGTTCGCGGCTACTTCGTCCTCTATTACCCCGGCCAATATGTAAATGTAAACACCGTACCGTTCCAGCAGCGGGGGTTCAGCCGTCGCGGCACGCAGACCACTGACGACTTGGGTTATCATCCCAACCGGGTTTCGGTTGGCAATTCCAGCGGCGGAGCTGTAGCGAGCAATCCCGTCAACTCATCTGGTTCTGGAACTCAAAGCGATCGCAGAAGGACGAGAAGGGCGCCGGCAAATCCGGGCCGGATTGAAAACACGGAAAAACCGACATCCAGCCCCAGCTCGAATGTCAACGATACCCGCCGGACCCCGAAATCCGTGGGGCCGCAGTCGAGCCCGCAGCCGGAATCGAAACCCAATACGAATTCCAACAGCGGCGATTCCTCAAGAAGAAGTCCGCGGCGCGAGTCGAAACAAAACATCAGCGAATCGTACCGGCCAGTTAATCGTGAGGTTTCAAAGCCAACTTCTCAAAGTAATGTGATCTCGAAATCCAAAGGGCGGGTCATTAGAACGCGCACAACTAAGAGTTCACCAAAGAGTGAAAGCGTCAAATCGTCCGAACCCGTAGCGCCGAAATCTTCGCCATCGACGAATAGCTATTCGTCGAGCAGCCGCAGCAGCAGCCAGCCGAGCTCATCGATTCGCAGCTCGAACGGCGGGGGCGGCGGCTCTAAAAGCAGCGCTTCTTCAGGCGGCTCAAAAAGTTCGTCGTCCGGCCGCAGGGCCAGACGATAAATCGTCGATGAAAAATGGCAAGGATTAGAAAAATGAACCGCAAAAAAATAGTGCTGGTAATTTCGTCGCTGCTGGTGTTGTCTGTTTCGCTTCCAAACGCAACCTATTCGCAGGAAGAGATTTTTTCGCTAGGGTTCCAATTAGGGAATGGCGCCCGCGCGTTGGCGATGGGGGGAGCTTATACTTCCATTGGCGGCGACTACTCGGCGTCGCTGTGGAATCCAGCTGCGCTCGCCAGTGTTCGCCGAACCGAAGTGTTCGGCTCGCTCAGTCACCTCATGCGCCAAAACACCACCCAATTCAGCGCCATCGGCGTTGAGAACGATGCCTCTTTCACTAAATTGAATGACTTCGGAGTGGCCTACGCTGTGCCCACCGTTCGCGGCAGCCTAGTGTTTTCATTCGGCTACAATCGCGTAAAAACCTATGATTCCAACTTCGCGTTTGAGTGGTTTAACCCCACTGAAGACGATCTCGTCTCGCAGGCCTGGCGGGAAATCGAAGACGGCAGCCTCAACGCCTGGACGTTGGCGGGCGCCGTGGATATCTCCCCGAATGCCTCCGCGGGCTTGGGTCTGAATTTTTGGAACGGCGGCACCGATTTTGGCTCCACCTTCCGCGAAGTCGATGTCGATAATATTTACACCTTTGAATCCTTCACCGTGGAAGACAATTTGAACACGGATATCACCGGCTTTAATCTGAAAGGCGGCGCTCTTTTTAAAATCGGGCCAATGTTGAGATTGGGCGCCGCGATTAGCACGCCAATCAAATTCAAGGTCGAAGAAAATTTCTTTTCCGATACTTTGCTTGTTTTTGATGATGGGCTCACCGAAAGCTTCCCTGATGAAGGAGGAGTTTTTGAGTACCGCATTCGTTCGCCGTGGACGTTCACCGGCGGCGCATCGCTGCATTTGCTCAATTTCGTTTTCTCCGGCGACGTCGAGTACAACGATTGGTCGCAAGTGCGTTACACCAGCGAGCCGCCCTTCGCCGGCTTGACAGAAAATCAAGCCAATCGCCTCATCCGTGAAAATTATCGTCCTACTGCCCGCGTGAGATTGGGTGCGGAGTTCAATCTGCCGTTGACCGGCATTAGTTTTCGCGCCGGCTACTTTCGAGACCCCTCCATCCGCCAGAACCGGCCGTCTGAAGAAGATAAGCAGTTCTATTCGGCGGGCGTGGGATTTCTAGTGGACAAGCAGGTTAAGTTGGACGTGGCCTTCGTCCATGGTTTTTGGAAAAGTTTCAACGGTGAATTGCCGGTGCCCGACAGAGCCACCGATGTTACCAATCATGTTGAAGACATCAAAGTCAACAAAGTATTTGTGACGCTGGCGTTTCGCTTGTAATCTCAAACTCCGAGTTGTCGCCGCCAGACGCGACTCGGAGTTTTTCTTTTCCGCGCGTTTTTTCAAGCCTATTCAATGGGGTGGAGTTATGCTGAATCGTACCGTTGCTTTCGCGCTATTTGTTTTGCTTTTTACGGGGGTGTTATCGCAAGCGCAAAACAAAGACGAGGTCGTCACCATTCTTCTGAACAACGGCGACAAAATTGATGCGATCGTTTCGGAAATTAGTTATGATCGCATCGAGTTCAAAGCCAAGAGCTCGAAAAAGGCCTACGAGTATGGGGAGGTGCTGAATGTCGAGCGGGTCACGGGCATCAAACTCAAAAACGGCATGGTGATGTCGGTGAAAGAATATCGCGCATATCTCAAGGATAGCGCGACCGCATCACCGGGCAAAAAGGCGCCGGCGAAACCCGCCGCTGTTGAAACTCCCAAAGCTTTGCCGCCGGGCGCGGATCCGCAATACGAAGCTCTCAAAAGCAAACTCATCTCTGAGATGACGCAAAATGAATTTGAATATTTTATGTTGAAAGAAAAAGAACGGTTGGCAGCGCAGGAAGTCAAGGCGGCGGCCGCTAGCGAGACACTGGTAGTTGAAGAAAAGAAAGCCTTGCCTGTCATCCAACCGGCGGTGGTTGCGCCGGCGCCGGTTTCCGCCAGCGCGCCAACGCCTCCACCGGCCGCGCCCGAAGCCGTTCAGGATGATTTGGTGAACACGCTGATTGCCGCCGATCTCGCGCCGGCGCTTCTCAATTATCTCCACCAAAAAGCCAGCCGCGGCGAAACGCTGACCGCCATTGAGGCCAGCCTTTCCAAACGCATTCAAGATAATTCGCAATGGCAGGAAAAGTTGGACGACGTCAAATATCTCGATCGCGTTTCATACAAAGCGCTGGAGCGGGCGTACATTTACAATCCCGATGACTTGCAAAATCAATTAGGGCTAAAATTCGATCGCGACGCCGAGATGGATTTCAGCGATTTGATGGAGCAGCTTCACCGCAGAATGGGCGGCAACGTTCGAATCGGCGATTTCCGGATTTTGGTGGATCTGTTTGACGAGAGCGGCGCCCGCGCCATCAAAGAGCTGCTTGAAAATTACGAGACCTGGGCCTTTGCCACTCAAGGCAATCAGCAATTCAGCAGCAAAAATTAACATTTTCAAGCCTGTTTCCTTCACTCCTCAATAAAAGGCGACTGCCGAAAGGCAATCGCCTTTTTTTATTCGGGCGGCGCGCCTCCGAATTTTTAATTGCATCGCTATTTTTTTTTTAATATTTTCACTCACGAAAAATGGGAGCGCGCAAACGAATCAAAATATGATAAATGAACTGAGAATAAAAATGCAAAATTGGAAAAGAAATAATTGACGAAGGTATGAGGAGGATTTTAGTGAAAATCATTAAGAAAGTTTTGTTGGCTCTTTTTTTGTTGGCTGCAACAAATTTGTTTGCCCAGGACGAACTTCAGCCCCAGCTCTTAATCGATCTCCCCACGGCCGCCACCCTTGAACGCGGCAGCTACGCTATCAACCTGCGGTTGTTTGGCAACGGCGGATTGTTGGCGGACGTGGCGGTCGGCGTGACCCCACGTTTCATGTTCGGGCTGTCGTTCGGCGGCGAGAGCATCGTTGGCGAAGGCGATATCAACTGGAATCCGGAGCCCGGAATCCAAGCGCGTTTCCGTGTCATCGACGAAAACTACGTGACGCCGGCGATCACCTTGGGATTTGACTCGCAAGGTTTTGGCGCACACGTGGACACGCTGGATCGCTACCTCAATAAATCGCGCGGCCTGTTTGCGGTGGCCAGTAAAAACTACGCCTTTCTTCACAACCTGGGCCTGCACGGCGGCATCAATTACAGCCTCGAAAACGATGACGACGACAAAGAACTGAATTTTTTTCTCGGCGCGGACTTGAGCTTCAACCGCGAACTGCGTGTGATGCTGGAGTACGATTTTGCCCGCAACGACAACGAGAACGATCAAATCTTCGGCTCCGGCGAGGGCTACTTGAATGCCGCCGCCCGCTGGTCGGTTTCTGAAAATTTCTACGTGCAGGGCATGTTGAAAAATTTGTTTAAAAACGGCCCCAACGGCGTGACGCGAGAAATCAAGATTGGCTATTTTGAATATTTTTAGGCCTTAAAAAATTGTAGCTTGTCATTGCGAGGAGTCCATAAAGGATTCTGAAATTCTAAAACTAAGGTTGCGGACGACGAAGCCATCTCCAGCCGATCATCAGGAGATTCTTCGCTCCTTAAATGTAAATTAGCGGAAAAATCCATGTCAAAAGGGTGGAGGATTTTTTTAGGTAGTCTTGCTTTTGTTATCATTATTCTCGCCGCAATGTCGTTTTTTTCGTATCGCTTACTCACCGAATCCCTGCCGCAAAGCGACGGCGCCTTTCAACTGTCCATTCTCGAAAAGCCGGTGCAGGTTTACCGCGATGAGTTTGGCGTGCCGCACATTTATGCCCAAACCGAAGCCGACCTCTATCGCGCCGCCGGTTTCGTTACCGCGCAAGATCGTTTGTGGCAACTGGATTTGAATCGCCGCATTGCCGCTGGTCGGCTTGCGGAAATTTTCGGTGCGGCGGCGATCGAGACCGATCGTTTCATTCGCCTGTGGGGATTCGCGCGCACCGGCCGGGAGATCACAGCCGCGCTCTCGCCGCCATCGCGAATGGCGCTGGCGGCCTACACCCAGGGGGTCAACGCATTCATCGAGTCTCATCGCGACCGCCTGCCCATCGAGTTCTCCCTTCTGAATTATCAACCGGAAACATGGCAGATGGAGGACAGCGCCGCCTACATTCGTTTGATGGCCTGGCGGCTGTCCTTCAGTTGGTACGTGGACCCGGTGTTAAGCGAGTTGCTGCAAGAGTTTGGAGAGGAAAAGGCCCGTGAAGTGTTTCCGGATTTTCCAAAGGATGGCGCGCTGATCATCCAACCCTCCGTGAAACCATTTTGGACGCAGTTGGAAAATTTTTTGGATAACGGCCTGGCGCTGCGGGAATTTCTGGGAATTCACAGCGGACAGGTGGGCAGCAACTCCTGGGTGGTGTCCGGTCAAAAATCAGAATGTGGGAAACCGCTGCTCGCCAACGATCCGCATTTGGAATTAACCGCGCCCTCCATTTGGTACGAGATGCATCTTTCCTGCGGCGAGCTCAATGTGATTGGCGTCTCCCTCGTCGGCGCGCCCGGAATTTTGATTGGCCACAACGAGGACATCGCCTGGGGGTTGACCAACGGCATGCTCGACGACGTGGATTTTTACATCGAACAAATCAATCCGGAAAATCCTAATCAGTACCAGGACGGAAAAGCCTGGCGCGATTTTCAAATCATCGAAGAAGAGATTGCCGTCCGCGACAGCACGCCGATCAAAATGCAGATCAAAGTCAGCCGCAACGGTCCCATCATTTCTGATTTCCATCCCGTGTTCAAGGACAGCGGCCAGGTGGTTGCCATGCGCTGGACCGGCCAGCAGCCCAGCGATGAATTGGCCGCGCTAGTGAAAATTCAAAAGGCGAAATCATGGGCTGAGTTCACAGAAGCGGTTCGACATTTCCGGGTGCCGGCGCAGAATTTTATTTTTGCTTCCGCCAGCGGCGACATTGGTTACTACCTCGGCGGCGCCATTCCCATTCGTAAACAAACCAGCGGCATTTTCCCCCACAATGGCTGGGAGCAAAAAGGTCAGTGGAGTGAGTATGTCCCTTTCGAGAAGCAGCCGCATGTTTTCAATCCTCCGGAAAATTACATCGTCACCGCCAACAACAAAATTGTCGATGAGCGTTACCCGTTTTATCTCACCAATCTTTGGGAGCCGGCCAGCCGCGCCAATCGCATTCACGAGATTTTGAGCTCAAAAGAAAAATTGTCGCTGGCCGATTTCAGAGCTTTGCAAATGGATGTGGTTTCCAACTACGCGCAAAACATGCTGACGCTGATTTTGGAGACCGTCAAAGCCCAACTCGACGCCAACAGCCAGCCGGAGCTGCAAACGATTTATGACTTTCTCAAAGAGTGGGATGGCAAAGAATCTTCGGAAAGCATCGCGGCGTCGCTTTTCAATGCCTTCGTTCTCAGACTGATCGAGAACACCTTCAAAGATGAGATGGGCGAGCGGCTTTACGAAAATTATATTCATCTGGGTAATGTTCCAACTCGCGTGATTGCAGCATTGCTTGAAAATGAGCAGAGCTCGTGGTTTGATGATATTAGAACTCCGGAGGTTGAAACTTGCCGCGAAATAATTATTCGCAGCCTGCTTGACGGAACGGAGTTGTTGAAATCCCGGGCGGGCGAGCGCATCAGCGACTGGGCCTGGGGACGGATTCACACCCTCACCATGCACCATCCCCTGGGGCGAAAAAGGCCGCTGGATTTTGTCTTCAATTTGGGGCCGTTCCCGCGCGGCGGTTCCAAAATGACGGTGAACAATTCCGAGTACAGCTTGCAGAAACCATTTGCCGCCAGTCTCGGCGCCTCCACGCGGCAACTGGTTGATTTTTGCGATTTGAACAATTCGTTGTCCGTCATCACCACCGGACAATCCGGGCATCCGTTGAGCGAACATTACAAAGATCAAACTCCGCTGTGGCTGGGGGGCAGCTACCACCGCGCGGTGATGGACCGCGTGGAAATTGAACAAACCGCGCGCGGACATTTAACCCTCACGCCGTGATTGGAGAAACGGGAGGAGGCAGGAATGGATCAAAAATCAATTGTTGATTTAAAAGCCGGCGACGAGCTGGTTGCGTTTTTCGTGCTCCGCAAAAAAGAGCTGAAGATCAAACGGGAGAGCGGTGAAAAGTTTTTGGCGTTTGAATTTGGCGACGCCTCCGGAAGATTGAACGGCACGTTGTGGGATAACATTCAGGGCGTGTTTGAGGCGCTGGCCCCCGGCGACGTAGTGAAGGTCAAAGGCACGGTCATCTCTTTCCATGATCGGCTGCATCTCGATATCGAAAAAATCAGAAAGGCGGAAGCAAAGGATGAGGTCGATCTAACTCGGCTGGTGGCGGTGGTGGAAAAAGATCGCCACGTTTTGTTTGCCCACCTCGATGAATTAATCGCAAGCGTTGCGAATCCTCATTTTAACCGACTGCTCCATCTCATTTTCAGCGA
Source organism: bacterium (assembly GCA_037446635.1). Taxonomy (GTDB): domain Bacteria; phylum Zhuqueibacterota; class Zhuqueibacteria; order Oceanimicrobiales; family Oceanimicrobiaceae; genus DASWHH01. The sequence goes on from JBBIIG010000012.1 coordinate 54,076, forward strand.
CCCCGAAATCCGCAAACGGTTCGGCGACGCCCCCGGCGGAAAATTGTGGCACCACAATTACCTCGGCGGTCTGCTGGAACACACGCTCTCGGTTACCGACACCGCCGAGCGCGTGGGGCAATTGTACCCCGGCGTCAACCGCGATTTGATCATCACCGCCGGGCTGTTGCACGATATCGGCAAAATCCATTCTTACACCTACAAAACGTTCATCGATTTCACCGACGAAGGACGTCTCGTGGGCCACATCGTCATCGGCGCGCAGATGGTTTCGGATAAAATCAAAGAAATAAAAGATTTTCCGGAAGAATTAAAAACCGAGCTGCTTCACCTGATCTTGAGCCACCAGGGAAAATTGGAACAAGCCTCACCGGTGGTGCCGATGACATTGGAGGGGCTGATTCTTTACTACGCCGACGAATTGGATTCCAAGGCCAACGCCTTTTTGCGCATTAAGAAAAAAGAAAAGCAGCCAGGACAGAAGTGGAGTTCGTACGTGCAACTGATGGAGCGCTACTTTTATTTCGGTTCCAATTAGGGGGTGTATCCTGTCATTGCGAGCGAAGCGAAGCAATCTCCTGGTTCTGTGCTCAAATCGTGGGATTGCCTGCCTGCGTCCGCGAAGCGGATCCGCCAAGCGGACAGGCCGGCAATGACATTTTCTACCTTTATGGACAACCCCCAGCCTTGGTAAAAACAAATGTCAACCGGATCGTATCTAACCCATCTCACTTGCAGCAAATGCGGCGATGTCTTCGATCGCCGCGAGGTTCAAACTTTTTGCCAAACCTGCAGCAAGCCGCTGCTGGCCATTTACGATTTAGAGCAGGCCAAAACCAAACTCACCAAAGAGTCGTTTTGCGAGCGGCCGCCCAACCTCTGGCGCTATCGTGAACTGTTACCGGTTCTCGAAGAGAAAAACATCGTCTCCCTCGGCGAGGGCTTCACGCCACTTGTTCTGCTCAAAAAATTGGGGCCGCGGTTCGGGCTGACAAACGTTTGGGTGAAGGACGAATCGCAAATCCCCACCGGCAGTTTCAAAGCGCGCGGCCTGGCGCTGGCCGTTTCCAAAGCGCTGGAGTTGGGAATCAAAAAGGTAGCGATTCCCACGGCCGGCAACGCCGGCGGCGCGCTGGCGGCCTACGCTGCTCGCGCCGGAATGGAGTGTTTTATTTTCATGCCGGAAGATGTGCCGCGTTTGAATTTTATCGAGTCGCAAGTTTGCGGCGCGAACGTGACGCTGGTGAAAGGCATCATTAGCGATTGCGCGAAACTCATCGCCGAAAGAAAAGCCGAGATGGGTTGGTTCGATATGTCCACCCTCAAAGAGCCCTATCGCCTCGAAGGCAAGAAGACGATGGGCCTCGAACTCGCCGAGCAATTTGATTGGATGCTGCCGGAGGTGGTTCTCTATCCCACCGGCGGCGGTACCGGACTCATCGGGATGTGGAAAGCGTTTGCGGAATTAACGGTGCTGGGTTGGATTTCCGGAGATAAGCCGCGGATGGTTTCGGTGCAAGCCACTGGCTGCGACCCGATTACCCGGGCCTTTCAATCCGGCAAAGCCGAGTCGGAGTTTTTTCAAAATGCCGCCACCCTTGCCGCCGGACTTCGTGTCCCCAAAGCCTTTGGCGACGCCTTGATTTTGCAGGCCCTTCGGGAAAGCGGCGGGCTGGCGATTTCCGTCAGCGACGAAGAAATCAAAGATGCAATGAAGGAGGTAGCGAGCTCAGAGGGGATATTTATGTGCCCGGAAGGCGCGGCAACCTGGGCAGCTTTGAAGCGCTTGCAAGCACAGGGCGAAGTCAAAGCTGGCGATCGCATTGTGTTATTCAATACCGCGACGGGGTTGAAATACCCGGAACTCTTTGCCTAAACCGCAAATAACGTAAAGCGGGCGCAAAGAAAGAGATGATCTTTTCTTTGCGCCCCTTTGTGTTTTTGTGGCGAACTTTGGTTGGCGTTCTAATTTGATTTTAGGATCGATGCCACTTCGCCAGATGCTGCTTGTGGGTTTCGAGATACGCGCCGCCGGCGACGAAGTAGTGATCGTAAAAATCCAAATCGAGATGGTGCGCCTGCAGGTACATCAGGATGAAAATCGTCGGCACGGTGCCGGGGAATTTCCCGTAGCGGTCGAACACGTACTGCGCCATCGTCGCGATGCACTCCTTGAATTCGTCGCTGTGCACTTGCGCGCTGGAACGGATGCGGCTGCTCTCTTTCCACGGACCGGGTGTGTTGGCATTGAAGGGGCCGTCGGGGCCGAACTTGCGCTGCGCCACGGCCTCCACTGCTGCGCGCATATCCGGGTAGTGCGGCGGGCAGTAGCCTTCGAAAACTCCGGGCAAACCGGTGACATTTGGCAGCGCCCATTTTTCATTGGTGTCGAAACGAAAGCCCAGTCCCGGCACTTCCGGATTGCCGCTGGCGCCTAACACCGTGTAGCGGTCGATGCCGTCGAACATCCAGCCGCCGAGTCCCAGCGCTTGCAGCATCAACATGCCGGCGTAGCAGGCGGTGGACAGCTCGGCCGTGGCCTCGGTGAGGGCGTATTGTTCGACAAAACTGAGCGGGAACGGATTCTCCACGTCCACTAACTTGCGGAATTTCTCCAAACCCGGGATGCGCTCGTTGTTGTAGTCGTCGTACATACAGTAGCCGTTCTGCACCAGGAAACAGAGGATGGGCAGCGTATGCTGCGCCAGATCCGCCACCGGAAAAATCATGGTGCTGCCCGGGCGATTGACGCACCAGGTGTTGTGGCCTTCCATGTACGGCTCTTCGGGCGGAATATTCAAACGGCCGTCGGCTAATTTGCGGATGCGTTTGCGGTGCGCCTCCAGCCACGAGTTCAAATCCAAGTTACCGTCGTCGTCGCGCGGCACCAGCGAACCGGAATCGCGGGTGGGAAAGAAATAGACGCCGTTGTCATCGGTGAAAAAGAACTCGCTGGTGTGAAAGCCGGCCGCGGAAGGGAAGGTGCGTCCGCCAGCCGCCGCCGAGTAGTTGGCCAAATGCGGGGCGTAAGTTTTGTTGCGATAGATCATGTGGTGCCAGCCGGTGTTGCCGGCCGCCGCGGTGAGCACCAGCATCTGCTCCAAATCGCTGAGCGGCAGGGGCTCGTGTTTGGATTTAAAAGTCAGCGGCCCGTCCGGAATTTCATCGCCCACCGCGAAGCGCCGGGCGCGGCGGCCGTACAGCGCTTCCACCAGCGGGAACTGCACCACTTCTTCAAGAGCTTTGGGAATCGCGGGCATCCCGCTCAACAGAACTTTGCCTTTTGCTTTGGCCTGCTGGCCAAAGGCTTTAAGCTGCAATCCGCTCAACACCGCGCCGGCGCCCACCAAAAGCGATCCCAGCACTTTGCGGCGCGTAACTGGCAGCCAGCCGGTGGATGTTTGTTTATCGTTCATTAGAGTATCCTCCTTTTTTGAATCTTAAAATGCAAACAGTTTGACTTTTGAATTCTGCAATTTGCATTTGGCATGATTTCTTGCGGAACCGATCTGATGGTAACGATGACGTTGATGTTGCCTAACTGTTTATCAAGCTGAAGCTTGACACTCCGGGTTATTCTGCCTCCTTGGCGAATACCTGCGCCGTATCGACGACGTTGGAATCCGCCGGCAGCCACGGCACATCAAACGTGGCCACGATGTTTTTGCTGCCGAAGAAGCTCAGCACTTTGGCGGTGCCGGACCCGACGTTACGCAAATTGTGCGGCGCCATTTTCGGGACCAGCGCGATTTCATATTTTGCCAATCGATCTTGTTCCTCGCCCACGGTCACTTCCACTTCGCCTTCGAGGATCAGCAGAACTTCTTCTTCACTATCCGTATGACGGCCTAAACTGTTTCCGGGCTTCAATTCAAAATAAACCAGTGCGGAGTTTTTGGTGCCCAGTGCTTCAACCAGCGGAAACGTGGCGCGGCAATGCAGCTCAGGATGGTTTTTCCCCTGAAATTCGGCTAACGTTAAGCTGTTCAAATTTGCGGTGATCATGGCTGGGGTTCCTTTCTTGTTTGGGGTGTAGGGCAGGCATAGTATCCGTTCCCTACTTTATGCCGGTCTTGGTGTTGGCAAAAAAGCTCCTCACGGTTTGATATTCTGATTCAAATGAAAAACGTTCTCGGGGTCGTACTTCTGCTTGATCTGAGCCAACCGTTCGTAATTCTTTCCGTAAGCCGCGGCCACGCGATCGCCTTCGTCTGCGGTCATGAAGTTGATATAAGCGCCGCCGGAAGCAAAGGGCGCAGAAGCATTGAAAAATTCTCGCGCCCACGCGATGCCTTTTTCATCATCCGCAGCCGTGTCCCAGCGGCCGTGCACGTTCAGCACGAACTTCGCATCGCGGTGGCCGTAGGCCATGGCCTCGGCGGCCACGCGACTCGCCGCCCCGGCGATCAGCCCGATGAAAATTTCGCACTGCGGTGTGGGCAATTTGCCGGCGAACTCGATCATCGAATCCAGCGCGCGGTCGCTCAGCTCGGTGAAGTTGTGAGACTTCCAATAATTGCGGGCGCCGGGCGTCAGCAAAGGATCAAACGCCTGCTGCCACTGCACGTACGGCTGAACGCCGATGTGCTCGCCGTGCGCGTCGCCAAAAGTCCGCAGCGGCTCGATCAGCTTCTCCCCCTTCGCCGGATCTCCTACGTAAAAAACCGGCAGCACCACCACTTCTTTGCCGTGCACATTCTCAGGCAGAAACGGCAGCGGCGGCGCTTTGCGCAACACCACCCACACGTTGAGCTCCTCGGGCACGGTTTCGACGAATTCACGGTAGCGGCTCAGAACTTGCTTGGCTTGCTTAAGCGGAAAAACTATCAGGCCGGCCAATATTTCCGGGCCGACCGGATGCAGCTTGAATTCGAACTGAGTAACGATGCCGAAGTTGCCGCCTCCACCGCGAATCGCCCAAAACAGGTCAGCGTGTTCGGTTTCGCTGGCGCGAAGCCTTTCGCCTTTAGCGGTGATTAAGTCAGCCGAGATCAAATTGTCGATAGTCATGCCGTACTTGCGCGTGAGCCAACCAAAACCGCCGCCGAGGGTCAGGCCAGAAATGCCCGTGGTGGAATTGATTCCCACCGGCGTGGCCAGCCCGTGCGCCTGCGCCGCGGCGTCGAAATCGCGCAGGGTGGCGCCGGGCTGGACGTATGCGCGGCGCTGCTCGGCGTCCACGCGCACGTTTCTCATGGTGGAAAGATCGATCATCACGCCGCCGTCGCACACGGCGTTTCCCGCGATGTTGTGCCCCGCGCCGCGAACGGAGATTTCGAGTCCGTTTTCCCGGGCGAAAAGCAGCGCTTCGCGGATGTCATCGGCATCCGCGCACTGGACGATGACCACCGGCCGCCGGTCGATCATCGCGTTCCAAATCTGGCGGACTTCGTCGTAATTGGGATCATCCGGCAGAATGATTTTGCCTTTCATTTTCGCTTTGAGTGTGGTAAGGTGCGTTGCCATCGAATTTCCTCCTAATAGTTCATTGGGTCACTCCATTAGTGGTTGTTTAGTTTAGAGTCGCAAACCAGAGGTTTGCTTTACTTCGTGGATTTAGTTTTTGTGAATGATGTAGTAGTAATTCAGAATGTCGTGCTCCAGCGTTTTGACATCGATGCGCTTAAATCCAGCCTGGCGCAACATGGCCAGCGCTTGTTCTTTTCCCCACATGGCGCCCAGGCCCATGCCGCCCTGCGCCAGGGACACCGTCATGCAGTGCAGGCAGGAGATGGTGTAGATCAACGCGCCCAGCGGATGTTCGAAGTTGTTGTGCACGTGGCTGGAGCCGGCAATGTCCTGCATCAGGTAAGCGCCGTCCGGCTTCGTTCATCACAGTTGGCTCTTCCGCTAACTTTGTGCCATGCGAAACTTTATGCCAAGCCGGCGCAGCCAATCTCTATAAAAACAATGATTGAGGTTTTGGAGACGAAGACTTGAAACGGTATGATTTTGATGATTCGCTGCTGATATTTCAGAAGGGTTGCTGATATTTCGGCAGAAAAGTTGAATAGGAAATCAGGCTTCGGGCTGTGCAAAAAGGTAGAAAAACGTCATTGCGAGCTTTGATGACTAACGCCAGTTTACAGGAAAGGAAGTTTCTTAGTGTTAGAGGATTGCTTCGACTCGCTGAAACAGCGCGTGTCTCCCCTGCCTGCGCAGGCAGGCCATGACAGCACTGGTCCTGTTACTGCGAGGCTCTCGCGCTTCTCTAACACTAATTTTGATTCTTAACCGCACCCAGCGCGACCTGGGGCTTGGGAAGATTTTTTTGAAAGGCCGGTGAGTTCGGATCGATCCCCAGTTTCCTCATCCGCGACCACAACGTCGAGCGGTTCATTCCCAACAAACGCGCGGCGCCGTTGGGGCCGCTGAGCACGCCGCCGGTCTTTTCCAGCGCCCGCAGAATGTGCTGGCGCTCGGCTTCTTCAAGAGTGCGAAAATCAATCTCGACTTCAGTGGGCTGCAGGATGATGCCGATGTGTTGCGGCTGCAACTGGCGGCCATCGCAGAGAATCACCGCGCGTTCCAGCACGTTGGCCAGCTCGCGGACGTTGCCGGGCCAGTGGTAGCGCTGCAGCTTCTCCAGCGCTTGCGGCTGAACGCCATCGATGCGCTTGCCCATGCGCCGGCAAAATTGCGTAGTCATATAATTTGTAAGAAGCGGCAGGTCTTCCATGCGCTCGCGCAGCGCCGGCACGTGAATTGGGAAGATGTTGAGCCGATAATAGAGATCCGCACGGAACGCGCCCTGATGCACCGCTTTCTGCAAATTCTGGTTGGTGGCGGCGATCACCCGCACGTTCACTTTCACCGTCTGGGTGCCGCCCACGCGCTCGAATTCCTGCTCCTGCAAAACCCGCAGCAGTTTCACCTGCGTTTCCTGCGGCAGCTCCCCTACTTCATCTAAAAAAATGGTGCCGCCGTCCGCCAGCTCGAAGCGGCCTTTTTTGCGGGCGATGGCGCCGGTAAACGCGCCTTTTTCGTGGCCAAACAACTCGCTTTCAATCAACCCCGCGGGCAAAGCGGCGCAATTCACTTTGATGAGCGCGCTGTTTTTGCGGCTGCTCTCTTTGTGAATGGCGCGGGCGATCAATTCTTTGCCGGTGCCGGTTTCGCCGGTGATGAGCACGGTGGCGTCGGTGGCCGCCACTTTTTTGATGTTGTCGAACACCACTTTCATGGCGGGGGAGGCGCCAATGAGCTCGCCAAAGTTGTGCTCGCTTTTGATTTCTTCCTGCAAGTAAACATTTTCGAGCTGCAGCTTGCTTAACTCGGCTTCTGCTTTTTGTCGCTCGTTGATGTCGCGCAAAATGATGGTGAACAGCTTTTCTCCGGAAACCTCCACTTGCGAAAGAGTGGCTTCAATGGGAAAGGCCTCGCCGTTGGCGCGAATGGCGCTCAAGCCTTCGGGCGCCCAGCGCTGCGAGCGGGCCGGATGGCGCCGGGCGGATTCCTTAATATAAATAGAAAGCAAATTTTGGAACGCAGGCGAGAGATAGCGGTCCAGCGGCTTGCCGATGGCGTCGCTGGCCGAGCAGAGAAAAACTTTTTCCGCGGCGGCATTGAACAGCACGATGGCGCGCTCTTCATTGACGGTGATGATGGCGTCCATCGCGGATTCGAGAATGCGGCTGAGGCGCTCCTCGCTTTCTTTGAGCGCGGCTTCGGTGCGTTGGCGTTCGGCGATTTCTTTTTTCAATTGGGTGTTGGCTTCTGACAGCTCGGCGGTGCGTTCTTTGACCCGCTGCTCCAATTCGTCGTGAGCTTTGCGCAAAGCTTCTTCGGCGCGCTTGCGCTCGGTGACGTCGCGCTGGATGCCGAAGTGGCCGAGGATGCGGCCGTCGCCGTCGTAGAAACAGATGTAATCGCCCTCGATCCACATGGGCGTGCCGTCGAGTTTGCGTTCGTAGGTTTCCACGTGCAGACGGCCTTCGTCGAAAAATTTTCGCCACACTTCGCGGCCGTGAGCGAGATCGTGGGCGAACAGATCGTTGGGCGTGAGTCCGAGGAATTGCTCGCGGGTGGCGCCGTACTGCGCCAGCATGGCGTCGTTGACATTGGTGATGCGCTGGTGAGCGAACACGTAATCGAGCGCCGCTTCTTTGTCCACGGAATCATCCCAGCGCAGCGGCTCATCGAGCATCATAAAAAAGAAGCCGTCGAGGGACTGCGAGAAAAACAGCTCTAACTTCCATTCGCTTTCCAGCAAGGCGGCCTCGGCAACTCGGCGCTCCTCGATTTCCTGCTGCAACTTGCGGTTGGCCTCGGAAAGTTCGCGGGTGCGTTCCTGCACGCGGCGCTCCAGTTCCTCGTGCGCTTTTTTGAGGCTCGTTTCCGCGGCCTTGCGTTCGGTGATATCTTCAATCATCGAAAGAAAATGGAGCGGCTGGCCGTTTTCATCGCGGATGAGCGACACCGTCAGCGCCCCCCACATCACGTCGCCGTGTTTTTTGAGGTAGCGCTTTTCGGTTTTGTAGAGGGCGATCTCACCGTTAACCAGTTTCTGTACCTGCGCCTGATCGATGGTTTTGTGGTCGGGGTGTGTGATGTCCAGAAAAGTGCGGGCGGTCATCTCGGCTTCCGAATATCCCAACATGCGGCACAAGGTCTGATTCACTTTGAGGATGCGGTAATCGAGCGCGGTGAAGGCCATGCCGAGCGGTCCTTCCTCAAAAATCTTGCGGAAGCGCTGCTCGCTTTCCCAGTGAGTTTGTTCCGCGGGATTGGTTTTTAGATGATCGGCCATGATTTGACGCTAACGGATTCCCCTGTGAGAATGAAAAATTATATAGATTTATTTGCTCATGATCAAGAAAATAGATTTGACTTTTTTGGATAATATTCTAAATTGCTGCTGTAATTTTGTTAAAAGGAATCTTCCATGCCGATCGTTGACGTGGGAAAACCGCTGCGTGAAAAGTTAGGCGACAATGGCGTCGAGTCTTTGGTTTCGCTTATCAACCAGGCGCAAGCCGAGCAAAAAAATAATACCATCGAATTTGTTGAGGAGAAATTTGAGCGGCGCCTGACAGAGGAAACTATCAAGCTTGATAAGAGAATAACCGATGAATCTGCCAGGCTTGAAAAGAGAATTTCCGAGGAGTCTGCCAGGCTTGACAAGCGCATAACCGAGGAGGTTGCAAAGCTTGATAAGAGAATAACCGAAGAGGTTGCGAAGCTTGACAAGAGAATCACCGAGGAGTCTGCCAGGCTTGACAAGCGCATAACCGAGGAGGTTGCAAAGATCGATATCAAAATCTCTGATGCCAAAGCCGAAATCATCAAATGGATGTTTATCTTCTGGATCGGGCA
>JBBIIG010000012.1:63400-90236 GCA_037446635.1 bacterium
GATGCTCGGCGTCTTGTTTGTCTTTTTCAAATGAGCATCGCCCGGAATTAAGCCTTGACAAATTTCTGCACGTTCAATATATTCGCTTAGCAAACCCACACACAAAATTCTGAAAATCCGGAGGCACCTCGTGGCTGAAGAAAAATCTCCAGCAATGGAAAACAAACCGACTTCTGATAAACCCGAACCGTCAAAAGGGCACGGCGCTGAGAAAAGCGATGACCGCGCGCTGGCGGCAAAACTGTCGCCCAAAAAACAAGTAGCAGTGGATGAACAGGGCTCGATTTGGATGTCCCGCCGCAACTTTTTCAGCCGCGCCGGCTGGGTGGCGTTCTTCTCGTTCGTCGCTTCGATGCTGATCGGTTCGCTGCGCTACATGTTCCCGCGCGTGCTGTTTGAACCCTCGCCGGTTTTCAAAGCCGGTTACCCCTCGGACTATCCAGTGGGTGTGGTGAACACCAACTACGTCAAAGATAAACGCGTGTGGATCGTCCGCAGCCAGGAGGGCATTTTCGCCCTGCTGGCCACCTGCACCCATCTCGGATGCACCCCGCGCTGGCTGGATGCGGAAAACAAATTCAAGTGCCCCTGCCACGGCAGCGGCTTCACCCGCGAAGGCATCAACTTTGAGGGGCCGGCGCCGCGGCCTTTGGAGCGCTGCCAAATAGCTCTCGCCGAAGACGGCCAGATTCTCATCAACAAAAGTATCAAGTTTCTCGAAGAAAAAGGCGAGTGGGGCCGGCCGGGATCGATTTTGCGCGTGTAGCTGCTAAATTCAAGCCGTTCGCGTTGCGTCCTGTTTTTTTTAAAAATCATTTGTGGTAAGATTTTTCCCCCCCCGCCAAATAACCCGCTCTCACGGATATTTCCAACTGCCAAATGTTGTAAATAGATGTGAGTATGCATCTCGATTTTCAAAAAGAAGTAATTGACGCTTAGCCACCAGATTCCTATCGTGGCGGACTTCTGGGCGGAATGGTGTGTGCCGTGTCGCATGTTGGGCACCGTTCTCGAAAAGCTCGCCCAACGAGGCGAACGGGGCGTACTCCGCGCAGGATTTGCCGAGCCGTGCCGCGCTCATCAAGCCCGTCTGCCTCGGGCAGGTAATTCGTGAGTAAATAATGTATGCACTGATTTTTCACGGCAAACAAAACCTCCATTTCGAATCGGTTCCCGATCCTATCATTCAGCAGCCGACGGATGTGATCGTCAAAGTCCACCTCTGTGGAATTTGCGGCTCCGATTTGCACCCGTACCACGAGCGCGAGAAGGGTCTCGATCACGGCACAGTGATGGGACACGAATTTGTCGGCGAGATTGTGGAAATTGGCCGCGATGTTCGCACGCTGAAAAAGGGCGACCGCGTGTTTAGCCCGTTTACCACTAATTGCGGCCGCTGCTTTTTTTGCCAAAAAGGACTCACCTGCCGCTGCGTCGCGGGCCAGCTTTTCGGCTGGGTTGCGAATGGCGTCGGCTTGCAGGGCGGACAGGCGGAGTGCGTGCGCGTGCCGCTGGCTGAGTCAACATTGCTGAAAATGCCTGATGGCGTTTTGCCCGAGCAGGCGCTTTTATTGGGAGACGTCTGTTCCACCGGGTTTTTCTGCGCGGATTTGGCGGAAGCGGAACCCGGCGGCGCGTATGCCGTCATCGGCTGCGGCCCGGTGGGGTTGATGGCGATCGTCGGCGCACGTGAACGTGGGGCGGAAAAAATTTTCGCCATCGATGCGATTCCGGAACGGCTCGCGCTGGCGCAGAAATTCGGCGCGACGCCGATCCATGTTCAAATAGATGATCCAATCGAGATTCTGCGCAGCGCCACCGACGGCCGCGGCGCCGACGCAGCGATGGAAGTGGTGGGCAGTGCGGCGGCCGCAAAATTAGCGGTGAAGCTAATTCGCGCGGGCGGAATCATCGCCACTGTGGGCGTTCACACGGAACAGGAGATGGCGTTTTCGCCGGTGGAAGCCTACGACAAAAATCTCACCTACAAAATCGGCCGCTCCCCGGCGCGAGCTTATATGGAGCGACTGATTCCGCTTGTTCAAAAAAACAAATACGATTTAACGGCGATCATCACCCACCGCTGGCCGCTGAACCGCGGCGTGGAGGCCTACCAAATTTTTGATGAAAAAAAAGACGGCTGCATTAAAGTCGTGCTGATGGTTTGACCAAAGCGAAATCCTTGCGAAGGCTTGAAGCCTTCGCAAGGTAGAAAATTGCCAGTGGTTTACTGCCCGCTGCCTCCCGGCAAATCGACGGGCTTGAAACTCTGCAGCGCCCGCATGTACTGTGCCCGCTCGAAGGCGCTGGGGTCGGGGCAATTGAGTTGGCTCATGCTGCCCTGCATCTGCAAAACCGACTCGTACTCGTGTTCTTCCATCCACTGCCGCATCCCGTTTTCGATCACGCGAATCTGATTGATGCCGTGTTTCAACAGCACCGAGCACAGCATGGTGACGTTGGCCCCCACCATCAACATTTTGATCACGTCTTCGGCTTTGTGGATGCCGCTGGTGGCGGCGAGGTCGGCTTTGATGCGGCCGTAGAGGATGGCGATCCAGCGCAGGGGTAGGCGCATGGCTTGTGGGGTGCTGAGCAGCACCCGCGGCGCTACTTCCAAAGTTTCAAGATCGATGTCGGGTTGATAAAAACGATTGAACAGCACCAGGCCGTCGGCGCCGGCTTCGTCGAGGCGGCGGGCCATGTTGGCGAAGTTGCTGAAGAACGGACTGAGTTTCACCGCCACCGGAATGTTCACCGCGGCTTTCACTGCTTTAAGGATGTCGATGTAGGTTTCCTCCACCTGCGCGCCGGTGAGTTTCATATCCGTGGGGATGTTGTAGATGTTCAGCTCCATGGCGTCGGCGCCGGCATCTTCAAAATGTTTGGCGTACTCGCTCCACGCGCCGTCGGTGTGGGCGTTGAGACTGGCGATGATGGGAATGTCCACCGCGGCCTTGGCTTTGCGAATGTGTTCGAGGTACTCCTCTAGGCCCAGCACGAAATCCTGCGGCTCGGGAAAATAAGTGAGGGACTCCGCAAAGCTCTCGGTGCCGTGGGTGAGATGATGATGCAGCTCATACACCTCGTGCGTGATCTGTTCTTCGAACAACGAGTGCAGCACCACGGCCGCGGCGCCGGCGTCCTCCATTTTCTTGATGTTGTCGATCTCTTCAGACAGCGGCGACGCCGACGGCGCCAGCGGGGTGCGCAGGGCCAGGCCGAGGTAGGTGGTGGTGAGGTTCATGGGTTACTCCGTTTGAATTGATGATTGAATTTTGATTTTTGATTCACAACCGCGCCAGCGCCAACTCGGCAATTTTTCGGAGGGAGCCGGTGTCGTCGCCGGTAATTTCGATCATATAGTGGTTGCGCTTGACAAAGTAAAGATCGTAGCGCGCGGTGTCCGAATGATAGGTGATGAAGGCATCGTCGCCCAAACCGGGTACCGGCTCGATGGGATCCTCCTGCAGAGTTTTTAAGGTATCGAAGTCGGCGGCGCGCTGGAGATGCACCACGAACACGCTGGGTTTGGAGCTGGCGGAGTCGGCCGGAAGAACGGTGTAGCGGCAGCGCTGAGCGGCGCCGGCGCCGGAATCGAACGGCCGTACGTCGCTAAGCCGCCCGCCCACGGCCACCGCCACCGAATCGCCGGGCAGCAGCTCGCACACGTTGAGATTGGCAAAATCGGGATTCTTTCCCAGCAGGCCCTGCGGTTTTTGTGAGTCGCCGCTTTGGCATCCCAGCGCCAGCTGCGCCATCATGAAAACAATCGCCATCAAGTTACGCATAATTCACCTCCTGAATCAATCCACGGCTGTATTTCTTCTTCAAAATATTTCTGCACGCTGCGCGGAAGCTGGCGGAAATCGTCCGCAGAGTTCGTCGTTGCCAACTCTCTTGAATTGTAGGTGTTCCAAAACAGCAGCGTTTTTTTTCTCATCTCCACATCGCGCAGATCATCCAGCAAAGCAGCGAAGGCTTTAGCAGTGTAAGTTCCATCTAATGGAATGCCTTCGTGGGTTTGCAGCCATTCGGCGGCGCGCCGGCCGGCGTCGGTGAAAATCCCGTAGCCGCCGCCCAAATATTCGCGGCGGACGTCAAGGTCATCGTCCAACCATTCACAGCGCGGAAATGTGCGATCGCGAGCACACAGGAAATCGTTGGCGGCGCGATACAACCGCTTGATTCTTCGTTTGCTGGAATATCGCGCCGGCACAACCGCCACTGCGACGATCTGCGTTTTGAGGTGAGCCGCTTTGAGCCCCAACATCAAACCCACGGCGGTGCCGGCGGTCCCCAGCGGGACGTAAATGGAATCCGGCTCGGGAACGTCGCCGGCATCGATTTGTTGTTTGAGCTCAAACGCGGCGTTGACGTAGCCTACGATTCCCAGAGTGGAGGTTCCGCCGGGAAAAATAATTTTCGGAAACCGCCTGTCTTTGATTTTGTATCGCAGCAGTTGCCAGCCAGCGGCGAACAACCAACTCGCAAGATGGCAGCAGTGGTGCAGCTCGGCGCCGCAGCGGTGGCTCGCTAACAAATTTTGACGAACGGTCTCGGCGTTGGGCTGGGGCAAGAGAATTGAAACAGAGGATAACCCCAACGTGCGCGCAAAAACGGCGGCGGCCAGTGTTTGGTGTGAGCCGGCGTATCCAAACGTGAGAACGCGTTGGCAACCTTTGAGCTTCGTCTCTCCTAAAAGAAATTCCAGTTTGCGAATTTTATTGCCGCCGTAAACGCGGGCGCTCAGGTCGTCGCGTTTGATGTAAACCTGGTCGGCTCCCCAATGTGCGCCCAACGCGCTGAGTCGGTGCACGGGTGTGGGAAATTCACCGAGGGCGAGGTACGGCAATTTTTTTGCAAGCATCGGGTAGTGGGTAAAAAGCGGAATCATTTGTTTTCAAGAATTTCGATTCGCGTTTTCATCACATCAGAAAAATTCTGAAACTCATAATGCTCGATGCGTTGCTCACGACAGAATTCCAGCAAATCGCGGCCGCGTTTCGCAAATACCACGTCGGCCGCGCGCGCGCCGCAGCGATCCGAAAGCCCATCGCCGATATAAACGACGCGGTTGCCGCCAGCCTTCGCCTGCCGCACGTGGTAGCCTTTGCAGTTGCCGCAGCGGCCGCAGCCGAATTCAAAATAAGGAAAGGCCGGACGAATCTGATTTTCATCGACAAAAATCAGATGATTTGCCCGCACCTGCAACCGCCAATCAAGATGGTGATTTTTTAGAATTCGTTCAATATAAAAATCGAGACCGTCGCTGACGATCTCGATTTCAATCTCGCGCGAGTGACAATAATCAACGAAATCCCCGAAATGGGGATCGAGCTTTTGGCGGTCGATGAAACTTTCCAACTCCGCTCCGGAAACCCGCACCGATTCGCATTCGCGCAGCAAACACTCGCGGGAAGAAATTTTCCCCTCTTTCCATAAGTTCACAGCCGCGATGACGCGCCCGTCGCCAAAGGTTTGAAAGAGCAAATTGCCGACGTCGTTCTGGGCGGCGGTGCCGTCAAAGTCACAGATGATTTTCATTATTTATTGGATTCTCATTTTGGCCACGGAGACTCCGAGGGCACAGAGTAATAAAAAATCTCCGCGATCTCCGTGCCTTTGTGGCAATTTATAAAAAAATCGCCCACCACTGAGGTAGGCGAGCAATTTTTCAAAAGAATGGTAGGGGCAATTCATGAATTGCCCCTACCAGCAGGACAAGTTAAAACCTGTCTTACTTCTTTTCTTCAATCACGGCCTGCGCCGCCGCCAGTCGTGCAATGGGTACCCGGAACGGTGAGCAGCTCACGTAATCCATGCCGACGCGGTGGCAGAATTTCACCGAGTCCGGGTCGCCGCCGTGTTCGCCGCAAATGCCGACTTTCAGATTCGCGCGCACTTTGCGGCCCTTTTCCACGCCCATGGCAATGAGTTGGCCCACGCCCTGTTGGTCGATGGTTTGGAACGGATCCACCGGCAGAATTTTTTTCTCGAGATAATCGTAGAGGAATTTGCCGGCGTCGTCGCGCGAATAGCCGAAGGTCATCTGCGTCAAATCGTTGGTGCCGTAGGAGAAGAACTCGGCGCTTTGCGCAATCTGATCCGCCACCAATGCGGCGCGCGGCACTTCGATCATCGTGCCCACTAAATAGTTGAGCTTGATCTTTTTCTCCGCCATCACTTCCTGCGCCACGCGATCGATGATCTGCTTTTGATTCTCAAATTCCGTTTTCAAACCCGTGAGCGGAATCATGATCTCCGGCAGCACTTGAATGCCCTCGGCCACGCACTGCGCCGCGGCTTCGATGATCGCGCGCGCTTGCATTTCCGTGATCTCCGGATAGGTGATGCCCAATCGGCAGCCGCGGTGCCCCAACATCGGATTGAATTCATGCAGGGATTCCACTTTCATTTTCACCGCTTCCACTGAAACGCCCAAGCGCTGCGCCATCTCTTTCTGCGTGGCGGGCTCATTGGGCACAAATTCATGCAGTGGCGGATCCAGCAGGCGAATGGTCACCGGCCGGTGCTGCATCACTTTGAAAATCTCATAAAAATCCTGCCGCTGCATGGGCAGCAATTTCGCCAGCGCTTTCTTTCTGCCGGCGACGTCCTCGGCCATGATCATCTCGCGCATAGCCCAGATGCGCTCGCCAAAGAACATGTGCTCGGTGCGACACAGGCCAATGCCCTCGGCGCCAAACTTGACCGCGGCCGCGGCGTCGGCGGGGGTGTCGGCGTTGGTGCGCACTTTCAGCCGGCGGATTTCATCGGCCCAGGTGAGGAGCTGCTTATAATATTCGTTGCGCTCCGGGTCGATGGTGACCAGGGGAAGCTGGCCTTCGTAAATCAATCCTTTGGTGCCGTTGAGGGTGATCCAGTCGCCCTCTTTCAATTTCTTATCACGAAAGTAAGCGACCTTCTTTTCCATATCGATCGACAAATCGCCGCAGCCGACGATGCAGCACTTGCCCCAGCCGCGCGCCACCAACGCCGCGTGACTGGTCATGCCGCCTTTGGAGGTGAGAATGGCCTGCGCCGGCTTCATGCCGTGCACGTCTTCCGGGCTGGTTTCTTCGCGCACGAGAATGACTTTTTCGCCTTTGGTGCCAAGCTGCTCGGCGAGGTCCGCAGTGAAGACGATTTTGCCGGTGGCGCCACCGGGGCCGGCCGGCAAGCCTTTGGCGATGGGCGAGTGCGAAGCTTCGGCTTTGGGATCGACCATCGGGTGCAGCAGTTCATCCAACTGAGAAGGCTTCACGCGACTGATGGCCACCTCTTTGGTGATGAGGCCTTCGCGCTGCATCTCCACGGCCATGCGAGTAGCGGCGATGCCGTTGCGCTTGCCGACGCGGGTTTGCAGCATCCAGAGTTTGCCATCCTCGATG
Organism: bacterium; assembly: GCA_037446635.1. GTDB lineage: Bacteria > Zhuqueibacterota > Zhuqueibacteria > Oceanimicrobiales > Oceanimicrobiaceae > DASWHH01. The sequence goes on from JBBIIG010000012.1 coordinate 70,795, forward strand.
GTGAATTCCAAATCCTGCATGTCTTTGTAATGGGTCTCGAGTTTGGTGCGGATGGCCTCCAACTGTTTGTAGGTCTCCGGCATCACCTCTTCGAGCGAGGGGAGATGACGATTGTTGTCGCTCTTGGATTTGATGTTGACGGCGTTGGGCGTGCGGATTCCCGCCACCACGTCTTCACCCTGGGCGTTCACCAGCCACTCGCCGTAGAAATAATTTTCGCCGGTGCCGGGGTCGCGGGTGAAGGCGACGCCGGTGGCGGACTTGTCGCCGGTGTTGCCGAACACCATCGCCTGCACGTTGACGGCGGTGCCCCAATCATCCGGGATGCCTTCGATGCGGCGATAGGCGATGGCGCGCTTGCCGTTCCACGATTGAAACACCGCGGAAATGCCGCCCCAGAGCTGCTCGTGGGCATCATCGGGAAATTCTTTGCCCAACACTTCTTTAACCTTCACTTTCATGCGCTCGGTTAGCGCCTGCAAATCCTCGGCGGTCAAATCGGTGTCGCTTTGGTAGCCTTTTTTGTGTTTGACCTCTTCGAGCAGATGTTCGAGCTGCAGGCGCACGCCCCTCCCTTCCTGAACTTCCACGCCGGCGGCTTTCTCCATCACCACGTCGCTATACATGGCGATGAGCCGGCGATAGGAATCGTACACAAAGCGCGGGTTGTTGGTTTTTTTGATGAGACCCGGAATGGTTTTGCTGGTGAGTCCGATGTTGAGCACGGTTTCCATCATGCCAGGCATGGAACTGCGGGCGCCGGAGCGCACCGAAAATAGCAGCGGATTTTCCGGATGGCCAAATTTCTTGCCCAGAATCTTCTCGACTTGTTGGAGAGCTTCTTCGACCTGTTTCTTCAACTCGTCCGGGAGCCGGCGATTATTCTGGTAGTAGTAGGTGCAGACCTCCGTGGTGATGGTGAAACCCGGCGGCACCGGCAGGCCCAGGTTGGACATTTCGGCCAGGTTGGCGCCTTTGCCACCCAACAGGTTTTTCATGTCGGCGCGCCCCTCGGCCTTGCCGTCTCCAAAAAAATAAACATACTTTGCAGCCATTTTACCTCCGATGTTTAATCATAAAATCTCAGTGAATTATCATGAAGCAAATGTTGTTTGATTTCTGAATTTCTACTTTTGAAGAATTATCTTTCCAGACTTTACATTGCCACTGGCTTCGAGCCGATACAGATAAACACCGCTGGGCAAATGGCGGCAACAGAAATCGCTTCGTTTTCACTTTTTGATTGTATGGAATTGAGAATGTCTTCTGCCTTGTCAAACTCACGCTCAGCAAAGTACAGATCGAATTTAGTGAGTTGAGCGAAGAAAGCATCCGGAGTACCCGGATAGGAACTGAGAATCTCATCCAATAAGTTAAGAGCTTCGACAGTTTTATTTTGGTGTGAGTAAAGGTCGGCCAACATCTTCATCGCCGTGGCCTTTAGCTGCCCGTCTTGCTTCGCTAGTTGCTCAATGAAAGTCGAAATCGATGCATGATCTGTCTCTCTGTATAAACTGGCCAGTTCCAGGAGTGCTGTGTGGGCAAAAGGCATTTGCTTACTTTCAATAATTTGGATAAAGAGTGAAATCGCTTCCGCGGTTAGTCCCGCTCTGGACTTACTCAGTGCCTCAAAGAGCTTTTGCTCCAAATCATCGCTCGAAACTTGGTTTGGTTGAGATTCGTTCGATGTGCCTGTGATCATCATTAGAACATCCGAACAATCGGAAGGCCCTAAATTGTTGCTGTAGTAAATGGTGCCGCCATTAATGATTTGTGTTGGCGCACTGCCATTGTGCCAATAGTCATATTTGGCGTAGATGGTTCCGCCACTGGCTACTTCTAAGGTATTCGCGGCTGTATTGCAGAAGTGATTATTGCTTGTGGAACCTGCGCCATCTCCGGCCTTGATTCTGGCATTGCCATTGGCAAAGAGCCTTCCACCCTTGATTTTGTTTTTTCCGTCGAGGTACGGCGGCACACCGGCTATCCAAAACTCAATGCGACTGGAGTTCTCAGCGCTAACGGCCGGATAAGTTGAGGTATGAATGATATCCGTATCATGTATTGAGATAAATCCATAACTGCCAGTAGCACGAAATGTTGGTCCGGAGGCGCTGCGCACAGTACATTTGTAAAAAATCGGATTGTTGAAAGAAGTGCCACTACCAGATGAAGACACGCCAAACACATACGAGCCAGGGAGAACATCAATGGTGCAATTCTCGAAATACGGGCTGCTGCCTGCAATCGTAATAGCACTACTGGCCCAACCACCGGTCAGTTTATCCAGGGTGCAATATTTCAAGGTTCCGCTGCCAGTAGAAGCGAAGTAGATGCCGTTCCAGGAGGCGCCGCTGGCTGTGAAGATAACATTATCAGCGTTCAGCGTACCATTTGTAGTGATCCGTTTTCCAGTGGAAAACTTGATCGTGCTGACGTAGAATTTCCAAATCCTACCAGTTGGAATAGCAAAGTCCGAAGTAAAATATAAAGTCGTACCTCCGAGACTTGGCTTGTATTGACCTACAATAGCATCCATTCGGCTGCTTTGGCCCGGGGTAAACTCATATAAACATGGATCAGTAGAGTAATCCATGTAATTGTGAATGGGGTCGAGACCGGGTTGCGGACATGTATCCCGAGAATTTGGACACCCACTGGTGGGATTGCGTTGATATGGAGTGTCATCAACCTCATCACCCGGAGAAGTGCACCCGTTCTGAAATGTGTGGTAAAGCCCCAAATAATGGCCTACCTCGTGAACCCCTGTGTCCCCTTCGTTGTAATTAGTAATGTAGCCAGCAGGTAGGGACCCGTAGTCTAGAACTACACCGTGCTGACGAGAGGTTTCGGCGACATCCCACGGCCATTTAATAACCCAGCCCAGTGGACCTATCTCGGTTATGTAAATATTTAATGCATGCTTGGGATCGATAGCTAGCGCATTGGTCATATCCAGTTCTGCTTGCGAACCTCTGGTTATGTTACGCCAATTATTATTTTGGGTCCTACTTACCCCAGCCAGATAAAATGAATATCTGGTTCCATTTCTTGAGTATGCTGCATTTAAGGTGTCAATTTGAGCTTGAAGTTGCCAATCTGGGACATTACCGGTACCGTCACTGGCGTAAATAACGTGTAGAATTGTAGGAATGGTGATATTGGTACCGATTTTATAGAGCGGATTATCATAAACTACCTGACTTGGGTCAGGAGTTCCACAGCGCTGAATTTGGCCATAAGCAACTAAGTTGCAAAGTATCATGACTAAGGTCAGCAATGAAAAGACTACCCTGTTTCTCATGTTTAACCTCCTTACCGAATCAACCTTCTCATTGTTTCTCCAATATTATCTTAAACAGAGCCATTCTTCCCGTCATATCAGGTGTTTCTAATCGGCGTTCATAAATAATAAAAACAGACCAATCCAATGGTGTTTCGGTGCCTTCAAAATGTAACGAGTCGTCATTTACGCGATAGGTCCCACTATAACTCACATCGACAGGGGCAAAATTAGAACCAATATTTCCAGGAATGACGATACGTCCTTCTACTCCGTAGTTCGACGATAACCGTGCTGTAAGTATCCCGCCGTTAGCCAATATATCTACTCCGCCATCATGCTCACCAGGTTCTGTAAATGTCGTGGCCCTGTAAAAGCCTGAAATTCGTTCAGCCTCGGTGATTGAGTTATTACAACTCGAGAAATTTACCGTGCACAATGCGTAGATGGCAATAAAAATTAACCCCACCCTGCTTATCAATCCAGTAATGTTAAATTTCATTTTCATGTCATTCACCTCCTTTAACAGACTATACAAACAGTAAAATTGGGGTCGAATTTTCATATTTTATTTTCATTGCTATCACCTCTTTTTATGCCGTGCCAACATACGCATGACTGATTGCCAGCACATAGACACCGATTGCGTAGAAAATTGGCATAACGTCATGTTTCAATAATATTACTTCTTCCTGGGCAACTCCTTGACCCCTAAAATAGCATAGTAGCCATCGATGTTGCTCAACACATCAACTGCGCGTTGAATGACTTTGTCCTCGCCAAAACTTGCCTCCACCTCCGCGCTGGTGCCCCACATTTTGGCGGAAATCTCCTGGCGCAGTTGATCTTTGATGAAGTCTTTGCTGCGATCGAATTCCTTCTGCTTTTGATCGAGAACAATTTTGCGAACTTCCTCGAGGGGCGTCGACACGGAAGCTAAATATCCTTCTTGATCAATAACCTTATTGAGCTCCTCCAGAGCCGATTCCGCCTGTGTGGTGTATTCAAATTTTTGCTCCTCCAAAAACTGGCGGAATGCCTCAATCATTTCCTCAGTCACCTCAAACCCGCGAGGCAATTCCGGATGCTTGGCGGCGTAAATCACCGCAAATTGAAAAAGCTTGGTCTGCCGCAGCAGTTGGACTTCAAATGAACTTAACGGCGCATCTTCCATCACAATATCGGGGGTGATGCCATGAGACGCGTACACTTTGCGGCCGTTCGCGGTGTAATAAACTTCGCCGTCTTGCGCTTTAAGCGAGTCGTCAACGGTTTTTGCGCTGTCGGATTCGCCGTTTTCAACCTCCGCTAAAATATCATCCGCATCGTTCAAAAACCTTCGCGGATCCTGAATGGAGCGTCCGCTGGGGACGAGATATTTAGCGGTGGTGACTTTCAAAGCCGACTCGTTGGTGATGGGGATCACGGTCTGCACCAGTCCTTTGCCGAAAGTGTTGGAACCAATCAGCACCCCGCGATCCAGATCTTGCACCGCGCCGGCCACAATCTCCGCGGCGGAGGCACTGAAGCCGTTCACCAGCACCACTAACGGCAGGTCTTCGAGAATAGGGGATTTTTCAGAGTAGTATTTTTGCAGCGCGTTGCCGTTGCGTCCCTGCGTGGAGACGATGAGTTTGCCTTTGTCGATGAAATTTTCACTGACGCTGACCGCGGCTTCCAACAGGCCGCCGGGGTTGGAACGGAGATCGAGAATCAGCGATTTCAGGCCCTGTTTTTTCAATTCGCGAATGGCTTTTTCAATGTCGTTGCCGGCGTTGCGGGAAAAATGGCTCAGGCGGATGTAGCCGATGCCATCTTTTATAAAGCCGGAATACGCGACGTCGGTCACCACAATTTCCGCGCGAATGAGGCGAAACTCGATGGGCTGGTCTTCCCCTTCGCGGGAAATTTTGAGAAAGATCTCGCTGCCGATTTCGCCGCGCAAAAGTCCCGCCACGTGGTTGATGTTCATACCCTTTGTAGATTTGCCATCGACCTCGATGATAACGTCGCCTTCGCGGATGCCGGCCTTCAGCGCTGGCGTGCCGTCGAAGGGCGGCTCCACCACCGTCGGCCAGCCGTTGCGCAGCCCGATGCGCATTCCCAGTCCGCCGTATTTGCCGGAGGAGAGAATCTGTAGCTCGGCGTTGTCCTCTGCTTCAACCAAGACGGTGTACGGGTCGAGCGTGGAAAGCATGCCGTTGATGCCGGCACGCATGAATTTGTTGGGATCGATTTCCTCAACGTACTTGCGGGAAATTTCCTGGTAAACGCGGCCGAAGAGCTCGATGTTTTTCTGAATTTGATGGTAGTAGTCCGGGCTGTAGGCCGAGACGAAACTCGCCAGCCAGCCACCGATCGTGACCAGAACGATGGTGAAGACGATTATTGCTGAGATTTGTTTTTTAGCGGACATAAACGACCTCCGTAACGCGGACTTGCCGCATTTTCTTCGGACGCGGACAAACGCTGATTTTTATCTGCGCGCATCTGCGAAAATCCGCGCCCTAATTTAACTACTTCAACTTCAACTTATTTTTCACCTGCTGAAATATTTCTTCATGTACTTCCTCAACCGGCCGCGCGCCGTCGATAATCTTGAAGCGCTGCTTCTCGGCGCGCGCGATTTGCAAATAGCCATTTCGTACTCTTTGATAAAACTCCAGATTCTCCTTTTCCAGGCGATCCATCTCGGTGTTGCTTAGCTTTTTTCGTTCCAGCGCGGTTTTCGGTTCTAAATCGATCAAAAACGTCACATTGGGAATCACGTTTTGAACGACAAAACTATGCAATTTTTGAATAAATTCCAAGTCGATTTCTCGACCGTAGCCCTGATAGGCGGTGGTGGAATCGAAGTAGCGATCGCAGATGACAATCTTGCCGGCGGCTAAATTGGGAACGATGCACTCTCGCACGATTTGCGCCCGCGCCGCGGAGTACAATAACACCTCGGTTTGCGCCGTCATGCCGTGATGGCGGGTGTCCAGCAAAAGGTCGCGGATTTTTTCCGGAATCTCGGCGCCGCCGGGCTCGCGCAGAAAGAAAACCGGCAACTGCAATTCCGTCAGCTTCTCCGTCAAAAGCTTTGCCTGCAGCGATTTGCCGGAGAAGTCGATGCCCTCGAATGTGATGAAAAAACCTTTCATAATAACCGTTCACCATTCGCAATTCAGCGTTTACAATTGACAATGGACAACCGACGATCGCAATTGTTAATTGTGAATTATTAACGGTGAATTGTCAATTCCTGAAAATGTACATTCAACCAATAATCTTAAAAACTGACAAACTTCCACTTCTCGCTTTTAAACCGCCAATAATTGATCAGCGTTCGCAGCAGCTCATCGCTGAAGTGCACCAGCCACAATGCCATCAGCGAAAATTGGAAAACAAAAACCAGCATCCAGTTCAAACCAATCTCCAGCACCAAAACCGAGAAGATGGTTAGCCACATGAGCCATTTGAGATCGCCGGCGCCGCGCAAGTTGCCGATGAGCACGCCGTCGATGGCTTTGGGAATCTGCACCATCGCAAACACCGTCAGCACCTTTGCCCCCAGGGTGACGACTTCCGGCTCGGAGGTAAACAGCGTCACCAGTTGTTTAGAAAACAGCTCGATGAGAATAAAAACCGCGCCGGCAAATACCGCCACCACAGCGCTGGCGGTGTACGCGGTTTTCTGGGCCGCGGTGCGATCGTCGGCGCCTAAATTTTTACCCACCAAAGTCATCGCGCCGATTCCAAACCCCATGTAAAACATGGAAAGGATAGCTTGGATTCTCAGAAACACTTGATGCGTTGCCAGCACCGTGATGCCAATCACCGCCGCGTAGCCGGTGACCACAAGTTGTCCGAACGCCCACACCAACTGTTCGATGGTCGTCGGCAGTCCGGCGTTGAAAAGCCGTTTCACGGTTTTGAGGTTGGGCGTGGTCAATTCGCGGAATGAAAGAAAGAGCACGGATTTGCGGCTGCGCAGCAAATAGAACGTTGCAAAGAACCCCAGCGAATGCGCAATACCCATGGCAATGGCAGCGCCGCGCACCTCCAAGCGCGGAACTCCCAACCAGCCGAAAATCAGAATTGGCGCGAGGATCAAATTGAGCGTGTTGACCGAAAGGTTGATCATCATGGCATAGCGGGTGTCGCCGGCGCCGCGCAAAATTCCCAGCGCCACAAAATTTGTCAACACCAGCGGCGCAAACAGCGCCACGGTTTTGAGATAAACAACGCCGGCCTCCCTCGCCTCCGACGATCCCCCCTCGCGGATGAGCTTGAAGGCTTGCGTGGCGCCGAAGTACCAACCCAACGCAATCAAGCACGATAAAATAATCCCCAGCATCAGCGCCTGGCCGAGAATGTGGTTGGCTTCCCAGGAATTCCTCGCCCCTAAATAGCGGTTGATGATCACCGAACTGCCGACAATGAACGTCAATAGTACCGTCAGTACGACAATGATTATTTGTACCGCCATGCCAACTCCGCCAAACGCCGCGGCGCTAATCTTGCCAATCAGGATGGCCTCGATGGTCCACATGAACGTCTGCGACGACAGGTCGATCACCGCCGGCAGGGAAGTCTTGAGTACGGTTTTGAGTGGAGACTTTTCAGCCAAAATTCCTCAATCGTAATATTCCAACCCGAGGTGGGTGATCAAATCTTCGCCCTTCATATAACGGAGCGTGTTTTTGAGTTTCATCAACTGGATGAAGAGGTCGTGTTCCGGATAAACATCCGGGGCCGTCATTGGGCTTTTGAAATAAAACGATAGCCACTCCTGAATTCCTTTCATACCCGCGCGCGCCGCCAAATCGAGAAACAAAACTAAATCCAGCACAATTGGCGCTGCCAAGATGCTGTCGCGGCAGAGGAAATCGACTTTAATCTGCATGGGGTAGCCCAACCAGCCGAAAATGTCGATGTTGTCCCAGCCCTCTTTGTTGTCCCCGCGCGGGGGATAGTAGTTGATGCGCACTTTGTGGAACATGTTGCCGTAGAGCTCCGGGTAGAGATTCGGCTGCAAGATGTATTCGAGCACGCCTAACTTGCTCACTTCTTTGGTTTTGAAGGACTCCGGATCATCCAGCACCTCGCCATCACGGTTGCCGAGAATGTTGGTGGAGAACCAGCCGGAGAGGCCGAGGTAGCGGGCTTTGAGTCCGGGGGCGAGGATGGTTTTCATCAACGTTTGTCCGGTTTTGAAATCTTTGCCGCAAATTGGCACGCCCTTCTTTTTGGCGAACTCGATCATCGCCGGAAAATCCACCGACAAATTGGGGGCGCCGTTGGCGTAGGGCACGCCCTCGGCGATGGCGGCATAGGCGTACAACATGCTGGGCGCAATGGCCGGGTGATTGTCTTTCATGGCTTTTTCAAAGGCGGCGAGATCGTTATAAACCGGATCATCGGGTTTCATGAACACTTCGGTGCTGCCGCACCACACCATGGCCAGGCGCTCGAGGTTGTGCTCGCGCTTGAAATTCTGGATGTCCTGCCGGATGCCTTCCATCCAGTCCCACTTGTTGCTTCCGGGCTTGACGTTTTTGCCCGTCAACTTTTTGACATATTTTTGATCGAAGGCGGCTTGCCACGGGCGGATGGCTTGCAGCTCGGGCTTGACTTGATCGAGCAGGGTTTTCTCGAGCACGCCCGCGTTCACGGCCGATTCGTAACAATTGTCCTCAAAAATATCCCAGCCGCCAAAGACGATGTCCTTCAAATCCGCCAGCGGCACAAAATCCTTCACTTTCGGGACGCGATTTTCCGTGCGCTTGCCCAGGCGAATGGTGCCCATTTGGGTAAGCGAGCCAATGGGCTGGGCGATGCCTTTGCGCACCGCCTCCACGCCGGCGATGAACGTCGTGCTCACGGCGCCCAGACCCGGCAACAATACTCCCAATTTACCTTTCGGTTCTGTAATGCGAATCTCTTTTTTATTCATTCTGTTCTCCTTAATGATTTCTATTTGAATTGGAATTTGTGTTTAAAAATATGAGAAACCGTTTGGGTTATTTAACCATAACCATGCGTTTCACTTGACGAAAATCACCCGCCGTCAATTGATAAAAGTACATACCTGCTGCCACCGGCTGACCGCGATGGTCGCGACCGTCCCACTGTGCTTCGTAGTGGCCTGCCAGATGCTCTTTTTCCACCAGAGTTGCGATTTCCTGACCACGTAAATTAAAGATGCGCAGCGTCACTAAACTGGATTTTGGAATGGCGTAGCGAATCACTGTGCTGGGATTAAAGGGATTGGGATAATTTTGTTCGAGGCCGAATTCTTGTGGAATTTCCACCAGCGTTCCGAGATTGTCCAAAGTTCCTTTGGTTAAAGCAGGGGCTTTTTCTAAGTAATGTACGTGCGTCAAAACCGGTATCAGGTTGGGACGTGTTTTGTTCAACCCCGCCACTTCAAACTCCAATCGCACCGGTTGCCCTTTTAGCGTTTGTAGGCCCACACTTTTTCGCATGGCTAAAATTGGGGTCTGGTCAAGATTCGGCAGGTCTATTGTTTGAGTCAAGGCTGGTACTTGTTCGGCCTTAATTTTCAGACGTGGAACGAGCGCTGCATTACGCGATTCTTTAAGCGAAGCCGCATTTTGGGAATGAATTTTAACGTCTAAGATCAGGCTGTCGGCCTCCAGGGGTAGAGTGCCGCTTTGCGTGCTGAGATAGCCTGCTAAATTATCGAGCGAGAGATTAAGCAGCGTGTCATTGGTGACCACAAAAGGAAGTTCGTACAAATCGCCGTTGGTGCTCTTCACTTTCGGGATTTCCAGTTCCACCAGAAAGCCGGCGCCGGTTAACGTATCGCTGATGGAAATGCGGCGGGCATAGGTTTCGGATAAAGACCCCTCGCCTTCCGCTACTTTCTGAAAAGCCGGACCGCTTTGAATATTCAGCGCATAAGGGAAAGTGGAGCCATTGCGAAAGATATACTTAGCCTTGGAGGGCGTATACGCGCCACCGCTGGTGGAAATTTGCGGATCAACTCCGCTCCCTAAATTAGATGCTCCGGACCAACTATTGGTGCTGTAAGTATACTTGGCTTGATAAACATCAACCCCGTTGCTCCAAACTAATACCAGATTTTGAGAACTTAAGGTTGTAATAGTCGGTTTCTGAAAATTGCTTCCGACAAATTCCTGCATGGCCGACCATTGCCCGGTATAGTAAGATTTCCGTTGATAGCAAACTGCGTCGATAGGACCCTGACCGAGGTTTTGATCTAACTCCCAGACGACATCCAGCAATTGAATAAAATCGATGCTCACCTGGCCGTTGATTACCGATAAATAGGAGGGGTCGCTGCTTCCTTGTACTAACTCCTCACTGTCCCAATAATCAAACCAGCCTTCCGGATCTGGAGGCGACGGAAAATTGGTGATATAGCGCCGGGTATACATTTTCAAACCCGTGTCGGAAATAACATTTATGCGATTGGCGCTTGCAGTTAGGCCCCAGGGCTGCGTCACACTCGGTCGAAAACGGCCGGAAGCATTCAGCGTTTGTTCAGTTGACCAAGTGCTGCCTTCATTGGTAGAGGTTTTGTAGCGTAATGAGTTGCTGCTGGAGATATACATAACCAGAAGCTTGTTGAAGGCGCCATTGGCGTCGCTGGAGCGTTTGATGGTGATGACTGGCTGCGGTTTGGTGCCGCTTGGGGGTGACACGGTGGCAACCAGCACCGGAGAACTCCATGAAGTGGTTCTTCTGGAGAAATAAATCTCGTAGGAGCCGTTGCCCAGATCGCGCTGCCAACAGGCATAAAGATAACCGTTATTTTGATTAATGGCAATAGCCGGAAACCCTTTGCCCTTGATGCTGCCGGCACTGACGAGCTCCTCCACCGACCAGGTGCTACCCTCATCGGTGCTTTTGGTATACCAGATTTCGCCGTTGGATTCGTAAATCAGATGATACTGCGTACCAGTTTGGTTAGTCACCAGTTTGCGCTGGCTGTTGGCAGAAAGCGCCGACACCACGTTAGAAGTACGATGCCCTTTTTGATCAATGAAAACATCGCCGCGGGGGCTGCCTGCGGCGCCGTTGCGGAAGTCCATCCACGCTGCGGTAGGCGCCGGGTTTGCGCCGGGCGCAATCGCACCGATGTAATCGGTGACATTTTTGCCGTTCTGAGCATTGGAACTCACCGTGCTGTGGGGATAACTGACGCCATAGTTGGTGCCATTATCGGCAGAAGATTGGCTGAAGAGATGAGCGTTTGAGGAAATATCAAAATTGTAAAAACTAATGAAAACTTTACCCGAATTGTTAATGGTTACAAACGGCGACCACTGCTCAGTACTTGAAATGGGAGGGGATAGGGTTTTTTCAGTTGTCCAACTGCTACCATCCGTAGACCGTTTGGTATGAATCCGCAAGGTAGTGCCATTTTCCCACTCGCACCAGGCTAGATGAATATACCCACCTGTAACGGGATTAACGGCAATGCTGGGAAAACTGTTATAGCGAAAGCTGCCAATTCGAGTTCTATCGAAGGCAGAATTGAAATTAGATTTGATCGCGATCTCAGATTGGAATGTCACGCCGCCGTCGTTTGACTTCCTGACGAATATTGTTGAGTTATCATTTCTGACCACTGTACTCTTGAGCCAATCTTCCACCCAGACAACGTATAGTGGTTGGTTGGTTCCTGTAGGCTTGACCGCCATCGCCACGCCATGATTGCGTGGCACAAAATTGGAAGCATCCGGTGCACCGGTCCTTAATCTCTGTCTATTGGAGGAAGGAAAAGAAGCTCCGCCATCGGTCGAATAGGAAAACCACAGTTCGCCAACTCCGTTGCTTTTCCGTATCGTCCAGGCCACGTAAATGCGATTGGGTGTGCGGCTGCGGTCGACGATCATCCACGGTTTATCATCATGGTCGCCATTCGGTTCATGCACTGTAACCGGCGTGCCCCAACTCTGGCCGTTATTTGTGGATTTAGCAACATAAATGGCGCCTTCAATGGGATTTAACGCAGCGTCTACATTAAATGCAGTAAAGCAAAAATAGACATTCCCATTAGCATCATAATCAACCGTGGGATCAGCTGAATCTGTTTTGCCACTAGGCAGGGGTAATGTAACAGTCAACCAATCCGATGAGGTGTGTCCGCCATTCAACGTGCGATGAGAGGCACTACGGGGAATGGTTCCAGCATAATCGTTGGAACCCGCAACTATAATCTTAGGATCAGTAGGTTTATAGGTAATCGCGGTCTCGCCTTTAAACGACGCCACAAACACCTCCTGCGCCTGTGCCTCAAGGAAGCTCAGTGAGATGTTGAAAATAATGACGGTCAAAATAAGAAATCTTGCCATGGTAACACCCTCCTTTCCAAATAGAATAATAGAATATTTTTATTCAAGTTTGACTTCTACCAAGGTGGGTTCACACACCTTAAAATACCAATGTCTCACCTTGCCATAATGAGGATACCAGGAAGCTCGGGGCCAGTTCTGACCATAAACGTAAAGGTAATAGGTGCCGGTTTCAGGACTTTTATTTCGTCGTCGATCATAAAAATTAATGAGGAGACGCGTGACGCCCGTGCGATGATGCTGGCAAGCTGGCAGGCAACCCGAAGCGGTTTCATTGGGATCGAAGGCCGAAAACCAATTATACACCTCCTCCTTAGGTACGATAATCTGGGCATAATCAGTCGGTACGGCTACGGCCCCTGGTTTAGGCGACACCTCAGGACCATCACAAGGGAAAATCCAAATGGTGGAATCACAGTTAAGGTTGGTCATAATTATTTGGAAAAACATCTCGCTCTGCAGTGAATGGTAAACGGTGGAATCTGGAAAAATCTCCATCTTTAACAACCTCTGCGAGTGCAGGTCGGGTAGGCCACCGATAACTTGCCCATTCTTCACCTCTACCCGTACGGAATCAGTACGATAATAGGGATATTGGGAAAGAATGGTATATGTACCATCATATCTAAGCCTGGTGGAGATGTAAACCCCGCTACTATCCGTATATACCGTATCATACGAGGCCGTATCACCAGGCAGGTAAGAGATAATCTGAATGTCATAGTGCAACGGTAAATTCAGGGCGTTCACCGGTTTGGGCTGGCCGTCCAAAAACGCCTGGCCCTGAAAGGTTACCAAGTGCGGTTCTGGCGGTGGTGGCGGTGTTACGGTTTTATCCCCCTTACAGCTTATTAGTGCCCCCATAAGGAATATAGATAAAATTTTGGTGGACTGCATCATAACTTTTCTAGCTTCGTTTGATTTCAATTTCACACTCTATCCAACTCCACCTCGCTCAGCCGTTCTCGTTTTTTGCCGTTTTCCGTCGCCCACACGTGGTAAATCCGCTGCACCGCTGTCACATTCGCGAAAACCGCAATCAGTCCAATAGCGAAAACCAGAGTGGGGTGATCAAACTGCCAAATTTTGATGAAGGAAAGAATGGCCCCAAAGCCAATATACACGATGCGCTCCGGGCGCTGCATGATGCCCACTTTGCACTGAAAGCCCAGCGCCTCGGCGCGCGCGCGCACGTAGCTCACCATCATCGAGCCGCCTAATGCAAACGACACCGCCACGGAGGTCAGAAACATATCTTCTTTCACAAAATAAAACGCCAGCCCAAAAAACATGATCACCTCGGCGTAGCGATCGAGGGTGGAGTCGTACAGCGCGCCGAATTTGGTGACGCGGTTGGTGGCGCGGGCGACTTTGCAATCGATAATATCAAAGGTGCCGGCCAACAGCACAATCACGCCGCCGATCACCAGTTGCCCCACCGCAAACAAAACCGCCGCCCCGATGGTGAGGATGAAGCCGATGGTGGTAAAAAAATTCGGGTTCAATTCCAGGCGGATAAAAAAATCCACCGCCGGCTTAATCAAGTTGAGATACCAGTTTTTGATGCCCTCCGGCAGAATATTAATTTTCCATTTAAAGATGTTGAGTGTGGGCACGTTTCTCTCCTCCTATTTTCCTTTCCCGGCTACTACGATGACGAATTCGCCTTTCAGCGTGATAGTTGATAGTTTCGACAGCAGCTCGCTCAGGGTCCCACGATAAACCGTTTGGAATTTCTTGGTGACTTCTTTGACCAGCGCGGCGCGGCGGTCGCCAAACGCCTCCGCCAAATCTGCCAGCGTCCTCTGCAGACGATGAGGCGATTCATAGAAAATGAGCGTGCGGGGGTCATCCTTGAGCGAAGCAATGCGTGTTTTTCGCCCCTTCTTTCTGGGAAGAAAGCCTTCGAAGACGAAACGATCGGTGGGCAGGCTGGACAAATTCAAAGCCGGCACAAACGCGGCGACCCCTGGGATAACATCAACCGCCAGATTGTTTTCAACGCACGCGGCGATGAGCTCGTAGCCCGGGTCAGAAATTCCCGGCGTGCCCGCGTCCGCCACCAGCGCAATTCTCTCACCCGCTTTTAGTCGATTGATCAGCTCAGGTATTTTTTTCTCTTTGTTGAAATCGAAATAGCTGGTGGTCGGGGTTGTCAGATTATAATGGGTCAATAGAATTCGAGTACGACGCGTATCTTCGGCTGCAATCAAATCAACTTTTGACAAAACATCGATGGCGCGAAAGGTGATGTCCTTCAAATTGCCAATGGGGGTACTGACGATGTACAGGGTGCCAGCGGGTAAGTCATCTTCCTCGTCCTTCAAAGTCTGAATTTTGTTTTCGTACTGGCGGCTCATTCATTTATTTTGCCTCGCGCAGGCTTTCCTCTATCAAAAGTTGCACTTCTTCATTAAGTGAGCGTTTGCTTCTTTTAGCACGGTTGATAAGCCTCGCGCGAAGATCGGGCTTCAGGCGAATCGACAATTTCTCCGCTGTTCCCATTACCTGACGGGCTTTGCGCACCGCCTCCATATTGAAAATTTGCTCACCGCACAAATCGCATTCTTCAACTTCAAGATCCGGAACTACAAACTCCCTTCCATGTTCATCCTTGATTTTGTAATCCAGTTTTATGATATGCGTCGTACCTTGTCCACACATTGGACAGCGCTCACCGTTTTTTTGATGCTGTGTCATAACTGGCACTTTTGCCATCGAGGCTTTCTTTCAAAAAATGTTTGGCCGGTGAGATAATAATCTTCTCTTTAATATTCGAACTTGCCGCCATCTTCATGAGTCGCCGGCGATTTTTTCCCGCCGCTCAAAACCTGCTTGAGACTTGTGCGGATGATCTCCATCGCCTCATCGATCACCTCGCGGGTGATATTCAGCGCCGGACGAAAGCGCACCGAACGCGGTCCGCAGCTCAACGCAATCAAGCCGTTTTTGAAAAGCGTGTTCAGCAATTCTGTGCGGATTTTTTCATCCGGCAAGTCGAACGCCACCATGAAACCGCGTCCGCGCACCTGGGAAACGCTTCCCTCAAATTCGCCCTCTAATTTTTTCAATTCGCCCAAAAAATATTCGCCCAGAACCCGAGCGTTGTCCACCAAATTCTCATTGACGATGATTTCGAGATATTTGTGGAAGCGCACCATGTCCATCAAATTACCGCCCCAGGTGGAGTTGATGCGGCTGGCCTCGTGGAAAACATTGTCTTCGACTTCATCGATACGGCGGCTGCAGAGGAAACCGCACACTTGAGTTTTTTTGCCGAACGACATCAGGTCCGGCTCGACGCCGAAATGCTGGTGGCACCACATTTTGCCGGTCAGTCCCACGCCGGTTTGCACCTCGTCGAAAATCAGCATGATGTCGTTTTCGTCGGCCAGTGTCCGCAGTTGCCGCAAGAATTCGGCGCGGAAGTGGTTATCGCCGCCTTCACCCTGAATTGGCTCGATGATCATCGCGGCGATGTCGTCGCCGTGGGTGTGAAGGGCGTCTTGGATTTCCTGCACCGCCTGCCGTTCCAACGCCTCCACTTTCGCGAGATTTTCTTCGTTCAACGGAAACGTGATTTTGGGGTTGGTGATGCGCGGCCAGTTGAATTTGGGGAAGTATTTAATCTTGCGGGGATCGGCGGTGTTGGTGAGCGACAGCGTGTAGCCGCTGCGGCCGTGAAACGCCTGTTTGAAATGAATGACCTGATGGCCTTTTTCTTCCTTTAGTCCTTTTTTGAAATTTTTGCGCACCTTCCAATCGAACGCGGCTTTGAGCGCGTTTTCCACGGCCAGCGCGCCGCCGTCGATCAGGAACATATAGGGCAAGCCCGGCGGAATGGCATGGCGCTCAAACGCTTGCACAAACTCCGCCATCTCGATGGTGTAGAAATCGGAATTCGACGGCTTCATAATGGCGACGTTCAAAACTTTTTCTTTGAATTCCTCGGAGCGCATTTCGGGATGATTGTGACCGATGGGTGCGGTGGCAAAGAAGCTGAAAAAGTCGAGATAGCGGCGCTGGTGCAGGGCGTCGTAAATGTAGCTACCCTCGCTTTTGCGCAGATCGATGACTAACTCTTTGAAGCCATCGACGAGGATGTGCTTTTTGAGGATGGGGTAAACTTGGTCGGGGGTGAGTCGAGACATATAAAATTCCTAACAATTTCCATTCACACTTCGCTAAAATTCAACAACTTGTTAGCATAGTTCTCGGTGGCGGTTGGCGCGGGCAAAGGCTTTCCATCTTGTTTATAAAGCTCGATGGTTTCCTCAACCATCTCGCATAATTCAGCAAACACTTCTTTTTCATCATCGCCATGGCAGCCGCCATAAAACAAATCGGGACAGCTTCCAACAAAGCATTGATCTTCTTCCGACCAGCCAACCATTTTGACGTATCTTGCACTCTCTTTCATTTCTTCGATTCCTTTATTGCAGCCTTAAACGGCTTTCTCCTGATAGGGTTTGGCATCATCTCCCAAATTGCCTCATATGGTAATTGGTTTCATAACTTTCGGGTGTACAAATTTCTGTGACTACCTTTTCCTCCCCGATTGACAAATCCTGCTACTTCAAGGTCTCTAATCAGTTCTCGAATTTTTCTGGGCATAACTTGCCCTTAAAAACCAAGAGCGCGCTTTTCCGTTTCGCGGTCCGGGAACGTAATAGTAACCATTTGTTATCACCTCTCAAAAAAATCGAAGCGCTGCCATTCCCGCCAAAGCGGATCGGCTCGGCCGACACTCCAAAACTCCATTACTCCCCGTGATACCAGCAAAGATCGTTGTCGTAAAAAACAGGCCAGATTTCAAGATTTTTCAGCTAATAATTATCAATCTGTGCCCGCTGCAATTTCCCCGAAAAATCCACGAACACGGTTTTGGTTTCGCTGAAAAA
Source organism: bacterium (assembly GCA_037446635.1). GTDB lineage: Bacteria > Zhuqueibacterota > Zhuqueibacteria > Oceanimicrobiales > Oceanimicrobiaceae > DASWHH01. The sequence continues at coordinate 88,311 of JBBIIG010000012.1, forward strand.
TTCATAGACCGTCCAGCCGCCTTCGCGGTGACCGTTGCCGGTTTCCTTCACGCCGCCAAACGGCATGTGCGCCTCCGCGCCGATGGTCGGCCCGTTGATGTACGTGATGCCGGCTTCGATATCGCGGATGGCTTTGAAGGCCTGATTGACATCGCGGGTGTAAATGGAAGACGAGAGGCCGTATTTCGTATTATTCAAAACTTTGATGGCTTCGTCGAAGGTTTTCACTCGCAGCACCGACAGCACTGGCCCAAAAATCTCTTCTTTGGCAATGCGCATCTCCGGTGTCACGTCCGTGAAGATGGTGGGTTTATAAAACCAGCCGTTCTTGCATTCACCCTCATCATAAATTTGGCCGCCGGTCACCAGCGTCGCGCCTTCTTTTTTGCCGATTTCTACGTATTCCTCCACCGTATCGCGTTGGCCTTTGTTGATAAGCGGCCCGACGTTCGTGCCGGATTTCAAGCCATCTCCCAATTTCAAACCTTCCGCCGCGGAGACAAGCATGTCCATGAATTTCTTATAAATCGGTTCGTGCAGAATCAAGCGGCTGGTCGCGGTGCAGCGCTGTCCGGTGGTGCCGAACGCGCCCCACAACACACCCTCCAGCGCCAGCTCAAGGTCGGCGTCTTCCATCACGATTTGCGCGTTTTTGCCGCCCAATTCCAGCGACACCCGCTTGAGCGAATCGCTGGCAATTTTGGAAATAGTTTTGCCCACGCCGGTGGAGCCGGTGAATGAAATTAAATTCACTTCGGGATGCTCTACCAACGGAATGCCTACACGACTTCCGCCGCCGTGCACGAGGTTCACCACTTTCGGCGGCACGCCGGCTTCGAGTAAAATTTCGACGAACGCCGTGGCAGTGAGCGGCGTGTCCGACGCCGGTTTAAACACCACGCAATTGCCACACACCAGCGCCGGGAAAATCTTCCACGTGGGAATGGCCATGGGAAAATTCCACGGGGTGATGATGCCCGCCACGCCGATGGGCATGCGCAGGCTCATGTTGAATTTATTGGGAAGCTCGGAAGGAACGGTGTGGCCGAAAAGGCGGCGGCCTTCGCTGGCCGCGTAGTAGGCGGTGTCGATGCCCTCTTGCACGTCCCCGCGGGTTTCGTCGAGCACCTTGCCCATCTCGCGGGTCATGTTGCGAGCGAGTTCCTCTTTGCGGGCGACCATGAGGTCGCCGGCTTTGCGGATGATGTCGCCGCGTTTGGGCGCCGGCGTCAGCCGCCACGCGTCAAAGGCCTCGCGCGCCGACTTCACCGCCGCATCGACGTCTTCTTTACTGGAATTGGGGAAGAGGCCAACCACCTCTTCCCAGTTGGCGGGATTGCGGTTTTCGAAGGTCTCGCCGCTCTTGGCATCCACCCATTTGGCAGCGATGAAGTTCTGGTATTTCTTTGCCATATTTGCCTCGAACGATTCTCTAAGCGAATAAAAAATAAAGGCTCACGTCCGCCTTCATTGCTAAAAAATGCGAGGGCAAAATAGCGAAAAATCGGCTAAAAGTCAAGAAAGAAAGCCGGGAAGAAACTGGGAGGTTAAAGTCATGAAGAGTCAAGTGGGAAGTGGCTGGAGAAAAAGAGATTAATGACCCTCCCCATACCTTGCAACGGTCAAACTAAGTACTCCATTTCACAATTATGTGTAGGGTTGTAGTCCCCACCCCCTTTTGGGCGGCTGTTATTGAAGGCTAAATTTAGTGCTAAAACATCGACCCACAACGGGTCGGGACTACGGATACCCTACAAGGATTTTTGAAATGGAGTACTAAGCAATCAAAAATTTTTCACGACAATCAAATTTTTTCTTGCGAATCGGTTTTTTTTTTTTTTTTTTTTAAAAAAAAAAAAAAAATAAAATTAATTTGAAAATTTTATTAAATTTAAAAAAAAAATATAAAGAATAGAAAAATCTATT